>CAZAMP010000023.1:0-69094 GCA_964486455.1 uncultured bacterium | reverse complement strand
CTGGGGCACGCGATTAGGTCTGGTCGGGAACGACCTGGGTGGTCAAGATGGGGTTAAGTGCGCGGGCGACAGCAACGATTTCGACAACTAGGAACGTCACAAGGCAACGTTGGAACGACAGGTTACTGCTAAGGAGGTACAACGATGAATCGACTGCTTCTAGGTGCGATCGGCATCATCTTGACCGCGGGTCTCGCGACCGGCGCATCCGCGGCGGACCCCACCACGCTCATCCCGGACGGAATGGAATCGGCGCCGCCGGATGATGGCGTCCGGGACGTCGAGTGCGACCTCGAGATTCGCTACGACGACAACGAAGATGACAGCCAGGGCTCGGGCAGCACGCTTGGTGGACCGGCTGCACCGTATTGGTATCTGGGCGTTCGCTACACGCCGCCGGCGGATCAGGGCTACCTCGTCCAGAGCGCGGGCTTCTGGTCGGAGTTCTGGGTAACGAACGGAAACGTCACGTTCCGCTGCTACGAGATTAGCAATCCGGCGAACGAAACGTTTGAGACTGTGTTCGTCAATGCAGCCGGAACCTGGGAAATCGACTTCACCGATCCGATCTGCGTTGGTGCTGGATCTGACTACGGTATCGTGTTGTGTCCGGATCCCGGCGTTTGGGGTGTGACCGGTGAGGACACGGACCCTCCGTACGACGCAAGGTCCTATCAGAACAACACGGATGTGGGCGACTGCGAGCTGATCAACGTCACTGGCTCCGATCTCCTGATCTGGTCGTGCGTCACGCCATGCGGCGGCACGCCGGTTGAGGAAGGAACCTGGGGAACCATCAAGAGCCACTATCGCTAGTCCAAGCTCCGAGATCGACTGATATCGCCCTCGAATGACCGTGCAAACGGTCGTTCGGGGGTTTTGTGTTTGGGTCGTGCCTGCAGGCTCCTCGCCTGCCACCATCCACTCCCTCCGATATCCCCGTCGGCCGCCATCCCGGTGCGTCCCCACGGCCCACCGCCGGCATCCGGCATGCCTCCCCTCACCGAAAATCGGACAAGATCCAACCCGCCCCGACCGACATATATGAAAGCCCACCAACACATTCCAGAGAGTGATCCCACGGAAGGCCGCCAAGGCCGAAGGAGTGTCATCAGCGTGGAGGCCACGAATAGAGGCGTAGCGGAACGCTTGCCGGAGTTCACGCGAGCCGATGGGCAGGCAGTCGCCGTCGTCATGGGACTTCGCGAGACCGGGCTATCGCTCGCACGGTCGCTCGGGCGCCGCGGCATCGACGTCATCGGCGTCCACACCGGATCGCGCCCCTCGGCGGCGAGATCACGCTACGTCCACTACGTTCCGGGACCGGACATCCAAGACGACGCGGCCACGCTCGAGTACTACCTCGAGCTCGGGAAGCGCATCGGCGGCCTGTCGGTCCTGCTCCCGACCGGCGATCCGAACGTCCTCTTCATCTCGCGCAACCGGGCTGCCTTGTCGGAGTACTTCCGGTTTCACGTACCTGAAGCCGATCTATTGGAGCGTCTCGCGTCCAAGACTGACTTCATCCCACTCGCTCAGCAATGCGACCTGCCGATTCCGCCGACGATCCGACCGCGGAACAGCGCGGACCTCAAACGTCTTCTCTCCGCGATCGAGCTTCCGTGTGTGATCAAGCCGGAGTCGCTTCACGGATGGCTGTCCACGGAGGGCTTGCCGGCGGAGGTTCGTCAGGCCAAGGTCCTCCCCGTCGAGAACCACATCGACCTCATTCGCTGGTACGACCGCCTGGTCAAATACGAACCCCGACTTCTCGTCCAGCAAATGGTGATCGGCCCCGACGAGAACCATCTCGACTACCATGCCATGATCGATGATGACGGCATCATCCGCGGTGAGTTCGTCGGGCAGAAACTCCGCGTCATCCCGGCCCACTACGGAATGGGCTGCTACGTGGAGTCGATCGAGTCGGACGAGGTCCGAAACGCGGGACGAACCGTGCTGCGGAAGCTGGGCTATCGCGGTATGGCGAACCTCAACTTCAAGCGGGACGAGCGGGACGGACAGCTCTACCTCTTCGAGGTCAATCCGCGCTTCAGCATCTGGACGGGGCTCGATGTTTCCTGCGGTGTCGACTTCCCCTACTACTACTACAAGACGTGCCTCGGCGAGAAAGTCGACACGCCCGAAACGTATGCCGTCGGCCGTCGTTGGTGGAATCCGTTCGCAGACCTGCGGGCCATGCGAACCTACACGAAGGACGGAACGTGGAGCTGGCGGGAGTGGCTGCCGACGCTGTTCGTCCCGTGCGTGAACGCCGTCTTCTCGTGGGATGATCCTCTCCCCGCCCTGACACATATCAAGAACCGTATCGTCGGGCGTGACCCCCGTGATGCCGGAGATCCTCAGTGATCCTGATAGACAGCGAGCGCACACAGGTCGGTGCTACACAAGTCCGAAGGCCGCGTGGCGAGTCGATTCGCGTGGATGCGCGTGGTGCTCTTCACGCGCATTGGGAGGGACATCACGGAAGCCTGTCGATCTCGTCGGAGCCGGAGGACGGTGACGTCCGACGCTATGACCTGACCGATGGGACCGCGCTCATCATCGGCAAGATCCATGAGCTAGTCGAGCGCTTCTCCCCGAATATGAAGGACACGCTTCCGATCGACGCCCTCGGTTCGGAAATGACGTGCGATCGCGCCGTGCGCCTGCTTTCGTCCGCCAACGGTCTGTTCATCGCTTTCGTCATCCATGACACCACTCATGATCGCGGGACGCCGAGCTTCGTCTCGCCGGTCACGACAATTGTCCAGAGCTGGACGCCGGCCAGGCTTCTCTACTACGGCCGATCGAACGAACGCGTCGTCGCCTCCACCTCGCCGCAAACGGTATCGGATCTTCTCGACTTGGGCCGCGAGGTGAACACGGAACGATTGTTTGAGATCTGCCTCCATCGTCATCTCGTCGATGAACAGACGCTCTTCCGCGGTGTCTTCCGGCTTCACAACGACGAGCGGCTCGTGGTCAGCCCGGGGCGGACCGATATCGAGCGACTCGATCGAAGCTCGTGCGTGATGAGCGGTCTGAGCCCGGGTCGGTCTGCCGATCCGTATTGCCTGGAGGTCGGGAGGAGACTCGTTCGGCGCGCTGTCGAGATCCGCTGTCGCGAAGCGGGCAACGACGGGATCACACTACTCTTGAGCAGCGGCCTGGACTCCCGCGCGTTGATGGCCATCGCGCGCCTGGAGGGTGTGCCCAACGTCGTCGGCGTCAGCATGGGCACTCACATCGGTCACGACGAGTCCCGCGTCGCGGCGGAGTTCTCCCGCGAGATGGGCTATCAGTGTCTCCGCTTCTTCGAAGATGAGCTCGACTTCAGGGGCTTGCTCGAGCCCTACCTGAGGAATTGCGCCTATCCCCCGAAGTTCTACAACCACCTGCCGCTCGAGGCGGCGCTCCGGCGGGCAGGGCGGCGCGGCGGGCAGCTTTGGACGGGAGACCTCGGCACGATCGATGGGACGGGCTCCGTCTTCGGCACCGTCGCTCTTCAGCGAAGCTTGCGGCCGTGGATCCCCGCACCCGCGCTCTTCCGCCTGCTCATGCCGCTCCATGAGCGGTTGCCGGAGAGCGCGAGGGATCGGCTGCGTCTGCTCGCCCTCACGCGTGAAGAGTCGGCGGCGGTCAACCTGAGCGCCGAACCCAGCCTCGCGGAAGGACGCGCGGCGTTGGCCGTGTTCGGGCGGCGGGCGAACCTTTTCGACCCCGCGCCGCAATGCACACCAGGACTCATGTCAACCATTCAGCGGCTCGGTCGTCCTCTCGACTGGGCGGAGTGGCGCTGGCTCTGGAGCGATATCATCTTTCAGAGCAACCTCCGCAGTCGGCTTCTGCTCGCCGATTCGATTGGCGCCCGCCTGGATGTTCCGCTCAGAGACATCTCGCTTCTGGCGTTCGGCGCGGCACTCTACCCATCACTCGGGCCGGAATTCCGGTACAAGGAGTACTGGAAGGAGATGGCCTACGAGGCTTGGCTGCCCGACGTTCATGGTGCCCGGAAGCGCGGCCTCGTGGGGCGACTGCCCGAGTGGTTCCGTGACAGCCGCAAGCTGGGCGACTACGTGGACGTCGTCCGCTCGCGCGCGTGCATCGAGCGCGGCATCTTCGATCGAAAGATCGTGGGGAGAATCGTCGACAGGCTCGACAGGCTCACTCAACACGAAGCGCGCCTACTCTGGACGGTGCTCACGACCGAGCTTTTGTTCCAGGACGGCACGCTTGCCGCGAGGCGATCCGTCGACAAGCGCGCACCCATTCCTCGGGATCGATCGGCATAGTCGATCAGGCGAATCGATTGGCCCAATCGACCCGCCCGACAGATTCTCGACCAACCTAGTCCCGCATGTACTCCCGAACCAGCAGCTGATCCGCGTTCCAGCAGCCCGGCTCGAAACAGGCCTGAGTCACTGAGCCCCAGTACGTTCTTGCCCACATGCTAGCCGTGTGCGACCCGGTGGCAAGGCCCGAGTACACACCGATGATGGTCACGTTGGCGGAAACGTTTTCCTGACCGTTCACCGCCAGCGCCCGACCGTCGCTCGGGGGTTGATCGTCGATTCTCAACTCGAAATAGACGCCCGTGCTACCCGACCAGCCGTCGGATTTCACTCGGCCGCTATAGTTCAGCTCGATGTCCGTTTGCTCTTCTGCCTTCGTGAACGTTCCCATGTCGCCGATCTTCACAAAGGTATCTGCGACGGGACCGACACACTCGCAGTTCACGTCGATGAACGAGAGCCTCATCCCCCCATCGTCACCGGCCCCTGACTCGACCACGTTGGCGCGGAAGGCATATGGCGTTGCGCCGAGCTTTCGCATCGGCTCGAGGGGAGAACCGTCGATGACCGTCTCGAGCAACACGATATCGGGGTTGAAGTGGCCCTCGTTGAGCGGTGTGATCGTACCGAGTTCGATGTTGAACACCCCGTTCACAACCTCGACGTCCGTGTGAAGCTCCGACCAGACCAGAAACGTATCGGGGCCGGCGACCTCGTGAAGATGAACCGCGGGGAGAATTCGAAGTTGCGAACGATGACCTCGTGCACTTCCGCGGTGGCGAACCCTGTTCCGATGAAGAGTAACGCGCCCGCGAGCGACAGATCGATCGCCGCTCGCGCAGGCGGCGAAAGGCGTCTATTCGAACGGATTCGCGTAGGCAGGGTTGTTGAGGAACGTCGAGTCGGAGAGCGCCTTCAGGAAGACGATGATGTCCTGCATCTCGTCTTCGGTGAGACCGAGACCATCGTCGATCCGGATCAGCGGGTCGACGGTCTTCGACCAGACACCGCCCGAGTTGTAGTGCTCGAGCACTTCTTCGAGCGTTTCGAAGCGACCGTCATGCATGTAGGGCGCGGTGAACTCGATGTTGCGGAGGGTTGGCGTCTTGAACTTGCCGTCATCGAGCGGATCACCCGTGATTTCCCCCAATCCCCGGTCGTTCTCGAAAGTCGCGTCGAGTCCATTGTTGCGGAAGTCGTTGGTGGTGGCGAGAACGTTCCCGTGACAGTGGAAGCAATCGCCCTTCTCGGTGAAGAACAGAAGGAAGCCGCGCGCCTCGGCGTCGGACCACTCCGCCTCGTGACGATTCACCTTATCGAGTTTGGCGTCTTGAGAGACGAGCGTCCGCTCGAACTGCGCGATCGCCTTCACAACGAGGTCGCTCGTGATCTCCCGCGTACCGAACGCCGTCTCGAAGAGGTCCGGATACTCCGGGTGTGCTTGGAGCTTCGCGACCGCGTCCTCCCACTCTTCGTCCATCTCGATGGGATTCGGGACAGGCCCCAGCGCTTGATGCTCAAGGCTCGGCTCACGTCCATCCCAGAACATCGTCGGGGTCCAGGCCGCGTTGATGATCGCGGGGGCGTTCCGGGTACCCATTTCGCCGCGGATACCCTCGCTGAATTGGCGGCCGTTGTCGCTGAAGGCAAACGCCTGGGTATGACAGCTTCCACACGCCTGCGTGCTGTCGCCCGATAGAATGGGATCGTAGAAGAGCAGTCGGCCGAGATCGACGCCGGACTTGGTCAGCGGGTTGTCGGCGGGGATCGGCATCGGTGGAAATGCCTCGTAGATCATCAGTGTGAGCGTGTCGGTCGGCACGAAGCCACCCTCAGCCGGTGGCGGGTCGACGACGGTCGTCTTCTCGCACCCAACCGGCAGTAACAGGAATAGCCCGATGGCGGCGACTGTGATGATCGGCTTCTGCATGGTCGGCTTCTTCATGATCTACTGCGTCAGCTCCGTGATCTCACCGGTCGAGAACACGGTCGGGCCGTTGGCAATCAGTGAATCCTGCTTCGCCGGGTTGGCCATGATGCCCATGCCGCCCGGGAAGAAACTGTTCATATCGATTTCGTTTGGATCGCTGAACCACTCGTTCAGGTTCACCACCACCTCGACCTGCCAGCCTTTACCGTTAACCGTCACCGCGGAGTTCGGTAGCTCGACCTCGAAGTGGCGGTGCACGCGCACGCTGTCGATCAACGAGATGCCCGAGTGAGCGGCGAATGAGACCAGCGCCTTCTCGTCTTCCGTGTAGCGGCCTTCGAACTTCATGTAGTGATAACCGTCACCCAGCGGCTCCGGCCACTCCATGTTGTTGTTCTGCTGATTGTTCGGCAGGCCGCCGTCGACGTTCATCTCCTCGTCCAGACCGAACGTGAACGAGATCGACGTGTACTCGCCGTTCGGGACGTTATCCAGAAGGTAGACCTCGGTATCATCGATCTTGCCGTCCCGGTAGTGAAAGTCGCGCATCACGAACTGGGCACTATCAGCTCGGTGGAGCACGAAGTTCGACACGTAATATTGAAGCGTCTGGATGATGTAGGAATTGCCGGCGGCATTCGTGTACGTCGTGATGTCGAACGTCAGGTCGGCGCCGTCGACTTGATGGATGAAGACAAAGGTGATATCGCCTGACTGCCCTTCCGTCGACGTCGTGCTCTCGCACGCGGCGATCAGCGCAAGGCCAAGCGTGAGTAGTGCCAGGATGGCCGACCGAGACCGCCGACTGAACGCGTTTCTCATCGTATCGACTCCAGTCTTTTCGAAAGTGAATTCAGTCATAAGCTAGTCTATCATCGGGTCGAGGAAGACGGCAACGGGCTGGGCTGCGCAAGTGGCCACGAAACCTGCCGTCTACGAATGCGTTCCACCACCGACACCTCGCGTGGGTTCCGACCAGAGAGGTATGAGGCCATGAATATCCGAATGACGTTAGGGACAATCCTCCTCGTGGCCGTCACGGGCGCTGAGGCGGCCACGCTCCCCGTTCCATCCGAGCTGTATCCAACGATTCAGGCGGCGGTCGACTCGGCCGCGGCGGGTGACAGCGTGCTCGTCGCCCCCGGGATTTACACCGGGGAAGGCAACCGCGACATCGACTTCGGCGGGAAGGATCTCGTGGTTACGTCGGAAGCGGGCCCCGAATTCACGGAGATCGACGTCGCCGGAAGCGCGAGCGCCCCACATCGGGGCTTTATCTTTACCACTCTCGAGACGTCCGATGCCGTCGTCGACGGCTTCACGATCCGAAACGGGTTCGTCTCGGATGAAGAGAGCCTGCTGCCCCACGTGCTGAGCGGCGGGGGCTTCTACTGCCTCGCCGGCGCGTCTCCGACAATCCGCAATTGCATCATCGTCGACTGCCACAGCCAGTACAGCGGCGGCGCGATCGGATGCGAAGGTCTCCTCGTCACTCCGACGATCATCAACTGCGTGATGAAGGGGAACAGCTGTACCGAAATCGGAGGCGGCGCGATCAGCGCCGAGGTCAGCGCCTCACCCACTCTGATTGACTGCGTCATCACCGGAAATCGCGCGAACCTCGGCGGGGGCGTGTTCCTTGCCACCGGCGGTACCGCTCAGCTTCTCGGATGCACGATCGCCGGTAACCACGCGTTCCTCGGCACCGCCGTCGACGAGCGAGGCGGGGGCATCTTCTGTGAAGGTGGCTGCACCGCATCGATCGAGCGGACCATCGTCTGGAACAACTGCGCCGATGAAGAAGGTGATGACGTCTTTGTCGAGACGGGCGGGATGATCACGTTCACGTGCAGCACATGGAATCCGGCCGGCAAGGCCGGTGATGGCCAGGTGATCGACGTGGCCGACAACCTGGAGCAGGACCCGCTCTTCTGCAATCCCCAGCCGTGCGAAGACGCCCCGACCACAGACGGCGACTACTCACTCGACACGATCTCTCCATGTTTGCCGGACGAGAGCCCGTGTGGATCTCTGATCGGCGCATTGGATCAAGGCTGTAGCACACCGATCCGCGAGACGACCTGGGGACTGATCAAGGGACGCTACCGACGATAGCGAAGATACCGGCACCGGGCCGGTTGTCGATGCTGGGTTGCGGGCTCGGGCGAGCGAAGCGTCATCACCAGCGAATCGCCATTCCCGTCATTGCGCTCATGTGATGGTATTCGAGGTCCCCAGCGATGACGTGATACCGGGCATCCGCGGAAAGCCTATACGGCCCGGCAAGCTCGTGACTGACCCCGAGGCCGACGTTTGCGCCATACCCTTCCACGAAGCCGCTGAGGCCCGTGGTGTTGTTACGATGCGGGAAGTATCCGCCCGCGCCGCAGAGCACGAATACCCTGAACCTTCTGCCTTTGGTCGACAGACGGATCTGCGCGGTTGACCGAAACAAACCCTCACCATCTCCAAGCGCCTGATAGGCGATCTCCGGACCGATCGCGAAGACCTCGCCCCCCCATGCATAGAGCGTCGCTTGAACACCCAACGCTCCGTCGGGTGTGTCCTCCTCGGTCCGCGCGCCGAATCCGGTCTGCACGATGACGGACCCGGTGGTGTCGCGTCTTCGCCCGCCGCCGGCCGCGCCCAGCGGATCGTAGACGGGCTCCCAGTCGGACACGAGCGCACCCACGCCCCCTCCGATGAGTACCCCCGACGCTCCGAGCACACCGATGGTGCCGAACAAGAGGTCCAACGCGTATTCGTACTCCGGCCACATCGCCAGAAGATGCCCGAGAGCGGACCCGGCGGAAAAGCCGATGATTCCCCCCTTGAACACACCCGGCCAGAGCTTACGGTGCTGCCTCCACACGGCGTCGACCGACGCGGACGGAACTTCGCGGATCCCGTTCTTCTCCTCGACTTGTAGCCGGTCGGCATTGAAGCCGCGGTAGCGTCCTTCGGCCAGAAGTGACGCCGCTCCCACTCGAATCTTCGCACCATCCTTCACGCCCTCGAGCGCATAGGTGAGCATGGCATGCCGCAGCTCGGTATCCGCCTTGGTCTTGGCGGAGACGCATGACGTTATCAGCAGGAAGCCCGTCGCAAGCATCATGGCTCGAGCGCATCGCATGACGACCTCCATGTGAAGTGCGTACTGCTTCCCTCGCATATCGCGCGCCTGAGGCGCCGCGGGAAGGCTAGATCAGGTCACGCAGCCACCGCGCCATGCGGCGCCAGAAGCCGCTCTTCGGCGGATAGTGTCGCGCGAGCTCCGTCAGGTCTTGCGGCCACGTCGCCTCCCCCATCATGAAAGTGAAGTCGATGAGCGTGATGAGCGCGTCGTGTCCGGCGATCGCCACGAGCGCTTCGCCGTCGAGAAACATGCTCCGGCGGTCCTGATTGTGAGAGCCGACGGTCGCGAACGTCATCACGCCGTCACCACCGCTCTGAGGGAGCCGCAAGGCCTCGAGCACCGATCGCGTGATGCCGCCCCCTCGCTCGGAGCGCTCACTCGTCTCCCGTCGGCGCGTGTCGAGATAGGCGAGGAGCACGTCCGTCCATTCGGGACGGTTCATGACGTCAAGTGCGCTATCCGTGGCGAAGAACTGGGCCTTCATGTGAAGGCGCGGAAGGTCGCGATCCGCCGGCTTGGCGAGATGAACGGGACCATCGTACTCGGAGGCCAGTTGCTCCCGTTCGGTCTCGAGACGCTTCATCGCGTCGAGTGAGAAACGGAGACCGTGACGCGGATATGTCGGCTGCGCCACGCCGGATAGATATGCGCCGATGCGGTCGCGCACGTTGCACACGTCGTCGTCGTACGTGTACAGACCGACCCTGAGGCTTCCGCCTACGGCCTCGATTTCATCGCGCAGCCGCTCGGCCATGAGCATCATCGCCCCCAGCGTGTCGTGGATGAGCTCGAGCGTGAGGCGGGCGCCACTCGGCGCGAACTTCGCCGCGGGCGCGATAGCAAAGACATGACAACCGCGAAGCGCGGCGCCGGCCATCATCCCCGCCCAGAAGTCACTGGCCCAGAGCGAGTCGGGGGTCAGGAGCAAGGATCCTGCGGGCATGAGGCTGTAGATCGCCGCTTTGAGAACCGTCGCTTCCTTCCGCCCGTACCCGGTGTCGTTCATCACCGAGAGCACCGAAGCGTTCCAGCCTTCAGCGCGCAACGCGTCGACGCGCGCGACGTGTTGAGACGAGAACTCGCCGGCACGCAGATAGTACGGCACCTCGGACTCGCTGTAGCCTTGACTCAGAAACAGCTCACGGGCCGCCGTCTTGATCCGCACCAGATCGTCACCTTGAACCATCAAGCTCCGATCGTCCCAATGAGGCCCGACGTACGCCTCACCCACGCCGAGGCCGGCATAGATCGCCTCGCCCAGCGACGGATCCTCCTCGAAGACGTCGTGGAACGCCATCTTCCGATGGTCGCGCATGAGCCAGTCATCGGTGAACGTCGGGTCATGCGGGTGGGTGATGTTGACGTGCACCTTGAAGAGTCGCCGGAGCTCGGCGTCGCCCTTGACGCCGAAGATCGGTGACCGCGCGATCGCGCCTCGAAGCCGCTCGTGATGCGCGTGCGCTTTCACCTCGAGACGCATGTCTTCCAGCTCGATCTTCCCCGGGTCGAACATTCGCTCGAGAAACGAGATGATTCGGCGGGACTCGTTCAGCTCGTAGTAGTGCTGATCCAGAAAGATCATGAACTCGGGCAGGACGTCGCGCTCTTCACGATCGATCTCCTCGATCGCGGCGATGAAGGCGTCCAGATAGCCGTCGAGTGCGATTTCCCAGCCCAGGAGATCGGGTTGCTTGTCAGAGCTTCGGTCCCGAAAATCATGGATCACGAGAACATGATAGTACTCCGTGTCGAGGATCATCTTCTTGAACGCGGAGTAGAACTGGTCGTTTAGAAGGTATCGAACCCGATTGGCGTGCGCGAACTCCCGACCGGTAATCGATGAGATGATCGCGTTCAGCTCCGATTGCGTGTCGCGCTCGGTGGGACTCAATCCGTAGATCAACGGAAGCCAGACGAGTCGCGAGTCGCGCCATCGTTTCTTCGCCGCCTTCGCCGCGCGCTCGACGTTGTCGAGAAGATGTTCGAAGAGCCCGGCGGCCGCGCGCCGTTCATCGTCGGTCCGGCGGATGTCCCGTTCCAGCCGCTCAGAGAACTCGCCGCGCGCATTCTCCATGAGACCGTTCAGCAACGAGGAGCGCTTCCGGCGACCGAGATGACGGTCGAACGGAAGCAGCAGTTCCTCGAGAAGCACGTTCCTCGCGACCCGCGCGAGCGCCGCGCCGGCGTCGGCCTTCCCGCCCGCGATCACCGTGAACGCCAGCACCAGCCCATCATGATACGCAACGTCCTCTTCGGGCAGCGAGTGGCCCTTCTTCCCCAGGTGCGCGCGCAGACGTCCGGTCAAACGGTCGAGCTCCCTGCGCGCTCCTTTGGAGTCGATGCTGCCCATCACGACGCTCGGGGTCGTCAGGAGCTCGATCCACTCCATGCTCTCGTCGATCCGAGCAATGAGCTCGGCCGGGATCTCGGGGGGCGGCACGGCATCGGGCTTGATCGTCCGCGCCCGCGCGAACCGCGGTCGCGGCGTTGGAGCATGCGTGTCGACCGGGCGTGTCCGCCGATATCGATGCCACGGCATCTTGAGCAGAAGCCCGAGCTGAACCGTTTGTGTGGCCGGTATGTAATCGATCCGAATCCGATCGCCCTGCCGAAGCAGTCCGGAGCGACGAACGGAGAAGTGCGCGGAAAGCTTGAGCCGCGGTTCATGCTCGCGGAAGTTGTAGTCCACGCCCATGCGGACGCGGGGCACCTTCAAATAGGCGCCGATCCCTCCATCGATTTCGCTTCCCACCTGTCCGACCGTCGGCTCGAGCGTGAGATCCAGGAGACCGAAATGAGGAAGCGATAATTCGCCATTCAGGCCGACGGCGACGTGTGTGGCGAGCTCATCACCGTCGAATCGATATCCGACGAGCGGCCCCCAGAAGATGCGTCCGCGGGCGGGCTGCCCGCACGAGATCGTCTCGCCGTAGAGCGTCCGTTCGGTCACACGTGCCGGTGCGGTTGGACGCGAATCGCTCTCCGTCTCCGCGGACGAAGTCGTGGTCAGGACAGCGGTCGCGAGGAGGAAGAGAAGCGCCGCCACGCAGCGCGCGACGGATCGATTCAACGCGTGTGATTCCCTACTCTCGAAATCGTTCATGGGCTGCGCTCGTTTCGCAGGACTCACGGGTCGCAGCTTGCGTGCGGGGTGCCAGGCCCAAGGTGTGTCGCGATGCCCGTGCGGCTCGGTCCGACCATCGTATCACACGCCACCATGGAGCGATACGAACCACGCCGGCATGGAAGCGACTACGGTGTCTTCTTCGGAAACGGATGAACATCCGCCCGCGATCGCATGCGGATCGTCTCGGTCGAATCCTCGGAGAGCCGCGTCAGAATCTCCGCGAGCGTCGTCCTGCCCCACGACGCCTCGAGATTCGTGTACATCTGATCGATCAACGATTCGACCTCGATCTGCGCAGGCTCTTCCTCCGCGTCCGGCTGATGCGCCGTGAGAGGCGTACCCCTATCCCTGTCGCTCTGCTGGGCCTCCGTGAAACAGCGCCAGATATCCATCAACGTGATTCGATCCAGCTCCCGGGCGGGAACCAGCGCCCAGTCCCTCGGGTGGCTCGTCACCTGATGGAGAAGCCCGCCGGCGATGAGCGTTTCGGCCGCGGTCCGGAGCAATCGAAGCGGAAGTCCCAACCAGTGGGCAAGACCGACAACGTCAGGCGGCGCATCGCCCGCGCGGTGACAGGCGGCCGCGCTCACCATGATGTGAAGCGCCGCACGCATGCGATCCAGGAGACTGGCGTGGGCAACGTCCTCCTCGATCCGGATGTCGTCCGCGGCTTCCTGGGCGAACGTCAGATGCGCGCCGAAAAGCACCACGATCCACGAGAGATAGATCCAGATGAGAAAGAGCGGAAACGCCGCAAGCGATCCGTAGAGCGTGCCGATGTGCGTGGCCCATCCGAGGTAGAACGCATAGCCCCACTTCGTGAATTCCCAGATCACACCGGCGGCGATCCCCGCGGGAAGCGCGGCGCGGAGCCGGACGCGGACGTTCGGCATGACCATGTAGAGAATCGTGAACGCAAGCCCGGTGATGAAGACCGGAATGATCTTGAACAGCAGCGAAACCAGCGGCGAAACCAGCGGAACGGACGCACTGAGCCTGTCCCACATGTCCGAGGTCTGGAGACTCGCCGTCATCGACAACGACAAACCGGCCAGGATCGGTCCGAAGACGATCAGGGTCGTGTAGGTGGAGAACTTCTGGAAGAGGCTTCGGCCGCGATGCACTTCCCACACGTCGTTGAATGCGCCCTCCACCGATCCGAGGAGTCCCAACGCGCCGAGAAGGAGCACGACGATCGATAGCCCGCTGTAGGCCCCGCTCCGAATGTTCTGGAAGAACCCGGTCAACCAGAGACGGACCTCTTCCTGCCGTCCGGGATCGATGACGTCCATGATGACCGATTCGAGACGACCCTCGAGCCCGACGAAGCCGCCGGCGGCATGAATGATGGACAGCGCGAGGATGAGGATAGGAACGATGGTCAGCAGCGTCGTGAACGTCATCGCCGACGCGCGGAGCGCGAGCCGACCGCGAACACATCCCTTGATCAGAACGACGCCGACACGGAGCTGCCGGAAGAGAAAGGCGCGCATCCACGCCATCTCGGAAATGTCCTGATCCCAGATCTGGGATTCGAAGAGCTGCCGGATCTCCTTCCGACGTCGATTGATTTCCGTGAGGAACCTGATCAGGGGAAAACCTCCCGGGCCATTCGCACTCGGCTATCCGGCATCCGTCGCGCACGGCCATTCTTACGCGCCGGCGTGCCGATGGCAAATGCTGAGAGCATCGCCGGGGTAGGCCGCCAACCGCGGATTCTCCACCCCCGCTTTGCCCCCCGGGAACGTTCCCTTGGACCAGAATCCAAATCCAGGCTTCTAATCAAAAACTTGTAAACTGTTGCAATACAACAAGAAAGCCTAGATAGTGCCACTTACTCCCTGATATACTTCCTCTAGTTGCTTCGATCAACCCCCCCACCGGTCGGAGCCGGGGCGCGGCTGGTGCCTGTCCCGCACACCTCGTTTCAGGGCAAACCTTTCTCTCAATAGCGGAGGATCCAGCATCATGAAGATCCGCAGTCACTGCAATGTGGCCTGTTTCTCTGTTTGTCTGTTCGCGGCGTTCGCGATCTTCGTCGGACCGGCCCACGGACAGCAGTCTGAAAACGTCTCGTTGCTCTCACACCTGGATAGCTACTCGACCTATTCGGACATCTGGGGATACGACAGCGGCGGTACCGAGATCGCCATCGTCGGCGAGTACAGCGGCACATGGTTCGTCGACGCCACCGACCCGCAGAACCCGGCCACGGTCGGCTACTTCGGAGGCCCCGAGAGCATCTGGCGTGATATCAAGACGTACGGCAGCTACGCGTACATCAGCAACGAGACGGGCAGCGGGCTTCGGATCATCAACCTCAACGATCCACTCAACCCGACGGACGTGGGCTTCTATGCCGGCGGTTTCTCGACCTGCCACAACATCTTCATCGATACCGACACCGGCTACTTGTATGCCGTTGGAACGGACAACGGGACGGTGGTGCTCGATCTGACCGGAAACCCGGAGAGCCCGAGCGTCATTGCCACGTGGGACGATCACTACATTCACGACATCTTCGTTCGGGACGGCCTGGCATACGGTGGGGCGGTCTACGACGGCCTGCTGATCGTACTCGACGTTTCCAGTCTCCCGACCATCACCATCACCGACACACAACCGACGGCCGACGTCTTCACGCATAACACCTGGGTCACCGACGACGGCAACTACTGCCTCACGACGGACGAGGTCTCTGGCGGCCACATCACAGTCGTCGACGTGAGCGATCCGTACAACCTTTCGTCGGTCGGCGAGTTCACGCATCCGGACGACCCGTCGTCCATCATTCACAACGTGCACATCCGCGGCGACTTCGCCTTCGTCGCCTGGTACAAGACCGGGCTGCAGGTCATCGATGTGAGCAACCCGCTCAATCTGGAGAGGGTGGGCTACTACGACACTTACCCAGGCACGGGAAGTGGTTTCGACGGCGCGTGGGGCGCGTATCCCTACTCCCCGTCAGGCGCGGTCTACGTGAGCGACATCTCGACCGGTCTCTACGTCCTTCAGTTCGAGGCGAACTTCGGCACGCTCAGCGGTACGGTCACCGATGCGTCAACGGGACTGCCGGTTGAGGGAGTCGACGTAACCGTACCCGTGGCCGGCAAGGCAACGTCCACCAACGGCGCGGGCTACTATCAGCTGACGCTCGAGCCGGGATCGCACGAGGTCCACTTCGACGCGTTCGCTTATGACCCGCACACCGAAAACGTCAACATCTCGGCGGGCGGCGAAACGACCGTCGACGTCGCCCTCGATCCGTTGGCCGCCGGCTCGCTCTCGGGCATCGTCGAAACCCTGGTGGATGGCGACATCCTAGAGCCGCTGGAGGACGCGACGGTCCGCGTGCTGATCACACCGCTCGAGACCCAGACCGATCTCTTCGGCCAGTATGAATTCGGATCCGTGCCCACGGGATCGTACGATGGCGAGGCATCGCTCTTCGGCTACATGCCGGAGCAGATGGAAGTCTCCATCTTCGAAAACGAGATCGCGACCGTCGACTTCCTCCTCCTACCGGTGTACTTCGCCGACGACCTGGAGTCGGACAACGGATGGACGGTAGGCGCCGCCGGTGACAACGCCTCGGCGGGGATCTGGGTGCGCGTCGATCCGAACGGCACCGGCAACGGCCAGGTCCAGCCGGAAGACGATCATACCGCCGCCCCCGGTGTGAACGCGTTCGTTACCGGGAACGGACCGCCGGGCGGCTCTCTGGGTGAGGCCGACGTGGATGGCGGCACGACCACGTTGCTGAGCCCTATATTCAACCTGAACACGCTCCTCCAGCCCAAGGTCTCGTTCTACCGCTGGTACAGTAACGACGCCGGCAACAACCCCGGCGAGGACGACTTCGTGATCGACGTGTCGGAGGACGGAGGCTCGAGCTGGATCAACCTGGAGACGCTCTCGCAGACGCGCAACTTCTGGGAAGAGCTGTCCTTCAACCTCGAGGACTACATCACGGACAAGAGCCAGGTGCAGTTCCGCTTCGTCGCGAGCGACCTGAACGGCGGTTCGATCGTGGAAGCGGCCATCGACGACTTCCAGGTCTTCGGCGAACCGATCGCGACGGATGTCCCGATGGACGGAGTCGCGGTAGGTCTGACGCACTTCATGCCGGCGGCCCCCAACCCGTTCGGTTCGGCCACGACGCTGCGGTTCGAGCTGGCGTCGCGCGGCCGGGCCGTGTTGGACATCTATGACATCCAGGGCCGTCTCGTGACACATCTCGTTGACGGCGTTCTAGACGCCGGCCTCCACGCCGCTCCGTGGGACGGCCGGAGCACGTCGGGCGAGCTCGTCGCGCCCGGGCTGTACATGGGACGGTTGCAGTCGGACGGACAGACGCGAACCCTCAAGCTGATGGTCACGCGGTAGATTCGACCCGGCGCGGCAGGTTCGGCCGGGGCACATGCAATTCGGTCATGACAACGGGCCCGTCACGTGTGTGGCGGGCCCGCTCGATTTCATCAAGAAGCGCTGTCGATGCCTCGAAGTGTCGAGGCTAATCCCCGTCTCCGAAGGAGGTGCCGACGGCGCGGGCAACCTTCACGACCTCACCATCGATCGGCACAAGCCGCTGCTTGGCGATTGAATCCGCTATCGGAATGGCCGTGATCGAGTCGCCCCGCAACGCGGCCATCATACCGTACTCACCCTGGGCCGTGAGCACGCAGGCCATCGCGCCGAAACGCGTCGCGAGGATGCGGTCGAACGGCGTGGGGGATCCCCCGCGCAGAAGATGACCGAGAACCGTCACGCGCGTCTCGAGTTCCGTCGCCTCTTGGATCCGCGCGGCGACGAGGCCGCCGATTCCGCCGAGCTGCTTCGCGTCGGTCCGCCGGTCATCCGTCGCCTTGACGGTGAGGTCCTCACCCGCCGCCTTCGCGCCTTCGGCGACGCAGACGATGCTGAAGCGTTTGCCGTGCGTGGAACGATGGATGACTCTCTCGAAGACAGCTTCCCAGCTGAACGGGATCTCCGGAATGAGGATGACGTCCGCCCCTCCGGCAAGACCGGAGTGAAGCGCGATCCAACCAGCGTAGCGGCCCATCACCTCGATCACCATGACCCGGTGATGTGACGAGGCGGTGGTGTGAAGGCGGTCGATCGCTTCGGTCGCGACGTAAACCGCGGAATCGAATCCGAAAGTAAGGTCGGTGCCCGCGAGATCGTTGTCGATGGTCTTCGGCACGCCGACGACGTTGACCCCGAGATCCATTAGCCCTTTTGAGATGTGCATCGTGCCGTCGCCACCGATCGCGACGATGACATCCAGGTCCCACGCCTTGATGTTGCGGAGCACCTTCGGAGACGCGTCCACGATCACCGTCTTCGCGTCGTGGGAAAGGGTTGGGTAGTGGAACGGATCGGCCTTGTTCGAGCTGCCGAGAATCGTGCCGCCCATGTTCAGAATGCCGGAGACATCCGACGGCCGAAGCTCGTGCATCTTCCCTTCGACAAGTCCTTCGAACCCGTCTTCGATACCGATGACGGTGGCCCCGTGATCGATGATCGCCGGCTTGGCGACGGCGCGGATAACGGCGTTGAGCCCGGGGCAGTCCCCACCCCCGGTCAGGATTCCGATGCGGCGTGTCGAATTCCGACCCATGATTTGATTGCCTCGTCTGTCGGGTTGAGCGAACCGCTCAACTGGTTCTGGCCTGTCAGCCGTACGCCCCGCACGGTGGCGCGGGTGAGGTCGAGGATGACGATACTTTGACCGAAGGGGCGGTGAGCTGTCGGGCGATCTTGTCGTCCCCGCAGCTCGGGCACACTTCGTCCCGGCCGTCACGTTTGGATATCGGCAGGTTCAGGTCGAATCTTGTCCCGCAGGCCTCGCAGGCGAACTCGAAATTCGGCATTCCAGGGCTCCTCAATCGTGATCGGATGAAGACTGTTGCCGATTGTGGACCGGCGAGTATAGCAACCGGCGTCGAGATCGGCACTGGTGAATCTATCGGTCTATTCGCGCATTGCCTGATATCGACGAAACGCGTCGAGGCGCCACTGGGCCTCGGCCGCCGCGGTGGCGTCGCCGACAGTACCGGCCCACGCTGTAAGTCGTTCAATTACATTAGGATAGTCATTGACCCGACACCAGCCCAGCCGGTGCTCTTCGGGAACGTTGGTGAGAACCATGTCCGCGACCCCGAGCGCGTGGCGCAGCTCGCTGATGGCGTGGTCCGGCGACGACTCGTGAAGAAGCAATGCGTGGGCACAGCGAAGACCGTACTCCATTTCACGAAGGTGGCTCGCCGACACGATGGCCAGGACGTCGGCGATTCGATCCAGCGCCTTCAGGCGCACGTCCGGATCGCCGTGGGGAGCCAGCAGAAGATAGGTCGTCTCCACCCGCGTCTTGAGCAGCTTGTCCTGCGCGGTTTCGCAAAATGTCATGGCATCCCGGGCGGCGGCCAACGCCTTATCCCTCCGGCCGGACACATTGAGACATGCCGCCCTTGCCATCGCGACCTCGGCCCCGACATCCGGCGCCCCACTCAGGTCGAGGCCCTCCGACAGCTCGCGCAACGTCGCCTCGATGTCCCCCCCTGCCGCCGCCTCTGCGCGCGCGCCACCCGCCAGCGCGACGGCCCCGGCGCGCGTGTCCTCTTGCCCGGCCGCAATCTCGGCGGCACGCGCGAAATGAGCGCCCGATGTCGCGGGGTCACCCAAGCTCAAGTAGATCCATCCCAGCAACGATTCCGTATCCGCCAGGTGGCTGAGATCCTTGAACTCGGTGAAAGCGGCGTGGCCGTCGTGGGCGGCGGAGATGGCATCGGCGTATCGCGCCTGATGAAAGTGGACCCAGGCCAGGTTGTTCTGAACGGTGCCGGCGCCCTGCCGATCGCCCACCTCCCGGCGGATCGCGAGCGACTCCTCGTAGAGATCTCGGCACGCCGTGAGATTGCCGCGTATGAACTGCACGTTCCCCGCGCTCAGAAGGAGTCGCGCCACCCGCCAGCGGTCGCCCGCCCGCCGCAGAACATCGAGGGAAGCTTCATACATTGGGCTCGCCTCGCCGAATCGCTGCAGCATGAAATACGTGTTCGCGATCTCGCCGCCGGTGACCGCCGCCGTCACCTTGTCCCCGACGTGCTCGAGCGTCTCTCGGGCCCGCATCAGGTGATCAATGCTCTGCTCGAACGCGCGCATGCGTCGGTGGCAACGACCGATGCGCAGGTGGCTCTGCGCGATATCCACCTTGGAGTTCCAGCGCTTGCGCACTTCGAGCGCTTCCGTATAGAGGGAGAGCGCCTTGTCCATGCTGCCGGACGTGAAGAGCGTGTCGCCCTCCTGGTCCAGCGCACGGGCGACGCTCTCTTCATCGCCGGCGTTGGCGAAGCCCTCCCTCGCCGCGCGGGCCGAGGCAAGGGATCTATCGGAATCTCCCTGATGAAACTGCGCCAGGCTCATCGCGAGATGAGCCTCCGCGCGCTCCGACGGAGCATCAGCATCGTCCGCCAGCTTCAGGAGCAATGACGCCGAGAGGATGGACTCCTCATAGCGCCCCAAGCGCCTCTCCACGCCGGCGATCTTTCGAAGGCACCGGCAGCGCGCGAGGATCTCTTCCCGCGGCGCCTGCTGGGTCAGGATCTTCCGCGCCTGCTGCCACGTCTTGAGTGCCTGTTCGTTGGCGAAGAGTCGGTAGTCACGATCACCCGCCGCTTCCAGGTGGGGGACCGCGAGCATCGGCTCACCGCCGAGGAGAAAGTGCTCGGCGGTCTCAGACGCCCCATCGTCCCGTCCGCCGCTGAGACGCTCCAGCGATCGCGCGATCGATCGGTGGTATTCGATCGTGAGTTCGGGCGGAAGGCTCTCGAGAAGAAAGTCCCGCACCTTCGCCTGCACGAATCGATATCCTCGCTCGGTTGCGCGTACGATGCCGTGCATCTGATCTAATCGGCGAAGACGACGGAGTGATTCGCGGTGCGAGAACTCGAAGCCGTCGGTCACGATCCGAGCGGCGAAGTTCTCGCCGGCGACCGCGGCGAATTCCAGGAGCTCGCGGTCATCGCGCGGAATGCCGTCGAGACGATTTCGGATGAGATCAGCGACCTTCTGCGGTATCGGCAGTGCCGTCAGATCTCCGCTCAGAACCCATTCGCCGTTTCGCCGGCGGACGTTGCCCTCCGCCTCCAAGAGCTTCAGTGTCTCGACGACGTGAAGCGGATTCCCTTCGCTCTTGCGGTGAATCTGCTCCGCGATCGCATCCCCAACGGCGAGTCCCGTGAAACGTGAAGCCACCAGCTCCCGAACGGCGGCCCCATCGAGGCAATCCAGCGAAATCTCGTGCAGAAAGTCACTCCGCCTGAGCTCCACGATCGTCGCGTCGAGGGGGTGCATGCTCCCCTCAGCGGAATCCTGCAGCTCATCTTGTCGATAGGTTCCGACGACCACGACGGGCGCGTTGCGGAGCTCGCCGGAAAGATATTGAAGAAACTCGAGGCTCTCCTCGTCCGCCCGATGAATGTCATCGATCTGAAGCAGAAGCGGACGGTCCTCCGCGATCCGGCGAACGAGCGCCGCGAGCGCTTCCCAAAGCCCGCGAACATCCGTTTCCATCGCGGTTGGCGACGCGGAGAACTTGAAGAAGAGGTCGAGCATCGCGAGCCGCAGGTCCAGACCCATGGCAAGCAGCGCGTCCCGAATGGAATCGGGAGTGACCCGGCCGCGTGCCGTGAAGTATCGCTCGAGAAGATCGGCCCATGCCTGATAAGGCCGCGTGCCGCGTCCCGCCGAGCACTGTGCCGTGAGCGTCTCCCACCCGTCCGCGCGCGTCCTGGCCGCGAACTCCTCGATGAAGCGGGTCTTGCCGACTCCCGCTTCGCCGGAAAGCATCACAGCCGTCCCACCACTGACGCCCACAACGCGCAGTACATGATCGATATCGTCGATGGCCGTGTCACGGCCGACGAACGCCGCATACTCCTCGGGGGCGGCCGCCTGCATCACGTCAGCGGTGGCGAAGAGACGAGCGGGATGAAGCCCCTCCGCGGACCCCTCGCGGACGAGCTCCCAGTCGTTTCGCATCTCCTCAGCGCTCTGATAGCGAAGGTCGGGATTCTTCGCGAGCCCCTTGAAGAGCACGCGTTCCAGTAGATCCGCGATCGCCACTCCAAGCGTGGACAGCCTGACGGGCGGGAGGTTCAAGATGGCGTGCGCTACGGTCTCGAAGCGATCACCGTCGAACGGGCGGCGGCCGGCGATGAGCTCATAGAGCACCACGCTGGCCGAGAAGAGGTCGCTCCTGGCGTCGACGCGTTCACCGAGAAGCTGCTCCGGTGACATGTAGGGCGCGGTTCCGGTAATGGTCCCGGACGCCGAGATCGTATCCATCCCGGCCATACGCGAGAGTCCGAAGTCGAGCACGCGGAGTTTTCCGTCGGTCGTCAGGATCAGATTGGCCGGCTTGATGTCGCGATGCACGATACCGATCGCGTGCGCGGTCGAGAGCGCTCGTGAGATCTGAATGCCGAGATCGATCACCTTCTCGATGTCGAGCGGACCGGTCTCGCGCAGTACCGCATCGAGCGCGCGCCCCTCCACGAGATCCATGGCGATGTAGTGGTGGGGTCCATCCGTGCCGATCTCATGAATGGACGGGATCGCGATATCGGAGAGATGAGACGCGATCTCAGCCTCGCGCATGAAACGCTCGAGCGCCTTCGGCTCATGATCACGTTCGTCGAGAACCTTCAAGGCGATCTCGGGCCCACCATCCGCCTTCCGCGCCCGGTAGACGACCGTGAACGCCCCCCGCCCCAATCGCTCGACGACCTCGTACGGGCCGATCCGATTCACCCGCCACCCCACAAAGCAGCCCCGACGATTCGGCTCGCCGGGGCCTTTTTGGAAATTCCCTGCTACCCGCTCGTACTAGGCGACCGCCCGCGCGCGCCGCCTCAAGTAGAAGACGCCTCCGCCGGCGAGGACGACCGCGACGACGATCGCTGCCGGCAGACCGAGGTTCGGCACGCCGATACCTGGGTAAACTTCCTCGACGACCTGACCCTCGATCTCACTCGACGCATCGAAGCTCGTGATGGAACCGCTGACGCGAACCCAGTTCGGCAGCGGCATCGAGACGTCGAAGTCTCCCGGCGGAAGGCCGTTCGGCCCGGTGAGGGTGTCGAAGATCGCCTGCGCCGTCATCTCTGCGGTCCACCCCTGCAAGACATCGATTTGGTAGTCGTAGAGATTCGTGGGCGGGAAGATGTCTTCCACGACGATAGAACAGGTGCCGTGATCAACCGCGGTCCCGGTGACTCCGGCATAGTGGTCCGCGGCGTCCACCGTCTCGACGAGGATAAACGTGGCAAGCACGACCGCGGTCGCCGAGAGCTTCAGAGGGATCCGGGTCATATCACGTTCTCCATGGGATGCGGGAGTGATGTGGAGCGCCGAATCACGTTAGATTCTACTTGAGCGGACACTGGGTCCGCAAGTGACCCTGCACGGGACCGAACGGCTGGTCTCTGGCGATGCGTACCCATAGAATAGGACTTCCCGATGAGTAATCGAGTCCGCCCAGCCCGTTTTCTGGTGACCTTCGCGGTCCTGAGCCTCGTAGGCCTCCTCGTCGTGCGCGGAAGTCCCGCTCCCATGTCGGCGCTCAAGGAGTTCATCGCCGAACTCGTAAGCCGCACGATGACGATCCTCGGCTCGCCGGCTGCTACACACGGGACCGTCGTCACGTTCGGACCCCATCCCTGGATCCAGATCGTCGACGAGTGCACGGGGATCTACGCGACCGTTCTGCTGGGCGCATTCATCCTGGCGTTTCCCTGTCCGTGGCGGCGAAGGGTTACGGCGCTCGTCATCGCGTTGACATTCGTCGGGATCGTGAACGTGATCCGAATCTCGCTCCTCGGAATCTTCGTGCACCGGGCCCCGGAGCTCGCCGGGTTCGTGCACGACTATCTCTGGCAAGTCGTCTGGGGCACCATGCTCATCGGGTTCGCATTCGAGCACGCACGCCGTGGACTGCGCGCTCTCGATGACGAGAAAGCGGTGACGTCGTGACCACGAGACTCAAACGAGCGCCACTCTGGGGCGTTATCGGGATCTTCCTCGTGTCGTCACTGCTCCTATCGCTTCTTTGGCATCAGACGGTAGAAGTGTACCAACGGCTAATGGCGGGTCCCGTGACGGCCATCGCGGTAGTGACCAGCCCCGACATCTCGGGGCGGAGCCGCGCGGCGGGTGGTGAGTGCGAGATCGAGCTCGAGACCGGCAGGCGGTATCCCGTCGAGGAGGCCATCGGGAAGGTCGCCATGCTCTCGTACCCGGTGTTCCTCTCACTGCTGCTTGCTGGCCTCGGCGTCGGCCGCATGCGGCAAACAATGAGGACAGGCGGCGGAATGGGTCGCGTTGTGATTGGGATCATCGCGATCGCGGTCCACCATCTGTTGCTGAGCGTCGTCCTTCTTGCCAGGCTGGGAGCGCTTCAGAACCGCGGGTCGATACCGCCTGTCCTCAGATTCCTCGGCGCGCTGGGCGACGTGACCCAGGCGTTCTTTCCGTTCGTGCTGTTTGTCGTCCTCTTCTTCTGGTGGCCTCCATCTCCTTCAAGCGAGAACTGACCGACAACTGTCGCTCGGGTGACCATTCACCGCTCGGGTGACCATTCGCACTGCCTTTCACGCGGCTCTCCAGCTCTTGCACACGATCCAGCAAGACCTCGAGCACTCGCACGTCGTGGTCGCCTTTGCTTTCCGTGAGATCAACTTTCATTCGCCCGGTACATGGTTCCGTCCGATCCAGGATCCGACCGGCGAGTCCTACGACGGTCGCACCCGGCGGGACGTCCTTGACGACGACCGCGCCCGATCCGATCCGCGCGTTCTCACCGACCCGAAGCGCGCCCAGCACCTTTGCTCCGGCACCGACCACAACACCGCGATCCAGGGTCGGATGGCGTTTCTTCTTCTCGAGACTCGTGCCGCCGAGGGTCACGCCCTGGTAGAGCACGACGTCGTCGGCAATCTCGGTCGTCTCACCGATCACGACGCCCATGCCGTGATCGATGAAGAAGCGCCGACCGATCGTCGCGCCGGGATGAATCTCGATCCCGGTGAGCGCGCGATTCACATGACTGAGAAGGCGCGCGAGGAAGCAGAGCTTCCACGACCAGAGTCGGTGGGCGACGCGGTGCATGACGAGCGCATGAAACCCCGGGTAGCAGAAGAGCACTTCCAGGATGCTCCGTGCCGCGGGGTCCTTATCGAATACCGTGCGTATATCTTCGGACAGGCGGGCGAGCGGCCACGGCCATCGTCTAGCACGCAGCGTCACCGGCCCGACCTCGAGCGCCTGCTCTCGCATCTCTCTACTCCTTCCCGGCCGCGGCTACCTCTTCACGCACGTCCATTAGCGGTGTGGAGAGATAGCGCTCGCCGGTGTCCGGCAGAATGACGACGATGAGCTTGTCCGCGTTCTCGGGACGCTTCGCGACCTCGAGAGCCGCGACGAGCGCCGCGCCGCTCGAAATCCCGCCGAGGATTCCCTCTTCCCTCGTCAAGCGTTGCGCCGCCGTGAACGAATCGTCGCCCGAGACCTGGATGATCTCGTCGATGATGTCGCGATTCAGGACCCGCGGCACGAAGCCCGCGCCGAGGCCCTGGATCTTGTGCGGCGCCGGATCGCCGCCGGAGAGAACGGGTGACTCAACGGGCTCGACCGCCACCAACTTGATCTCCGGGCGCCGCGACTTGAGAACCTCACCACAGCCCGTGATGGTTCCGCCGGTGCCGATGCCGGAAACGACGATATCAACCTTGCCATCGGTGTCGGCCCAGATCTCCTCGGCCGTCGTCTCCCGGTGAATGGCGGGGTTCGCGGGGTTCTCGAACTGCTGGGGGATGAAGCTGTACGGTGTCTCGTTCGCGACCTTGGCGGCGCGCAGCACCGCGCCGGTCATACCCTTCTCGCCAGGTGTGAGGATAACCTCGGCTCCGAAAAGCTTGAGCAGGTTCCGGCGCTCGACACTGACGGTATCCGGCATCGTGACGATGAGCCGATAGCCCTTCGCCGCCGCGGCGAACGCGAGCGCGATTCCCGTGTTGCCGCTCGTCGGCTCGACCAACACCGTCTCACCGGGCCGGATCTGTCCGTTCCGCTCGGCGACGTTGATCATGTTGACGCCGATCCGATCCTTGACGCTCGAGAGTGGATTGAACGACTCGAGCTTGCCGATGATGCGCGCCCCTCCGTTCGGCGAGAGCCGCTTGAGCTCGACGAGCGGGGTCCGACCGATGGTCTCCGTGATATCCGAGTAGATCTTTCCCATTGTCCCTTCTCCTTACGGGGGTTTGCCGAAGGGCATAGAAAAACCCGCCGGCGAATCGCCCGCGGGTGAGTGTGTCGTCTGGTTATGTTAGGAGTCTTCGATCAGCGCGACACAATCCCCCCCGCGGTACGCATACACGCGCAACAACAACAGTTACAATAGGTTCCGCGGTTGGGGGTTTGCATGAGTCTGACCGTCTCCTCTTGGATCATTGGCTACATGAGAAGAATAGCACGGAATACCCGAGCAGGTCAATTTCCATATATTCCACTGTCTTAATCCCGACCGCATCCAACGAGACGTCGACCGAACGCACCCCGTTCGTAAGCGACCGCCCGATGTTCGTTCTCGAACACGCTAACCACCCCCCCCTCCGCGGGCACCCGTGTAACTGCCCACCCCTGCGGCAGTACCGCGGGTCCATGCGATGGCTCACGACTTGCGATGGCAATGGGTCAACAGTCCCGCGTTCCCCCTCATCGCGGAGCACACACTCATCACAAGGAGGTGAACAATGCGAGCTCCAAGGATCTTCGGACTCGCCCTCGTGGTCCTTTGTCTTCCTGTCGTGGTCGGTGCGCAGGAGATCGACGACTGGAGCATGTTCCACCACGACGCTCAGCGCACCGGGCTCTCCAGCTCCCAGATGCCTGACCCGAGCGATATGGAGATGCTGTGGTCGTACCAGGCTCATAGCTACGGTTCAGCGGCGGAACGCGTCAACACGTTTGAGGCACTTCCCTCGTGAGCCTGGTGACGATCCGGCTGTGTTTCCTCCATCCTGAGGAGGACCACCGCTGGATTCGTACGTTGCCGCTGACGCTGCGCACGAGCCCCCGGCTGAGGTTCCAGATTGCTGAGGAGATGCACGATCGCGGTCGGGGTGTAGCCAGCTGGAGAAGTCATTCAACTACTTGAGGAGGTCGATCATGTCACGGTTGTCTGTGCTCTGCACACTTCTTGTCATTTCTCTTCTGTCTCCCGCGCCGACGTCGGCTGAGACGCCGACCGACTGGGAGATGGAGACGGTTGCTCAAGCCTGGTTCGAGACGTTTCCGCAGGACGGCAAGCCAGGGACTCCGCGTGCGACACTCGAGGTAGAAAAGGCCGAGTTGCTCATCGGCGAGGATGGCGTTCTCGGTATGGTGTTCGGGATCCGGCCGGCCGGCTATGTGGTCATCACGGCCAGCAAGGATCTTCCCCCCGTGTTCGCTTTCAGCACCAACGGTTCGAGCGGGGACGCGGTTCACGATGGTCCATGCAATCACATCCGCGCGGGGCTTCAGGAAGCCCTCCAGGATGCTGAACGAGAGGGCCACAACCCAGCTACACGAGCCGAGTGGAACGACCTGCTTCGAAGCAGGGATGTTGGTGGGCGGGCCGGCGGCACGGCGCTTCACATCGATTCAGGCACACCCTTGATGGACCACATCACCTGGTCCCAGTGTTCCCCATGGAACAACGAGTGTCCTCTCATGGAGGATTGCGGGAACACGTGCATCTACAACCATCGCGCTCCGGTGGGTTGCGTCGCGTCGTCGACCTCACGGCTGCTTCGGTACTGGGGGCATCCCGATCAGGGAGATGGCACCCATGAGTACTACTGGTCAGGTGACCCTGGTTGCGGAGTGCCCGGGGAGATCCTGTCCGCAAACTTCAACACCCTCATTGACTGGGCAAAGCTGCCCTTCGATTGCTCGACGTGCACACCAGAGGAAGAAGACAGTCTCGCGGCGCTCTGCTACCGGATTGGCGTTGGTCTGAACATGGACTACGGGGCAGGTGGGTCGGCAAGCACCGTGATTCCGGGCGGATTGCTCGATACCCACTTCCGGTATGCGCCTACCAGTCTGCATACCGAGATGACCTCTGACATGGCCTGGCAGATCATTCGATCGGAGATCAACGCACGACGACCGCTGCTACTGGGTTTGCTATCGCACTCTCATGCCGTCTGCATTGACGGATGGGCTCTGCAGGTCGATGGTAGCCGCCTCGTCCACATCAACGACGACGGAGGCGGGACGGTCTGGAAATCATTGGACACGTTCTCGATAGGGGACAAGTTCGGCTATCACATCATGCCCTCCGGGCACGTCACTTCCGTGGTCGTGCATCCCGATGGTTCGGGCGACTACGCGACCATCCAGGATGCGATCGACGCGGTTCCGGAAGGACATACTGTGCTTCTCAGTAGCGGCGAATTCACAGGGGTCGGCAACTGTGATCTGGACTTCGGGGGAAAGGGAATCACAGTTCGATCTCAGTCGGGCCTTGCTGAGAATACCGTCATTGACTGCGGCGGCACGTCACGCGGGTTCTACTTTCATTCCGGGGAACAAGGAAACGCCGTAGTCCAGGACCTGACCATCACCAATGGAAACGCGTCACAAGGAGGTGCGGTACTCTGCGTCAGCCAGTCCACGCCGCTGTTCATTAACGTCATCATGGAAAGCAACAGTGCGGTCAATGGTGGAGCGATGGCCGCCCTGTCGGGATCGCGACCGCGGTTGGAAGGATGCATCCTCAGCGAGAACTCCGCGACCAATCTTGGTAGTGCCCTCTACGTCTCCAGCGTGTTCAGTCCGATCACGACGGAGCCCACGATCGTGTCCTGCACCATCGCCGACAACGTGGGTGGAGGCGGAGCGGTTTACTCGACCAGCGGAGCGACCGTTCGACTGAGCAACTGCATAGTCGCCAAGACGGTGAACGGTGCGTCGACCGCTTGTGGTTTCAATGGGTCCGTCTACTATGTTTGCTCCGATCTCTGGGGGAATGCTCTGGGGAACTGGGACAATATCCCCTGCATCTCGTTCCAGCTGGGCCAACTCGGCAACATCGAGGCCGATCCACTGTTCTGTGACCAATCGTACGAACTCGAGTATGCGTCCCCCTGCGCTGACACGGAGTGTGGGTGGATGGGTGCGCTCGAGTACTGTGATGGCGCGGCCGTCGTAAGATCAGATGGCACTGGCGACTTCCCAACCATTCAGGACGCCATCAATACACTCGGCCCGGGGGCGATCATTGAACTCGCCGACGCGGGCGCGGGGGACCCCTTCACCGGGCCGGGAAACATCGGCCTCACCATCAACTATGCTGTGACCATCCGATCACAGAGCCAGGATCCCTCCTTGTGTCTCATCGATTGCGATGAGTCGGATCGCTTTGCTGAGACGTACGGTGGGGGTGTCTTGATCAGCGGTGTGACCATCAAGGATGGCTTCGTGAGCGAAGGAGAAGGTGGAGCGATAAGTGCCGCCGGCGATATCACGATCTCGAGCTGCATCTTTGAGAGCAATGAAGCCCCGGGAGGTGGAGCGGTAGCCGTGGAGACCTGCTTCGCGTCGATAGATGGGTGTAGATTCGAATCGAATGATGCAGGCAATGGCGGAGGCGGAGCGATTTTGGTCAACGGCTTGTTCGGCCAACTCGCTCTGGACAGTCAGACGAATCTCTTTGTCGCGAATTATGCACCGCAGGGCGGTGGCGCAATGCAGCTCCTATATGGAGATGCTGCCATCTCTCACTGCACCTTCTACGACAACACGGGATGGAGCGGCGCAAGCGCGCTGTTCGTTGATAGTGGGGACAGCAACGTTCAGATCAGCCACACGATCATGGCAGCGGGTGGTGGCGACCGCTACAAACCTGCTGTCGGTGGGAATTGCTCACCCGGAGCGGTGACCGCCTCATGCACGGTTGAGTGGGACAATGCGGCTGACTGGGCAGGTTGCCTCGCGGGACAGAACGGCCAGAACGGGAACTTCAGCGCCGATCCGCTCTTCTGCAACCCGGGTTCAGGCGACTTCCGCCTCCAGTCTGGCTCCCCATGCCTGGATGCTCCCGGCTGTGGTCTGATCGGGGCCTTCGGTGCCTGTTCCTCTCCACGACCCACTCATTCGTTGAATGATGCCGGTCTGTTGGAGGTCATCGGAACCAACCCGGCCAGAGCCTACACCGTTCGGTTCCAGGCGAAGCAGGAGCTGATTGGGTCACCACTCAATGTGGCTGTCTTTGACGTCGCGGGGCGACAAATCCGGACCCTGTACAGTGGTCCGGCACTCGCGAGCCAGCAGCTCTTCCAGTGGGATGGTGACACGGATGCGGGAACGGTCGTTGGTTCGGGCGTCTACTTCATGGTGTTCAAGCACGCCCACGGAAAGAACCACGTCGAGCGCCTCCTCCTGATCCGATAGGATCACATGCCCCATGAGGCGTCAGGAGAGCTAAGCAGTGCGGCTACGCTACCGGTGTCGGTGGCGTGGCCGCAACGTCTTTTGCCGCCTCCTTTCGGCAACCCACACTTCGCCGGCCATCGTCGATGGCAAAGCCTACCTCGCTTCGCGCAGTCGGCCCTTGTATTGCCTCGACGCCACGGATGGAAGTCTGATCTGGTCGCGCAATTTGGGTTGGGCCTGGGTATTCGAAGGTGACTTCGGAGAAAACTGGTCACTCTTCCATAGGGAAAGCATCCTGTGTAAAATACCGCACCTCATTTGGATGGATATGATGAACTCGAACAAGCCAGACATATCGGGATCACTCCACCGTCTCCCCGGCCTCTACCTCGAACTCGGTAAGGCCCGGCTGACCGGGCTTGTCGTGGCGACCACACTCATGGGCTACCTGGTCTCGAGCGGAAGCTACATTGGAGTGCCGCGCCTCGTGTGGACACTCATCGGCACGGCGTTCGCGGCGATGCGGGCCGACAGCCACGTGGCGACATCCACCTACGGGTCGGGTCATGCTCTCCTTCCGTAGCGGAGGGTGGCTCGTCCTCCTCGCGGTCGTTCTCATCCTCGGCGTCTTCGCGTGGAGATTCGTTCCAGTTCTTACCTCCGGCGGATCACGCGCGATCGGAGACGGTGAGAATGTCGCGTCGTACGGCTTCGATCTCTCCACCTGCCTCATCGAACGCGATCGGATCGTCGCCGCGGGAGTCCCGAAGGATGGGCGTTCCGCACTCATCAATCCGTCGCTCATCGCACCGGCCGCCGCCGACTCTATCCATGACACGGAACGCGGCAAGTTTTTCGCCCCCGGCGATCGCGTGATCGGTGTGTCGATCGGGGGGCATGCGCGTGCATATTCACTCCGCATCCTGAACTGGCACGAGGTTGTCAACGATACGCTGGGTAGTGTGCCCATCGCGGTGACGTACAGTCCGCTCTGCGACGCCGCGGTGGTGTTCGACCGACGGGTCGTGGACGACGTCCTGACCTTCGGCGTGAGTGGGCTGCTCTACAACTCGGACCTGCTCTTCTACGATCGACGGCCCGCCGCGGATGGTGAGAGTTTGTGGAGTCAGCTCATGTTCCGCGCGCTTACAGGGCCCGCCGCTCGGAACCTCGTGCGGCTCACGGTCATCCCGTGTCAGCTCGTCCAGTGGGAGGAGTGGCGTGAGCGCATTCCCGAGACGACCGTGATCGACCGGCCGACCGACGACGTGAAGCGCTACGAGCGCTCCCCGTATAGCAGCTACCACGATAACGATCTCTTACGCTTTCCCGTGACTCCGCTGCCGTCACGCGAGGTGATGCCTTACAAGACCCCCGTCGTCGTCGTGAATGTGGGTGGCGTGCGGCGCGCGTTTCCATTGCCGATGATCGCGGAGCGGGTCGACGCGGGCGGTGTGTGGCGGACGACGCTGCGTGGGGTGCCCCTTCGTTTTTACTACCGCGCGCGGCCCGCGACCGCTTGGGTGGAGTTCGACGCCGGCGACGACGAGGTCGAGCTACTGCACACGTTTTGGTTTTCGTGGTACGCTATGTATCCCGACCAGGCGTTGCTCTCACAGTAGCCTCAGGAGGAGTCCATGCCACGCGGCCTCGCTCGGGGAATACTCATTGCTGCCACGATTCTGTTCACAGTCGTCTCATGCGGTGACGACGACGAAGGCCTCACATCCAGTGACCCGAACAATCGCGTGCCGGAGATTCAGGCTGTTCGCGATACCGCCGTCACCGTCGGCGACACGCTGCGCATCCAGGCGAGAGCCGTCGATCTCGACGGGGACGACATCACCTATGAGGTTGCCGTTGAGGTGACCTGGACGGAGCTCCAGTTCGGCATCACCGTTGATGCCGGCATGGATCCTGAGACGGGTTGGTGTGAGTTCAGACCTGCGGAGAGCGACAAGCCCGGGCGTCAGTTTCACTTCACCGCGAATGACGGGCGCGGCGGGAGCGACACGGCGAGCTTCTACGTCGAGGTGAACTAACCACGACCATCGAAGCGAATCCGTCCTGCGGCGAGTGGTCTCAGCGCACACGTGACAGCGTCTCCCGCACCAACACCTGCGTAACGAGCACGGCACACCGAACGCTGAACGCCGGCCAGAGAGTTAGCCCGGGTACAATTCTCGAAGGGTTTCTCATGCTGGATGAGAGATCAGTCCGCTGGGGGCCTTGACCTCGGCTCAGGTCACAGCTCCGCTCTTCGCGACATGCTCTTCCACGACATACTCTTCGTTCCGGCCGTCCCACGCGAGGTCGTCGTAGTCGTACGGGTCGCGCGCCGGAGGAATCTCGCCGTCGAAGTTTTCGGGAGGCGGCGGAGAGCTGGTGTGCCACTCGAGCGAGTTGCCGCCCCACGGATTCGCGGGTGCCGGGCGGCCCTTCGTCAGGGAATGAATGAGATACGCCGCGACGACGATGAAGCCGACCGCCAGCAGATACGTACCGATCGACGAGACCACGTGATAGCCGGTGAACTCGTCGGCATAGTTGTAGTACCGGCGCGGCATACCTTTGCTGCCCATGATGAACTGCGTGAAGAACGTCATGTTGAGACCGATGAAGATGAGCGATGCCGCGAAGCGTCCCCAGTTCTCGCTATAGCGACGCCCGAACATCTTCGGCCACCAGTAGTGGAGGCCTCCGATGAACGCCACGACCATCCCACCCACGATCACGTAGTGGAAATGCGCGACGGCGAAGTAGGTGTCATGGAGATGGATGCTCGTCGCGAGCGCCATCAGGAAAAGGCCCGACAGCCCACCGACTCCGATGAGGATGATGAACGCGAGCGCATAGATCATCGGTGTATCGAGCCTGATCGATCCCTTGTGCATCGTCGCGATCCAGCTGAAGACCTTGATCGCGAACGGAACCGCCACGATGAACGCGAACGCGCTGAAGATCGTGCTCGCGACATCGGACTGCCCGCTGGTGGTCATGTGGTGGCCCCAGGCCAGGAAGCTGAGCAGCGCGATCGCGACACTCGAGTAGGCAATGGGCTTGTATCCGAAGATGTGCTTTCGGCTGAAGGTGCTCATCAGCTCGCTCACGATCCCCATCCCCGGAAGCACCATGATGAAGACGGCCGGGTGCGCGGAGAACCAGAAGAGATGCTGGAAAAACACCGGATCCCCGCCCGAGGCGGGATCGAAGACAGACAAGCCCGTCGCCCGCTCGAGGGTCAGCAGCAGCAGAGTTGCCGCCAGCACCGGCATCGCCAGCAGTTGAATGATGCCGGTGGCATAGAGCGACCAGGCGAAGAGCGGCATCTTGAACCAGGTGAGTCCCGGCCGGCGGAGGCGGTGGATCGTCACGATGAAGTTCAACCCGGTAAAGACCGAGCTGAAACCGAGAATGGCCACACCGATCGCCGCGAGAATGACGTTGGTCTCGGTCGAGATGCTATACGGCGTGTAGAACGTCCACCCCGCATCCACACCACCGAAAACAATCGCGAGCAGCGACAAGAACGCGCCAAGGATCCAAAGGTGGAAGCAGGTCCGGTTGAGCTTCGGGAAGGCGACGTTCTTCGCACCGAGCATGAGCGGCAGAACGAAATTGCCCAGCGCCGCGGGGATCCCCGGGATCGCGAAGAGAAAGACCATGATCGCGCCGTGCAGCGTGAAGAACTGATTGTACGCCTCGACGTCGACGATCGTCCGCGCCGGCGTGAGCATCTCCGTCCGCATCAGTATCGCGAAGATCCCCCCGAGCAAGAACGCGGAGAGGATCGATACCAGATACATCACGCCGATCCGCTTGTGATCGGTACTGCTCAGCCACGATTGGAGGCCCGGCCCGCGCGAGAGATAGTCCGTCATCTGACTCCGGTCCTCCCTACTCGAGACTCTTGATGTAAGCGATGATGGCTTCGATTTCCCGATCCTTGAACCGGTCCCGGAACGACGGCATCACCGGTTCGAACCCCGCCACGATCTTGACCTGGGGATCGAGGATCGACTCCCGGATGTAGGCATCATCGACCGCGAGAGAACCGCCGTCGGTGAAGTCCCGCTGGGCCCCGAAGAGGCCCTTGAAGGAGGGGGCGATTAGCTTCGTGCCGTCGGTCGAGTGGCATTGCCCGCAGCCGCGCGACGTGTAGAGTTTCGCGCCGCCCTCTTCGGGCGAGAGTCCCGCGAGGATGTCCGCCGCTCCCTCCATCCAGCGGTCGAACCCCTCCGGCGTGTGAACGACGATGTCGGCGAGCATGTCCGAATGTCCGACGCCGCAATATTCCGCGCAGAAAGCCTGATGCATCCCTGGTTCCCGCGCGGTGAACCACGCATGGGATTGGCGACCGGGCACGGCGTCCATCTTCATCCGGAAATCCGGGACGAAGAAGCTGTGGATGACGTCCTCGGACGTGAGCACGAGCTTCACCGGGCGGCCCGCAGGAACATGCAGACTTTCGGCGACATGTCCGTTTGGATACGTGAATGCCCACTTCCACGACTGACCCGTCACCTGAACTTCGTAGGCGGTCCTCGGCGGAATGCGCAGGTCCATGAACGCCTGGAAGCCGATGGTGAAGATCCCGATCACGAGAACGAGCGGAATGACCGCCCATGCCACCTGGAGCGGCACGTTGTTGGACGGGCTCTTCTCAACCTTCACACCTTCGCGGTGCCGGTAGAGGGCGACGAAGATGACGATCAGCCCCACGATGAGAGCAAAGCCGAAGAGGGCGATGAACATGATGGCGTTGAAGACGGAGTCGACTTCCGCCGCGGAGGTGGAGGCGCTTTGCGGCAGCCAGAAACCGCCCTGGTTCGCGAGAAGGCCACCGCCGATATTGAGAAGTGTATTCATCGCGTCCCCTACACGTTCTCGAACGCCAGCGACTCTTCGAGCCGCGGGTCCTTCACCGGGATGAGCGCCCGCTTGCGAAGCAGCCACGCCATCACGGCGATGAAGAGACCGCCCAGTCCGATGAAGCAGGTGAGATCCAGAAGATGAAGCGGCACCTGCCCGACGTCCCCGTGACGCACGGACGGCATTTCCGGCATGACCAGCCAGTAGATGTCGGCCCAGTGAACGAGCAGCACCCAGAACGCACCCACGAAGAGCACGCCGCTACGCCGTTTGACCCAGCGCGAGATCAGCATGATGAACGGAATGATGAAATGCCCGAAGAGAAGAAACAGGCTCAGCTTCGTCCAGTCACCCGTCTGCCGCTTCAGGAACCACACCGTTTCCTCAGGGATGTTCGCGTACCAGATCAGCATGTATTGCGAGAAAGCGATGTACGCCCAGAAAACCACGAAGGCGAAAACGAGCTTGCCCATGTCGTGATAGTGCTCCGGCGAGATCGCGTTGGTGACGCGGCCGGAGCGTTGCACGAGGTGCGTGACGATCGGAAGTAGCGCGAAGAACCCGACCGCGCCACCCGTGAAGTAGTAGACGCCGAAGATGGTGCTGTACCAGTGCGGATCGAGCGACATGAGGCAGTCGAACGCGAAGAACGTGACCGTGAGCGCGAAGAGCACCAGCCCCGGGGCGCTCCAGTTCTGCATCCGGATCGTGATCTTCCAGTCGCCGGTCTCATCCTGGAGCCCGGAACGGCTGAAGAAATAGCGAGCGAGGAGCCCCCAAATAACAAAGTAGATGGCCACGCGTATGATGAAGAACGTCGTATTGAGATAAGGCGCTTTCCACGCGAGCAAATGATCGTGCGCGACCGCGTCGGCGTGCGTCCAGTGGTAGAGATGGTTCATCCCGAGAATGACCGGGATGAACAACAGGGCGAACGGGATCACGTTCATGGATATCGCTTCCGCGAAGCGCCGGACGACGACGCTCCAGCCCGCCCGCGTGACGTGCTGAATCAACACGAAGAAGAGAGCACCCAAGGCAATGCTGAGGAAGTAGCAGAAGCTCACGAGATACGAGAAGTAGAAACGCTCCCCGCCGTCGCCGACGGACAGCCCGAGAACCACGCTCACGCCGATGGCGAGGAGTCCGATCACGGCGGCGATGCCCGCCACGCGACCGCCCGCGCCGTCGAAGGTCAGCAGGTCCTTGGAGATATCAACGCTCTTCTTCATATCCTCGGTCCTCTTGCCCTGTCTTATTCGTCCACGTGCTCCACGTTCAGGCCGCCCAGCGACTCGAGCAACGCCTGCGTCTTGGCGGCGTCGAACTTCGGATCGGCGGCCTCGATGACGATGAAGAAGCGATCCGTCGTCACGCGCCGGAACCGCTCGCTCTTGAAGAGCGGATGGTGGAGCTTTGGAAGCCCGTTAATCGCAAACATGCCGAAGAACGCCGAGATCGCCGCGAAGAGCACGGTCACCTCGAAGACCACCGGTATGTTCGCCGGCAGGCTGAAGAGCGGCTTACCACTGATGTTGAGCGGGTAGTCCACCGCGTTCATCCACCACTGCATCAGGAGCGCGAGAGCCGTCCCGCTCGCGCCGCAGGCGAGCACGAGAAGCGGCATCCGCGTCATGCGCATGCCCATCGCGTCGCTCAGCCCGTGAACCGGATACGGGGTGTGGGCATCCCATCGCTTGAAGCCGGCGTCGCGCACCTTCTCACAGGCATGAAGGAATGGATCCACCTCATCGAATTCGACCATGATGGCGTGGAGCTTTCCGGTGTCGCTCATGACGCCCCCCCGGAGCCCCGCTTCGGCGGATGCAGAGCGTCACCCCAGTAGTCGCCGGGGCCGCGCGGCTCGCCGTCGGCCTCACCGGCCGGCGGCATCACGCTCTTCACCTCGGCCATCGCCACCATCGGCAGGAACCGGACGAAGAGCAGGAACAGCATGAAGAAGAGCCCGAAGCTACCAATGAGGGTCAGGATATCCACCCACGTCGGCGTGAAGTAGCCCCAGCTCGACGGGAGAAAGTCCCGGCTCAGCGAGGAAACGACGATCACGAACCGCTCGAACCACATCCCGACGTTCACAAGGATGCCGACGATCATCATGACCCAGAGATTCCGCCGCGCCTTTCGGATCCAGAAGATCTGCGGCACGAAGAGATTGCAGCTCACCATGATCCAGTAGGCCCAGGAATACGGGCCCAGCGCGCGGTTCATGAAGGCGAACGACTCGTACGGGTTGCCACCGTACCAAGCGATGAAGAACTCGGTGGCGTATGCAAAGCCGACCATCGATCCCGTCACGAGGATGATCTTGTTCATGTTCTCGAGGTGGCGCATCGTGACGATTTCCTTGAGCCCAAAGAACTGCCGGGCCGGAATGATCATCGTGAGCACCATCGCGAAGCCGCTGAAGACCGCGCCCGCGACGAAGTAGGGCGGGAAAATCGTCGTGTGCCATCCCGGCAGGATCGACGCCGCGAAGTCGAAGCTAACGACGGAGTGCACGCTCAGGACGAGCGGCGTGGCGAGCGCTGCCAGGATGAGGTACGCGCGTTCGAAGCGATGCCAGTGGCGGTTCGACCCGGTCCAGCCGAGCGAGAGAACACCATAAGCAATCTGGCGGATCTTGCCCGTGGCCCGGTCGCGGAGCGTCGCGAGGTCGGGCACCATCCCCATATACCAGAAGAGCAGAGATACCGTCATGTAGGTCCCGACGGCGAAGACGTCCCAAAGAAGGGGGCTTCGGAAGTTGGGCCACATGTTCTGCTGATACGGCAGAGGGAACATCCAGAAAACGACCCAGATGCGCCCCACGTGAATGGCCGGAAAGAGGCCGGCGCAGATGACCGCGAAGATCGTCATCGCTTCGGCAAAACGATTGATGCTCGTCCGCCACTTCTGACGGAACAGGAAGAGTATCGCGGAGATGAGCGTACCAGCGTGTCCGATCCCAACCCAGAACACGAAGTTCACGATCGCGAAACCCCATGCGACCGGAACATCCAGCCCCCACACGCCTGTACCCACGATGATGAGATACCCGATCATGGCTATGAGGACGCCGGTGAGAGCGCAGGCGACACCGAAAGCCACATACCAAGCCTTTGGCGGCTTCGGGCTCTCGACGATCGAGCAGACCGTATCGGTCACCGTCGTGAGATCGTTGTCACCGATTATGCAGGGCGGTCGTTTCCGCGGGTCCTCGGTGGTTTGTTCCACGATCGTCGTTGCCATTACTTACCCGTGCGTCTGGCCGTGGCCCGACTGGCCATCGTGCCCCGTGTGGCCGCCGTCCGTCCCCTCGTCTTCCCGCAGCTCCGGGGACGGGTTTCGGAGCTTCGCCATGTACTGCGTTCTCGGCTTGATGTTCAGCTCGCCGAGCATCGCATAGGTCCGGTTCGCCTCGTGCAGCTTTCGCACGCGGCTTTCCGGATCGTTCAAGTCGCCGAACACGATCGCCTCGGTCGGACAGACCTGGGCGCAGGCCGGAACGATCTCGCCGTCGGCGATCGGCCGATCCTCGTTTCGGGCCTCGATCTTCGCCGACTTGATCCGTTGGAGACAGAAGGTGCACTTCTCCATGACGCCGCGCGCGCGCACGGTCACGTCCGGATTGAACACCATCTTCTCGGTCGGCGTGTGGTTGCCGTTGTAGTGGAAGAAGTTGAAGCGCCGCACCTTGTACGGGCAGTTGTTCGAGCAATACCGCGTGCCGATGCAGCGGTTGTAGACCATGACGTTGAGCCCTTCGGAGTCATGCACGGTCGCCGCCACCGGACAGACCTGCTCGCACGGCGCGTTCTCGCAGTGGTGGCAGGCCACCGGCTGATGGGCCATCTTGGGCGCCTCGGGCTCACCGACAAAGTATCGGTCGACGCGGATCCAGTGCATCTCGCGCCCGAACGCGATCTGCTCCTTGCCCACGACCGGGATGTTGTTCTCGGCCTGGCAGCCGATCTGGCACGCGCCACAGCCGATGCAGGCGCTGAGATCAATCGCCATTCCCCACCGGTTTCCGTCGTAGTCGTGCTCTTTCCAGAGCGACTCCAGCGGCGGGTGCTCGACGATGTGCTTGGCGAAATCCGGGTGCTTGCGATAGGTGTCGAGATCGGCCTCGCGATAAAGCTCTCCCAGGCGACGCTGCCGCTCCCGGAGCCCGACGGTGTCGATCGCGAAGTGATCCTGCGTGGCCGCGAGCTCGTACTTTCGCCCGGTCGGCCGGATCTCGAGCCCGCCTGCGAAACCCATCGCCGCGCGGGAACGGATCGAGTAGGTGTCGAAGCCCACGCCGTCGCCGACGCGGCCCGCCGCGCGACGCCCGTAGCCGAGCCCGATCGTCACGGAGCCGGTCGCTTGACCGGGCAGCACGCAGACGGCGGCTTCGCACGAACGTCCGTCGATCTCCAGCGTGACGAGATCGTCGGTCGAAACGCCCAGCTCGGAGGCCGTCGCCGGCCCCACGATGAGCGGATTGTCCCAGGTCACCTTGCTGATCGGATCCGGAAGCTCTTGTAGCCAGCCGTTGTTGGCGAAGCGGCCGTCGTAGAGACTTGCGTCTTGTGTGAAGACGATCTCGAGACCGCCGGGGCCGCCGTGCCCGTCATGTTCCGCGATCGCGTCGATGAGCGCGCTGACGCGTGGCGACGGCATCACCGTCGGTGACGCGCTGCCGCTTTCGATACCGTCGTGAACCGCCTTTCGCCAGGCCGATTCGGGGTCGGCGCCCCCATGTCGTCCGGCGAACGTCGCACGGACGAGATCGTATCCACCCGCGTGCTCGCCGGTCGCAAGCACGATGAGCTCGATGGCGGTCCGACCGTCATAGAGCGGCGCGATGAGCGGCTGGACAATGCTGACGGTGCCGTCGTAGTCGCGGGCGTCGCCCCATGACTCCAGCGAGTGCGCGCGCGGCAGATGCCACGTCGCCGCACGGGACGTCTCGTTGTCGTAGAGGCTCAGGTGCATCGTGGTTTCGACGGCGTCGAACGCCGCAGCGAAATCGAGATCCGCCGGAGCATCGAAAACCGGGTTCCCGCCGAGGACGAGCAGAGTGTCGATCCTGCCGTTGGTCATGTCGTTTTGAAGCGAAACGATGGCGTCGGCGTGATCCGGCCGATTCGCCTCGGGATCGTCGGTATAGGTGATCGCGTGATTCACGTTCCCAAGCGCCACGTTCACGAAGTGGCAGATGGCATGGACCAACGTCGGTTGCCGTTCACCCGCGACGAAGACGAAGTCGCCCGGGTTTCGCATCACGTCCTTAGCGACGGCATCGGCGAACGGGAAGCGGTCGTCGTGGCCATCGCCCAAGGCGTCCCGCATCTCGGGCGGGATCCGGAAACCATGGTCGGCCATGGCGCGCACGAGGCTCCGCGCGAAGTCGGCGACATCGCGCGAACGCATCGGGAAGCGATGGTCGGCCTGCCCGCCGGTGATCGAATAGGCGCTTTCGGCGACGTAGAGGCGGTTCATCTCGCCGCCTTCCGCCCGCCGTCCGGCCGCGAAGTCCCGCGCATGGCGCAGCGCGTCCGGATGCGCAAAGAGAATGTCGGCATCGAGGCAGACGATGACTTTCGCCTGATCGAGAGCCAGATGCGGCCGCAGTCGCTTGCCCAGGGCTGTTGCGATCCCGGCGCGCTCGGCGTCTCGGGAAATCGGCTCGTACTCGACCCATTGCGCGGCCGGGTATGTGCGTTGGAAGCGCGTACGCAAGGCGGCGAACGTCGGAGACGATGACGCCTCACTCAGGACGGCGAGTCCCGATCCGCGCCTCGCGCGAAGCGCGGCGAAGTGATCGGCGGCGAAGCTATCGAACGCCTTCCAATCAGCCCTTCGGCGTGCCCCGCCGTCAAGCCGCATGACCGCCTTCGAGCGGTCCGGATCGTAAAGCTCCAGGACGCTCGCCTGCGCGTACGAATTGGTCGCGCCGAGGCTTCCACCGTGAAGCGGATTGCCTTCCACCTTGATCGGACGACCGTCGACGCTCGTCACGAGAAGGCCTTGGGCGACACCGCCGATCTCCATCGCGGTGGCGTAGCGGACCGACGCGCCCGGCGTGCGACCCTCCGGGCGACTCGCGTACGGCAGGATCTTCTCTTCGGGATAGCGACAGCCCACGAAACCGGCCAGCGCGGCGGACGCGCCCATGAGCTTCAGGAACTGCCGGCGCGACGCGGGGCTCGCGATCTCCGACGCGAGCGACGGGAATTCCCTTTCCACAAACGCACGAAACGCCGGGGTATCGGCGAGGTCATCGAGGCTCCGCCAATAGGTTTTCCCGTTCTGTCGCTTCTCTATCTGTGACATGTCGAGCAGTCTTCCGACGGATGTATGTTCTTCTCTTCCCTGAGCCGGCTACCCAGTTCGAGAGGATCTGTCCCTGATTCCCAGTCGAGCTGCGTCACGAACTCAGCGGGCCTCAGATGACGGTCGGGATTGCGATGGCAATCCAGGCACCAGCCCATCGTCAGCGACTCGACCTGGGAAACGACTTCCATCTTATCGACGCGTCCGTGACACGACACGCAGCCGACGCCCTGTCGAACGTGTGCGCTGTGATTGAAATAGGCGAAATCGGGGAGATTGTGCACCCGCACCCACTCGATCGGCATACCCGTCTCGTAGCTCTCGATCACCGGCGCAAGCTTCTCACTCTCGCTGCGAATGAGTTTGTGACAGTTCATGCAGGTCTGCGTGGGCGGGATAGACGCCTGCGCGGCGCTTTCCACGGACGTGTGACAGTAGCGACAGTCGATGCCGAGCTCCCCCGCGTGAAGGGCATGACTATACGCAACGGGCTGCTCCGGCTGGTAGCCTATGTTCCGAGTACCCGGAGAGAAACCGAAGTAGATGATCGCGATTGTGTATATCGGGACGCCTCCCAAGACGATCGCAAGGGCCGGCCTTAGGAAGTTCGTCCATTTCGGGAAGACGTATCTGTTCATTTCTCGTCCTGGATGATCAAGCGCGGGATGCTAAAGGTCACGTGAGTAAAAGTCAAGATAACCAGTGATTAACGCTAAAAACTGGTGCTGGCGATCGGTTGATCCGATTTACCGGTCCGCGCCCAGGACGTTCTCGAGCGCCTTGATCAGGTTCTTTCCCCGAAGCTCCCGTCCGATGGCCAGAATGGTCCCATTCTCGTCCACGAGAATCGGCTTGGGGATCGACTTCACGCCGAAGCGCGCGGCGATGGAGGCGCGTAGCGCACCGTTGACGAAGCTGTGATTCCACGGCATCGGCCAATTGCCGGCCCGAAACCGTGTCACGTAATCGACGCTGCGGTCCATTGAAATGCTGAGGATCTCGAAGTGATCCCCACCGTATTCCCGATAGGCCTGATGCAACATGGGCATCTCCCCGACACACGGCCGGCACCAAGTCGCCCAGAAGTCCAGGAGAAATGTCTTCCCGACGTAGTCGGCGTTCGTGTAGCGCGCATCCGGGATGTCGAGGGCCGGGACCGAGAATTCAGGGAGCGGATCGCCTCGCTTCAAGGCTTCGGGCGTTCCCTTCGGGCGCTCGGCATCTCGCGCCGCGGCCTGCTGGGCTCGTGCCCGTTCGACGAACCGCTGGAGCTCGGCCTGAACCATCGGATCGGGATGACTGGCGGTCGCCGCCGCCAGGTATCGCGCGTGACCACCGCCAAACACCGATCCGGAGCTTCCGCCCGCCTGAAGCGCCAGGACGAGAATGTCCGGGCAGATCGACCACGCGTGGGAGGCCGGCAGCAGGATGCTCAGCGCCTCACGGAGAACCGCCGTATCGGGTCGCGTCGGACGAGCGCGCTCGATCCGTAGCCGATGCGCATAGAGGACGTCACGTATGAGGGGATCTCGCTCGCCCCGCGCGCGATCCAGAAGCAAGGAGGCCAGGGTGGTGTCGGGGTTGTCCTTGAACTCCCCGTAGACCTCGCCGAGCCGGGCGAATTGCGTGTGGTCACCGTCGAAGGTAATCACGCTCGACGCATCCGGTACTCCTGAGCCGTCGCTCGCGGTGAGCCTCACGTTCAGCCCGATCATCTGTTGCCAATCGACGACGATCGGAACGTCTATCCGCTCGTGGCCCACGCCGCTCATTCGCAGGAGGAAGAGTCCTCGACCTTCCACGGACACTTGGTATTCCCCATCCGGACCGACCTCGACCGCGGGCACAGTGTCCGCATCGGCCGCGTGTCGGAACGCGCGCACCTGGGCGGAGGCCATCGGCGCCTCGTCGTGCCCGAGAAGCGTGCCCCGGATGACAGACCATTCCTCCGCGTGAGCGGCCTGGACGAATAAAACGAGCAGCGATGTGAGCAAGACCCATGCTGTCATCGAGGCCTCCGCTGGGTACGGCCGGGAATTCATTGAGAAGTGGGGCGCGAGTGTATCGGGGGAGCCGCGAAACGGTCAAGCATTGGGCCGCGAGCCGCGGGAGAAGCCGCAAACATAAAAAAGCCGGCGGGGTCTCGAGGACCCCACCGGCCTCCGGCGGGTGGCATGATCGACGACTACTCACAGATTTGCCGCTTCCACCTCCGGCTCATGAGTCTCACCTCCTAAGCCACCACTGCCGTGAAACTATCGCAACCGACCATTCCGTAGCCGTGCGCTCGAGATAGCGCACGTTGGATGCCTGAACGGCCGACGAAACAAACAGAGCAATTACGTCATTTCGTTCGAGCTCTTCACAGCGCACGATCCGTCGGACCGGGAGACCTTGCCCGCGCCGCGTACGACGGAGACATCGATCGTGGGCCCGAACGCTGCTTCCGTCCGGAGCGCGCCGATGCGACGGGTTCGGCTCACCGGCGCGCCCGAAGATCTGGAAGCTACTCTTCGGCGCAGACGATGGGAGGCAGACGCTTCGCATCGTAATCCCCTCCGTAAAGGGAGCTATGCTCCAGGCCGAGATGTGGCTCACCGAGAGTCTCCTGCGAGTCCAGTTCCGGCACGTCCCCGATCCAGCTGGGTGTGTCGTTCAGCGGGTCCTGCATGGGCGGGGTCGCGTCCGATCCGTCCGTACCGATCTGCGTAGCCGCGGCCAAGGCGGGGAGAAGCAAGAGGCCGAACGCCGTGGCCATCGCTTTGGATCTGAAGTTCCGGGTTGCCATTGCCTTCCTCCTTTCGTTGTCCGTGACCTTCACTATCGGGAACCCCCTCTGTTGAGTGTTCCCTCCATGTGGATCCCTTATCGCAGGGACGATGCCAAACCCGCCTGGACGTCAAGAATTCCGTAATCCATGTTTGTATAACATGTTATGTGATCGGCTGCGCCGCGTCCCGTGTCGGAGGAGACCACGCGCTCGACCATATCGTCGACGTCGACGACGCGTCGGGCGACCGGAGACATCGTTGTTCGTCAGGGCTGATGAGTGTTCGCGGGACCACGTGAGGACGCCGGTGGGATCATCGGGATCTCACCGGCGTTGGGTGTGGGGAATATGGGGGGTACAGCGGGAATCTATCGAGTTATTCAATTCATTCAGCCTCCATCATCTGCTCACGTCCTCCGTCGGCGAGAGGGTCACCACCGACACCGTGTCGGCTGGGACCATCTTGCCGATCTGTCTCACTAGACATAGCAGGGGCGGTGCCAAGGGCGACTAGATCGATGAAGAATCGTAACGTCTTTTTCAATATGAAGTTATCGCCGCGCTGCGATCGCGATCCCGTCGGAGGGCGAACACCGATGTTCGACGTTGTGGTCGAAGCCGGAGTGATCGGGATCCGGAAGGGGCTTGGGGGGAGCTACGAAGAAACGCCTGTGAGGTTTCTTCCTCACCGGCGTCGCTTGCGTGTGCCAATCAGGGAATGTCGTGTGGCCCATCCAGGGGCCGCCATCGGCTAGCCTTCCGCCGTCAGACGAGGAGCGCTGCCGTCTCCACCCGAACCGCCGCCACCGTCACCGTCCCACTCCACCACTTCGTGGTTGACGTTCTCGGGGTCCTCATCGCCACCGCCGAAGAGAGACTCGATGAACTCGACGACAGTCTCGTATGCGTCTTCGATCGGTTCTTCCGGGAACGCGAACGCTGCAGGAACCAGAACCAGGCTCATAACGAGGGCCAGAGCCGCCGTGCGAAGAGTCCGTGCCGCCATCTTGCTCCCTCCTGGCTTGGTGGGATCACCCACCGTGTCCGAGTCATTCCGACCGACCACTTCGTCGATCTGCCCCTTCTCAAAGCAACCGCGGTGCCATTCGAGATGCACGCCTCGATGAATCGTGCAACCGGCTAAATATATTGAGTTACACGATTCGGCCATCAGACGCGTCGGGCGGGGACGTCACGCGACACCGACGATATCGTCGATCTTCGACGACCACGCGGGTGGTGGCTCGTGGTCACGAGGATCACGCAGCCGCCTGGCTGAAGGACAGCTGCGAGCATGGGGTCGGGGGGTTGTGGTCTGAAGAGTGTGTCTGGTCGGTGTATCTGACGTAACTATCTACGATTGGGTGAGATCACGTGATTGTTGCCTAACAGCCTCGTGGGGGAGGGCCTGCCTGCTCTGAGACACAGTCGTCAGACCACAGACAAAAAGGTGCGCCGGTGAGTCGGGCACGCTCACCGGCGCTTCTGCTTGGCACGGAAGTCTACTTGCTCAGGCTGTTCCTGGACGTGAAACCCGGCTCATCGGAGTCGTCACCGCCTCCACCACCATAGCCGTCACCTTCCCACTCATTGACCTCGTGGTTGACGTTCTCGGGATCGCCACCACCACCAGTCAGACTCTCGATGAAGTCGAGGACGGTACCCCATGCATCCTCCATCGGGTCCTCCGGGAATGCCATCGCGGCGGGAACCAGGAACACGCTCAGAGCGAGTGCGAGCGTCGCGGTGCGAAGAGTTCTCGTGATCATTGTCCTTCCTCCTTCAAAAGTCCGTCACCTTCTCAACTACCGTCTACTCAAGCCGACCAAGCTGTCGATCTGTTCCCACGCTATCGCATGCGCGATGCCAAACGGGAATGTGCGTCGAAGAATGAGGTAACCGACTAGAATGATTTTCGTTACGACGCCAAGTGGATTGCGCGACGCGGTACGCCGGGGATGTCAATTCGACCATTTTGTCGAGTGTCGACGGGCGACCTGACGGCCTTCGTCGGTGCGCCGCGCTGTGGGAGGCCGCACCGATGGCACCGCGTGTACTGCCGGCGGCGCGAACCGATCATCGAGGAAACCAGCAGGGAAGATTGATGTGACACACGGCTTTTTGACCGCGCTGATGGGACTCTACTGGCTCGCGGCGATCCTGCTTCAGATCTATGGCGTGAACTGCTACGTCATGGTCATTCTCTTCACGCGCAAGTTCCGGAGGCGGATCGTGAGCGAGCGATTCTGGCCGACGATCGTGGCGGCCGTTCCGTTCTACGCACTGCTCGCGCTCGGCGCACGAAACGGCTGGGGGATGTTCGCGAGAACGGATCAGAAGGGAAGCTGAGACTTTGCGAGACCGAGATCGCGGGCGAGGGCGCGGAGTTCATCCTGCAGATTGCTCGTGATCGGAATGCCGGTCTTGGCGCGGCGCTCCATTGCCTCCCACTCCTTCTCGCCGGCGGTCCAGATGCGATCCTTGCCCGGCGCGGGCGTGGACGCCCGTAGTCGCCGGACGATCTCACCCGTCGTGCGCTTGAACTCGTCGATCGCGACGAACGAATCGATCTTGATCGCGAGGAAAAAGTGACCGAGGCGATACGGTTCCCAGCGGCCTTCGCGATCGCCGCCGCCGAGCTCTTCAAGGAACCGTCCGCTCTGGAGCGCGCTCGAGAGGATCTCAAGGATGATCGAGATACCGAAGCCTTTGTGTCCGCCCAGAAGCTCGCCCACGCCCCCGAGCGGCAGGAGTGACGCGCGGCCGGCCATGAAGTCGTCGAGAAGCTTTTCCGCGTCGGGCTGCGGCTCTCCCGTCTCGTCGATGCTCCATCCGTCGGGGACGGGTTTCCCCTCGCGTTTGAGAATCTCGATCTTTCCGCGTTGCGTGACCGACATGCCGGCGTCGAAGAGAAACGGACACTCTTCGTCGGTCGGCGCGCCGAAGGCGAGCGGGTTCGTGCCGAACATCGGTTGCACGCCGTGGGTGGGCGCGATGCACGGTCGTGCGTTCGACGTCGCGAGCCCGATCATCTCCTCGCGGATCGCCATCAAGGGGTAGTAGCCGGCAAAGCCGTAGTGCGTGGAGTTCCTGACCGCCACCGCCCCCAGGCCGTTCGACCGCGCCTTGTCGATGGCGAGCTGCATGGCCCGCGTCCCGATGACGTGCCCCATGCCGTCGTGCCCGTCGATGACCGCCGTGGAGGGAGTTTCCTTGACGACCTCGAACTGCGTCGTGGGCTTCGTGACGCCCGCTTTCAATCGCTCGCCGTAGTAGCCGAGGCGGCTGACGCCATGTGAGTCGATACCTTGCAGGTCAGCCATGATGAGGACGTCGCTCACGACCTCGGCATCTGCCGGCGGCACGCCGTAGGCAGCGAGCACGTCTCGCATGAAGCGCTTCAAAGATTCGTGCGGTATGCGGATCATGATCCCACCTGGATCCTCTCCACAGCTTCGTGATCGGGTCGGTCGTTTCGCTCTATCTTCGGCTCGAATCAACGGTTTCGGGAGGGAGATAGTCGGTGATGATGATGTCGAGACCGAGCGATCGGGCGTGCGCGAGATCCGCATCGGAGCCCGCGGTCCAGCCGAAGACGGCGATCCCATCCGTTTCTTTGTAGCGGCGCACGACGGATTTCGTGAAGAGGCATATCTCCCCGGCAACCGCATCGGGTTTCGAGATCGACGTGGGAATGATGCCGCGCACGATCGGGCGAACGTATCGCGCATACCGCTTGAACCGCTGCGGGAACCCGAAAACTTGCGACCTGTAGAGCCGCGGGTCGCGCTTGGCGACGCGCGCGAGCGCAAACGGATTGAAGCTGTGCGCGATGACGCGGTCGTACGTGTCGCGACGTTTGTGCAGCACGTCGATGACCGCGTCTTCAAGCCCGCGATCCGTTAGGCCGAATTCCTTGATCTCGATGATGACTCCGCAGGAGGTCGCATCGAGAACGTCCGCAAGGAGCGGAATGCCTTCGTCGGACCCTTTGTCGTCCTGGAGCAGCCGGAGATGCTCAAGCTCATCCCAACGAAGCTCCTCGACACGGGCGGCAACGCCGGTGAGGCGGCGTAGATCCTGATCGTGAATGACGACGGGGTAGACGTCGCGTGTGAAGCGCACGTCCAGCTCGATCGTGCAGCCGCGCGCCTCGGCCGCCTTGAACGCGCCGAGTGAGTTCTCCGGGTGCTCCTCGCAGTAGCCGCGATGGGCACAGAGAAACGTCCCGGTAAACGCGGGCGGCATCGGTCGCCTCGCCCTCATCATGACCGCCGGTCACCACGCAGCTTTGCGCTGAGAACATAGCCGAGGATTCGCCGACCCGCGTTCCATGAGCCTGAAAGCGTGCCGCTCACCTTCGACCGACCGGCGCGGCGGACACGATAGCTCACCGGCACCTCCACCACCTTCATTCCGTGTTGCGCGGCCTTCACCTGCATCTCGATCGTCCATCCGAAATCGGGATCGCGCATGTCGAGCCGCCGAAGCGCCGCCGCGCGGATCGCGCGAAACGGTCCGAGATCCGTGTACCTGACACCCCAGAACCACCTCACCAACGTGCACGTCAGCGCGTTCCCGAAGCGCTGAATCGGTGTGAGCGCGCCGGGCTCCGCGTTCCCGAGAACCCGTGAGCCGATGACAATGTCGGCGTCGTTCTGGCGGAGCGCGTCGAGGAGCCGGTCGATCTCCGTCGGATCGTCGCTTCCGTCGGCATCCATGAACACAAAGATGTCATGATCGGCGACTTCGCGAAGCGCCGTGAGGCACGCGCTTCCGTACCCGCGTCGGGCCTCGCGCACCACGACTGCACCGTGCGCCCGCGCCCGCTCGGCCGTCGAGTCGGTCGAGCCGTTGTCGGCAACGATGATCGTGTCGACGAGGGAGCGGTCGACGCCGTCGAGCACATCGCTGATCGACGCTTCTTCATCGAGCGCGGGAATGACCAGCGTGACCGTCCTTCCGTGGTACATGAATCGTATGGTAACGCGCTTTCAGACCGTCCCCAACACGCGGAAACAGACTGTATCGTGCGAAAAGTCAGCGTCTACGCCGCATCACACAAGGTCTTGCGCCAGTTACGGGGAGGTCGCGATGGTCACGCGTCTGAGACTCCGCAGCGTCTGCTCTGTGCTCTACTTGACACTCTTCGCCCTCGTCGGAATCACGTCGCCTGCGCATATCACCTGGACGCCAGTGGCAACGACCCGAGGCGTCTACTACATCCTCCTCACGGCCGGCAACGGACAGACCGACGAAACCCGGCCGTCATCTTGCGACAGCATTCGGGTGATCCAACCTAACTAGCCATACAACAGTCACCTGTAAGACTACCCATCTGGGAGTGTTGGGCTTGATTCGATCGTCTGATGACCAACGACACGGAAAGCTCGCGCCCCGACGTAAGATGCGGGTGGGTGGTGAACACAAACTGCTGTGAGGTGGACCGGCGTCGGCGGGCTGGGTAGGATCGTCACCTATCCTTCCCAAAGCCGACCGGCGACGCGCAAGAGAGAGACCACGCATGAACGCATTCGACAGCCAGGTAGTGGACGCCGCGGGCATTGTCCTATGGAGCCACGACATCGGGACAATTCAGGTAAACGTCGGACTCCGCTGCAATCAGGAATGCGCCCACTGCCACGTGATGTCTTCCCCCCGTCGCACCGAAGAAATGAGTTGGCAGACAATGGAGGAGATCCTCCGTGTCGCGGAGACGATCGGTTGTCGATTCGTAGACATCACCGGTGGCGCGCCGGAACTCAACCCGCACTTTCGACGGTTCGTCACGGCACTCAGGAACGCGGGGCGTGACGTACAGGTTCGGACGAACCTCACCGTATTGCTCGAGCCGGAGATGGAGACGATGCCGGAGTTTCTCCGAACGCACGGCGTGCGGCTCGTCGCGTCGCTTCCGTGCTACCTCGCCGAGAATGTCGCCAGGCAACGAGGCGATGGCGTCTACGAGAAGAGCATCAAGGCGATTCGGCGCCTGAACGCGATCGGATACGGTACCGACCCTGATCTTCCGCTCAACCTGGTCTACAATCCAGTCGGCGCACACCTTCCGCCCGATCAGGCACAGCTCGAGGCGGACTACCGGCGTGAGCTGAACGAGAACTACGGAATCGTCTTCACGAATCTTCTCGCCATCACGAACATGCCGATCGGGCAGTTCCGCGCGGACCTCCGTCGCCTCGGGACGTTCGACGACTACACGGGGCTCATCCGAGACTCGTTCAACCCGGGTACACTCGACGGGCTCATGTGCCGAAACCAGATCAGCGTGGCGTGGGACGGAATGCTCTACGACTGCGACTTCAACCTCGCGCTCAGAATGCCGGTCGACCACGGCGCACCGAATCACATCTCGCGCTTTGCCGCCGAAGTGTTGACGACGCGTTGCATCGTTACGGGCGACCACTGCTTCGGCTGCACCGCGGGGTGCGGTTCATCCTGCGGAGGCGCGCTTGTCTGATCGCACAAGTGAACCGACCGATCCCCCGTCCCCGGCGGCGCCCCGCGGCCGGATCTGTATCTTCACCAAACCGCCGCTTCCGAAGGTCGTGAATACGCGCCTGATTCCCCGAGTGGGAGAGGAGGGCGCAGCGATGCTCGCGCGCGCGTTTCTGGCGGACACCTTCGCCGCGACTTCGAAGATCGACTGGGCGGAGACCGTGGTGGCAGCAGCGGGCAAGCTACCGGACGATCTGGAGCGGCCGAATACCATCGATGTCTGGCCGCAGGGCAACGGCGATCTCGGTGATCGCGTCGAGCGGGTGCTCGCTCGGGCCCTTGACGATTCCGCATTCGCGATCGCGCTCGGTGCCGACACGCCGGGGTTACCCCAACGCTTTCTCAAAGAAGCGCGGCGCGCTCTCTCCGACCACGACGCCGTGATCGGACCGACCGACGACGGCGGGTTCTATCTCCTGGGACTTCGGCGCTGCCCGTCCGGGTTGCTCTCGGAGCTACCCTGGGGAGACGACACCACGTTCGCCGCCACGCTCGCGAGGCTCGGTGCGCGCGGGCTGTCCACCCATGTGCTTCCGCGCTGGTTCGACATCGATCGCCCCGACGACCTCGATCGCATTCGAGCGGTGATCGCACGCGGCGAGATCACAGCCCCCCGAACGGAGCAGGCCCTACGATCGACGCTCTAGTCCCCGAACTCCTTTCGACGCAGCTATTTCCAGGCCTGCCGTAGCGGTTTCTGATTTATCGGCTATAATGTCAACGCGTACCGAACGACGCGACTCCCTCGCGACGCGGGCTCTTGCTGGACGATTCGGGCACCTGCCGGAACACGACCACGAAGGAGGTACGTGGCTGTGGCCGAGCGGATCGGACCAGGAAGGTTCGAGTCCTCTCTACGGTCTGCGCCGACTAACCCAAATAGATCCATATAGCTGCAATTTGAATGTTTTTATGATACCCTCATCCGGTCAGGATGAGGGGTTGCCAACCCTTCCGGCTCGTCGATGCCGGCTTTCTCGGCGTCGGACCGGGACACGGACCTGAAGGAGGCACGGACAATGACCGTACGACCGATCTATCTTCTGGGCACGTTGCTTTTGCTCTCCCTCGCAGCTGGCAGCGCGATGGCGATCGACGACGGCCGACAGTTCGTCGACCACAATACTCTTCCGATCGAGCAGCAGCGTTTTCTCAACGATCCACCCCGCTCCCACCTCGAGGCACTCCACAACAAGGCCCGCCCCGACACGATCTGGTTCGGTGGGCTCGATCCATCGACGGGCCTCGCGTATCGCGGCGGCCCCGACGCCATCTGGGACTTCGAAGATTGCACACCGCAGGGATGGATCTGCGAAGACCTTACCGACATTCCGCTCTACTTCCGGCACACGGCGCCCGACAGCTTCATCGCTCACGGTGACACCGATTACGAAGACAGCGCGATGGGCGACGGCTCGGCCTGGTGCGGAGCATACGCGGACGAGGCCGATGAAGAAGGCTGGCCGGGCGGGCGAGGCTACTCGAACCGCTGGGACATGTTCTGGAGGCAGGAGTTCACGTACGGCGGAGGGGGAAGTGTGACCCTCACGTTCGACTACTTCGTCGACTCGGAGCAGGATTTCGACTTCTCGTACGTGTACGTGTTCGACGATAGCGGCAATAAGAGCGATCCGCTGAACACGTGCCAATACCCGAACGATCAGGGATCGGGCTACTCGGGCTCGCACGCAGAGGGTAGCGGGATCGGTGCACCGGAGAATCCGGCTCATGAGCAGATCATCGTGAACGCGATCTGGCTACCTGACTCGGCGGATCGTCCGTTCGAGGTGGAGTTCAACTTCGAGTCGGACGCGCTCATGTCGGACGGGCTGGACAGCTACAGCGGATTCCTGAATTCAGTCTGGGGCCCGCTCGGTCTCGACAATATTCGGGTGCAGGGCGTAGACCTGGATGATTTCAGTGATTTCACGGAAGGGAGTGACGGCTGGATCGGCGCCACGTTGTATCCGATCGGCTGCTTCCTCGAGGTCAACCACCTGGACGACCTCGATCCGGTCGACGATCCGTGCTGCTGCCCGCTCGAAGGCTACGTGATGACGGATGCCGATCTGAGCGGCGGCGGGAACTTCCCTCATCCCAAGGGACAGCACAACTACCTGAACTCCGCAACGTGTGACGTGAGCGAAGATGGAGACTTGAACCAGTTCTGGATCGAGTTCGATATTTGGATGGACCTCCCTCGGGAAAACGGTGTGGGCTTGAGTATCGGCCTCGACTACTACCCGTGGACGTCTCCGGTGACCGGCGAAACCGGGTGGACACCGCTGCCGGCAGGCGAGAGCGGCTTCCTCTTCGGCTCTTCGAGCGGAGGAGACTGCACGACGATTCTCGTCGATAACTCGTCGTTCATGCCGTCGGGTGAGGATTTCCCCGACTCAATCCAAGTTTGCTTCACACTCCTGGGTGACTGCGACGCCTTCGGCTTCGATCCCGAGACCTGCTCGCACGAGACGACGAACCAATCACCATACTGGGACAACATCCGCGTCGGGCTGACGGCGCCGATCAACGCGCCTCCGCTCAGGGGAGACCAGTGGTTCCAGGACGGGTTCCCACGGGAGGAGACGCTTCACCCGGATGCCGCTGGAAATGTCGATACCTTCTTCGATCGCAACTACTCGGACAACGACCGGACGAACGCCGATATGGGCGACTCCGCCACGGTCCACGCCGGTAACGCACCGAACTCGGAGGTCTATCTCAACTTCCGCGTGTGGCCGGGCCCATGCATGGACTGGAATGATGACTGGTGGGACGGCGTCAACGGTAGTCCCTGGTATAGCATGGACGATCCGGACATGGGCGGCGTCCAGGTCGACCCGCGCGGCGACGATGACTGGGCGGTCGCCCGCTGCGATACGGCGGAACGTCTGGGTGGAAGCAACCCTCGGCAGGGGTGCTACATGACGTTCTTCCACGAGGACAGCCGGTACTTCGACATTCCCGAGGGTAGTGGCGGCGGGGCCGATTGGCGGCTCAACCGAAACAACGAGATCCTCCCCGACGCGTTCTTCACGCCGGGAACGATGATCGAGTATTTCTTCTCGTCCCACTTCACGGGAAATCCTTGGGATGACGACCACGTCGATGCATGGCCGGACACCACGGGCGAGTTCTTCCTCGAATTCGAGATTCTGCCCGGCTACCTTCTCGAGGCGGGCGGCGACCCCGGTTGTCTGGACGTCGTGGCACCGTGTCTGCTCTATGTCGACGCGTTCAACGCCGGCGCGCAAGTGCCGATCGAGGACTACGGGCTCGCTCCGGTCATGGGTGTGCTCATCGACGAAAATGCAGATGAGCACGACAACTGGGACCGCTACGACTATCTGGCGGCCGGATCGAACATCCCGGGGCCGCTCGCGCGCGAGCGATTCGGCAACAACGGAATGTCGAAGTACCAGTCGATGATCTACAAGTCGATCCTCTACAACACCGGCACGCGTCACTCGGAAGGCCTGCGGGATGGTGACGCGGATCTCCTCATCAATTTCCTGATCACCGACGACTACGACCGCTGGATGTTCCTGACGGGGCTGTGGCTCAGCGGAAACGGGATCGTCGAGATTCTCGACAACCCGACCCGTCCGTTCGCGCAGTCGCTCATGATGAACTACGCGTGTACTCAACTCGTCTGCGACTGCCTGCACGAGGCGAACTGTCCGCCGGGCGCGGCGGAGGACTTGTCAGTCTGCGTGCGTCTGAAGGGCGTCGCCGGTGCGGACTTCGGTCTGCAGGATCCCGAACCGTACGCGGCGGTCCGCGGGAACGGTTGTCCGACGTTGATGTGCCTGAATGTCATCGAGCCGACGCTCGACTGCGGCGTCGGAAACCTCGCGTACGTTGATCAGGATGCGGATGGCCAGCCGGAGGCCGAGTTCGCGTCCGTGTCGAACGACCAGAGCGTCGGCGCGGGGAACCCGGCGAACTATCGCGTCGTGACCGACGCGTTCAGCCTGCACCTCATGCACTGGATCGAGGACCCGTGGAACAGTGCGGACTGCGGCACGACGAAGACGGCGATCACGCGCCGCTGTGAAGACGTTCTCGGCTGGCTCAATGTGTCGTCGAGTCAGGGTTGTCCATATGACTACTACCCGGGGGCCGTCGACCAACCGGACGCCTCGATCGCAAGAACGGTCCTCTTCCGGAACGCGCCGAACCCGTTCAATCCACAGACGACGGTGCGCTATGACCTGGCCGAGAAGACGCACGTGAGGCTTCAGATCTTCGACGTGAGCGGCCGGCTCGTGCGCACATTGGTGGACAGAATCCAGAAGCCCGACGCGTACCGGATCGAGTGGGACGGTCTGACCGACGGCGGTGAGCCCGTGTCGAGCGGCGTCTTCTGGGCGCGGCTCATGACAGGAACCGGGTACTCGGCCTCGACGAAGATGGTGGTGCTGCGGTAGAGCCACCGATCGGCGCCGTTGTGAACTGCGATATCGCCCGAGGCACATCCCGAGCCTCGGGCGATTCTCTTGCCTTGCGCGTCCGCGGCGGCGCCATTGGGTATATTAATGGAGTTGTTCATCTATAGATTAACTACATCGTCAATCTTAACTCCATACGACACAATCACTTAACTTTGTACCCGGGTACAATTCTCCGGCCGACGCCGCTCTCCAGGCAATGTTCGTGATCGGGCAACGCGCCCGCCGCGTAGACGCAGGCACCCTTGATCCTCAACGGTCGAATCGACTGTGCTGCCGATTGGCAAGTGTCGCGGGACGGCGCCGGCGAAACAGGTTGGCGAAGCACGGTCGGCGGGATGATCTCCGGCGTAGAAAGTTACCCCAATCTCCCTATCTCACGAAACAACACCGGGTTCCCGACCGTAGAGGCTCTCTGTCGGCTTTCCTTTTGAATGATCATCGGGGATAATCGGTATCCTTCGTTGGCGCCTGATCCTTGGCCGGGAACACCGAGCCACCGAGAACGGCAATCGCGCGAAAGCCGACAGCCCACAACTATTCGCGGGGGGTCCAGACCATGTCGTCCAATTTGCTCAGATTAGCCAGGCGCGCCGTCTTGATCGGCGCCCTCGGCATGCTTCTCATTCCGCTCGTCGCCACGACATCGGTGGCCGCCGACTGGAAGGGAAAAGACGTCGCTATCGAAGGCATCCGCACGATCCAGAATCCAGCGGAGCCGATTCACGAACCATTCACCGCCACGCTCGACGAGCTGTGGCGGCTCGGCGGCGACACCGACGTCGAGGAGGAGTTCTTCGGCGTCATCCTCGGGATCACGAACGACGACGAGGGGAACATCTTCCTTCTGGACCTGCAGCTCGCGGAGATCAAGATCTTCTCCTCCGATGGGGAGTACATCAATACGATCGGCCGCGAGGGTGAAGGTCCGGGCGAGTTTCGCTTTCCCATCAGCATGTTCTTTCTTCCCAGCGGCAACGTCGGCGTGATCCAGGCGTTCCCGGGCAAGATCATCACGCTGACACCGGAAGGCGACCCGAGCGGTGACCTGCCGCTTCCGCCCGTCGAGGGCGGCGGCAACCGGATGCTGATGGGCGGTCAGATGGGCGGTGACAACCTCGTCCTGGCGTGTCGGCTCAATACGCTCGAGGAGGGTCAGTTCACACAGACGTGCTTCATCGCGAAGGTCGACGAGGAAGGAAACGAGGCCGCCAGATACCATTCGGAAGACCGCGTGCTCGATTTCGCCAACGTGGTCATCGATGAGAGCGTTCATGAGACCTACGAGCAGGGACGATGGACGGTCGGGCCGGACGGGCGCGTCTACGCCGCGCTCACGAACGACCAGTACCGTATCCATGTGTGGAAGCCGGACGGCAGCTTGGATTACGTAATCGAGCGCGAGTACGAGCCGATGGAGCGCGACCAGGAGTTCATCGACCAACGGAAGGCGCTCTACGAGAACCGACTCCAGCAGCAGGGTCTTCAGAACCCCACCATCAAGATCGGCCAAAACCACCGCTGCATCGAGAGCATCTCCCCCCGCGACGACGGGACCCTGTGGGTTCTGAGCAGTCACGGCATGCGGGAGAAGCCGGACGACGCGATGGCCATGTTCGACGTCTTCGACCCCGAGGGTCGCTTCGCGTATCAGGTTACACTCCCGGGTGAGAGTGATCCCGAGAACGACGGCTACTTCTTCGTCGAAGATCGCGTTTACGTCGTGACCGACCTCATCAGCGCCATCCTCTCCGCCACGGGCGGGGGCGGCTCCGAACTGGAAGATGAAGAAGAGCCCGAACCGATGTCCGTCATTTGCTACAAGATGGATGGAACACAGCTCGCGTTGAAGTAGGCCGCGAGTCCGGGGGCTAGATATGGGTCCACGATCAACGACCGCTCACAATACCGACCACGAGGAGCGCCCGCTCTACAGGCGGGCGCACCGCCTGCTCGTGACATTGCTGACGCTCGGCCTCTCGGTCGCCATGACCGGGGGCTGCGGCGGTGGTGCGTCGAGCGAGAACAGCGACGGCGCATCCTCGGACTCAGCCGCTGCCGACACCACGAAGAAGAAGAAATCACGCAAAGAGAAGAAGGTGAGCGTCAACGCAGCGAATGTGATCCGCGGTGAGCTCGTGCTGCCGGTGATCGCAGAAGGTTCGATTCGCGCTCGACGCTCGGCGGACATCCTTGCCGAAGTTGGCGGACGCGTAGACCAGATCCTCGTGCAGGAAGGTCAAGCGATCCGAGCGGGAGACGTGATCGCCATGCTCGACGGTCGCGAGTTCACCATCGAATACGAGGAAGCGCGGACCCGATACGTCAAGGCGCTCGGACAGCTCGCCATCGAAGAAGGTGGCCTGGAAGAAGGACTCCAAAGCCTCGACCCATCCGAGGGCGAGTCCGAACTCAGCGACGCGATCGCCGAACTCGATCGCCTCGAGCAGCGCGGCGAGATCAGCCGAGATCAGAGACTCACGCGGGAGATCGCCCTGGAGCTCGCCGCCATCGAAAAGGGCGCCTTCCGGGCGGACCTTCTCGCGGTCCGGAGCGGGCTCGCCAGCGCACGCGCCGATGTGGAGCGCGCGAAGCTCAAGCTCGAACGGACCACGATCACGGCCCCGTTCGACGGCGTGGTCTCCGGTCTCGACCTCTCGCGCGGCGAACAGGTCACACTGAACGAGACCATCTGCACGCTCATCGATAACATCGACATCGAAGCCGTGGTGGGTGTGCTCGAGTCCGACCTCGGCACGCTCGAGGTCGGCCGCCCGGCGCTTCTGGACGTGCCGGCACTCGGCGAAACGCTGCTCGTCACCGTCGACGTCATCAGCCCGCAGGTCCAGCGCGACACGCGCACCTGCCAAGTGCTCATGCGGCTCAAAAGCCCGGACGGCCGCGTCAAGCCGGGGATGTTCGTTCGCACCGCAATCGCGGGGCGGGTCTATCCCGACCGACTCATGGTGCCGAACGAAGCCATCCTCACGCGAGACGGACGGCCGCTCGTCTTCAAGATCGAGGACGATGTGGCGAAGTGGCTCTATGTCACGCTTGGCGAGCGCAACGACAACGTGGTCGAGATTGCGAAGGTGCTTCAGGGCGGACCGCTAGAGCCGGGCGACAAGGTCGTCGTCTCGAACCACCTTACACTCACGCATGACGCAAAGCTCCGGGTGAAGAAGACGCTGGATCCGAAGGATCCCTGGGCCGCAATCAAGAACTAATCGTCACGGCAGTAGTCGCGAGGACGTCGCCAAGACGTATGAGGATCGCCGCATGTTGCGCACGGCCATTCAGCGCCCGATCGCCATCAGCATGCTCTTCTTGGCGTTGGTCCTCATCGGTATTCTGAGCTACAAGCGACTGCCGGTAGACCTTCTCCCATCGATCACCTACCCGCGACTCACCGTCATCACCACCTACGCCGACATCCCGGCTGAAGATCTCGAACGGCTCGTCACGCAGCCGATCGAAGAAGTCGTGACCGCTCTTTCAGGCGTGCGTCGCGTCGTCACGCGAACACGCGAAGGCGTCTCGATGCTCACCGTCGAGTACGAGTGGGGCACGCAGATGGATTTCGCGAATCTCCACCTGCGGGAAGCCATCGACCGCGTGGCGTTTCGTGAGGACTTTCCCGAGGACGCGGACCGCCCGGTCATTTTGCGGTGGGACCCCACGTCACGACCGATCAGCATTCTCGTGCTCGAGGGAACCGATCCGATCGAATCGCTCACCGATTTCGCACGCGAGGTGGTGAAGCCGGCGCTCGAGCAGGTCGACGGGATCAGCCAAGCCGAGGTCGTCGGCGGCGCGGACCGGGAGATTCTCGTCGAGCCCGACCCGGCAAAGCTCGCCATCTACGGGATCGAGATCGAGGACATCCGGCGCGCCCTCATGGCCAGCAATGTCTCGTTTCCCGGCGGGAAGATCCGCCAGGGACCGCTACATCTGAGCCTCCGGATCGCCGGGGAGTACGAGACGCTCCGCGAGATCGAAGAGACCGAGATCCCGCAGCAGAGCGGTTCGACCATTCGCGTCCAGGACGTCGCCCGAGTTGTCGACACGGTGAAGGAGCCGGAGGGCGCCACGCTCCTGGGGAGCGAGAGCGTCGTCTCGATTCTCATCTACAAGGAACCCGAAGCGAACACGATAAAGGTCTCGGAGGAACTCGACAGATCGCTCGAAGCCTTGACGGGAGACTACGGGGACTTCGGATACAGCTTCGTCTATCGCGACGCCGACTACGTGCGCGCGTCGTTTCAGGGACTCGTACAATCGCTCATCATCGGGGCCGTGCTCGCGTTCTGTGTTCTCTTCTTCTTCCTGCGGGACGTTCGGAGCCCGATCGTCGTCGGCACGTCGATCCCCATCGCGATCCTCATCACCTTCGCGTTGCTCTACTTCGGCAAGGTGAAGCTCAACCTGATGAGCCTCGGCGGACTGTCGCTCGCGGCCGGTATGCTGGTCGACAACGCCATCGTTGTCCTCGAGAACATCAAACGCCACCTCGGCGATCGGGGTGCCAAGAGCCGCACGCCGGGTGTGGAGGACGCGCTGAACGGTGGTGCCGCCAACGCGTTCGTCACGCCGCGCGTGGCCGAAAGGCAGATCGTCGCGCTGGGCGCGGAGAAAGGAACGAAGGAGATCGCGCGCGCGGTGATCGCCGCGACGCTCACGACCGTCGCCGTCTTCTTCCCCGTTGTCTACGTGCCCGGAATCGCCGGAGCATTCTTCCGCGACCAGGCGCTCACCGTCACCTTCTCGCTCCTGGTATCGGTGGCGGCGGCGCTTCTTCTTCAGCCCATGCTGGCGGCGCGCGTGCTTCGCATCACGACGCGGGGGCCGCGCGGGCTCTTCAAGACCTTCGAGAACGCCTTCAACGGCTTCTATCGCGTCTACCACGGCGCGCTCATTCGAACGCTCCGGAAGCCCGTGCCGATGCTCATCGCTCTCAGCGTCGGGCTCCTCGCCTGCGTGGTCATCGGAGCCAACCTCACGAGTAGCTTCATGCCCGAACGAAGCTCCGCCAACTTGAGGCTCGAGCTGGAGCTCGCTCCAGGGACCCCGCTCGAGGAAACGATCGCAACCACGGCCGAGCTCGCCGACTGGATCGAGGCCGACGACGCCGTGCGTCACGTCTTCTCGCAGGCCGGACGAACGGAGCGGACGCTTGCGGCGATGCAGGACTACGCCGCGCCGAACACGTCGCGGATCCGCATCATCCTGGAGTCCGGGCGCGGGCGTCACCGCGATGCCGAACGCGTGCAGAGCGAGCTGACCGAGCGACTGACCAACATTCCCGAGGCCAACTTCGCGTTTCGTGAGGAAGGGATCGGGCTGGGTGAGATTCTCTCGACGGGTGACGCGCCGTTCACGCTCGGTGTGATCTCGGAAGAGCCGCACACGGCGGTCGAGGTGGCGGACGCTCTCGCCGAGCAGCTCCAGGACGTCGATGGCTTGGAGGACCTTCAGGTCGATCGCGTGCTGGGCACGCCAAACCTTGTCGTGCGACTCGACCGGGAAGAGATCCTTCGGCGAGGACTCGACCCCTCGTACATCGCCACCGAGGTGCGCAACCGGATCTCGGGCGTCGAGGCCACAACGTTCAACGAGGTCGAGCAGCGCATCGACATTTCCGTGCGCCTCCCGCTGGAGAAGCGGCGTGATCTCAGGGCCGTCCTCGACTCGCCGGTGAATCTACCGGCGAGCGGAAGCGCCGGTGAAACCCTGGCCTCATCCGGGCTGAGTGATCTGGGCGGCGAAGCGACCGCCGTGCCGCTGCGTTCGCTTCTCAAGCTGAGCGAGGAGCGGCCGGTTCGCGAGCTCGTCCGCCGGAACCAGCGGCGGATGGTGTCCATCAACGGCGACGTACGGGACCGCTCGATCGGCGCCGTCTGGAAGGACGCGATGAAGGTCGCGGACGAGATGGACATGCCCGGCGGCGTGAGGCTCGTACAGGCCGGTGAGCAGGACGCGATCCGACGGAGCTTCCAGGACCTACTGTGGGCAATGGTGCTCGCGATACTGCTCGTCTACATGATTCTCGCCGCACAGTTCGAATCGTTCCTGGATCCGCTTCTCATCGCAGCGGTGATCCCGATCGGACTCGCGGGCGCGACGGTCGCCGTCTGGGTCACCGGCGGATCGCTCAACATTCTCTCACTGATCGGAGCCGTGGCGCTTCTCGGCATCGCGGTAAACGACGCGATCGTCAAGGTTGACACGATGCGTCGCCTGAGATCGGAGGGGATGGACGGACACGCTGCCGTGCTCGAAGCCAGCCGGCTCCGACTCCGGCCGATCCTCATGACCAGCGCGACGACGGTGCTGGCGCTTCTGCCGATGGCGATCGGCATCGGCTCCGGTGAACAGCTTCAGCGGCCGCTCGCGATCACTATCATCGGCGGGCTCACGCTCACGACGTTTCTCACGCTCTTCTACACACCGATCCTCTACGAGGTCGCGCACAAGATCCGGGGCAACCGCGACGTTGAGGAGGGAGCCGGGGAGGCCGCATGACCCGCTTCTTCGTCCGGCACACCGTGACGACGTGGATGATCTTTACCGCCTTCGTCGTCCTGGGCATCTATGCGTTGCCGCGACTGCCGATCGAAGCCATCCCGGAAGTATCGCTGCCGACGCTGACCATCCAGACCCGGTGGCGCGGCGCATCACCGAAGGCCGTACAGCGCTCCATCACGCTACCGATCGAGGAGGCCGTGCGCCGCGTCCACGGCATCGAGAAACTGAGCTCCACCTCGCGCGCGGGCCAATCCCAAGTGGAGATTTCATTCCGCCGAAACATCGACATCGAGTTCGCGCGCCTCGAGATCAACGAACAGCTGGGCTCGGTGCGGCGGAATCTCCCGCTGAACGCCGACCAGCCTCAGATACTGCCGTACGTTCCGGAAGAGTTCCGAACCGAGGAGTTCTTCGCGGTAAACCTGGAGTCACCTCTCGAACCCAATGAGCTTCGCGAGAACGCCGACACGTGGATTCTGCCACAGATTCTGGCGCTGGAAGGCGTGGCCGACGCCCGCGTCAACGGGGGTGGGCAACCCATCGTCCGAATCCTTCTCGATCGCGAACGCCTCGACCACTATGGCATCACCGCGGACGAGATCTTCGGCGCCGTCATGGGCCTCGACGATTTGTCCGGCGCGGGCGCGATCCGGAAGGACGGCGAAGAGCGGCTCGTGGCGCTCCGCCAACCGCTGGACCTCCGTGCGCTCGAGCGAGCGGTCGTCTCCCGTCGGGGCGGACGATCCTACACGCTCGGCATGCTCGGCAAGGTGACACCCGACTACGAAGACCCCACTGTGCTTGTCCGCGCCAACGGGCAGAACGTCGTGTGGATCTCGGTCGACAAGCGAAGCGGGTCGAACTCCGTCACCGTGAGCCGGACGCTCCGGGAGGCGCTGCCGGAAATCGATGCGGCCGTCCCATTCGAGGTCGACTTCTACGTGACGGAAGACCAGGGCGAAGAACTCGAAGAGAAACTGGTCGAGCTGGTCTACCGATCACTCGCCATCCTCGCGATTCTCTTCGTCCTACTGGCCGCAACGCTCCGGCAAGTCAAACTGACCGCGATCGTGATCGGATCGATCCTCTTCGCGATCGTCATCTCGCTCAGCATGTTCTATTTCTTCAAGCTGAGCGTGAACTTCGTGACCATCAGCGGACTCACCGTTTGTTTCGGCCTGATTCTCGACAACAGCATTCTCGTGCTCGATTCGATCCACCGCCGTCTCACTGCGCTGGCGCGCGCGGACAACGACGACCTCTCGTGGAAGTCGAAGCTTCGCGTGGCGGTGCGCATGATCGTCTCGGGAACGCACGAGGTGACCTTCCCGATTCTCGCGACGACGTTCACGACGATGGTGGCATTTCTGTCGTTCATCTTCCTCTCGGGCAGGCTCGCGCTCTACTACGTGCCGCTCGCGATCTCCGTGGCCACGGCCATGGGGGCGTCAATCTTCGTAGCGTTCGGCTGGGTGCCGGTCGTGCTCAATCAGGCGTGGGCGCGTTCGCTGGTCCGCAAATCCTCGGACGGCAGTCACGAGGTTACGGATGAGAACGAGATCGAATCGTACGTGGAAGACCGCGCGGAGCTCGACGTGGAACCGCGCTTCATTGAGCGCGTCTTCGCCTGGGGGCAAAAGCTCTGGTGGATCATCCTCCCGGCCACGACCGCGCTCCTGATCTGGTCCGGGTTCACGTACAAGGACAAGGTCATCAAGGGCGGTTTCTGGCGGATCCCCGACCGGGAGGAGCTCTTCCTCTATCTCCAGATGCCGGCCGGAACCGACGTCGCCGTCGCGTCCGAAACGCTGTGGAAGTTCGAAGAATCGCTCATGCCCGTCCCCGACGGCGCACGCATGCGGATGGTGACATGGGGCGACGGCGGCTACATCCGCGTTGAATTCGAGGATGAGCTGCTCAAGACCGAAACCCCGATGCTCTATCGCTCCCTTCTGGCGGAGCAGGCGGACCAGACAGGCGGCTCGTCCATCTTCATCCGCGGCTTCGCCGAACAGGCCTACGTGAAGGGGAACTTCGGCGGAGCGATGCTGAATTCCACGGTGAAGATCACCGGATACAACTCGCGGCGCCTCAACGACATCGCTGAGAACGCCATGCGCCACATCCAGCGCAACCGTCGTGCCCGAAACACGCGGATCACGACCGGCGGGCGCTTCGAGGCCTCATCGGACGAAACGGTGATCATTGTCGATCGCAATCGCCTGGCCGAGAACGGCCTGTCGGTAGCGATGTTCACGGGGCATCTTCGACGACTCCTGGGCGTCGACATCCCGTGGTCCATGCTCATAGACGGCGAACAGGAACGCGTGCAGCTTGCGTTTCTCGATTCCGAAGAGATCGAGTTCTCGGACGTTGCGTCGGCTGTGGTGACGGCCCCTAACGGCAAGAAGATCCGGGTGGGCGACCTTGCCTCGATCCGACAGCAACCGCTGAGCGGACCCGTCACCCGGGAGAACCAGCGCTACACGGTGAACCTCAACTGGGAGTACGTGGGCACCGACCGCATGCGCGAGGCATTCATCAAGCAAGTGCTCGACGGGCTCGAGCTGCCCTACGGCTACTCCGCTGAGGAGGCCGAACGTATCTTCTTCACCGAAGAGGAGGAAGAAGAGCTCACGATGACGCTGCTGCTCGCGCTTGCGTTCATCTTCATGGTGCTGGCCGCGCTCTTCGAATCGGTGACGCTGCCGATCATGGTTCTTCTGTCGGTGCCGCTCGCGCTGGTCGGTGTGATCATGATCTTCTGGCTCACCGACTCCTCGTTCGATTCGTCGGCGCGGATCGGGCTCGTGCTGCTCTTCGGGATCGTGGTGAACAACGCCATCCTGCTCATCAGCCGCTACCGCACCGAGGCGACGCTGATCCTCAAGGCGAAGCTCGGCGGAGATCCGACCGGCGACGCGGCACTCTTCCGCGGCGGCAGGAAGCAGCTCGGCGGCACCGACCTGTGGGTGCTACCGGGAAATGAGCGCGCGGCGCTCCTACGACGGGCCGTCGCGCGTGGGACGCGCATTCGGCTTCGCTCGGTGCTCCTGACGTCGCTTACAACCATCGTAGGCCTCTCGCCGCTTCTCGTGAAATTCGGTGAGCGGGAAGGAAAGGACATCTGGGAGAACCTCGCGCTCTCATCGATCGGCGGGCTCGCGTCGTCGACACTGTTGCTGCTCGTTTGCATGCCGCCCCTCTACTATTTCTGCATCCGGACGGACTGGGTGTGGAGGAGATTCGCGGCGTGGGTGAAGCGAATCTTCTGGCGGTTGTTCCGGCGGCGGGCGGTGGATGAAGGGGCCGCCGCATAGCAGCTTCAGTTTGCCGTGCTCGAATCGCGCATTCGCCAGGGAGCATTTATGACACGACCGCCATTTACGAAGCGAGACCGACGCGAGCTTCGAAGGCCTCTTGCGGGGAAATGAGCTGCCCGAGGGTCTCATCGAGAAACTCGTCAACATGATCGACTTCTTTCGGAGCACTCGGAAAATTCACGACAATGAAAGTGAGGCGCATACCTGATGTGCGTCGAGGCCGAAGAGCCGTCGCTGCATGGCCCGGCAGACCTCATCACGTGTGGCTCCAAATGGGCGTCGGATGCCCCGACCGATTGCAGGACTTCACAAAGCAACAGCGATCTTGATTTGTCCACACATCGCTATCGGAATTCCGAGACTCGCCATCTAGGCTGCTCATAGCCTCTTCGACCCCACGTACTGCTCAGGCGCATGAGGGCGGCCGCGCCTGGAGAAACTGCTTGCGGCAACACGAAGCGATGTTAATACTTCAAGCTTCAAATCTATCTCTGGAGATTTGGTTCTGCCTGCCGACATCGATAGGCTTTCTAGCAAATCCGCTGTCGAACGTTGCACGAACGATGGGAGGTCTGAATGTTGTTCGAGCTATCCCTCATGCGGTCATCGAAGGAGACTGACCAGAAACTCCGCTGGGAACTTGTCACGGACGAGGGAACCAAGTTCTCTCTCTATGTGCCGAAGTGGCGCGTCCCTGAGCCCTGGCCGGGGAAGATCTGGGTTGGAGTCGCCCTCACGCCCAACGAGGAAGCCACCTATCAATGCCTGACGCGCGAACAAGCACTGAAAGAGCCCAATCTGAGATTCAGACCCATCACTTCGTGCGTAGAGCGGTACCAAGAGAAAACCCGGACTGTTCGCTTCAGGCCCGCTGACGAGATCGACGACTACGAGATAGGCGAACCGTACATCCCCAATGAACTCCTACCGGCCAAGGACGCTCAAGACCTGATGATCGAGGTTCACTGGGAGCCGAAGAGCATTGGCACCTTCTGATCGGCCATCGAATCACGTCGGCAGCGGGATCGCGGCGCCGAAGGGAAACGGCGTGTAGGAGAGGAAAGACATCAATGGCAGTGGACACGGCAACCTCGCTTCCCCGGGTCGGGATGTTCGCCACGGTGCGTAACCGTCGCGCCGTCGTAGCCGCCGTTGAGCCCTTTGACGGTGAGACGGGCAGGCTTCACCTCGTCCACCTGGAGTACAAGGACGATCAACTTCCGCTGGAAAACAGGTTGGTCTGGGAACTCGAACCCCGAGGAGACCTGCTGGAGCCAACCGCCCTGCCAAACATCTCCGCGACCTCCCCCATGCCGCCCGACGACTTCGACGCCCTTCTCCGCGCCGCGAGGTGGACCGCCACCACACCCTACTTGGATCCCGACGGTAGGGGCCCCGTCGATCGCCTCCCTATCTCGAGCCCGTTTCACGGGGCGATCCAGTTAGACGACTACCAACTGGTGCCGCTCTTGAAGGCCCTGCGCATGCCACGGGTCAACTTGCTGATCGCCGACGACGTCGGGCTGGGAAAGACGATCGAGGCGGGCCTGATCCTGCGAGAACTCCTGTTGCGCCGGCGCGTCCAGCGCGTCCTCATTTTGACGCCCGCGTCACTCCGGCTGCAGTGGCAGCGCGATGAGCTGTGGGACAAGTTCTCCCTCCATTTCGACCTGGTCGACCGAGCTGAGACGCACAAGCTCCGGCAACGTCTCGGAATGGATGCCAACCCATGGCGATCCTTCAGTCGGATCATCTCCTCCTACCACTATCTCCGGCAGGACGACATTCTCGAGCAGTTCCTGGCCACCTGTCGCACGCCCGAAGGTTCCCCACATCTCCCGTGGGATCTCCTGATCGTCGACGAGTGCCACAATCTCATGCCGTCCGCATTCGGCGACGACAGCGACCTGTGCCGCATGCTCCGCCTGCTGGCCCCACAGTTCGAGCACCGCATCTTCCTGAGCGCCACGCCCCACAACGGACACACGCGCTGCTTCACGGGTCTTCTCGAGATACTCGACCCTGTGCGCTTCAGCCGGACGAACGAACTCAAACCCGCCGAACGAAATCGCGTGCGTCAGATTGTGCTCCGCCGGCTCAAACGCGAGATCAATGCCCGGACGGATCCACCCAAGTTCTGCGCCCGGCGCCCTCCGGCAGCGCTGCTGCTCAACCTGTCGCCACAAGAAGCGGAACTCGGTGCCGCGTTCGCGGCGTTTCGGCTGGCGGTACGAAAGCTCATGGCATCTGGAGAACACCGGCGCCGGCATGCGGGTGGCTTTGCGGTCGAGATCCTCGGCAAGCGGCTCCTGAGCTGTCCGACCGCGTTCGCTGAGTCGTGGCGGCGCAGCAAGGAGGGACTGGCCGAGGCGGAGGCGGCGAGCGACAGCGACGTGGCCGCCGCCGAGCGGAGCGTCCGCCAGGATACCGGCGACGATCGCGAGGCGCAGAAACGGGAAGAGACCGCAGCGACGGTCGTCGGATCGTGGCTCAAGGCGGTTGCGGGTGACCTCGAGGCAGAAGTCGCTCGTCTCGATGGCGCCGTTGCGGCCCTCGGACTCGACGCCGCGGGCGCGGCCCTCGTGGATCAAGATCCAACCCACGACGCTCGCTTCGACGCGCTCCTCTCACTGATCGACAAGCTGCTCCTGAACGACGGACGCTGGCGCGACGACGAGCGGCTTATCATCTTTACCGAGTACAAGACCACGCTCGACTATCTCGTCCGCCGCCTGCGCGAGCGGTACGAGGATAACCGCATCCTGATCCTTTTTGGCGGCATGGACGAGCACGAGCGGGAGCCCATCAAGCTCGCCTTTAACGACCCGGACCACTCCGTCCGCATTCTGCTCGCCACAGACGCGGCGGCCGAAGGACTGAACCTTCAACGCACGGCCCGTTATCTCCTTCACTATGACTGCCCGTGGAACCCTGCCAGGCTCGAGCAGCGAAACGGTCGGCTCGACAGGCACAGCCAGGCACGTGACGTGACCGTACATCACTTCGTGAGCCAAGAAGATCACGACTTGAAGTTCCTTGCCCATGTGATCCGCAAGGCGGACGAGATTCGTGAAGACCTGGGCTCGGTCAACGAGATCTTCGACGAGGCCGTTCACCGGCGACTCATCCAGGGAGAAGACGTCGAGTCGGTGCGACACGACCTGGACAACCGGGTGAGAGCGGCGCGCGGTCGAGCCGTCATCGACGCCGATGACACGGTAGCCGGGGGCGATGATGATGCGGGCGCGCTTCGCGATCTTGAGGCCGTCGCCACCGAAGTCGATCTCGACCCTCAGGCCCTTCGCGATACCCTGGAGGCCGCGATGGCCATCCGCGCGGGCCGGCCGCAGCTCGATTGCTCCGAAGATACGAGAACCTGCCGGATTCTCAATCCCGGCCTGCCGGGTTGGAGCGAGGTCATCGACGATTCACTCCGCCGCCCGACTGGGATGAACACCCGAGGCCCGGTTGTCCGCGTGGCATTCAACTTGGTGCCCTTCCTCGAGGAGATCGGCGGGCGCAAGATCTTCTCGCCGAGGCCGGACCTGTTTCTGATGCACCTCTCGCATCCGATGGTGCAGAAGGCGCTCAGTTCCCTCACCCGCTTCCGCTTTCCGGGCACCGGGGATTCGGTCTCACGTTGGACGGTGCGGATCGGCGGCGTGCCGGAAGGAGCCGACGCGCTGGTGCTCATGAGTGTCGAGGAGCTGACAATCAATGAACTCCGCGAGTCGTTCCACCACTGGATACAGACCGTGGAGATCCCCGTGAACCATGGCGCACTAGGCGAACCGCTGCCGCACCGTCCGGCATTCGACCTCCGCGGGGGAATCGTCACGTACGAGAAGGCGCACCACGAGCGGGCGCGGGCGCTGCTCGAAGAGATCGAACCCGACCTCGGCCGCCTTCTTCAGGAGCACTCCGAGAAGCTCACAACCGATCTGAACAGGCAGCTCGTGCTGGACGACAGGCAGGCCCGAAAACAGGAGGACAAGCGCTACCGCAGCCGCCAGGGTGAGATCTCGAGCTTGATCGCCGGCAATACGATTGCCCGACTCGAACAAGAACTCGAGAAGCTCCAGGCGGAGCGCACGCAAGGTCAGCTCTTCACCGATGCCGATCGCCTCGCGCAGCTCAATCGCTCCATCGAGGACAAGGAAGCGGAGATCGCACGTCGCGGCCGCCACTACGAAGAGGTTCGAGAGCAGCTCGAGAAGGAGCGCCAGCGGATCCTCAAGCACCTGCTGCCCCGGCGGCACACGTTGTCCGGCACGGCACAGGTTTTCCCGATCTGCATCGAGGTCCGACTTCCGGGAGGCGACTCATGACCGCGACAGACCTCGC
>CAZAMP010000022.1:0-70497 GCA_964486455.1 uncultured bacterium | reverse complement strand
GGTTCGCTGTCCGGCTTCGATCGGAATCGGTGTCCGCCATCGTCGGAATAGCCAGATATCGGCGCCCGTCTCGATTTCAAGCGTCTTCCCGAAGTCAAACAGCGCCGCCGCGCGGCCACCCCATACGGCCGACGTCATGTTCGATTCTGCATCGATGGCAAACGGGGGCGTTCGATCCACATCCGGCTTGGCGGTCGGCTTGTTGTCGTTGTTCATCCGGTGCGTGACATCGTTCAGGTACGCCACCGCCTCGAACGAACGCAGCCGCCCTTCATCCGCGGGGCCTTGATCATAGTGCCACCCGCCTTTCACGTGCAGCGTCTTGAAGAATTCCGCGTCCATCATTCGGCCCGGGTAGTCGATATCATGCTGCTCCTGGTAGCCGGACGAGACGGAGAGGCGCGAGCACTCAGAGAGCATGAGACCGAACTTGCCCGTTCCGCCGCTCGACGTGAAGTCCGCGGGCACGACCGCCCCGTCACCGCTCGTGTAGTCGCCGCCGGTGCGCCAGGAACCGCTCACACGATAGGATAGGCGTCCGACATTGCCGAAGATCGAGCCGGTAGCCTCCGCCGCACCGATATTCGAGTCGTAGCCGGTTTCAAAACGTCCCTGCAGCTTCTTGAGCGTCGGCTCCGCCGAGCCGTGCGTCTCCGCACGGATCGCACTCATGTTGCCTGCACCCCACGTCAAAGCGTATGGCCCTGTCACAACCTCGATCTCGCTGATGCTGCTCGGTTCGCAATGCGTGAGCGGTGAGTCCATTCGCCCCGGACAGGCGGAGAAGAGGCGTGTGCCGTCCAAGTACATTCCGACCTGCGTCTCGCGCAATCCGCGGACAACGGGATCGAGACCGAGCGCTCCTCGACGCACCGCATCCACACCAGGGACCTCGCGTATGATCTCGCCGGGATCGCGGGGATTGGACTCACGAACGCGTCGCTCCATGAGCAGCACGTCCGGCTGAAGATCAGGACGAAGCGCCGTGATCGTGATTCCGGCGAGACCGAACGGCTGTGGGATCAGCGAAAAGCGAACGTCGGTCATTTTGCCGTCTTGCACGGTCACGTCCCGTGTCGCGATCTCGTAGCCAACGTATGACACACGGAGCCGGTACTCGCCGGGATCGAGATCAACAATCTTGAAGCTACCGTCACGCCCTCCGATGCCACCGCGATTCGTTCCCAGCAGCTGGATCGACGCATACGGAAGCATCTCCCTCTCCTCGGAGACAACGGTTCCCTGAATCCCTGTTTCCGCCTTCACGGCGACCGCGCCAAGACAGAGCGCGACGGCGATCGTAAGGCACGCCAAGTGCGGTCCGGCGACACGTATCGCAAACCACCGGGCAAGCATGGCGAACACCATGGTCTTCCTCCTCGGATCGATGATGCCGATGTTTGTCGGCCACGAATCCGTCGGCGGACTCGTGGCTCCGTCAATTGAGATGTCGATCAGAGGAGAATGATGGGGACCTTGTCGGGAGGGGCTTCGTAGAGTTGATGGAGGAGTGCTTGTCGAGGCTGGCGAACCGTCTCGCCCTCGCAAAGCAGATGCATACGGTACGGATGGGCCGGGAGGCTCATTCGAATCGTTGTGGGTACCGCCGAGACTTGAGGTACACCCTGCCCCGAGCAACAGCTCGCGGCCCAGACGGGCCCGCTACAACTTTCTTCAGTGGCGGCCGGAGCGCGCCCGCAACATGCTGCTTCCCGTGAGGCAGCGACCTGGCCCAGACATCCGCACCCCGGGTCGCAGGTTTCCGCGGAAGAGCAGATACAGTCGTGCGCCGCGCGCGGACATGCATCGGAAACCGCAGATGCCTCCCGCGCGTCCGAGACGACCTCGGTCACCAGATAGCCGGCATGAACGGTGACGAGAACGATCAGCGCCGACAGGACGAGAGCCACGTGAAGACGGCTTCTCATCTCAGAACCCTCGCACGGCGCCGCAGTCCGGACATTCCCACGTGATGTGGTTGCACGTGAGACCCCAGGCGTTCTCATCCATGCATTCCTGACAGAGCATGAAGCCACACGCGCAGCTCCAGCAAAACGGCACGGTTTGTTCACAGATCGTGCAAACCCACTGCCGTGCCTGTGTCTGTTCCCCGGCGGACGGATCGCGTGGAACGCTCAAGAGAGATCGCCCCGCCGAAACGTCCAGTATCCAATCACTGAACACACCAGCCCTACCACGACTGGGTACACCATCGCCCAGATCAAGTAAGCGGTCCGGCCGAAGTTGTCGAGGATCACGTAGGCCGAAGGTCCAAGCAATACCAGTTGCGGGTCGAAGAGAAGCATCGCGGCCGTACGAAACGCCTGCAGCGGGTTGGCAAGCGCGATGGCAACCGCCGACTCGGCGGGCAACCCTCCGTTGATCATCACGCCCAGGAGGATGAGGTCCAGGAACAGCAGAAGAAGAAGCCAGACGGAAAACGCCGCCCCCTGGGCCACGTCGGTCGAGCGCGACAACGTGGAGATCAACATGCCGATCCCGAGAAAACACCACGCCATTCCGGCCAAGAGCCCCGTGTAGAAAGCCACCGGAGACCACGGGATTTCCAACCCGCGGATCATTCCCCAGACGATCGCGATCAGCATCGCGAACGCGACCGGCATGAATACCACGAGGAAACGGCCGATGAGCTTTCCCCAGTACCATGTGCCCAAACCTACCGGCAGCGACAGCATGTACTCGAAAACGCCGGCCTCTCGATCACCGACCACCGACCGCACGGTCGTGATCAGGACAAACACGGGCAGGATCGCCATGGTGATCTGGAGATACGTGATCAATAACCGCGAGAGGCCCGTGAACCCCATGATGCGCGATTCCGTCAGACCGGAAAGAAACAGGCCGACCACGACGCCACCAAACACCAGTGTGTAGACGAAGAACCACCGCGCACGGAGATTCTCACTGATATCGGCCCGCGCCATCCGCGCCAGACTTCTCACGGCTTCTCTCCGTCGCCGCCCTCGGGCTGATGCTGACCCGTCTCGTGCCACTCGGCCCGCGTGTCTTTCGCATGGATGTGCCCAACCGCCTGAGTGAAGTCGATCGTCCCCGCCCCACCCGCGGCCTGCGCACCGAGACCGTAATCCATTGGCGTCGTCTTTCCCGTCACGTACGACGCCGTTCTGGCGTCGACCCAGGAGCCGTCTTGATGATCCGTGACCCAGACCTCCGTGCGGGGGTCATCCCTCCAAGTCTGCTGTTCTAGCCAGATCACGGCACAACCGAGGTCGTCGAACATGTGGAGATTCGTTCGCTCACCCGTGGGGCCGCCGCGCACCTGGGCCGAATAGTGGTGGTCGCTCACGGCCATTCTGCATCGGGCGCATGTGTCCCGGTCCCATCGCACCTCGCCGGGACCGGTCTCCGGCTCTTGCGAACACGCCGGCAGGAGCATTGCGACCAGCAGACCGGTCGCTGCGATCGTCTTAATCCGTTTCATCATTGTCCACATCCTTCATGACGAGCCCGCCGATCAACGCCGCATAGCGTGACAGCACTCCGAGAAAGCGCAATCGATCGGGCCCGGCCACCTCACCATGCCAGTGTGTTCCACCGTTCTCCGTCTGGAAGCCCCACTTTCCAGCCGCCTCGGCGAAGGCGTCGTTCGGCGCCGTCAACGTGATCCGGCAGGCCAACACGTTCGCCAGCTCCACCCTGTCCGACACGTGGTCGTCCAGCACGATCCGCCCACGATCCAGCTCCACGACACGATTGACCAGCGAGGCCACATCGTCGAGGCGATGGCTCGAGATGATCATCGTGACGTGCTCCTGCCGTTCGGCGAGCAACTCGAAGAACGTGTGGCGTGCCAGCGGATCCAGGTTGGCGGCCGGTTCGTCCATGACGAGAAGATCGCAGTCGCGCCCCAGGGCGATGCCGATCAGGAGCTTCTGCTTCTCGCCTCCGGAGAGCTTGACGAAAGTCCGACGGCGGATTTCCGGCACCGACAGACCAAGGCGCTCCGTAACAGCAATCATTCGGTCGGGATCGGATCCGCAGAGTCTGGCGGCGAAATCGACGAGATGACCAACGGGTGTCTTCAGGGGCGGCGGGAGCTGCGGAACGAAGCCGATGTTTCGGAGCACCTCGCAGCGATGGGCCCGCGGGTCCATTCCCCCCACCGTCACCCGCCCATCGCACGTGTACTCACCGAGCAGGCAGCGGATCAGGCTGGTCTTCCCGGCGCCGTTCGACCCCACCAGTGCCACCCGATCCCCGCGATCGACGTTGAGATCGATGCCGTCCAAAACGCACGTTCGGCGGAATGACTTTCTGACCGTTTCGAAGCAGATCAAAACAGGTTCCCGAGTCCCTTCACGGTGAATTTGAGCGCGCTCGTCGGGCACGCATCGACACACATTCCACATCGCGTGCAGTCAGCCCCGATGTCCACGCTGACGTCCTCCGCGCGCTTTCGCTTCGTCACGTCCAGCACATGCGGCACCATGCAGACCTGGCGGCAGGCACCATCATGATGACAGTCAGTGAGATCATATTTCACCTTCAGCGGCGCGGCCACACCCACGAGCCCGTAGGTCAAGCCGATCGGACACGCGTAGCGACACCAGGCGCGCCGCGAGTAGAAGACTTCGAAGAGCAGCACGGCGATAACCCATGCGAACGCGACCCCGGGACCATAGATGAGCGCACGGCTGACGATCCCGGTGGGCGAGATAGTCTCATACACCGTGTAGCCGGTCACAAAGGCCAGAACGCTGAACGTCAGCCATAACCAGACCCGAGCACGGCGTTCGAACGGATGATCCCGAATCCATTTCTTCGTTGCGAGCCTGACATGCAGCATCTCCGCCCACTCGCCCAGAAGATGATAGGGGCAGATCCAAGCGCAGAAAGTGCGCCCACCCAAGAGGCACAGCACGAAGACGGTAACCGCCCCAATGAGCAGGTTGATGAGCACCTTCTTGAACGCAAGCATTACCTGGAGCGCCGAGTTGAGGTCCGCCATGTGGAACCCGAGGAAGCGGGACGCGGTCAGCGAACCCTCCAGGATCTGGATATCCAACCTGTACGAGACGACGAAGAGAAGGTTCACGGCAAGTAGAGTCGCCCAGCGCCAATTGCGCCACTTGTTGGATGCCGGCGAATTCCCGGCGCGAATCCTCTTCACGTACTCAACGATTTCGGGGTTCTTGGTTCCCCTTCTCCGGTCGTGTATCTCCTGCGCCTCCGGAGTGAAGCGGGCAGGGGGCTTCGGGTCGCGACCCAGCAGAACGGCGAATGACTCGATCAAGCCTCTCATGCTTCCCGCCCCCTGCCGCGACCGCCTCCTTGCTCGTTCGGAACGATCTCGATCGCCGGCGGGTCCGTCGGACAGATCATCTCGCAGACACCGCACCCTACACAGCCGCAGAAGATCCGCGGCCGGTACTGCTTGACGCCATCGACTTCCCCCGTCATCACGAGGCGAATGGCATGTTTGGGCGGGCACTGGTTCTTGTCCCCCGACGGCCACTCTCCCTCTTGGCACATCTTGATTCTCGTCTGAATGGGGCACTCCCGCTCGCAGAGATCGCAAAGTTCGAGGTCATAGGGATGATCGCGAACGGGGATGGGATTCCAGCGGTCCACGTCGTTGTAGCGGAGCCTCCCCTCGAAGTCGCCCCCCCGGGCCACCCCGGTGAAGCCCTTTCCCTGCATCGCGAGACACTTGTTGGGGCGCACGAGTCTCGCGATGCCCATTTTCGCCTCGTGCGGGTAGTTGATGTGGTGCGTCAGCGCCCCGGTGGGGCACGCGAGCACACACTGGAGACCGTCGCACGAGAAGTCGCACGCCTGAACGCGCGCCTCGATGTACGGCGTGCCCACGCCGAATCCTTCATTGAGCTCGGAAAGCCTGATCGCTTCGACCGGACAGACCTGCACGCACTGCCCGCACTTGATGCAGGAGGCGAGGAACTCCTGCTCGTCAATCGCACCTGGCGGTCGTAACCATCGGATCCATCGCTTGAGGACCGGAATGACTCCGATCGCGGAAGCCACCAGCACACCGGAGGCCATGGCAAGCGTGCGCAGGAACTTCCGGCGTTTCGGACTGTACGGCGTCTTTTGACCCGGCAATTTCATGTCGTTCACCGCTGCTCGTCAGAGCCGTTTGTTTCGGGCCTTGATCCAGCCGCCGCGCGCTTGAGGGCCTCGGACAGCGGATCGGAGCTCGGGCCGTCATCGGAATCTTCGCCGGCCCTCTCGTGGCGCTTCTCGACGCGGGGCGCCGGATCGCGCAACACCAAATCGGGTTCGCTGAACGGAGCGAGACGCTCCAGGAAGTCCAACACCTCCAGCATGGGAGCGCCTTTGTAGAACTGCGCGTAGGGGACGTCGCGCCAGATCCTGTCGGCGTACGCATAGAGTTCGTGCGCCGTATCCCCCACGCCGTCCCGGTCACGATCGAAACCGCGGTAGTCGCTCCAGTAGTTGGATTCCCACACGTTTCGATTGGCGGTCCTGCCACCCGACACGTGCACCTGCGTCAGGTTTCCTACGAATTGATTGTCGCGGAAAACATTTCCTACCCAGTCATTCAGGAAGCGGACACCAACCCCATTGTAGGCGATCAGGTTTTCGTTGAAGTGATTTTCCGTGTCCGGTTCGAACGGCGACACATCGAGATAGAGGCCGCTCGCGCAATAGATCACCTGATTCCCCTCGATTGTCAGGTCGGAGGTTTCCTTGAACCCAATCCCCACGCCGGTGGGGCCAACCGCGTGTGCGATGAGGTTGTTACGGACAACGACACCGTCACTGTACATGAGGAAGATACCCACGGCGTTGCCGTAGTACTGATTGTCTTCCACGAGATTGTAGCGCGAATACATGAAATGAAGGGAGTAGCGGCTGCCCGAGCCCGTGTTCCCGGTGATCGCGTTGTCGGCCGAGTACCAAACGACCATATCGCGCGCGTCCGAGATGATGTTGTCCGTGATCTTGTTCTTGAAGCTGTACCAGAGGCGGACCGCGTCCCCCCGCTGTCCGAGATCAAACGGTTTGGAGCTGATGCGGTTGCGGCGAATGATGTTGCTGTTCGATTGCTGAAGATCGATCCCGAACAGGCAGTCGTCGATGATGTTGTCTTTGACCACGTTGAAATTCCCCCGCACCTGAACTCCAGCATCGATGTTGTTGTGAGAGTCCCCGGAGTTGGTCAAGTGGAGGTTCTTGATCGTGGCGCCGTCGGTGTCCAGGTAGATCACCGACCCCTTCCCGCCTGCATCGATGGTGACCTGTCCGCGACCGTCGATGGTCAACGGCAGGTCCACGGTCACAGGTCCGGCGTACGTTCCCGGCTCCGGCGTCAGGATGTCGTTCTCGGCGGCGGCATCGATTAGAGGCTGCAGCTGTGGATATTCGGCAGCGGCTCCGGTGGGAAACCACACGGCCAGAGCGATGGTGAGACTGAGCGCACGCATGTGGTCTATCTCTTCCCACCTCGTCCCGGCCGTCGTGGCGGCCTCGGTGTTCTAATCGTTCTCACTCTGCATCTGCTTGCGTCTGATCAGGGCGCCCAGCGCAAGCAAGACCGAGAACGCGACCATCAACCAGAAACCGTAGTGCGGATAGGAATTGGTCGTAAACTGCGCCACCTTGCCCTGGCCGAAGACCGTCGGCATGAACGGCTTCAGCGTGAACGCGCCCATGCTGCTCATATTGTGGCCGTACCACCACAGCCAGGCCGAATATTCGATGAGAAAGAGCAGGGGCAACGTCATCGGCAGCAAGACCAGAAGCCAGTAGAACGGTCCCTTCGTCCGATGGGCAGCGATGATGAAAAGCCCCACGAAACCGAGGATGACCCAGAAGGCAACATGCCCGGCCCGGGACATCTTCGCCACCATCGGCCCGATTTCCTGGGGGTCGTTGAAGTACCGCCCCAGGCTCTTGCGATAGTGCCAGGAAAGGAGCTGTGCCCCGCTTCCGTTCCAGTCGGCGGACTCTCCTTGCAGGCGTTTCTGATCCTGGTCGAAAACCTCCCGCAACTGCTCGATGCGCTTCGTCTTCTCGCTCTGCCCCTCCTCGGGCTCGCCGGCGGGCTCACCGGGCTCGCTCTCCTCCAGGGAGGCCTTGAGACGAGCGATAATCGCTTCGCCGGACGTGAGCTGCGCCGGCTCATCCTCCGTAGCTTCGCCCAGAACCGACACGCGTCCGGCGAGGTACGTCGCGTTGTGGTACTTGAGACCCCCGTCGCCCAGCCAGGTCATCCCCATCCATACCGCGATGACGATAAACCCCGCGCCCATGACGCTGGTGCGGACCAGGGGGCGGGTGAAGATGAATCCTAAGAGCAGGACGCCGATGAAGCTGAGCAAGAAGATCGACAAGGACAGCTCGATGGGGCCACCCGCGGCAATCGGGTACATGCCGACGTAGTGGTTGATCGTGTCCATCTCGTGGACGCAGTCGAGCGCCTCTTCTTCCTGGATCTCGGCCTTCTCGACCTTTTCACACCCACTAAAGACGCCGTTCAGATGAAAATTGATCCGAACCCCGTCAGGGAACGCTTCCTCCGGATACTGGGGTGCGTTCAACGACACCCACCAGATGGGCGCGTTGTAGATCGGAATCAGAAGCGCGATCGCGGCCAGTATGATCAGGCCGCCGATGACGGAACGCCTACTAGTCGCCGACATGCCCACCGTCCTCTAGTCGAAGTCCGGGTTCTTCCAACTGGCCGAGTCCGCGAGATCTTCTTCAGGCACGGCGATGCGGGAAACGAAGTTGATCACCGCCTGCATGTCGGCGTCGGTGAAGGTCTCGATCTGCTTCACCATGTCGGGGTTGGCGTTTCGCCGCCTTCCGTCACGGATCCACTCGAACTGGCGCAACATGTAGTGGTAGTGCTGCCCTTGAATGCGAGGGTAGTACTTCTCCTCGATTCCTTCGCCTTCCGCGCCGTGACATTGAACGCAGTTGTCGGCGTACAGCTTCTTGCCATGTTCGAACTCCGGGGTACCCTCATCCCACTCACCTTTCCCGTTGGCGGGGTTCATGGGTAGCCCCTCGATGTAGGCCACGACATCGGCGAGGGACTGCGCTCCACCGATGGCCCGGGGCAGGGCGAACGGATACATCGTGGGGTTGTCTCGGTTCCCCTCCCGGATGTCCGCGAGCTGCTTGATCATCACCCCGCGGTGCTGTCCTGCCAGCATCGGGAAGGTGCCGTCCTGTAGCCCCCACCCCTCGGGCAAGTGGCAACCCGCACACACTTCATAGACATCTCGGCCGTTCTCCAGATCCGGCTCGAGGTCCATCGCCTCTTCTCGTTCCCCGCCATCCTCCAACCAGGCCTGGGCGGTGGTCGAAAGGCCGAGCCCCAATGCGGCGACGGCCAGAATCATCAGACATTTCTTCATCATCACACCTCAGCGTGTCGTGGATAGTCTATGGCTCGAGCGACGAGATGTACTTGGCCAGCACCTGAATCTCCTCGTCACTGACGAGATGCATGATGCCTTTCATCGCCACTGCATTGCCATTGGATCTCGCGCCACTCTTGATATCCCGGATCTGCTGAAGAACGTACTCTTCGTTCTGCCCCGCCAGCTTCGGAAACGTCGGCATGATCGGCGATTTCGCATCCGCCCCGTGACAGGTGAAGCAGGTCTTCGATTTGAAGAGCGCCGCGCCCTCCTCGATCTGGGCAGCTTCGGTGTTCTCCGCGCTGTCCGTCCCTTCAGCGCCGTCGACCGTCGGCGTGCCTCCCGCCCACAACGCGACACCCCCGACCATGATGCCTATCGCAGCATTCAAGACCCATCGGCTCATGGCATCTCTCCGTGCTTTCCCTTAGAAAGCGAAACCGGGCATCCGGTTTCCGGAAGTGCTTCCGCACGCGAAACCGGATACCCGACCCATGCCCCTCGGCTGAGGTCGTCTTTTTCGAAAACGCCGCTCTCAGCCTACTTGATCTTCTTCGCTCCATGTTCCTCGAGGAACGTCTTGGCACGGAGACCCAGATCGGCGGTCTTGACCTGATACTGCCACCACTGATTTGCCCAGAGCATGGCATTCTGCCAGTCCCCTTCGCCGGCCGCGGTCTCGGCCTTCGTTCGGGCCTCCTGGGCAAATCCTAGCTGATCCGTGGCGTCTTCCACCAGTGCTACTACGGTCGAGAAATCCTGATAGTTGTGGCTGGTAATGAAGGCCACGACCTGGTCGATCACCTCCTGGGTGGCCAGATTGGTCGCGACCTGCGTGTCGTAGTCGCCCTGGGTGTACGTCACGCCTTCCTGCATCTCGCCGCCCTCGGCGACATAACCCTCGGGCTGCACGAGCAGATAGCCCTGCATCTCGAGGTGCAAAGCCGAGCAGAATTCGGTGCAGTAGTACGGATAGACACCTTCCTGATCGGCCAAGAACGTCGCCGAAGCGGTCTTGCCGGGCTCGATGGAGAGTTGGACGTTGTGCCCATACATAGCAAATCCGTGCACCTCATCCTGGGCCCTCTCGAGGTTGGTCAGGTGGATGGAGACCGTGTCCCCAACCGTGACCTCGATGATTTCGGGCGTGATGTGAGACCGGATGAGCGTGCCGTAGACGTCGACGCGATTGCCTTTCCGCTCGACGCGTTCACGGCCCGCACGGGCGCGGTACGCCGAGCGCGTGTCGGTGCGGCTGTCCCACCCCGACTTGTAGCGCACGACCGGCTGCAGCTTGTCCGCCTTGATCGCGACGGCGTAGTGCGGTTCGCCCAGCGGGACCGGCATGTCATAGAGCAAGGTCATCTTGTCGCCGCTGATGTCAATCAGCTGATGGTTCTGCGGATGCAGGGGACCGACCGGATTGAAACGGTCGATCGACAGCTTGTCGAGCGCGACGAGATACTTGCCGTCGGGTGACTTGGAGTCCCCCTCCATGGTCATGAGGTGACCGACGTTGTAGTGGATGGAGATGTCATCCAGGATCTGGCCGGTCAGGTAGTTCCACTTGGTGATCTTGGAATCGACGTAAATCGAAGTGTAGCACACACCTGGCTCAGAATCGAACTGCGTGTGCAAGGGCCCGAGGCCAACGTTCACCGACCTCTCGAGCGCCGTGTTGAGCCCAATGATCGGAATGCCGTACGGGTCGGTGTCCTCGAAATCCTTGCTCTCGATGGCCGCCATGATCTTCTCGAAGCTGAACACCCAGGCATGGCTGTCCAGCTTGCCCGAAACAATGATGTACTTGCCGTCCGGCGTAACATCGCAGCCGTGCGGGCTCTTGGGCTCGGGGATCAGGTAAAGCAGCCCCTCTTCGATGGCCTGGTCGATCGTGATCAGGTAGGCGCCGTCGACCTTTTCGACTTTGCCCGCCTGAACCAGCGCCTCGGCCGCCTTCCAGTTCACGACGTGCAGGAAGTCGGTGTCCTTCGACGAGCATCCGGCCTCGAAGGGCGGACGCCCGCGCTCGATACCGCCGACATACCGCTCGGAGCAGAACGAGTTGTTGAAGAACCAGCCGTAGCTCGGGCCCTTGCCGGCGTCACTGAGGTCCTGACTATAAGGAGGGAACTCGAACGTGAACGAATTCTCCGGCTCGATCCGTCCGATCTCGCGGTTGAACTTCCAGCACGTGAGCCCGCCACGATACTTCTCGTTGAACTGCTCGAGAGGAACGAAGCCGTCTTCGAGCGGAGCGGCGTACTGAGCCGGATCCAGGATGTACTCCGTGTTCGGCGTGACGAATGCCCCGCCGTGCTCCGACTTGAAGAACGGGTTGACGACGATCTGCTTGGTCTCGAAATCGTGCAGATCGACGACCGCCATCCGCGGGTTAGCCTTGTCGTTGATGAAGAGATAGCGACCGTCATATTCACCATCCGTCTCGGAGATGGCCGGATGGTGCGTGTCACCATACAGGATATCTCTCCCGCGGATCCGCCCCTGTGCCAGCACGGCCTTCGATTCGTCGTCGTATCCGTAGCCCTGCCACGGCTCGGGCGTGAAGACGGCTACGTACTTGAGGATGCGCATCGACGGAATGCCGTAGACGATGAGCTGGCCGCTCTGTCCGCCGGAGCTGAACACGACGTACTCATCGCGTCCGCCCGAAGGGACATAGGTCTTCGCCGCGGCAAGAACGTCCTTCTCGGTCAATCCGCGCGCTTCCATCACCCCCTGCAGCGTGGTCTGGGACCACGCCGGCAGGCTCGTGGTCAAGGTGACCAATGCGAGCGCACAGATTATGGTCACATGTTTTGCACGAATCCTCATCGCTACCTCCTAGTACTGCCCGACTCTATTGGAATGAAAGAATGGCTTGTGCAAGTGGTGTTTGCATCGAGGGAGGGTGCCAGATGGCCACCATCAAATCAAGGGAGTTTCAGATCTACGTATAATCTCATCTCGTTATACCAACATATCATGACTGCATAGTCGCATTTCTCAGCCCTCCGAGTAGCGTGCTCCGAAGCGCCAGACGAGACGCCCCTCGAGCTGCCAACCATCACGTTCAAGGGACGTTCCGTCGGCGTCGCGCCAGGCGCCGCTTCTTTCGATACGGGCCATGCTGAGCTGCGTGTCTACTCGCCCCAATAACGGGGCCGGCAGTCCCTCCCGCTCCCAGCTCACCCGCAACATCCGCTCGCTGGCGACGTCGCCGGTGATCCAGCGCTTCTCCGTCTTCTTGAGCCGGTAGAAGCCGATCTCGTCGCCCCGTTGTCCATCGACGATCCCCCACCGGGCCCGCTCGAACTCGAGACCCAGCCGGCCGCCGCCGGCGCCGAGTGGTAGATGAAGGCCCACGTAAACGTCGTCCGCGTTCGGACCCAGCCAGTGACCGAGCAACCGCCCTTCGTTCCCGAGCGCATCATCGCGGACGAAGGATCGGCGAATATCCATATCGTGATGGAAGTAGACCTGCGGATCGAGATGCGCGTATTCGATGTCCAGATCGGCGCCTGCGATCCCGAACGGATTGGCCCAACGCGCACCGACGAGCTCCGCAAAGCTGGAAATGCCCGGCACCTCCGCTTCCTCGGCCGCGTCCAGCACAACCAGGCGATCAAGAAGGAACTCACCGTACACGGTGACCGGCGGCAGATCGATGCGGACATCCGCCCCGACGACCTTCTTGTCGTCCGTGTTGGACTGGTCGTAGACATCCTGTGTCATCGCGAGGAGAAGCCCGATCGGATTGATGTAGGCGAAATCGATCCCGCGCCCGCCGTAGGCGGCCGCCTCGTAGAGCCCGACGTTCAATCGGCCCGGGAGGCCGAACTCGATTCGATGCATGGCGACGAATGCGTCCCCCGGAACGTCGACGAACATCGAGTCCGGCGGATACGGCTCTCCGGGAATGTAGCTGGGCGGATTGGGACCGCGTTGCGTTTGCGCGAAGAGACTCACGCCCGACACGTAGCGCGTTCGCAGGTGCAGCGACAGCCCGTCCAGCGGATACGGGTTCTCGCTCAGGAAGAGCCCACCCCTGCGTCCCGTCCCCCAGCGCCTGCTCTCACGGCCGAATCGGACCTCCGCCCAGTCGCCCGCATAGCTGACGACCGCGCGGTCCATTCGAATGCTGGCGTCTATCGTGACATGGTCGGCTGCTTCCGGCAGATTGTCGATCCAGTCGTGGCCGTCCGGTCGGAAGCCAAAGCGGCTGTAGTCGACATAGATGCGCACGTCCATACCGAGCCGGCCGGCGATCTCGTTGCGGAGGTTCCCGGCGAAGAGATGTTGGTCGCGCGGGCGCCTGCTGACGGTGACGAGTGAATCGAGGTCGCTCGGCCCGCCGAAGAATTGTACGGTGCCGCCGGCCTCCCAGAGAACCGGTGGAATACGCCGTACGGCCGCCGTGCGCCGTTCGGGGGATCGCGCCGCCTCCCGCCACTCGGCGCCGATGGCCAGCATGCGGTCCAGTCGATGACGATCGGGACCGGAGAGGGCATCGGCATGCCGCGCGACGCTGTCGATGGCCGCGAGGAGATCCGCGCGGCTCATGGGGCGCTCTTCGAGACTCCCCCACCATCGGCCCCGTGCCCGGAAGTGGTCGAGATGATCGTAGATCGCGTGACCGGGATCGACGCGGATACTCTCCTGCGCGGACGCGGGGATAAAGATGAAGGCGCACAAGAGCCAGATTGACGAAACCGTGAGGAGTCGTCCGCGCATACTCCCTCCGAAGTCGAGGCGGGTTCACGCGCTCGTGCGTGGACACCGCTGTCGAAACGGAGAGATCTTAGAGGAGTGAGGGAGGGCAGACAAGCAGCGCTGCCGTCTGCCACCTTTGGGGTTCGGTGGTCAGCGGCTCAGCCGGTAGGTCACCCCCAACATGACGCGACTGTTGAATTCGGGCTGATTGATCGCCTCGTCGGCGTCCGCATACGCATAGTCGTCACGCCCGTTGACCGTCTTGCCGCTGGGCGAGTAGGACGTATCGTGTCCCGTGAGCGTCCCGGCCGCGAAGTAGTCGACGCCGCCACCCATGACGAAATCGGTGCGGGGGTTCATCGCAAATCGGCTCTCGATCCCTACTCCCCAGCCCCATTGGCGACTCGTGACGTCGAAATCCTCATTGCCGCCGACGTACTTGAAGTTGCCGGTGAACTCCGTGCGCCGAACGCCGCCGAAGACGGAGAGGCCAGGCGCGGAAAGGCGCGACAGCCTGTAACAGAGATCGAAACGATACGTCCACGCGCGACCGCTCTTCTCGGGCACGCCGTTGGTCGCGTCGTTGATGAATATGCGCCGTGCATCGGCCGGATCACCGGCCTCGCGTGAAACCCGCTCCACGCCGAAGCGAAGATCGAGGGGCAGTCCCTCTGCGAAATCCGACACCCTGAACGACAGCCCGCCTCCCGGCGCTCCGCTGTACCCGGCTCGAGCACCGGCGCTGTATTCCGCGCCGAAGCTCTGATTGCTCACGGCCACGAGGATGAGCGAGAGAAGAATGATCGAGTTGGAGTGCTTCGGAGTCATGCAGGTCCCTCCCGGTATATGCGCACGAGGATGGAGATGGGGCGAACGGGCCTATTATCGGGAGTTCCCGCCCTGCACTGTACAGCGCACGTTCCGGCGGCGGCCGAACTGCGCACTACGTTGGCTAGCGCGGGGTTCGTTTCGACCGAAGAAGGAGATCGGTGGCGCGTTCACGCCGCCGGTGGCGGTGCTAGTCATCGATGCGCGAGAGATACGCGAATAGGTGGGTCCAGTCTTCATCCGTGCGAGGGCGCATGATCTTGTCGACGCTCTTGTGCGCGCGCTCCCCGCTCAGGAAGAGATCGATCTGTCGCCTTAGGTAGTTGGTGTACTGCCCCGCCAGCGGGGGGTTCTTCCCTCGGCCTGCGGCGTCGGCGCCGTGGCACTTCTTGCAGGTCTTGGTGTAGAGCGCGCGGCCCCGAACGGCATGTCCCTCGACCGCGGCGACGTTGAACACGCGCTTCGCGGTGAGCAGCTTCTCGTACGAGGTCGTTTCTTCATCGAAGTCAGGCATGGCGGAATGCAGCTTGATCCTCGACAGGAAGATCGCGATGTCACGGACGTCTTCCTCCGGCAGCTCGCGCTCGGTCGCGTAGGGCATCATCGGGATGTTCATTCGCTCGCGCGATTTGAACGCGCGGAGTTGCTTAGCAATGTAGCGGGCCGATAGTCCCGCGAGGCGCGGATAGGTGCCATCGGCGCCGCCTTGGCCGTACTCGCCGTGGCAGGCCGCGCAGATCTCGTTGATCTCCTCGCCGTTGTCCGGATCATATGCCGCTTCATCCAGCTCGGTTGTTCCTTCTTCGGCGCGAACATCCCCATGATCGCGTGGCGATACCAGTGGAGACCCCAGCACGACGAGAAACAGCAACGCAGCGATCCGGGTAGCGGAATGTGAGTGACATTTCATAGTGAATTGCACTTTTGACATAACGATGAGGGGCGGACGCCCTATTGCGTCAGGAGGCGAATGTAGCTGACCAACGCTTCCACTTCAGTTCGACTCAGGATACGTTCCCAGGCGGGCATGAATTCGCCCGCCCCCTCGAGGATGCTCGTCATGATGTCGTCGTTCGTCATGCGATTCATGACGATCGGGTTCGAGTGGTCCAGAGGTTCCATGTCCAGGAGACCCGTCATGACTCCATCACCCGAACCGTCCTCACCGTGGCACACCTGGCAATACTTTCGGTAGAGGCGAAACCCGGTCTCCGGGTCGCCGATCAAGTCGTGTTCCGAACGGGTGAGAAACCGCAAGTAGGCGATCAACGCGTCAATGTCGCCGTCGGTGAGAATATCGGTCCAGTCCGGCATGGCTTCCGTCACGAGGTTGTGACGATCCCGACCGGTGATCGTCTGCGTGCCCTCTCCGGAGATGATCTTCCTGAGGATGGTGTCGCTCCTGCTTCGAACCGTGGTCGTCAGGTCCGCGGGGCTGATACCCATGCTCTCCGCGAGAGGACCGTCGCCCTTGGCGGCGGGGCCGTGGCAAAGCTGACAGTAGGAGACGAAGAGCCGGCGCCCCTCGTAGGCGCCCAGCGGGTCTGCCGAGGCCCTGGAAACCGTGAAGACGAGGCCGACCAGCAAGACGCCGGTGAGGACTATCCTGAACATGACATCACTCCGCATCGCAAAGGGTGATGGACAGCCGGCCTCTCATCGTGGAACGCGTCTACCCTACTGGCTCAGGCGATCAGGATCAACAGGACGCCGTCGAGGTGCGAGTAGCCAAGCCACTGGTGGCCTGGGGAACGCTAGCGAAGCATCGTCAGCTTTTGCACGAATGTGTGGTCACCGATATCGATCCGTGTGAAGTAGACGCCGGAGGGCAATCGGCCGCCGCGCACCGTGCGGCCGTCCCATGAAAGGTCGACGAATCCGGCCGGCAAGAACGCGTCCGCGAGCCGGCAAACTTCCCGCCCCGCAACGTCGTAGACCCGAACCCGCACGGGATCCCCCCCCAGTGGAACATCGAACGCAATGTGAACACTTGGGGCGAACGGATTCGGCCGTGCCGGGTAGACGATCGCCGAGGCTCTGGCGGTGCCGTTGCTGGCCCCGGGAGTCGGTGTCGTGAAGAACACCCAGTTCGACCAGCCGTCGGGCCTGCGCCCTACGCTGACATCGCCGGTCTGCGGGCCGAAGACATGACTATCGATCTCTTCATTGCCGGCCGCCAGCCGGCCGAAGATCCCGATCTCCTCGCCGGCTCCACTCAGCTTGAACGTGGCATGCCACGCACCATCCTCGGGATCGTTGTCGCAAAAAACGATCAGAAAGCTCTCCGCAGGGAGCGTCGTATCAGGAAGCAACCATTGGGTCGTGAGCGAGAGATCGTCCGTTAGATAGAGATCACCCATCTCCACGGGATCGGGGCCCGGGTTGTAGATCTCCACCCAATCCTCGTAGGCGCCGGTCTCGTCTTGAAGACCGCCATCATTGATCGCAAGGAACTCGTTGATGAGGAGCATAACTTCTTCCGCCGTCGTGCTGTTCTGATTCTCCGCGCCCGGGGTTGCCTCACTCAACGATTGCCAGGCGCCGCGTCCGTCAGGCCAACGGCCATAACTCTGGTCGACGCCCAGCGCGGGGTACGTCACTTGGTCGACCACGACGGCGCCGTCCATCAGATAGATGTCCTCGCCCGCCGCGTCGAACCTGAACGGTGCGTGGATCTCCCCTTGATCCGGCTGCGCGTCCGCCCAGATCAGCAGGTAGTCGCCGCTATTGATCGCTACGCTGGGCAGGTAGAGGTAGGAGTTCTGATCACCCGGATTGTCGGTTAGCGCCTTGCCCGTCAAATCAATGGTTGCGTCACCGCGGTTCGCGATCTCAATCCAATCGTCGTGTTCGCCGTACTCATCCGCGAGCACAGACGCGTTTCTGGCCATGAGCTCATTCAACACCAGACCATCGATACGATCCCAAGCTCCGATCCTGACTCTCAGCCACTCGTCCCGACCGCGGATGAACGGTTCCAGGCCGGGGATGTAGATTCCGAGTCCGCCCCCGCTGATGTCCGTGGTCATCGCGACATCGAACTGCTCGAGCGCGTAGATCTGTCTCGGCGCGACCTCCAGCGAAACGTAGGGCCGGATCAGGTCGCGCAGTTCGTCCATTCGACCGAGCACGCTGTCCGGATGGGCCGCACCGGCCATCAGCTTCCGCATGTGGCCGATGTAGATGTCATTGTAGGCAGCCACATGCCAGAGCTGCTCCGCCAACGGCCGCTGTTCCCCCGACTGCTCGGACGTCCAATAAGGATCCAGAGCCCTCATCGCATCGACCGACATGCCGGCGGCGTAGCCGCCCCATGCCATGTTGAGGTCCCACTCCGCGAAGACGAGGCGGCTGTCGCTGTCGCGGTGGTAGAGGTAGTAGTTGGCGCAGCGACCCGCGTAGCTGTCCAGATTGACGGTGAGATTGTCGACCGCCAGCATCGCCAGTGCCGAATTGACATCGAGTAACGGATGGATGGTGTCGGGAAGGCTGTCGATGGGAGTGTTGTTGAGCGCGTGCACGAACTCCAGCAGGGCAGACCAATCGTTGTTGGCTTCGTTCGTCCTGAGCCCGTATTCGCCGTGATAGGCGGCTTGATCAGGGCCCAAATCTTCGAGCGTGCCGTGCGGATCACCCTTCCAGAGATTGCCGGTTTCATTCTGGCCAAAGCGACTGGTGATGAACTGCTGGTCGAACTGCTCCGCCAGCGTGTAGAGCCCCCAGTAGACATCATTGATGTAGAGAGCGACAAAGCCCGTGCGCACCGTGGGAAGACCAGCCGCCTTGCAGACTTCGTAGCACACCGCCTCGCGTACGAAGCTAGGATCCTTGAAACCACAGTTCAGGTTCAGTTTGTCGAGGCCATGGATCTCCTGTCCACCGACGAACCTGTCGATGTCGAGCTTGAGTGACTTTTTCTGGCTGTTGTTGACGTAGTAGCTGCTGAAACCCTTGAATCGCACGCCGATGGAATCGAAGTGCATCGCCTGCCAATCGAACTCAGCCGGAAGATAGACAGGATCGTCCTGCCCCTCGAAGTTGGCCTGCAGAGAATCCCACCAGTCCGACTCGTGGAAGGTCAGGCGAAACTCGTGCACGGCGTCGACGTCGAAGAGCGGATGTGAGGGCGGCTCCAGCGCAGCGAGCGCCAGCGCCGGCAGGAACCCGACGAGGATAAGGCCCTCGGGCAAGCCACGGAGTTTGGACCAAATCCGCCCTGTTCTATGTGTCACGACTCACCCAGCGTCAGCGGAGCAGAATGAGGCGCTCGGCTTCCGTGGCTCCGGCCACCGTCAGTCTCACGAGATAGAGACCCGAGGCCACTCCGCGCCCGTCCGCATCACGTCCGTCCCATTCGACCTCGTGTCGACCCATATCGAACTCATCATCCGCCAGAGTCTTCAGCAGCTTGCCCTGCGTGTCGAAGACTTCCAATCGAGCCGTTCCCGGGCTATTCAGCTCGAACGGAATCCACGTCATCGGATTGAATGGATTGGGGTAGTTCTTGAACAATCGGCCGGCTGACGGCACCGAGTTGTTCGTGGGTACGCCGATTGCTTCCATGTTGTAGCGCGGAGCGCGTGCGAGTTCGCCCGAAATGTCATAGTCCCACACGACTTCCCCCGCCGAGGTCACTTCGAATGTGTAGCCGCTCGTTCCCTCCGTAATGAGCGTGTTTCCGTTCGCCAGCCGGAAGGTGCCGGAGAGATGATTGGCGTAAAACGTACCGGGATCCTGATAGATCCACGTCTGTGTCTCCGGGCCGTACGGTTCTCCCGGAGTGTGGTCATAGTTGTACCCGTTGAGCGGCGGTGTGATTTCTTCAACGCTCGAGTAGTCGTTCGAGCTCCCCGACCGATCCCCGTTGTTGAAGATCAAGAGGTTTCCCGCCCCGGGGAGACCGGTATCGATCCAGTTCACACCGTGCACCACGTAGAAGACGCGGTCACCCGAATCGCCGGCGTCGTAGTTCTGCGGATTTCCCCAGCGGTACAGGATGTCACCTCCCATTCCACTGTTTCCGCCGCTATGTCCGGCCGCCTCCTCCGTCGTCGTGCTGTGATCGATGACGTAGAGCTCATGCAGGAAATGCGAGCAGAACGTGATCTGATCGAGTTCCGGATTGTAGTCGATTGCATTGGCGTGTATCCAATCCCCCTGGGTGACGTAACCGAGGTTTACATCCAACAGCTCGGGATGGTCACCCACGACGCCGTAGTTGTCCTTGGAGGGATCCGCATCCTGAATCAAATGATCCCATGCGTGCCATTCCCAGACTACGTTCCCACCCGAGGCCCCGACCGGCTCGATCTCGGCGATCATCGTCGGCCACATCTCCCCGCTGATGTTCTGGCGGCCCGCGGCGATCGCCTCTGTGCGGGTCTTACGCTCCCAAGCGATCAAAAGAACGTTGCCGTTAGGCATGGGTTCAATGTCGTGGTGCTGCTGATGGTCGTACGTTGAGAAGTAGTAGTCCCAAGTCAACACGTCGTCCTCATCGTAGCGCTGGAGTCTCCCACCGCTGGCACCGCCGTTGAAGTCGCCGCCGGCGTCCCTGCACGGCCGCAATATGGAGCCGTCTTCCAACAGATAGGCGATACTGGCCGGTCTGTTGCTGCCGTGCCATGTCTTGAGGACATTGAGGTCCATATCAATCAGATAGCTGTTGTTCGAACTGAGGGGTGAGACCAACGTCTCACCGACACAAGGCTCGTCCGCCCACGCCACCGTTGCCGTACCGAGCACGAGAAGTGCCCCCAGGATGGTCCACCGCATCAATGTCTCCTTGGTGTTCGGAGTGCCGTCGCCAGATCGATCCGGCCTCGAGCCTCCAGCTCGACTACCAGTGTTGGATCAGCATAACTATACCACGCGAATGTTGCAGAAATGTGGCAGAGGCCCATTCGTCTCCTTCGCAACCATGGAATACGTCTGAAACTCGCTTCTACCTCCGCAAACAGGAGATAATCCGGGTGAGGAATGGGTGTGGTCTGTATACTCGGCGTCGCTGGTTGTCGATGATGGGAACGGTACGTGCCAACAGCCTGTTGGGACAGCACGGAAGGAGATGAGAACATGTCACGTTGCGGACATGCGTTCTGGCCGAGCATGCTCTTCGCGATCTTCGCGAGCGGCGCGCCCGCCGAGGAAATCAACTCATTTACCGAATGGCAACGCGTCAACTCGACCCACCCGTTCACGGCCGGCCGGGCGATGGCGTTCGGGACCGTCACCGATTCGTTCCCCGCGGACAACCTGATGCCCATCGGGCTCGCCTTCGACGCGGATGAGAATGGTATCTGGCTGGGCAATGAGGATGGCGGTGAGCTTTTGCTCATCGATGTCGAACCCCCGCACGATCTCATACGCTCGATCAACATCCAGGCCTTCCACCTGACCACCGACGGCAATCAAGACGGCGTCGCTGTCATCGGAGACGATCTCTATCTGACCGATTTCGAGGGTGACCAGTACATGGTCGACGATCTCATCTATCGACTCGATCGCGTGTCCGGCGCATTGCTCGGTTGGTGGTTCGTGGATGGGCTCCAGAACACCAACGAGAACGCGCATATCAACATGATCCTCGGCATCAGCGATGACGGCGCCGGCAACTTCTGGGTGACCGACAACGAAGGCAACCTGCACAACATAAGCCTGCTCGACGGCGGCGAGTGGGTGCAGAACAGCGTGCAAGCGGTCCCTGGCGGCGGCACCTGGGCGGGCATCGACTACGACACGTGCCTAGAGGAGTTCTTCATCGCCGATCTGGGAAGCGGCGTGTTCAACCACCACACCGCAATGCCGGCACTTCCCGAAACGTCGGCTCCCGCGGCCGGCCCCGACGTGAACGGCATCACCTCCAACAACGCCGGAGTGATCTGGACCGTCGGCACGGGCAACGACATGATCTACGTTCACGAGGGCATCGCCTGTCAGGTGCCGATCAAGCCGGCCTCGTGGGGAGAGGTCAAGGCGCTGTTCAGGTAGTCCCGGCGGTACGGCCCTTTTCCCGCCTTGCCGGCGGCTCATCGACTGATAGACTGTTCCCTGCACGTGCACGTGCACGTGGGATCATCGCACACGAATCCCGGGAGGGTCGGCCGGCCATGCGCTACCAGTACTTTCTGTGCGATATCTTCACCGATACACGCTTCGGCGGAAACCAGCTTGCCGTACTCCCCAATGCCGAAGGCCTGGGCGACGAGAAGATGCAGAAGATCGCACGGGAATTCAACCTCTCCGAGACAACGTTCGTGTTTCCGGCGGAGGCCGGACATACGCGCAAGGTGCGCATCTTCACACCAACAACGGAAGTGCCCTTCTCCGGCCATCCCAATATCGGAACCGCCTTCGCGCTCGCGACGTCCGGCGAGTTCGGTGAGATCGGTTCGACGATGCAGGTCTACTTCGAGGAAAAGGCGGGGCTCGTCCCCGTGTCGATCTCGAAGTCTCCGGGAAAACCGCTCATCTGCCGAATGGCGGCACCCGAAAAGCTGTCGTTGGGTGCGATCACAACTCCACAGTCTCTGGCGGCGGCCGTGTCACTCGACCCGAGTGACATCATCACCGATACGCACCATCCCACGGTGGCTTCCGTCGGCCTGCCCTTCCTATTCACTGAACTGAAGGACCGCGACTGCCTGCGGCGCGCCGAGATCGATCCGAAGAAGCTGCACGCTCTGGTGAGAGAAGGCGGGTCGGCGAACATCCATCTGTATGTGCGCAGTGGCGACGACGTCGACATCCGGGCCCGAGTCTTCGCACCGCTGGAAGGCGTGCCGGAGGATCCCGCGACAGGAAGCGCGAACTGCGCGCTTGCCGGCATTCTGAGCCACCATGACGAGGCCCCGAACGGCCGCTTCCAGTGGCGCATCGCGCAAGGCGTGGAGATGGGGCGCCCGAGCGTGTTGTACGCCGAGGCCAAGAAGGAGAACGGGACCGTCGTCAAGACGGCAGTCGGAGGGGCGTGCGTACTGGTTGCCGAGGGTTTCATCACCGTCGGCTAGGAACGTTCCCGCCGGGCATCCACTTCAGCGCAGCAAGACTAGACGCTCGGCCTCCACGAACTCGTTCACGCGCAGCCGGACCAGATAGGTTCCCGAGCCCACACTCTCGCCTCTCGCGTCGCGACCGTTCCACTCGACCTCGTGCCGACCGACGTCGGTGTCCCCGGTCGGATGCAGGTGAGCAGTGACGGGAAGCAGCGACTCGAGTAGTCGAAAGCCGTTGGGTGTCAACTCAATGCCCCCCAACGGCGTGAACAGCAGCATACTTGGCGTCTGGAGCAGATACTAGTACCGCCGTGCCAAATATTGATGGTCTTGCGAGAGTTCACTCGGCGGCGCGAATAGCTCCACCGGCGGACTTCCGGTTGCTCTCGAGTGGTGGGGATCCATCGCTTTCGCCTCTTTACGCAGGCGCTCGGCCTCGTCCGACTGGCCGCTTCGCTGCTTCACCTTGGCCAGCAGCCCCATTGCGTACGCCTTCATGGGTGTGGAAGGCTCGGAGACTATGTATCGGCTGATCGCCTTGTCCGCAGCCGCCAGGTGTGTCTGAAGCGTCTCCTGGTCCTTCGTTTGCATGGCCGCGATCGAACCGAAGACATGGTACCTCCCCAAATCCATGAAGAGATACATCATACCAGGATCGATCGAAACGGCTTCTTCGAAGTACTTTGCCGCTTCGACCACGTCTTCCTCGTCGAGGTAGGCTTTCCCCAACTCATCGAGGACCTCCGTGTTGCCCGGGTGCGATTCGAGGATCGTCCTCCACTCTGAGACACCTACGTCATCGAGTAGCGAGCGCGCCTTCATACGGGTGATCACATTCGTCTCATCCAAGCTGGCCATGAAAGCCGCGGCCTTGGATGAATCGCCCCCCATCTCCGTCGGCATACCGCCATAGAGTTCGATGAGATAGAGCAGGACGGTGCGATGGCCCGGCTCGAGCCGGTGCGCGTTTTCGAACGCGGCGCAGCTCGCCGCGAATTGCTCCGTCGCTCCCTCCCCGCCCTTTTGCATCGCCAGATAACCACGAAAGAAGCCCACGCGTCCGGCGAACAGCGAGTAGGCCGCGTTGTCCGGATCCTTCTCGACCGCTTGATCGATCGACTGCTGGGCCTCAGGAAGAAGAGCCTGCAGCTCCCTCGGGTTCCCGAGCACCATGTGGATCTTCAGCCTCGCCAACTCGTAGTGGCTCGCCGCATCGTCGGGGTTCTTCGACAGCACCTCTTCGAGAAGCCGCTTGGCATCATCCAGCTTGCCGTTCAGTCTCAGTTCGAAGGCGGCCTGGGCCGATCGCAACGGCTCCGGCTGATCCGCCTGCGCAAACGTCACGGATGCCAGAGCGGCAGCAACGCAGGCGCACACACACGCTGCTCTTCCAACGCTTCGTGTCGTCATGACTCTCCCCCTGAAAATCGGGTAGTGCCTCCGGCGGACATCAGAACGGCCGGGTTAGATAGCGATGACCGCGCGCCAGCGTCCCCGGAGGGGTGAAGAGCGCAATCGACGGGTTCCCGGTTACCCTTGAATGATACGGATCCAACTCTTTTGCCTCTTCCACAAGCCGGTCACGCGCCTCCTTGTCCCCGGCTGCATGCTTCACTTTCGAGAGCATCCTAAGCGCGTATGCTTTCATCGGGGCCGGATGTTCGGCCTCCAGGTATCTGAGCACTGCGGCTTCCGCGGCCGCCAGATGGATTGGCAGCTCCTCCTTCTCCTCCGACATGAAGAGCTCCATGACATGGATGAAGTGAAACCTGCCGAGATCCAGGAAGAGTGTCAATTCGCTCGGGTCGATCTCGACGACCTCATCGAAGCACTTGCCCGCCTCGCTGACGTTTCCTTCGCGCAGGTGTGCCTTTCCCAGCTCCTCGAGAACATCCGTGCGACCGGGATACTTCTCGTGTAGCGCCCCCCAGTCCGCGACACTCACCTCGTCGAGAATCGAGCGCGCCTTCATGCCGTAGACCTCATCTGACTTCGCCAGCTCGGACAGGTAGGTTTCTGCCTTTGACTTGTCGCCACCCATCTCCGCCGGCAATAGACCGTAGAGCTCGACAAGATTGAGCTTCGCCTCGTGATAGTCGGGCTTCAGCTGCAGCACGGACACGAAAGCATCACAGGTTCGGGCAATCCTCTCCTGCACATCCGATTCGCCCATGTTCATCGCCAGGTAAGAAAGCATGAAACCGATTTGCCCGGCAAAGAAAGGATAGATCACGCTCTCCGGATCCAGCTCAACAGCTTGATCTATCGATTTCTGTGCCTCGCTCAGCAGCCGTGGCAACTGGTCTCGCGGGTTGCTTCCGAGCGCCTCGTGGAGCTTGAGTCTCGAGAACTCGTAGTGACCCGCCGCGTATTCGGGGTTTTTGGCCAGAGCATCTTCGAGGTTCTTCTTCGCCTCATTCAGCTTGCCGTTCATCCTCAGTTCGTACGCGACCTCGACCACTCCGGGCTCTTCTGTCGAGGTACAGGATAGCCACGAAACAACGCAGACCACGCAGATGAGGGCCGCGGGCAGCTTCCGGATCGCTTGCCATATCATCGGACATCTCCTTGGAGAAGTAGGCGCATCACCGCCCCTGATCCATCGATCTCGGCCTTGTGGACTCAGGGATGCCGATCACGTCGGCCGCTTCGGACTCATAGACGCTGAGCTGGCTATCGGACGGCACAACCGCTCCCTTCTGTGCGATCAGATCCGCACCCCTTCGATAGAGTGCGCGGGCTTCCTCTCTCTTGCCCAGCTTCCAATGGACCATCGAAAGAACGAAGGACGCCGCGGCCGTGGTGTCGCCGCTGAGAATCTCGATCGCCTTCTCGTATCGGCCCAACCGGTAGTGCGAATAGGCGAGGATCTTGTGATTGCCGTAGTAGTTGCCGGGATGCTCAGTTTGAAGTCGGCACTCCTCGATGATCTGCTCCCACTCCTCCAGATGCCGAAGAGCCCGGATCCGCCAGATGTACTCGCTCGGCTTCGCGGGCCGGGGAAATCGCTCCAGGATCTCTCGGAAGTCTGCGTACGCGCGCGCTTCATCGCCGAGCCTTAGGTAGAGCTCACCACGGGTGACGAGACTGCCGGGGAAGTTCGACTCCGATTCCACCGCACTCGAAAAGTCCCGCAGCGCCGCGACCCTCTCGCCCATTTCGGAGAGCACGACGCCTCGATAGTAGTGAGCCAGGCTTCGAATACCCGGATCGTCGGTCAGTTCCAGCCCTTTTGTGATGTCGGCGATTGCCGCCTCACTTCCCGCCCGGCCCGGTCTCCTGCCATACGCCCCACGACCGATCCATCCCGCCGCCTCTCTGGGATTGAGGTTGATGCAAACGCTCATCGCGTGATGGATCCGGCTCCCGGAGTAGCCTTCTTGGCCTTCCGCGGCCAGCCCCCACGTATACCAGGTCCAGTAGTCGTCGACCTTGAGCGCGATGCCGCGTTCCAGCTCCGCGATCGTGGCCTTCGCATCCGGCCAGAGCTTGTGCGCCAGTAGCCAGTGATCGACCCACGTCGATGGCTCAACCGTCTCCGCGTGCGCCGCGTCCTTGGCAGCCAACTTGTGTCGGCCGACCATCATCAGATAGGTGCTGCGGTATTCGTAGAGAGCCCGCAGATTCGGTGCCAGCGCCTCAACTTGGTTGAGGTGATCAATTGCCCGCACTTTCGCGGGGGTTCCTGTCGCCGCAATGCTCAGGCTTCCAATCCGATATTGCGCATCGGCCATCATGAACAGCATTTCCGCCGCTGAGTCCTGAACATACCGCGCCCTATCAGGACTCAGGGGAAGTCGCTTGAGATCATCGAGCCATGTGGGATTGCCGATCACGTTGAAGACGTCCAACGGCTCCCTGCATCGATCGCGGGCATCCTTCAGGCGCGCGGCCAACTCTTGGTCCGTCAGGCTCCAATACTCAGGCAGTAGCCCCACCAACGGCTGAGCAACGTAGCGAGCCTTTTCAACCAGCGATTCGTAGCGCTGATAGCGCAGCATCAGTTCCGCCCGGCTGAGCAGGCTGTCAACTGCAACGTGATAGCTAGCTGAAAACCCCTCCTCCCCCTCAAACTGGCTGTTCACGTAGGTCAGCTCTCGTTGAACCGCGGCGTAGTCCTCCTCCGCCATGGCCACCCTGGCGTTGGTCAGCCCCTGCTCCGCAACGGATGTCAGACGAGCGATCTCCTGGCGGTGGCGCAACGTTGCGATACCGCCGACTACGACCGCCGCAAGCAGTGTGGCAAGGGCTATGGTGGAGAATGTCTTGTGCCGTCGGACCCATTTCTGCGCGCGATAGATCGTGCCCGGGGGACCTGCCAGAACCATTTCATTGGTCAGATAGCGACCGACGTCCTGGGCCAATTCGTTCGCGGTCGCATAGCGACGGGTGCGGTCTTTCTCCAGGGACTTCATGGCGATCCAGTCCAGGTCGCCCGCGATCAGCTTCCTCAACCTGCCGGGTTGAACGTGACGGTGCTTGGCCACATCCGTGAGCGAGTTGCCCAGCGTGTTCACTCGTGTGGACGGCTTGGGCGGATCGGTCTCACGGATGATCCTGCGGATCTCATCGTACGCGGCGCCCCGAAGCTCCTCGGCTTCGAACGGCGTGGTGCCCGTAAGCAGCTCATATAGCAGGACACCCAGGGAATAGACATCCGTCCGCGTGTCGATGTCGAGCCCGCTGAGCTCAGCCTGCTCGGGGCTCATGTACTGTGGCGTGCCGATGAACTGATGGAACTCGGTGAAGAGCGTCTTCTCCGTAAGACGTTGCTGGATCGCTTTGGCAATGCCGAAGTCGATGATCTTCGGTACCGGCGTGCCGTCGTGAAGCGTGATCATGACGTTCGACGGCTTGATGTCACGGTGGATGATCCCCTTGTGATGCGCGTGCTGAACCGCGTTGCACACATCGGCGAAGAGCGCTAGCCGTTGCCGCGTATCAAGCAGGTTCTTGTCGCAGTAGTCGGTAATCGGCACGCCCTTGACCAGCTCCATCACGAAGTACGGCCTACCCGTCTCGGTGGCCCCCGCATCCAGAACCTTCGCGATGTTGGGATGATCCATCAGCGCGAGCGCCTGTCGCTCCGCTTCGAAGCGGGCGATGACCTGCTTGGTGTCCATGCCTAGCTTGATGATCTTGAGCGCGACACGCCGATGGATCGGCTCCTGCTGCTCGGCCATGTAGACGACGCCGAAACCGCCCTCCCCGATCACCTGAAGCAGCTTGTAGCGATCCAGTACCGTCCCGGGCTTGTCGATCTGGGGAAGGTCACCTGCAGGAACACCCGGAGCCAGGGCCGCCGTGTCGAGGAAGTCACCCACATCCTCATAGGCATCGAGGAGTGACTCGACCTCCCTCTTGAGTGACATATCATCTCCGCATGTGGCCTCGAGATATGCCGTTCGCTCCTCGGTGTTTGTTCGTCTCAGTGCTTCCGCGAAGATCCGCTTAGCGTCTTTCGATATGTCATTCATGATTCGGCCGTTGCTTGAGAGCCATCGTCTATGAATTCAGTGCGAAGTTCGTAGCGAAAGCGGGCAAAGGGAATCCGGCCTCCTTTGAAACGAGCTATCGTGGGGGCGCGCCACCTTCCTTGGTGATCTCACGGTGTAGCCAGGCGCGGGCATAGGCCCAGTGATTGACGACGGTGCGACGTGCCACGCCGCGGATCTCGGCCACCTGCTCGAGCGTCAGCCCCGCGAAGTATCGTAGCTTCACCAGTTCCCCGGCACCGGCATCAACCTCGGTGAGCTTTTCGAGTGCATGGTTGAGGGCAAGGAGATCGTCCGATGGGCCTTCAATCGCGAGGTCCACGTCGTCGACATCCACTCTCCGGCGATCGCCGCCACGCTTGAGGCTCTTCTTCCGGCGGGCGGACTCGACGAGGATCCTCCGCATTGCTTCTGCGGCAGCGGCGAAGAAGTGTCCCCGATTGTTCCAGCCCGGGTCCTCCGTTCCGACAAGCCGGATGTAAGCTTCATGGACCAACGCGGTGGCCTGGAGCGTTTGACCCGGCTGCTCACGCGCCAGCTTGCTGGCCGCGAGACGGCGAAGCTCGTTGTAGATCAGCGGAAGGAGCTCATCCGCCGCGCGGGGATCGCCCTGCTCGAGGGCTGTCAGAATTCGCGTTACCTCACTCATTCGACGATTCTATTCGGAAGATCCTCGGACAAGAAGAGAAAACGCTCAAACCGTTTAGCGCCCTCCCGGCCCGGCGCCTGTATCATCGATCACTGGAGGTCATAGTCGGCTAGCACGGATGTTTTCGTCGTCGTGCTTCCATTACCATTCATCTCTACGCTCGACGAGAGAACTTCTTTGACGATTCCAATACTATCGGCGATCCAGTATTCAGGATTCGAGGTCATGCTGTTTGAGATGTCGCCCGCGAGGGTGAGGCGCATCATGAACGTCCCCCGATGTATCTCCACATTGTCGCCCGTCGGTGCGTTCCGGATGTGCGGCCAAGACCCGTGCCACAGACCTCATACCGAATGGTTGCGTTCGAATCTCCCAACACGAAACCGGACGCCCCGTCAATCTCGACCCGACTCGCCCCCCGCCTCCGCATCGAGATCCGCCATCGTCCAGGGAAGGTTAGCGGCCGTGATTTCGTCCATCCACTTCTGGACAGGGTCTTGCCCCGCGGTTTCATCGGAGAGCGGTATCGATGCGATAAGCCGCAAAGGGGCCTGCATGCGCCTCAAGACATTCCTCTAGTTCGCATCCGTGGGCCGGTAGCGGGAGATCCCGCTCTCCGTACCAAACCAAAGTGAATCATCAGGTCCAAGCGTTATCGAAAAGACGTTGTTGAGGGCAGGGCCGTTCCTCGACGTGAGTTTATTCCAGCTGTTGCCATCATATCGAAAAACACCTTCACCATAGACTCCAACCCATAGGACGTTCTCTGAATCAACGGCCAAGGGTATCAATCCCTCTCCACTCCCGCTCGCGCCAATCTCTTCGAGGGAGTGATGTGACCAGGCACCACCGTCATAACACGACACACCCCCACCACTGACCCATATTCTGCCATCAGGTCCTATGTCCATGTATATTGCCACTGGTGTCCTCAGTCCCATTTCGCTGCTGAAGCTGGTCCAGGTTTCACCGGAATGATGAACAACAACGTTGCTTCCACTAGCCCACAGAGTGCCGTCTGGATCAAAAGTTATGTTCAACAGATTACAGGGCGTCACACCCATGTCGCTCGTAGTGTAGGTCGTCCAGTTTTTCCCATCAAAACGGGATATCCCACAATCCGGCGCTGGATGCGTACACCAGAGATTTCCATTTGGTGCAATGGCCACAGCAGAAACTTTGTCGGCGAGTAGTCCATCTCTTGTCGTGTAGGTCGTCCAGGTCTCACCGTCAAACCGCGAGACGCCTCCCCCGAATGTGCCTACCCACAGGACACCGTCAGACGAAACGGCAAGCGTGTTTTCCATCCAAAGGACGAAGTCTGATCCCAAGCCATCTTCTTCCGTATAGTGTTTCCAGGTTGTGCCATCAAAATGAGCGACGCCTCCCCCGGTCTCTGGAATCAGCGGCACACACCATGACTCACCATCTGGTCCAAATGCGATTGCCCCCACAGCATCGTAAGGCAAACCATCCGAAGTCGTATATGTGGTCCATGGGCCGTCACCTTGTTCTGGTGCAGTCGATTCTTCACAGGCTGGTGAAACACAGACAAGAACAGACATCGCAATTGCTGTCATTACTCTCTTCATTGGTCACCCCTCCTTCTAGCTGTCAATTGCTCCACTTAGCGCAAGGATCTTCTGCACCACCTGCCCAATCAGAGCCATGTCTGTCCATTCGGGGGCAATGTTCTCGAAGATGTGGTTCATCACTCCGTCATGGATCTCCGTCCCCAAGACGCCGTGAGCGCACTGCAATCCATGTCTCGTCACGGAAGACCTCCAACGCAGGGGGTTCTGTCTCCTATGTTTCAGTGCGCGATCCAGAAGGAAAACGGGCAGCGAGAATCTCGATCTTCAGCGATCCCACATCTTCATTTGCGAGACGGAATTCCATCGTAGGATGGCATCGTATCGATCGACCGACTCCACATGCCCAACAGGTGAAATCGGTCGAGGGATCAACAGGAAGGGGCCGACCAACGCGCTCTGACGGGGAACACGTCCACCTACCACACGCCAGCTTGGGGGCGGCCTCGATTGACGGGGCCGCCTCCGCGTCTTGACGAAGCCACTCGTCTGGTGTCTCCTCGTCTTCGACAGAAGCGAGAGAAATCGGAGGGAGACGAAGTTCATGAAGCCTGAGTTTTTTGCGATCCTGGCCGCTGCTGCAATGGCGGCATCGGCAGCCGTCCCAGCCACCGCCGCGGACGACCCGGATGCAATAGTCGGAATCTGGGAAACGGAACAGAAGGAACCCGACGATCCCTATTCTCACGTCGAGATCTTCGAGCGCGAGGGCCGATACGCTGGCCGCATCATCTGGTTGAGCCAGCCGCTGTACGATGAGGATGATCCGGAAGCAGGCAAACCGCGACGGGACCGGGAAAACTCCGACGAGGAGCTTCGCGACCGCCCCATCGTGGGGCTCGAGATCATGCACGGTTTCCGCTTCGACGAGGACGACGGCAACTGGGTCGACGGCCGAATCTATGATCCCGAGAACGGGAAAGAATACCGCTGCAAGGTGACGCGGAAGGCGGCAGACAGTCTGGAGATCTATGGCTACGTGAAACTGGGGTTCATCAAGATGGGACGCAGCACGATCTGGAAACGGGTAGCCGGCGACGACACCTAGCCCGGGGATCCGCCGCCTCCTCCCAACGCCCTAGCTCCGCGCTCGAGCACCCTGGCTGAATGAATACGGACTGTACGCATTGCGATACCCAAGCGTGTCGCTAGGATTTCCGCTATCCTGGTTCTGCACGATGTGCGTCGGCTAAGCACAAAGCCGAGATGACAGCGCGGAACGGAAAGCGATTCGAGAGATTGCCATGAGTCTGAAAGATGAGTTCCGAGAGATGATCACACGACTATCGGCGAAGTTCACGCTTCCGCCGATAGCAGGCATGTTCCTCCCGCCGTTCAGTGAAGGCGGCCAACCAAAGGACGCCCAGTTCATGGCCATCCTCCTGGAGGGTGGGGCGACCGGTATCAGCTTCGTTCTTCTTCCCGATGAGAAAGGAAAAGAATACTCGGCTCTGGAACCGACGGACTATGTCGGGAGAAGCCCGCTCGCATCTGCGCTCGAATTCGGCAGCGCCGACCCCATTCGGGAGATGATCGCGCTGGCGTGCATCAATGCGATTTGTCAGTACGTCATGAGAGAGACCCACCTCGCGGTTGACTCTGCGACCGATTCACTCGGGCTGTTGTCGGTCTCCCCGGGAGACAAGGTCGGCATGGTCGGCTTGTTTTCCGGGTTGATAGAAACCATCGAGAAGTCAGGCGCGGAACTGGTCATCATCGAGAGAAACGATCGGTTGATTCGGAAATTCCCGGATCTGCCTATCACTCAGGACACGGCAGAATTGAGGACATGCAACAAGATCCTATCCACCAGCACGACCATCCTGAACAACTCGCTCGATGAGATTCTCGAGCACTGTGCAGGTGATGCGTTCGTCTCCATCGTCGGCCCCTCCGCGGGATATCTCCCGGACCCGCTTTTCGCCCGCGGTGTCGATGTCGTGGGTGGAAGAGTCGTGACTGACGGTGAATTGCTCATGCAGCTGCTTGCAGAAAGACGCCGATGGGGTAGTGCGACCAAGCGGGTTTGTTTCCAGAAGAAGACCTACGTCAGTATCGTCTGACCTGCTTCGTTCGATCGTTCAGTCAACCTCGGGCGTTCGCCGAGACCTAGTTTGCTGGTCGCCTCTTGGCTTAGTGGAGCGGAGATTGAGTGGCGTCCCGGACGGGATTTGAACCCGTGTTGCCGGCGTGAAAGGCCGGTGTCCTAACCGGGCTGGACGACCGGGACGCATAGAATAGACACCGCTGCAGATTTGGAGCGCGGGGAGACTACCAAGAACCGCCCCTCAGGTCAATCCGCCTCGTCATGGGCCAGCTCCTCCACGAGCCGTTCCCACTCCTCGTAAAGCGCCGACCGCTCGGCGTCCAGCTCCCGGTGCGCGTCGCTCAGCTTGCGGAGGCCGTCCGCTTCAAGGCCCGGCTGAGAGAGTGCCTCTGTCGCGATGCCCATCTTGCCGTCGAGCCGCCGGATCTCTTCCTCGATCTCGGCCATCCGGTCCTCGCGTCGCTTCCGGTCGCGCTCCCGCTTCTCGCGCTCCCGCTTGAGTCGCTTGCGTTCCTCGTGGCGCAGCGCCCCCTCGGATACCTCCGCGGCGCTCTCGCGAATCGTCTCCGTCTCCTTGGCTCGGAAATCATCGAAGTTCCCGATGTGGAATCGCGCGCCTCCATCGCGCACGTGCAGGATGGCTTTCGCGAATCGGTTGAGAAAGTAGCGGTCGTGGCTCACGGCGATCACGGTGCCGGTGTATTCCTCGAGCGCGCCCTCCAGCGCCCGCCGCCCGTCGATGTCGAGATGGTTCGTCGGCTCGTCCAGTAACAGGAGGTTCGGCCCTTCGAGAAACAGTTTCGCGATCGCCACGCGGCTTCGCTCCCCTCCCGAGAGCGTCCCGATCGTCTTGAATACGTCTTCCCCACGGAAGAGAAAGCGTGCTAGGTACGATCGAATCTCTCCCTGAGGCGCTACCGGACGGAGAGCGTGAAGCTCATCAACGATCGAGCTCGAGTCGCGGAGCGAGGCGAGCTCCTGATCCAGGAATCCGGGCATGATCCCAACGCCGTGTCTCAGGCTCCCCCCATCGGGCACGCGGCGTCCGGCGAGGATGTTGAGAAGCGTCGTCTTCCCCGAGCCGTTCGGCCCCAAGACACCGAGGCGATCGCCCCGTCGGACCTCCAGGCCCACGTCCGTGAAGAGCGTTCGATCTCCGATCACCGCACCGATACCGGCTGCCCGCAACACGTCGCGGCCGCCCATGACCTTGGGTTCGATCCGGATGTGCGTTGCCGATGCGTCTTCATCGGGACGCTCGATCCGCTCCATCTTCTCGAGCATCTTCCGGCGCGATTGCGCCCGCTTCGTGGTCTTCTTGTCGACGATGTTCTTCCGGATGAAGTCTTCCTGTCGGACGATCTCCTTCTGCTGAAGCTCGTACCGCTTAGTTTGAAGCCGAATTTCCTCTTCCCGGATCGCCATCGCCCGCGTGAACGGGGCTGTGTAGCGCCTCACGCCATTGTCGGTGACCAAGAGCGTCTCCGCCGTCACCTGGTCGAGTAGATAGCGGTCGTGGGAAATGAGGAGATAACCGCCTTCCCACGTCCTGAGATACGACTCGAGCCACTCGATCGCGCCCAGATCGAGATGGTTCGTCGGCTCGTCTAGAAGCAGCACGTCCGGTGCCGAGAGAAGGATCCGCGCCAGCGCGAGCCGGTTCTTCTCGCCCCCCGAGAGAACCGCGACCGGCTTGTCGAACTCCTCCTTGGGAAAGCCGAGCCCGATGAGAACCGATCGCACACGGAAGTCGATCTCGTAGCCACCTCGTCGCTGAAAAAGCTCATCGAGCATCCCGAGCCGTTCGAGAAGCGTGCCCTCCTTCTCGCTCCCTGCGACAATGTCGTCCTCGCCCAACCGAAAGCGGATCTCATCCGCCTCGCTGGAGAGCGCCGTGAGGTCATCGAAGACCTCCCGAGCCGATGATTCGACCGTCCCCGGTGCGTCGCGCTCCGGAATCTGCTCGAGAAACGCCATCCGGCATCCCTGGCGGCGCCATGCCTCTCCCGAATCCGGATCCAGGCGTCCGGCAATGAGATTGAAAAGCGTGGTCTTGCCGGTGCCGTTACGTCCCACGACCCCCAGACGACATCCTTCAGGTACCTCGACCGAGATGTCGTCGAGGATCGGAACGCCGGCGAACGAACGGCTGACGTGGGTGAGGCGGGCCAGGATCACGGCTTGCGCTCCCGGCGGAGTTTCTCCCAGTAGGCCAGGCGGCGCTTGATCTCTCGCTCGAATCCGCGCTCCACGGGATGGTAGTAGCGGCGGCCGACCAGGTTCGGTGGGAGGAACGTCTGCCCGGCGAAGGCGTCCGGAGCGTCTTGATCGTATGCATAGCCGTGGCCGTAGCCTAGCTCCTTCATGAGGCGAGTCGGCGCGTTCCGGATGTGAAGCGGCACGGGCTCCGCGCGCGTCTCCCGCGCGTCTCGGGCCGCCTCCGCGTAGGCCGTGTAGGTCGCGTTCGATTTGGGAGCGGTGGCGAGATACGTGACGACCTGCGCGAGCGCGAGCTTTCCCTCGGGCAGCCCGACGAAGTGGACCGCGTCCTTCGCCGCCACGGCGAGGGGCAGGGCCTGCGGATCGGCGTTTCCGATATCTTCGGATGCCACGCGGACGAGTCGACGCGCCACGTAGAGGAGATCTTCGCCCGCTTCCAGCATTCGGGCGAGCCAGTAGAGCGCGGCGTCGGCATCGCTCCCTCGGATCGACTTGTGGAGCGCAGAGATGATGTTGTAGTGCTCGTCCCCGGCCCTGTCATAAAGAAGCGCCCGCCCCGACTGGCAGACGTCCTGAACGATCTCCGCCGTGATCTCGGACTCACCCGCCACCCCCGCGGACATCTCAAGAATGTTGTAGGCCGAGCGAGCATCTCCGTTGGAAAGCGCCGCGACCGCGGTGCGGGCATCGTCCGTTATCGTCACGCCCTGATCCCCCAGCCCGCGGTCCGTATCCGCGAGGGCCCGGTCGAGCAGCGTGGCGACCTGATCATCCGTCAGCGGCTCGAACGTGAAGACACGGCATCGCGAAAGCAGCGCCGCGTTGACCTCGAACGATGGGTTCTCGGTGGTCGCACCGATCAGAGTCAACAACCCGGTCTCGACGTGCGGAAGAAAGGCGTCCTGCTGGGCCTTGTTGAAGCGGTGGATCTCGTCGACGAAGAGAATCGTCGCATCACCACGCGAGGCATGAAACCTTGCCTCTTCGACGACGCGCCGAACGTCTTTCACGCCGGCGAGCGTTGCGCTGAACGCGACGAAGCGCCGCCCGGTCATTCCCGCGATCAGGGATGCGAGTGTGGTCTTGCCGGTGCCAGGCGACCCCCAGAAGATCATCGACGGGATCCGATCCTCGCGGATCAGTCGGGCGAGTGCCTTCCCCTCTCCCAGGAGCTGCTCCTGCCCGACGATTTCATCGAGGCTTCGCGGACGCATTCGGTCCGCGAGCGGTGTTGCGCCCTCGGGTGCGCTGTCATCCGGTTCGCTGTGTCCGAAGAGGTCCATTTCTCTAGTCCGGGTATCCCTCCGGGTGGGTCTGGTGCCATTCCCACGCGGAACGGACGATCTCCTCCAAGTCGGCGTGCTGTGGATCCCAGCCCAGTTCGCTTCTCGCTTTGTCAGACGAGGCAACGAGCGTCGCGGGATCGCCCGGCCTGCGGGGCGCCAACGTGGTCTGGATCTCACGCCCTGTCACGCGCCGCGAGACCTCGACGACTTCTTGGACGGAGAAGCCGTTCCCATTGCCGAGGTTGAACACACCGCTGCCGCGGCTGTCGAGCGCATGGAGGGCCAAGATGTGGGCACGTGCCAGATCTTGGACATGAATGTAGTCCCGCACGCATGTCCCGTCCGGAGTGTCATAGTCGTCGCCGAAGATGCTGATATGCGGACGCTTTCCGGCGGCGGCTTCGAGCGCGATCGGGATCAGATGCGTTTCAGGCTCATGATCTTCGCCCGCTTCCGGGATGGCACCTGCCGCATTGAAGTACCGGAGCCGGATTGAGCGCAGCCCGTAGATCCGATCGAACCAATCGAGGAGCTTCTCGAACATGAGCTTGGACTCGCCATAGGGATTCGTCGGGTTCGTCGGCAGATCCTCCGTGATCGGCACCTGCGTCGGCTCGCCGTAGGTCGCAGCTGTGGAAGAGAAGATGAACCGCTTCACGTCCGCGGCGACCATCGACTCCAGCAGGATCAGACCGTCTGCGACGTTGTTTTGAAAGTACTTGCCCGGGTCTTCCATGCTTTCGGGTACGAGGCTGTGGGCGGAGAAGTGCATCACGCAATCCGTGCCCGGTAAGATATCTGCCAGCAGAGCACGGTCACCGTGTTCACCGATGACAAGGTGGCCCTTCTCCGGCACGGCGCTGCGGTGACCGCGACTCAGATTGTCCAGAACGACGACATCATGTCCGTCTCGGATGAGCTCATGCGCCGCGACGCTTCCGATATATCCTGCTCCCCCCGTGAGCAGCACCTTCATCCTATCCTCCTGGCTGGCGGTCCAGAGACGCATCAAAGCTATCATGTGGACACATAGCTATGCAATGCACTGTCACAAATAGACTTCCGGCGTCCACCTCGAGTCGGATCATTGCCCGCCGCACGAAAAAACGACCCCGGTCGAAGCCGGGGCCGTTGTGCCTGAAAGCATCCGGGTACTAGACCTGGAATACCGCCTCTAAGCCACCCTATTTCTTCTTGCGAGTTGCTTTCTTCTTTTTCTTCCGGGTCACTTTCTTCTTTTTCTTACGGGTGACCTTTTTCTTTTTCTTCTTGGTGGCTTTCTTCTTATTCTTACGGGTGACTTTCTTCTTTTTCTAGCGAGTGACCATTTACTTTTAATTCAGTGTCACTTTAAATTTAATCTTACTAAATTTATTCTTCTTTTTCTTTTTCTTGTTCTTTTTTTTCTTCTTCTTCTTTTTCTTCTTGTTCTTTTTCTTTTTCTTTTTTTTTGTTTTTTTCTTCTTTTTCTTTTTGGTCGCTTTTTTCTTTTTCTTGCGAGTGACTTTCTTCTTCTTGGCTTTCTTTTTGGTCGCTTTCTTCTTCTTGGCTTTCTTCCGAGTCACCTTTTTCTTCTTGGCCTTTTTCTTGGCCTTCTTACGGGTGACTTTCTTCCGCTTGGCCACTGCCATGCTTTCCCCCTCTGCGTTAGGGACCCCTCCTGACCCGTGTGTCAGGTACCCTCACCGCCGACTACATCGGCGATTGCCTCCAAAAACTTCTCCAGATCGAACGGCTTCTTCACAAACGCGTCGATCTTCAGCTTCTCGAGCTCCGACGCGAGACCGTTCGTCCCGTACGCCGTCATGACCATGACGCGGACCGGTAACGCCTCCGCTCTGATCCGCCTCACCACGTCCACGCCCTGTCGTGCGGGGAGCCGATTGTCCAGCACGACGAGGTCAAACCCGCTCTCCGGGAAGAGCAGCGTCTCGGCCTCTTCAGCTGATGCGGCGGTCTTGACGCTATAACCGTTGTCGGTGAGTGCATCCGCCAGCGTCTTGAGCAGAAGGCGCTCGTCCTCCACGATGAGGATCTTTTTTTGCACAGAGCGAATCTCCCGCGTTGCAGTTATCGTTGGTGTACATATACAAGTTCCGTTCCAAATCTACGCTCCAAAACAACTGACGCTCTATTCGAATGCAAAGAAACGAGTTGAATGATCAAGAAGATGCAAACTGCCTTGCGAAGAGAGCGCGCGGAACGCGCAAAAGTGTCAACACAGATTACAGTGCGAGGGTTGACGTCGTGTGAGGGGCGAAATAGCAGGCACTCAGCGAACTGGTCACATACTTAACATGTCAACTCAGTGGACACCTTCTTCTCTTCGATCTGCCTGAGCCGCGTGATGAGATGCTGCCGCGATATCCCGAGCACTTTCGCCGCGTGAGTTCTGTTCCCGTCACAGGCCCGTACGATCTCCAGAATGTGTCGATCACCTGCTTCGCGCAACGTGACCATGCCCAGCTTGCCCTCGGGTGCGATGGCTGCGGATTTGCCATCATCCAGTCCTGAGAACGCGGCCTGTAGTTCGTCCGGAAGATGCTCGACGCCGAGAATCTCAGCGTCTTCGAGAAGCACGACCCGCTCAATGAGATTTCGGAGCTCTCTTACGTTCCCGGGCCATGGATATCGCATGAACGACTCGACGACCTCGGGATCGATGTCGGTGAACTGCTTCTTGAACTTTCGGCTGAACCGATCGAGAAAGAACAACGCGAGTGCGCCGACATCATCTTCGCGCTCTCTGAGGGGAGGCAGATCGATCGACACCACTTTCAGACGATAGAAGAAGTCCTTGCGGAACCTCCCCCGCTCGACCGCGTCCTCGAGACTCGCATTGGTCGCGGCGATGATGCGGATGTCGACCGACAGATCGGCGGCACCACCCACTCGACGAAACGTATGATCCTCTATAAATCGCAACAACTTAGCCTGGGTCACCAGCGGCGCCTCCCCCACCTCGTCCAGTAACAGCGTGCCGCCGTCGCAGAGCTCGACCAGTCCGCGTTTTCGTCCCGTCGCGCCGGTGAATGCCCCCTTCTCGTGTCCGAAAAGCTCGTTCTCGAGCAGGCTTTCTTGAAACGATGAGCAATTGATGTCCACGAGCGGCGCTTCGGAGCGATCGCTCAGCTGATGAATGGCCCGCGCAAAGAGCTCCTTGCCCGTTCCGCTCTCGCCTTGGAGAAGAACCGTAGTCGACTTGCTCGTGGCCGCCTTCTCCACGGTTTCCCAGACCTGTTTCATCTTCGAACAGTCGCCGACGATGATGTCACGACTGAAGCTCGCACGATTGCGTTCCTCATAGAGCGTGAGTCGCCGGTCGCGATCGAGATTCCGAACGGCCTGCTCGACGGCGTGGAGGATCTCTTCCAACTCGTATGGCTTGCGCAGAAAGTCGAAGGCCCCGAGCTTCATCGCCTGCACGGCATGTGAAATGTCACCGTGAGCGGTGATCATGATGATCTGTGCGCTCGAGTCTCGTTTCCGTAACTCGCGCAGAAGATCCACCCCATCGAAATCGGGTAGGCGCATGTCGAGAACGACGACATGAGGACTCCAGCGCGCGAAGTGATCCAGCGCGTGCTTGCCGTCGGCGGCGGACTCGATCGCATAGCCCCGATCGTCGAAAACTGAGGAGAGCGATTTCCGGATCAGTTCCTCATCATCAACGATCAGGACGCGGTATCTCAACTCGGCACCTCCGCGTTCTCGGGAAGCGGGAACATGAGCTTGAAGATCGTCCCGCCCTGCGGACGATTGCGCACGTGGATGGTGCCACCGTGATCCTTCATGATCTGGAGCGAAAGCGGAAGTCCGAGTCCGGTCCCCATCGACTTTGTGGTGAAGAATGGATCGAAGATCCGGTCCTTCACGTCGGGGGAGATCCCGCAGCCTGTGTCGCTGAACGTAACCTCGACCATGGGGCGTTTGACCCGATAACGCCTGAGCGCGGTCGCTACCCGAAGAACCGGTTCGTCCGCCCCTTCCATGGCATCGATCGCGTTCACCAGCATATTCAGGCATACTTGGTGCGTCATGCCCTCGTCGAGCTCGACATTCGGAAGATCGGCGACCAGCTCCTTCTTCAGGTTGATGCCCGACTCCTCGATCTGCCCGCCGACGCCGTCCAGCCCTTTCTCGATCACCGTATTGATATCCATGATGATCCGTGCCCCCAACGGCGGGCGCGCAAGAACGAGAAGATCCGTGATGATCTGCTCGACGCGGTCCAGCTCCGAGATCACGTCTTCGAGGCTTCTCAGCATCGCGTCATCGGGATTGAGCTTCGAACCCAGGAACTGGATCGTCGTGCGAATTCCCGTCAGCGGGTTTCGGATTTCGTGGGCGACGACCGCCGACATCTCTCCGAGATGCGCAAGCCGCTCCGCCGTTCTGCGGAATTCCTCGTCCTCGGCCGTGTCCGACACGTCGACAAACGTGACCGCGACCCCGTGTCTGCGACCCCGTCGGTCCTTCAGCTCACGCGCAACCGCTTCAACGACAACTTCCTTGCTCCCGACCTTGAGTGACGTCTCACCGTGGCGTCGCGGATCCGCGAGACGATCATCATCCACCGGCTTGAGCCACTCCATGTCGTCGGCGCTGATCACCTTGTCCAGCGGATGTCCGCGAACCTTGGATAGCTCGAGGTCGAAGATCTCCTCGGCGACGCGATTGAGGAACAGGATCTCCCCATCATTTCCGACGGCGAGAAGCCCGGACCCGAGATTGTCGAGGAGCAGATTCGTGAGGTCCTCGATCGGCGGGACCTCGATCTGCGTGGTTGTTGCCGTCGACGTATCCTTGTTCTCCATCAGCCATTCCCTGGGATCAATGTGAACGACATCGGAATGATTCCCCATTCATCCTTCTGTGGAACTCCCCGCGGCAGGGGTTCGAATTTCCACTTTCGAAGGGTCTTCTCAGCCAAGCGATCGAGCTGGCTGCTACCCGAAAAGGTGATGTACTCGACGCGGTCGACCGTGCCCTGCGGCGTGACCCAGAATCGAAATCGCACCTCGGCTTCCAATCCGATCCGACGTGCCCAGTCGGGATAGTGCGGCTTCTCGCTGTACAAGATACGTCGCTCACCGAGCGGCCCGGCAACGCCTTTCTCCTCGGCGAGAGTGCCGTCGCCGCGGGGCGCGGCTGCTTCCGAAGATCGTGCGCCACTCACCGGTCCCCGCTCGCGTCCACCGGACAGCCGCGATGCGATGCGCTCTTCCGTCGCCTCGGCGGACTCATGCTGCTCGGTCAGCCGTTGCCGCCGATCGCGCGCCGTCGGCCCGGACGGAGGCGTCATGACGAGCTCGTCCACACTCGTGCTCAGCGGTGACTCGGAATCGCTCATCATGCTCGGTAGCGGAAGCTCCGGACGTTCGGGCTCCGGAGAGGGCTCCCGGATCTCGGGCGCCGCGGCTTCGAGATCCGTTTCCGGTTGCGCTTCCGGCTCGTCGGCCTCCTCTTCCGTCACCGGCGCTCCGCCCCCCGACACGACATCAGCGGGCTCGGACACGACGGGTTCCACGGCGGAGGGAGCGGACGGAACCGGCTCGGTCCAGAGCGCGACCGCGAGCGGAGTAGATAGAGGTTGCCCTTGGGCGCGGAACCACCCTGCGAGGGCAATGAGAATGAGCAGATGCGCTGCGATGGAAAAACTGGATCCCAGCGCTGCGTCTCGTGCACTACGAGTCTTCATCATCCCTGTGGCCGGGTCGCGATCGCGAGCTTTGTCGCTCCCATCCGCTTGGCGATATCCATCACTTCGATCGTCCGACCCAGGGAAACGGTTTCGTCTCCCCGTACGATCACGGCCCGGTCTGGTGCTGCCTCCAGAAGCTCACCGAGGCGACCCGCCAGCTCGGTCAACGTCACGCGATCTTTGTTGATGAACAACTCACCACTTCGTTCCAGCGTGATGATGATGTTTCGCTGCTCGAGCGGTTGCGGTCTCGACTCCTTCGGCAGGCTGACCTTCGTGCCTACCTGCAGAATAAACGACGACGACAAAAGAAAAAAGATCAGAAGTAGGAAAATGATGTCCGCCATCGCGGTCGACTCGAGGCTCATGAGAAGCGATTGCTTCTTCGCAAACCTCACGACTTCTCCTCACGGTGATAAAGTGCCTCGACGATTCCTTCTCCAGCGTGCTCCATGAGCGAGATGATGTTTCGAATCCGTCCGACGATGAAGTTGTGCGCGAAGAACGTGAAGACCGCAACGGAAAGCCCGGCGGCCGTCGTGAGAAGCGCCTGCCAGATGCCTCCGGCAAGCACGCTTGCGTCGACGTTACCTCCAAGCCGTTCGATCTGACGAAACGCCTCGATCATCCCGAGCACCGTCCCGAGAAACCCCAGAAGCGGCGCCCCTCCGACGATCGTGGCGAGAACCGGGACGTGCTTCTCGAGTCGCTCGGTTTCGGCTTCACCGGCGTCCATGATCGCCTGTCGGACCTCGTCCTCTCCACGGGATACGCGAGAAAGACCGGAAAGGATAATCGCGCTGAGGGGACCGTCGTGCTGTTCACACTTCTGAATTGCACCCTCGAGGTCCCCACGATCCAGCGAGGAACGCACGAGGCGATTGAATTTGTCGGAGTTCTTGGATGCTCGTCGTATCTGCAGCAACCTCTCGATGATGACGGCGACGGACAAGACCGAGCAAAGCATGATCGGATACATCAAGAAGCCGCCCTTGACCAAGATATCCAGCACACGTACCTCCCTAAAATGCGTAGCGAACGCCCGCCTCGACATTTCGCGGCATGGCCTCGTATTCCCAGTATTCCCGGTAGCTGCGGTCGAGAAGGTTCTCACCCGTGACTTTGACCGACCACTGGCGTGCCACTTCGAGCGAGGCGGACGCGGAAAGAACCCCCGCCGCGGGGAGCTTCCCTTCGGAAAGCGCCCGGCTTCCCCATTGACTGCCGATCCAGCGCCACTGAACGCCTACATTGAACGGCCCCGTGTATTTCATTCCGATCGACCCGCGGTGCGCCACGACATAGGCCACGCGCTCGCCCTCGACGAGCTGGAAGCGATAGTCGGCGCTCAGATGAAATGCGTACGGAAGGCGCCAGTCCACGCCCGCGGCCGACTCCGATACCCACCGCTTCTCAGTATCCGCAACGAGTTGATAGAAACCCCGGTCAGACGATTCCCGTTCAACGTGCGCGAATCCGGCCCCGCGCCTGACGGACGTCTCGCCCAGAACGGACAGATCCGACGTCGGGCGCAGCTCGATTCCGGCCTCGACTTTCACCGGAGCGCGCTCAGGTTCGAGACCGGCATCGCCCGACGAAAACGGCATCCGATCCAAGAAGCCGAGATAGTCCGCCTCCGCGAAGTGGGGCACCACGCCGACCCATAGGCGACGCGTGGGAGGGGACACATGAATGAGCCTGATGCGAGGCCCGATCACTTCCACGTCTCCGAGACGCTTGAATACCGCCCCCATGTGGTAGTTCCACCCGTTTCCGACGGAAACGCGTCCAATGAGCCCGGCGTGAATCCGTTGTCGGCTGCTATCCGAACCGTCAGACATCTCTTCTCTGAGTCCGCCCAGCGCCAGGTCCAATTCCAGTGACCAGAGATTCGCATCGAGCGGCATTTCGAGATGAACGTCCGCCGTCCCGTTGAGGAGGGTCCGCTCACTCGTTTCGTCCTCGGGGCGAAGCGTCGCCTGCTCCCCGCGGAGTATGAGGCCGGTGAGAAAACCATCGCTTCCCTCAAACCGATAGCGCAGATCCACGTCCGACCACGTGAAGCGTTGGACTCCCGCCTCTTGCCCGCCCGAAACCAGATTGATGTCCCGTGTCGCGAAGCCATGACGCGGCAACTCCTGATGGCGCACTCGGTGGTTGACCGCCGCCCGGAACCCGGCCGAGGCGGTTGGCTTCAGGATGACTCCCGCTTTTGCGCCGACGCGACTCCACGGAGCCCCGGGGATGTGGCCGTTACTGTCACGCCCCCAAAGCTCGAGGAACAGACCGCCGGGCCCCACCTGACGCGACGCTTCGAACCCTGCCAGTATCGATTGATGGCGCGCTGCGCTGACATAGCCACGGACCGTGAGCTCCGGCGGGATGTCCGGAGCGGCTATGGACTCGAACTCCGTGCGGGTGGCCTCGTCCGGCAGCGTCACCTCAGCGGGCGCCCCGATCGGAGGGATGGCCAGCGGAACGGCTTCGGACTCCACAGCGGGAAGGTCCGGCGTCTCCCCCACACCGAGAAGCGATTCGTCGATGCCCGTGATCACGACCTTTGGCAGCTCGATGTCCGGCTTTTCATCCGTCCCGCCTTCTTGGGCGTGAAGGGTTGCAGGTGCCGCGAGGCACGAAATCGTCAGGAGGCTCGAAACCGTCGTTACTAGCCTTCCCATCGTGATGGATCTCCTCCCGGTTCCTCTTCGAACACCCAGCTGTTTTCCTCGATCCACTCCAGCCGCTTTCGGGCGTCACCCGCCCACGTCTCGTCATTCGTCTGATCGATGATGAGGCGGTATTGCTCCCGCGCTTCTACCCATCGGTTCAACCGCTCGAAACATGTCGCCAAGCGATAGCGTCCCGAGAGAGCCCACTCCTCTTCGTCCGGATAGCGCTTCAGCATCTTCATGATGGCCGCGATCGCCTCATCATAGAGCTTCGCCTCGAAAGCGAGGTCCGCCCGCCAATACTGCGCCTCGGCCCCGGTTGCGCCGCGTCCACGATCGCCGGCCCGTCCCAGATAGTCTCGTGCCGACTCGCGGTCCCCTTGGTCCCGGGCGAGCAAACCCGCCTCGAGAAGGGCGTCTGCCCGTAGCCCGGCGTCGACTTTGTCACTGCTGCCGACCTCAACGAACGCGTCGAGCGCTTCCTGTGCATGCTCGGTGTCCTTGAGACAGAGCCCGAGATTGTAGCGAGCGAGCAGCAGGGTCTCGGCATCCGGCTTCAGACGGATGACACGGTCGAACTCGGTTCGGGCAAGCTCGTGCTTCCCGAGCTCGTAGAACAGCCGGCCGGCTTCAAAACGATACTCAACTCCATCTTCGCGAGAGCCGTAGTATGCTGCGTTTCTGTAATACTCGGCCGCCCGGAGTTTTTCTCCGAGCTTCAGCGACGCCACTGCGCAGCGCCGGTTCGCGTCGACCCGGTATTGCTCAGGCACACCCGCTTTGAGGTAGGCCCTGAGCGACCGGATGCCGTCCTTCCATTTCCCCGAGTCTAGATAGCGCACGCCGATGCGATAGAGCGCTTCCCCGCTCGTCTCGCTCTCCGGAAGCGCCTTCGACATTTGCACGGCCGCATCGGCCGCATCATCCATGCGCCCGCCGCTCTCGAGGCTTCGGAGCCAGCCGGAGTAGGCGACTTCCCGGATCTCCTGAGGTGTCGACCCGCCCGCCAGCGACTTATAGAGCGTGGCCGAGCGATTGAAGTCGCCCGAGTTGAAGTAGCTCTCCGCCATCCGGAGCCGGGCCTGCGTCCGGAGCGAGTCCGGTGCTGATCCCATGGCCGAGACGCGGCCGAATCGCTCCGCCGCCTCTCCGTATCGCTCAGCCTTGAAGAGCGCGTAGGCCCCCCAATGAACGGCCTGTGGCAGCATCGGGCTCTCCGGGAACCGAACCTCCAACCCGTCGAATGCTGTGAGCGACTCTGGGTAACGATCGGCCCGATATAGCGACCACGCCTTCTGATAGAGCGCCCTCTCGGCCAACGGGCTATTGGGGTAGCGCCGCAGCATTCGGTCGTAGTCGAGGACGGCCTCGTCGAAACGGCGAAGATTGTAGAAGCAGTTGCCGCGTCGATACAAAGTGTCGTCCTCGTGATCGGACCCGGGGAACTGCTCGAGTAGCAAACCGAAACGACCGGCGGCCTCCGCAAAATTGCTCTCTGAGTAGTCGCACCAGGCCAATCCATAGAGGACGTCACGCGCGTACGGTCCGCTGGGGCCCAGCAACTTGAGCGCATCGTATTCCTCGCGCGCCTCGGATAGATCTCCCTTACGGTAGTATGCCTCCGCCAGCCAGAAACGCGCGTCGGTGCGATGCGGACTCGCCGGGAACCGAAGAACGAGGTTCGACAACGCCTGCACGCACTCTCCGAAACGTTCAACCTTGAAGAGCGCGACGCCGAGCTTGAAGAGCGCGTCGGCCCGATCGCCTTCACCTCGCGCGATCCGCTCACGGTACGCCTGGATGGCCTCCTCATAGCGCTGGGCGTAGAACAGGTTCTCGCCTTGCACCAGCGTGGCGTCGGCCATGAACGGCGAGTCGGGGTAGTCGCTACGGAGCTCGTCGATCGCCGCTTGAGATCGCGGATAGTCCCCGAGCCGGTTGTATGCGTAGGCCAGTGAGTACAGGGCTTCCGACCGCCACGTCGACGCCGGCGTGGCGCGCACCTTCTCAAGAGGTGAGATCGCTTCGTTGAAGCGTTCCATGCGGAGAAGCGCGATGCCGCGTCCGTACTCCGCCGCGGTACGGAGCGACGCCTCCGCGCCGCGCGTCTGGAGCAGCTCACCAAAGAGACGGATCGCCTCTTCGTGGAGTCCCGACTCCAGACGAACCCACCCGAGCTGATAGAGGAGCGCCCACCGGCCTTCTTCATCGGCCAGCTCCATCGCCCGCTCCAGATGCGGGACGGCTTCTTCCCTCCGATTCAGCTCGAAGAGACTCTGGCCGATGATCTTCTCGAGTCTCGATGAATCCCCGCGGGCAATACCGCCCCGCCGACCCTCGAGCCAGTCGAGCGCATCGATATGACGCCCGAGTCGATAGGCCGACGCTCCCGCCTCAAAGCGCGCCCGGGCAGCAGTTTCGGCGTCCAAGCCGTTCGCCGCCACAGCGAAGTCACGATAGGCCTGATCCTCATGACCCAGCCGGCGCCGGCACCAGCCCCGCCCAACCGTCGCCCGCTGTCGCACGCCGTCGTCGAGCGTGGAAGCGATCAGGCGGTCATACACCGACACCGCCGCCGCGCAGCTATCCGCTCGGGCCAACGATTCCGCCCAGAACCACTCGGCATGTTCTCGCCGGGGATGTTCGGGGCTTCTCGCGACGAATCCACCGAGCACCGCGCCGGCCTCGCTGTAGCGACCGGACTCGTAGAGGAGCTCTCCCTCCAGGATCTTCGCGGCGTTCAGGATCTCGAGTGGGGCACTCAGGCGGGCAAGCGTCTGGAGATCCCGCAGAGCGGTTGCGCGTTCTTCCCCTTGGCGGAAGAGAAGGGCACGGAGGTAGTAGGCTTCTGCCTCGACTTCTTCGGGCGGCGCCGCGGCCAGAAGGATTTCGAGCTCTCCCGCCGCCAGTGCCCATTGTCCGCGACGGATGGCGTCACGCGCCGATTCGAGGCTGGGCGCCTCCGCCTCCGACACGACGGGAATAACGGCGAGCGTGACGACTCCCAGAAGGAGCCGCTTCCACATAGTTTTCACCATCAAGATGCAACCCTCGTCGTGATTCGGCAGACCACCGGCAATCTAGCACAGCACCCCCGCCATTTCTACGCTCGTTGACCCTCAGATGTTCCGCTGCTAAATTGGTCCATCCTCAGTTCGGAGAGCTCATGAAACGCGTGTGGACACCCTGGCGGATGGAATACATCCTGAGATCACGAGACACAAGCTGCGTGTTTTGTGACAGGGAGAACGCCGACGACGATGAGGCGGGCCGCGTCGTAAGGCGGGCGGAGCACGTATTCACAGTCTTGAATATCTATCCATATACGGTCGGCCATATCATGATCTGCCCGTTCCGCCACGTCGCGCGGTGGCTTGAGCTCACCGACGCTGAGCGGGTGGGATTGCTGGTCGAGGCGAAACGGGCCGAAAGCGCTCTCAAGAAAGTCTATGCCCCCGAGATCATCCATCTGGGGCTGAACATGGGTAGACCGGGCGGGGCCGGCATCGAGGAGCACCTGCATCTCCACCTCGTGCCGTGGCGTTCGGCGGACGCGCTCGACAATCCACAGCGCGCCGATATCGAGACGCTGCCCGAATCGCTCGACGAGACCTACCGCAAACTGCTGACCGCGTTCGCCGCCATGGATGCCTAGCCTCGAACGGTCGAGGCTAGTTCACCGGAGCCGCGCGTTTCCCCACCGCCACGCGTATATACCTATCCGGATGCATATAGCGCCTCGCCGTCTCGTAGACCGCGGTCGATTCCACGGCCCGTACGGCCTCCGGATACGCTTGGAGATAAGCCGCCCCCATTCCGAGCTGCCCTCCGATCGTCAAAAGGCGCGCCAGTCCGAGTGGGTCCTGCTGGCGAATGGCGAACCGCGACGTGATCCTGTTCTTCGCCGAGGCGACGGCCGCCTCGTCCGGCTCACCGTCCACGAACTCCGTGACGCCTTCGAGGATCCCGCTGCTCGCGTACTCGTAGTCGTCGGGGCTCACGCCCATCTCGTTCTGGATCACGCTCGGCCCCATGCGGTCGCGCATGTAGAACCAGGACCGGTAGGCCAGTGACTTCTCGTAGACGAACTCGTAGAAGAAGCGACGCCCGAGAATAGAGGTCGCGATCTCGAGAGGATAGAAGTCCGCGTGCCGCATCCCCACCGACGGCCAGCCCGTGTTGTAGGTGACCTGTCCCTGTGTCTTCTCGACCCAGATCTCCCGGGCGGCGTCCAACGGCCCCTCCGAGACGGTCGGGAATTCGAAGCGCTCACCGCGACGCCCCTCGAACGCGCCCTGCACGGCTGCGGCGACGGTGTGCGGATCCACCGGACCCACGATGCTCATCGCCGCGCGCTCGGATACGAGGTTTCTGCCGATGTAGTCACGCACGTCGTCAAGGCTCAGGCCTTCAACGCTCGCGGAATCACCCAGGATCGAGCGCATGTACGGCGAGTTGGCATAGATCTCAGCATCGAACCTTCGGTTCGTGTATCGGAACGGCTCCTCGGCGAGTGAGGCGATCTCGCCGAGCTGTTCGGTCATGGCACTCTCCAGCTCATCGCTCCCGAACGCCGGTGCCGTGAGCGCATCGAGGTACAGCGCGAACGCCTCGGCGAACGACGGCGCCGGAACCAAGAGGGTCACTTCGATCGCGTCCGCCGTGGCCGTCGACGTGAAACGCGCGCCCAGACGATCAAGCTCCGCGGAGAACTCTTCCGCTGATAGAGACGGCGTTCCCTTCCGAAGCGACCGGGCCGCCAGCGACGCGACGCCGGCGTTGCCGTCCGGCTCGGTCCACTGTCCTCCCGAGAAGCGGGCGGCGGCCGCCACCACTCGGTCCGCGGGTATCGTCTTGATGATGAGTGGCATCCCGCCCTCGAGCTTCACTTCGGTCAGACCGCCGTCCGACGCGTCCGCCGCCGGACCCTCCCCGGAAAGCTCTCGGCCCCACGCCTTCACATCGGCGAGGAGATCCTCGTCGGACGCGTCCGTTTCTTCCGGACGGACCAACGAGAGCGTAGCGTTCTCCGGCCTCAGAAACCGTCTAGCCGCCGCCTGCACGTCGTCCGCCGTTACGGAGGCGATGAGATCGTCCTGAACGAACGCAAGCTCGAGACTCGCGACCGTTTCGAACCAAGCGTAGTGCTCTGCCCGATCGAAGAACGTCTGCGTGTTGAGCGCGTCCTCCGCGATCAAGCGGCGCTTGACCGCCTCCAGCTCGGCCGGCTCGATCGGCTCGTTCGCCAGTCGCGCGACTTCGTCCCAGGTTGCCGCGAGCGTCTCGCGCTCGTTTTCGGGCTCGAAGCTCCCCCAGATGACGAGCATGCCGTCATCGAACCGTCGGTCCGGCTCCGTGCTCACGTCCTGGACGAGCGACTGGCGCTCCTTCAGCGTGAGATAGAGCCGGGACGAACGCCCCCCACCCAGGACGGCACCGAGCACTCGTAGGGTCGGCTGGATGGGATCCCGCGCCGGAGGGATACGAAACGCCACATCGAACTGCGTCATCGGCGTTTCGGCGGTCCCCGTTGCCAGTCGAAACTCCTCCTGCGGAGGATCCACGAATCCGAGCTCGAACGACTCCCGGCCCCGCGGATGGCTGCCGAGCTCCTGACGAAGCGCCCGGCTGAGATCAGCCGTTTCGAAATCGCCGACCATGGCAAGGACCATCTGGTTCGGCACATAGCGGTCATTGTAGAAGGCGCGGAAAGTGGCTAGATCGGCTTCCTCGATGACCTCCCGCAGGCCGATCGTGGGAGTGTGATAGGCGTGATGCGTGTAGAAGGCCTCCACGAGCTGATACCAGACGAGATAGTCGGGGCGATCGCGACCCTGCCAGTACTCCGTCATCACAACCTTGCGCTCGATGTCGACCTTCTCCTGGTCCGGGATGAGCTCGAACCAGGCGTCGGCGGAGCGCCAGATCATCTCATCGAGATGCTCGGTCGGAACGGTGTACCCGTAGCAGGTGTAATCATCCGTCGTGTAGCCGCCGCTCTCCTCACCAATGTCCTGCACGGTCTTCCGGTATTCCATGGGCTCCTGGCGCGTGGATCCACCACGGAAGATAAGGTGCTCATAGTAGTGAGACAGCCCCTTGAGGCTGTCCGGCTCGGTGCGGCTGCCGCCCTTGACGAAGAGACACGCGGCCACGAGCGGTCGGCTGTGGTCCTCTTCGAAGATCAGCGTCATGCCGTTTTCCAGTCGCTCGACGACCGGTATCGCCGACGACGTGCCGGCGGCGGCCATCGCGACCAGGGCGGCCAGGGCGGCCAGGGCAATGGTGTGCACGATCCGTCCAGACATCCCATCCCTCCATGGTATCGGGTCGACTACGGGTCTCCCCGTCCGACTCTTTCACGCACGCGGCATCGCATGGTAGTGTCGGCGCCCTGCCGCGCGCCGCAAATGGCGAAACACCGGTCTTCAGCGTAGATCCCAATCGAAGGAGAAGCACGCGCGTGAATCTCGGTGCCCACATGTCGATCGCCGGTGGCCTTCACAAAGCCATTGAGCGAGCCGAGGCGATTGACGCCACGGCGCTACAGATTTTCACCCGGAATCAGGTGCAGTGGAAGGCAAAAGCCCTCTCCGATGACGATTGCCGTCGCTTCCGCGAGGCGCGCTCGGAAAGCCGGATCGAGGGTGTGATTGCGCACGCCAACTACCTCATAAACCTTGCGAGCCCCGACGAGAAGCTGAGGCGGATGTCCATAGAAGGACTGCTGCTGGACTACGAACGCTCCGAGGCGCTCGGGCTCGATGTCCTCGTGTTCCATCCCGGCTCGCACAAAGGCAGTGGCGTGGAGGAGGGGCTTCGCCGGATCGCCGGTGGCGTGGAGAAGATTCTGGCGAGCACGAACGGCTTCCGATGCCGGCTGGCGTTCGAGACGACCGCGGGGCAGGGAACGCAGCTCGGTTCGCGCCTGGAAGAGATCGCCAGGCTGTTGGCGGCCTCCGGGCCGGTTGAACGACTGGGGGTATGCCTGGACACCTGTCATCTTTTCGCGGCGGGGTTTGATCTCCGCAACCGCGCGGCGTATCGAAGGACGATGGGACAGCTGGACGCCATCGTCGGCATCAACCACGTCGTCGCCATTCACGTAAACGACTCGAAAACACCACTCGGCAGTCGGGTCGACCGGCACAACCACATCGGCCGTGGCGAGATCGGGCTCGATGGCTTTCAGGCGCTCATGACCGATCGTCGGTTTCAGGACATGCCGAAAGTCTTGGAGACTCCGAAGGGGACCTACCGCAGACGCGACTGGGATCGGATCAACCTCGACACGCTCAGAGAGCTCGCGACGCGCAAACGGCGGACCCACTAGACGCGCTCGACGTACTTCCCAGTTCGCGTATCGATTCGCACCTTGTCGCCCACGTTGATGAAGAACGGCACGGTCACCGACGCGCCCGTTTCGAGCGTGGCGGGCTTGCCGCCACCGCTGGCGGTATCTCCTTTGAAACCGGGCGGTGTATCGGTCACCTCGAGGTCGACCGTGACCGGCAGTTCGACATCGATGACGCGACCCTCGTAAACGAGCGTGTCCACCTCGACGTTCTCCTGAAGCCACTTCGCCGAATCACCGAGCACGTCCGCCGTGAGGAAGAGCTGATCGTACGTCTCGGAATCCATGAAGTGATACTGATCGCCCTCGGCGTAGAGATACTGCATTCGCTTCTGCTCGAGATCCGGCTTCGGGAACTTCTCGCCGGCCTTGAACGTCCTGTCAATAACGGCGCCGGAGAGAAGATTCCTCAGCTTCGTGCGAACGAATGCTCCCCCCTTTCCCGGCTTCACGTGCATGAACTCGATGATGATGTGCGGCTCGCTCTCGATCTCGATCTTGAGCCCGTTCCGAAAGTTGGATGTGTCGTACATCTACTTCAGCCTCTTCATGATTTGGAAACCCTGAGCGGTTTCGAACACCTCGGAGAGCTCTCCCGGCTCGAGTGACGCCGTGAGATCCCCGATGAACTCCCCATACGTGTAGCGGTGAAAGGTACCAAGATTTCCCCCCATGATCGGGTTCGGCCCTTCAGTGTTTCGAAGGGCAATCTGAGCGAACCTGTCCGGGGTGGCCTTCACCTGTTCGTACAAATCGTTGATGAGCGCCCGCGCCTCCTCCCGCGTGCGGGTCAGATCCGTCGGCGCGTCGCGCGCGGCCGCGTATCGGATCAGCATCAGCTGCGCGACGAAGAGCTCGCCGGACTCTCGCTTGACCACGTGAAACCCGTTGTGCGTGCGAAAGGGATCCGAGATCTCACCAACGCTCATCGGAAAGGCGGCGTCCTCGAACACACGGCTCCGGGTCCCGCGGGCGAACGGTGGGATGAGACCGGCCTCATCTTTCGAGTACCCCTCCGAGTAGCGCGTGACAAGATCATCAAACTGGGCCTCACCGCTCTTTGCCAGACGGGAAACTTCTTGCGCCAGCGCCTCGGCCTCCTCAACCGTTCTCGTGACATTCGGTCCGGCCCCGACGGCGCCCTCGAATCGGATCAAGATCTCTTTCACCATGGCCCGCTCGTCGTCATCCTCGGACGCTCTGATATCGGCGTCGGGCACTCCACCCGGCCTGGCGGTTTCCGAACCCGCCTCGCCTTCCGTGGTCGAGCGGGGCGCGTCTTCGTCCACGCAGCCCAGAGCGAGGATCCAGATCACGCCAAGAAGTATCGACGGCATGAACCGCATCGTTCGTCTCGTCCTCACCCGACCTCCCAACGGCAATCTGGGTTGAACTGTCGAACAGTCTTGAAGAACTTGTCGATCTCCTCGAGCAGCGGCGCCAATACGAGCCGGTCGCCGCTCTCCGCCACCAGCTCCATGTAGGCGCTTCTCGGCATCACCCAGACGAACCGCCACCGATGTCGCCGGACCGCCGCGAGCTGCCCCGTTGGCACGCGGATCTCCTTTCCGGTCGCCATGACCGCGACGAGCGCTCCATCCTCGAAGTAGAAATGGTCCGGAAAGCGCCTGAAGTGAACATGCAGCTCACGCAGGGCGAACGCAATCAGCGCCACCGCGATCAGGACCGGGAGCGAGGCGGTCAGAACCGACCGCGCCGTCAACCCCTCGGTCAGTAGGTAGAAAGCCACCCCGATCAGGATGAACTTCCCGATGAGCACCGGCAGGATGAGCAGCGAGCGATGATGCCACGGGTAGTGGTAGATCTTCTCCGGCCGCTTGATCGGCTCTTGCCGGGCACGTCGAAACCAGGAAAACTTCAAGTTGCCTCCCGATATGGCTGCGCGGCATTATCGCAAAGTTGTCCCGAAGCATCAACCCGAGCGGAGGCGCGGATGCGGTTGGCCTGCCTACAGTTCCGGCCGGAATTCGGAACCGTATCCGGAAACCTGGATCGGATCTCCCGCCTCATGGCGGGTCGCCGGGCCGACCTGGTCGTTCTCCCCGAACTCTGCACGACGGGCTACATCTTTGCGGACAAGGGGGAACTGGCGATCCATGCGGAGGAAATCCCGGAGGGCCCGAGCTGCCAAGGCCTTCTGAAGATCGCGGCCGAGACCGCGTGTGCCATCGCCGCGGGTATTGCCGAACGCAGCGGAGATCGGCTGTTCAACAGCGCCGTGCTGGTCTCACCGGGCGGACTCGTCGGACACTATCGGAAGATCCATCTATTCGATCGCGAGAACGAGCTCTTCGACACCGGAGATCTCGGGTTTCCGGTCTTCGATCTGGGCAGCGCGAAGATCGGCATGATGATCTGCTTCGACTGGCGCTATCCCGAGAGCGTCAGGACGCTCGCGCTCGCCGGGGCGGATATCATCGCCCACCCGGCGAATCTCGTCATGCCGCATTGCCAGGACGCGATGCGGATTCGATGTCTGGAAAACCACGTCCTCGCGGCAACCGCGAATCGAACCGGCACCGAAGCGCGCGTGGGCGAGTCGGTCGCGTTCACCGGCCGCAGCCAGATCACCGGTTTCTTCGGTGACGTGTTCGCCTCCGCGGGTCCGGACGACGACGCATGGATCGAAGCGGAAGTGGAGCCGAAACGATCGTCTGAGCGGCGGCTCGGCGCCATCACAGACATTCTCGCGCACCGTCACCCGGAGTCATATCTGTCATGAGAACCCGTTTCGCGATGTCGCCCGATCGCTTCAGAGCCACGATCATCTCGGTCACGATCTTCTCCGTGGCGACGCTTCTGCTCCCGCTCCTGGGCTGCACCGTCGTCCAGGAGGAGGTTCGCCCGGTCGATCCGTTCCCCGGGTATCTCCCCCGGCGGGAGATCGAGGACTACATTCGGATTCGAGAGATCATCCTCGACGATGGCGGGCAACGATGGGTCGTCACACCGAACGCCGTTCTCGAATTCAACGACGGCTTCCTCGGCTTTGAATACGGCGCGGACGAAGGACTTCTCGGATCGGTGCTCAGCGTCGATCAAGATCTGAAACGACTGTGGATCGGCACGACACGCGGCGTCCAGTCTCTGGACAAGGGCCTGCACTACGTCCGCACATACGTCGAGGACCCGGACATGCAGGCGGTCTTCGTGTCCCGCTTCGCGGTCGACGAATGCGTGGCGCTTACCTCGCGCGGAGTCGTGTTCATCAACGCAGGACTCCTCACCACCGAGATCTATCCGCTCGAGGGTTTCCAGATCCGCGAGGTGAACGATGTCGCGCTCTTCGAGGGGGACCTCTGGGTCGCGACGCGCCGCGGGCTGATGCGTTTTTCCCTCACGTGGAAGTCGTGGAACCAGGCGTTCGGCAGCAAGATGCTCAAGCGGCTGGGCGTCATTCGGCTGGAGCGGGTCGAAGAGCGCATCGGCGATCGCATCGTTGCCGTTCAGCTCTACGCAATCACGGCCGAGGATCTCTTCATCTACAGACCCGGCTTCGACAATTGGGAGAGACTGGGGCTGTAGGTGGTGGTCGGGGCCGCTGCCCCTGAGAAGCAGCGCCCGGGTAAATGCGAAACTTGTTGAGCTAAATCCGATTACTTGTTGAATCTAAACTCGATACGCAAGTGGGGCCGCTGACAGTTCATTCGATCAAGCATGAGGATGGGACGCGGCTAGAGTGGGCGGCATCGAACGGTGGCCTGGGGGGAAAGACAGAGCGAGGGTGTGTGTCGCCTTCGAAGCAACCAACCCCCTCGCCCGTGGAAATCTACCTGATGATTCTCGGCGTCACGAAGATGACGAGCTCGCGCTGGCTCTCCGCGCGGCTGGTGGAGCGGAAAAGCGCGCCCAGGATCGGAATGTCCTTCAGGTAGGGGATCCCTCGCTCGAACTCCGTCTCATTCGTGCGGATCAACCCGCCGATCACCGCCGTCTGTCCGTTTCGAACCTGGACCCGGGTATCGGCCTCGGTGGTGTTGATGATCACGCCGCCCTGCGAGCTCGACAGGCTCGCCAGATCACTCACCGTGGGCTTGAGGTCCAACGTGACGAGATCACCCTTGTTGATGTGCGGAGAGACCCGTAGCTCGATGCCGATCTTCTTGAGCTCGGTGATAGCGTTCCCCGCCTGGTCGCGGACGATGAGCGGGATCTCCTTACCGACGAGTATCCGGGCCTCGCGGTTGTTCAGCGTCGTGATCTTGGGATTCGAGATGATGTCCGCACGGTTGGCGCTTGCGAGCGCCTGGATCGCTACATCTAGCTCCGCACCGGTGCGGAGGATCCCCACGTTGGCCGTACCGACCGGGTCGGTGAGCACGGTGGCGCTGCCGATATTTCCCGAAATCCCCTGGTCGGTGTTGTGAATGTTCTTCACGCCCCAGCTGACGCCAAGCTCCTCGATCGCGGATACGTCGATGTCCACGAGCTTCGCGACGATTTCCACCTGCGTGGAGGGTGCATCAAGCTCCTCGACCAGCTCGCTGATCCGCCTGATGTTCTCGGGAACGTCGGTGATGATCAGCGAGTTCGTCCGTTCATCGACCACGATGTTGCCCCGCTGGGTGAGCCGGCCTTGGACCGTCGTACCAAGCTCTTTCGCGTTGGCAAAGTTGACGGTCACCACCTCGGTCGCGAGAGAGGCCAGATCCTCCTGCTTGCGCTCGGAGGTCTGACGATCGATCTCTTCCTGCCGGAGCTCCTTGAGCGGTGCGACGCGGATGATCTCGCCTTCCTCGATCGAGCCCAGGCCTTGTGTCTTCAGAACGACGTCAAGCGCGGTTTCCCAGGGAACGTCCGTGAGCTTGAGCCGGACGGACCCGGACACGTTCGAGTTCGCCACGATGTTGCGACCCGATGCTTCAGAAAGGGACCGAAGCACCGTGTGGATATCGGCCCCCTGAAGATCGATGGAAATCAATCCCGCCTCGTCCAGGCTGAGCTCCGCACGATCGGAAGGATCCGCCGATGCCGATCCAACGACGATCCCCAGCGAGAGGATCAGCGCACAGAACCCGCCGATCATCGCCCTAGTGAAGCCTGCCATGGGTCTTCCTCCCCTTATCGTCTCGCGCGAGCGTAAGAACGCGTCGCTCGGTCACACCATAGGACGAGTAGCGGATCACAACGCTCTCTTCCCCGATCTTCGTCACAATCCCGCGCGCCACCGAGTCCCCCATGCGGAGAACATAGCCGTAGCCCTGCGGATCCTCGACCAACGCCCGCCTCTCACCGTCCGCCTCCAGTATTCCAACGAGCTGAATGGCCTCACTGCCGGGAAGGCCATCAGAACCGCCATCCGCTCCGCTTGGAACCAGGCTCTTGAACGGGTCGATCCGACCGTGACTTCGATACACGTATCGATCCCGATTCACGACGGGCTCCTCGACAGGTGGGGCTGCAGCCAGCTGCTGAACCACCGCCGGCGCGGACGTTTGATGCGGTGCGGCAGCGGTTGTTTTGATTGGTGCAGCTGTCTCATCCTTTGAAGACGATGTCCCCCCGAACAAGCCTCCAAACGACAACCCACCGCCCGTCACGGACAGAGACGCGACGAACAATGCTGCCACCGCCGCACCGCCAATAATGTAGGGCCGTCGGCCTTTAGGAATGCTCACCATTCTCTACTCCTCCGACGCCGTGGAAGACCCGTGCCCGGCTCTCCGAGGCTGAGCCGCCGTGCTCTTGGCGGCGCCCGTCTCGCCCGGGATCTTCCCTTGGGGCCCCATGACCGAATACGCGCTGGCCGTGAATGAGGCCTCCACGGCATCATCGGGATCCTCGCCGTCGAAGCTGACGAGGTGGAGACCTTGGACGTTCACCAGCCGCGGCAGTGCCGCGATCTCTCCCAGGAATGTCGCAACCTCATGGTAGCCACCGACAACGCTCACCTCGACAGGGTTCTCGAAGTAGAACGTCGCGGGGATTGGGGCCAGCGGTTTGAATAGATAGAACGTCACGCCGCTGGTCTCGCCAGCCATCGTGATCCGGCGCAGAAGCCCGGCCATCTCATCCTGATCCGGCAGAACCTCGCGCACGCCGGACCAGCGTGCATGGGTCTCACTGTACATTCTCTCGACACGGGGTCTGTCAGCCGCCAATCGCCGAGCCTGGCCGAGTTCCGACGAGAGCTTCACATACTCGACTTCCAGGGTCTCGCACTCCGTGTTCGTCGCCCGATACCCGAACGGCAACGCGGTCAACCCGAAGTACACGTAGTACGCGCCGACGATGGCAATCGCTATGAACAGCGTCTTGCGGCCTATCGTTGGTCGAAAACTCACTGAGCGTTCCCTCCCTGCGGACCGACCAGTCGAGCATGGATCTCGAACTGGATCATGCTGCGTCCCTCGGTGTCACGACGCTCAGCCTGAACCAAGCGAACATCGGTGAAGAAGTCGGTCTCTTCGAGACGGATCATCAGCTCGGCCACCACGAGGTTCGAGAAGGTTCCCCCGTGGATTGTGAGAAGACCGCCGGCGTGCTCCTGGACATCCGTGAGCCAGAGGTGACGCGGCAGAAGCTCGCTGAGCACGTCCATCATGGACACGTGGAACGTCCGCCGGCCGTCCAGACGGCGAACGATTTGCAGGCGGTTGGTCAGGTCACGGCTCTCCTGATTCAGCCGATGGATTCGTTCCACCACGGGCTTGAGCCTGACCGACTCGGCCTGAACTTCCGAAATCGAGCCGCGCAGCATCTTCAGCTTCGCACCCTGCTGATAGGCGGTTGTACCAATCGGCAGCAGAACGAGCAGGAATAGCCCAAGGCCGACAAGACCACTCATGCGCGGCATCTTGATGGTCGGGCCTTTGGGAAGATCCTCCGGAAGGAGTAGGTTTATTCGGATCATGAATCGACCGCCCCTCGTAGCGCGAGGCCAACGGCCACTGCAAACTCACTGCTTCGCGGTTGAAGTATCTCGACCTGATCCTCCGGAACTTGAAGCTGACGTAGCGGATCGCCCGCCTCAACGGGAACGCTCGTCTTCGCCTCGAGACCCGGTAGGAGCCCCGGGACCCAGCTCCCTCCGCCGGTCATTACGATCCGGTTCACATGGTCCGCGCTGCCTGAGGTCTTGAGGAACAGGCCGACTCGGTCCACGGCAAGGCGCAGATCATCCGTGAACGATCCCACGAACCCCGAGAGCGCATCGACGTCCCGTTCGTCTTCTCCCAGAAGTGCGCAAGAAGCCGTGTCTTGAGACACGTCGCAGCTGCGACGGACCGAATCCAGAAGGCTTCGCGTCCCCGTGGCCAAGTCCTGCGTGTAGAGCGGCTCACCCGCGCGAACCGCGTGGATGTTGCTACGCTCCGCTCCGACGTTCACGATGGCCACGGACTCCTCGGGATCATACGGCTCGCCCCAGACGAGCGCGTTCTGAACCGCAAAGGCGTCCACATCGACGGCCACGGGGATCAGCCCCGCATCGCGCACGATCTCGACGCGGCTCAGCACGACGTCGCGCTTCGCCACCACGAGCAGAACCTGCAGCCTACCACCCTCAGCGTCCTCTGAGAGTATCTGGTAGTCCATGACCACCTCGCCGATGTCGAATGGGACGTGTTGCTCCGACGACCGGCGGATGGCTTCGTCCGCTTCCTCGGTGGCTCCCTTCTCCACGGTGATTCGCTTGACGATGACCCCTCTACCCGAGACTGATACAGTCACCCGGCGGTTGGTTATGCCGGATTCTGCTATCAGCTCCCGAAGGGTCTCGACGACATGTCCTCGATCGATGATCTCGCCGTCCACGATTGCGTCAGGAATCAGCTCCGCCCGCCCCCATCTCAAGAGCTGCACGTGGTCGCCTCGCTCAGCGAGTTCCACGATCTTGACCGCGTGCGATCCGATATCGAGGCCGACAGCGGTACGCTTCTTCCTAAGACGCATCAGGACTTTTCTGGCCCCTTTGAGGGGCATGGATAGATCGGAAAAGCCCAAGTCGTTTCCCTCTCTGCGGCGGCACAGAATTGTCGGGTCGGAAACCGAAACGCGAGCGAACCCCCGCCCACACTTATCTCTTTCGTAACAAAGGGATCTGAGCGTTTGGCGTCATTGAGCCCGCGCTTGAACAACGGTGGCTATCGACCAGAACAACGGCTGATATCACCCACACGGACCGGGATTGGGGTCTCAACGGACGGTCTTGAGCCACTCTCCGTACCATGCGAAGAAGATCGGTGCGGCAAACAGCGCGGCGACGGCGGCCGGGGCAAGTAGCGTGCCGAACGGAAGGGCGGTGCGGCGGCCTGCCCGGCCGGCGATCATGAGGATCCCACCGAGAATGGCGCCGATGGCGGATGCAAGGAAAAGGACCAGAAGCACGCCCAGCGGTCCCAGAAACGCCCCGATCATGGCCGCGAGCTTGATGTCGCCCCCGCCCATGCCGTCAACGCCCGTGGCATAGCGATACCCCACAGCCAGAAGCCACAGGATCCCACCACCCACCACGACACCAAGGAGCGACATCGGGAGCGAAACAGGCAAGAAGAAGCTCCCGACCAGACCGACGGCGATCCCTCCCACCGAAAGGGAGTCCGGGATGATCCGCACGTCGAGATCGATCCAGGCGATGGCGATGAGCGCCGCGATGAAAAAGAACCGAAACGGCAGCGTTGGGCCGAACCCAAAATGGGCACCGACCGCGATAAAGAGCCCCGCGGTCAGGAGTTCGACGATCGGGTATCGCAGCGGTATGCGCGCCTTGCATCCCGCGCACCGTCCGCGTAGCCAAATGAAACCAAGCACCGGGACGTTTTCCCACGGACGGATTGGGCGACCACACTCGGGGCAGCTCGAGCGTGGCCTCACCACGGAAAGCCCCCTTGGAACGCGATAGATCACGACGTTCAGGAAGCTACCGATGATGGCGCCGAATACACCGTAGATCACGAGAAACATCCCAGCCTCATCCATTGGCGGTCCTGCCTCCCTCTTGCTCCAATTCGTCGATGTACCGTCTGGCCGCTTCGCGGATCGCCGGCTCAGTCGCGTTCTGCTCGATCTCGCGCCAGAGCTTGAGCGCCTGCGCATGGGATCCCGACCGCGTCAGCGTGAACGCCGCAAAGCGGCGCACGTATTCCGGCGCGCCCGGCATCGTCATCGCCTGGCGGAACCAGATGGCCGCCGCCGTCGCGTCCCGCTGATGCACGAACGAGAGAAACCCCGCTTCGAACGGTAGCTCCCACCGATTGGGGTTTGCCGCCATGCCCCGCTCCAGCAGGTCGACGGACAGATCGAGACGACTCATGTCATCGGCCAGCACGAGGGCACCGAAGAGATACGGAGTGACGAACCAGGGATCCAGCTCCGTGACGACGTGGAAGAGGTGCCGTGTCCATGGATACTGCCGATCGGATTTCCGGTGCTCACCGTAGTACTGAACGGCGCGCAGGAAGGCCACGTCGGCCGCCAAACCCTTGAAACCCACGGCGGTCGCGTGCAGCAGATGCCCTGAAGGGAAGTACGCGAGATCCGCGTCCGCCGGAATCGGACGCTGCTGACGGCCCGAGTTCAAGGTCGCCGCGCCGACCAAACAGAGTACGGCCAACGCAACCAATCCAATTCGACTCACGCGAACTCCTTGCGCTCGAAGACCACCCAGGTGAAGAGAAGAATGGCCGCTCCGTACAAGGCGGCATAACCGAGCGCCCATGCCACATCGCTTCCGGGTATCGCGAGCCCGTGGACCGCCTCCAGGCGCGCATCGAACCGTGAAAGATCCGGGAGCACGTGCCGGAGGACGTCGAAGAGGGCACGTGTCGGCCCCGCCTCGAGCATGCCGCTCAGGTTTGAGAGATCCCGCGCGCCGTGACCCGCGATGAAGACCCCGAGGGCATAGAGCATCGCCGGAACGGGTGAGACAATCGTGGAGAAGAAGACCGCCACCGCTGAGAGGACGATGAGCTCGCACGCGGAGAGAAGCATCGTCTGAACGAGTCCGACATCGGGCGCCGCCCCCCGCGCGAGGAGCGTGAGTGCGAAAATGATCGCGGAGATCAGGAGGACCGCCCAGGCCGTCAGGAGGAGGCCCAGGTATTTCCCGAACAGGTAGGTCCCTCGAGAGATCGGGCGCGTGAGAATCAGGTAGATCGACTTCCGCTCTCTCTCACGGCTGAGGAGGTGAATCCCTCCCGTGAAGACAAGGATCGAAGCCGAGAGAATGAGACTCGATACGCCCATGTCACGTGTGATCTTGTCGACGGTTCCCAGCGAAAGGGGCGCGATGAGGAAAGAGAGCATCATGACGAGCGCAGTGAAGCACGCGCCAAGGAGAATCAGCTTCGTTCGCACCGCCTCCGAGAAGAACGCCGCGGCAAGCCACCAGGTTCGCATCAGCGACCTCCTCCCGCCTGCCGAAGCCGCTCCGTCGACCCCGACCTGTCGCTCACGACAGGGTAGATCGTCCCTGCGATCTCGGGCCCGCCGGATCGCATGCGATCCAGGACGAACTGCTCCAGAGATCCGCCGCGATGCGTGAGCGAAACGATCTCGGCACCCGTTTCCAAAACGCGGCCGATCACGTCGTTGAGCGGTCCCGCTTCGCGGAATCTCAGGACCGTTTGATCGCCGATCGTGCGGATCAGCTGAGCTTCCGGGACCAGCGACGCGAGGAGGGTGGGATCCGCCCCCTGGACGACCAGCTCCCGGTCGGTGCTACCGAGCGCCTGAACCTCGTTCATCGTCCGAACGGCCTCCAATCGACCTTCTCCAAGGAGTCCCACGCGATCGCAAAGCATCTCCACGTCGCTCAGGATATGCGAGCTCAGGAAGACCGTCCTGCCCCGAGCGCGTAGATCCAAGAGGACGTCACGCACCACAGAGCGCCCCACGGGATCGAGTCCGCTCATCGGCTCGTCGAGAATCAACACGGGTGGACTTCCGATGAGCGCCTGGGCGATTCCGGCGAGCTGGAGTTGCCCCTTGCTTAGTCCGCTCATTCGTCGATCTCGGACGCTTTCGAGTCCGAGTCGCTCGACCAAGCGACCGATCTCCCGCTTCACCGGACCGGAACGCATCCCGGTCAGGTGTGCGCTGAGCTCCAGGAACTCCCCGGTCGTCCAGCTTCCCGTGAATGAGGGGTTTTCGGGCAGAAAACCGACTCGGGATCGTGCCCGCCGGCTGTTAGCCGGCGCCCCGGTAACGAGAACCCGCCCACGAGTGGGCAGAATCAATCCGGTCAGCAACTTAGTGGTGGTGGTTTTGCCGGCGCCGTTCGGGCCGAGAAAGCCGAAAATCTCGCCAGCTTCCACTCTGAGATTCAAACCATCCAGCGCCACCACAGGCTTCTGCCAGGGTGAACGCCTATACCTCTTCGTGAGGTCCTCTACCCAAATCGCTATCCTGCTGGACGTTACGCCATCGGTCCCGTCACCCAACCCATGGAGCATCTCGTGCTCGTGATCGAGCGTGCCTGGACTTCCCATATTGTCACCTCGAATGCGGAGTTGCCGGCGACATGTCAGCAGTGGGATAGATTGCAAGCAGTATGCCAGATGGTCGAAATCGACCGGGGCGATCTAGCCGTTGGTCAGCGTGAGGACGACGGCGGTCTTGCCGTAGGCTTCGATGGTATAGATCCCGCCCACGACGGCGTAGCCGACCTTCCCTTCGTCCCCGGCGTCCCATCCATCCGCGGCGATGATGGCATCGTTGGTTCCCGTAAACGGATTCTCCGGGTAGACGCCACCCGAGAACAGGCCCGCAAGTAACGCGGCCGCATTGGCCGGATAGTTACCGTTCTCGATGAGGAAGTTCTCAACAATGAGGTGAACCACATGCACGCTCGATTGAACACGGCTTTCGCGCGCGCGATTCTGCATGCCGTAGTAGTTGGGGATTGCGATCGCTGCGAGGATGCCAATGACGAGAACGACTATCACGATCTCGATCAGAGTGAACCCCGCGTTCCGTCTCACCTCTGCCTCCACGCATCGAAAGCGTCTGTGGATTCAAGACGCTTCCTGCAACTCCCGTGACAGAACGCGTCGCCCGGCCGGAGCCGGATCGTGCAAGGGGATACGGGCGCCCGAGGGACGCCCCTATCCCCTCAGAAGAGCAGCTACTATCCGTTCGTCAGCGTCAAGACGACAGCCGTCTTTCCGTACGACTCGACTGTGTAGATACCCGCGGCAAGCACGTAGCCGACCTTTCCTTCGTCACCCGCGCCAAAGCCATCCGCGGCGATGATCGCGTCGTTCGTCCCGGTGAAGGGGTTCTTCGGGAAGGCGCCGCCCGGGAACATGCCGTCAACGATGGCCGCCGCGTTCGCCGGATACACGCCATTCGCTTGAACGGCCGCGTCCTCAACCGCGAGCTGGACCGAGTGCGCGTTCGCCCGCACGCTGCCTTCCTTGGCGCGATCCTGCATGGAAATGTAGTTCGGTATCGCGATCGCCGCGAGGATCCCGATGATGACCACAACGATCATCAGCTCGATCAGTGAGAAACCCTTGGTGTTCCGCATCATTACTGGCCTCCTGAGACAGTTGCGTCCCGCTGGTCATCGGATGTGATCCGACGCCCACCTACTTCATCATGTGAGCCATTCTCGCAACCACCGTGCCATTTCGACCGTTCGTAGCAGCCGTCGCGTTGAAGGCCCATTCCCCTATGAATGACCACGTAAGACCACTTGCGCATCCGCCGCTTCCCGGCCTTCGGGGCCGGCGGAATCGCATTCTGCAACCCGATTCCAGATTCGCACGCACGCTAGGCCGCCTTCCGTCTGTCGAACTTCTCATCCAAGGCGTAGCTCTGGAGCTTTCGATAGAGCGTCGATGCGTTTATGCCTAGGACTTGCGACGCGCGTTTCTTGTGCCAATTCGTATGCTCAAGGACCCTGAGAATGTAGGTCCGCTCCAAATCGGCCAGCGTCATGTCAGGCGTGTCGATCACGAGACTGCCCGTCTGGCACTCGCCTTCAATCACTCGCTCCGGAAGATCCTCGACCCGGAGCCGCACCCCGTCGCCGAGGATGATCGCCCGCTCAACGACGTTCTCGAGCTCACGGACGTTTCCCGGCCATGTGTAGTCGATCAGTGTGTCCATGGCTTCTTGGGAAAACGTCTTCGCCCCGCCACACAGCTTGTGTAGGAAATGCTCGACGAGAATCGGGATGTCCTCCTTGCGTATGCGAAGTGACGGCAAGGAGAGCGAAATCACGTTCAGACGATAGTAGAGATCCATTCTGAAATTGCCGGCTCTTACCTCTCCTTCGAGGTCCCGGTTCGTTGCGGCGATCAACCGGGCGTTCACCTTCAGCGGCTTCGAACCACCGACGGGGATCACCTCGCGCTCCTGGATGGCTCTGAGGAGCTTGACCTGGGTCGCGAGCGTCATGTCCCCGATCTCGTCGAGGAAGAGCGTGCCGTGTTCGGCGGCCTGGAAGTGACCCGCCTGATCGCGGATGGCCCCCGTAAACGCGCCTTTGATGTGTCCGAAGAGCGTGCTCTCGAGCAGGTCCTTCGGCAGCGCGCCGCAGTTTATCGCCAAGAAGGGTCCCGACGTGCGTGACGACAGGTCGTGGATCTTTCGCGCAACGAGTTCTTTGCCTGTGCCGCTTTCCCCATGGATGAGGACCGTGGCTTCCGTGTCCGCGACCTTCTCGACCATCCTGAGCACTTTGTGCATCTCATCGCTATCGCCGAGGATGTCGCGGGATAGCTTCGACTCGCGGATCTGGCGCTTGTCTGCAAGGTTCTGCGCCTGGATCCGTCGCAGCTGCACCGCGTTCCTGACAATCAGCCGGATCTCCTCGTCCTTCGCGCTCTTCTCGATGCATTGAAACGCACCCTTGTTGAGCGCCTCGACGGCGGAACGCTGCGACGCCTGCGTGGTCAGTATCACGACCGGCAGGGCGGGATCCGCCTCGCAGATGCCTTCCAGCAACGACATGCCGGCGCGGTCAGCCATTCTGAGATCGGTCACGACGACGTCGTATGTATCTCGACGGATGCGGTCGAGGGTTTCTCGCCCCGAACGCACGTCGTGCAGCTCATACCCGTCGTTCTCCAACATCGCTGTGAGAATTCGCGTTATGGTCGCATCATCATTCGCTAGCAGGATTTTGACTGACACACCCGTCTCCTCTGATGGACATCGGTCCACCCATTGTCGATGCGTGCCCTGTGGGATCCATCGCCGCCAAGGTAGGAGTCCGCACGAGGCAGGGGGCCGCCGATAGGCAATCCGCCGTCCCCAACATCAGACTTCGACCTCTCTGCGCGTCAACTTCACACGAACCACGGTCTTACGCTGTATACGGACGATAGCAGCCAAACTTCGACTCCAATCAACCGGAAACGGCCTGCGCCAGCTTGAACAGCGGCAGGTACATCGCCACGACCATTCCACCGACCAGAAGCCCCATCACGACGATCATGACGGGTTCGATAATCGAGGTCAGCGACTCCACGGCGGAGTTCACCTCCTCGTCATAGAAATTCGCGATCTTCTCGAGCATGCTGTCGAGCGCGCCGGTCTCCTCACCCACGGATATCATCTGCACCACCATTGGCGGAAAGGCGCTCGAGGTCCTGAGCGGAGCGGCGATCGTCTCACCCTCACGGATACTCCCGCGCGTAGCGATGATCTCCCGCTCGATGACGCGGTTCCCCGCGGTACGGGACGTGATTTCGAGGGCCGTCAGAATGGGCACACCGCTCGCGATCAATGTACCGAGGGTGCGCGAGAACCGGGCGATCGCCGACTTCCGTAGCACGGCGCCCAGAACGGGTATGCGAAGCATGAGCTGGTCAATGCGGTACCGTCCCTCTTCCGTCTTGTACCAGCGCTTGAAGAGAAAAAGCCCTCCGCCAATGATCATGAGAAAGAGCCACCAGAAATCTCGTATACCGTTCGACGCCCCCATGACGATCCGTGTTGGGGTCGGAAGCTGCCCGCCGACCTGCTCGAAGACGTTCGCAAACGACGGGATGATGAAGAGCAGCATGAAAATCGTCGTCGCGCCGGCCACGCCGAACACCACCGTGGGATAGGTCATCGCGCTCTTGACCTTTCGCTTGAGCGCGTCGGCCTTTTCGAGATACTCCGCCAGCCGAAGCAGAATCTCGTCGAGAACGCCGCCCATCTCACCCGCCTCGACCATGTTGGTGAACAGCTCGTCGAATGCGGCGCGCTGCTTGGACATGGCGTCCGCCAGCGTGGCGCCGGCCTCCACATCGGCCGTGATATCCCTCTGAATCTCCTGAAGGCGCGGGTTCTCACACTGGCTCGAGAGAATCTCGAGTGATTGCACGAGCGGGAGGCCGGAGTTGACCATGGTGGCGAACTGCCGCGTGAAGATTGCCAAGTCCTTGGACCCGACCTTTCCTCGACCACGGAAGCTGAATAGGCTCTTCCCCGACCCCTTCCCTGGGCTCTCGGAGGCCTGATCACCGGACGGCTTGAAGAACCCGAACTTTCGGTTGCCCGTCCCGGTTGTCCCCGCCTCTTCAGACGTCATGTTGTCGATGACGCTGCGGCCTTTCCACACAAACGTCGGCATCGGGACCTCCTAGGCCACGCGATTGGCGACCCGAACCGAGTCTTCGCGACCGACCAGCATTCGCTCCAACTCCGCGGGATCTGAACTCTGAGACATGCCGACATCCCTGGCGACGTGTCCCTGCGAGATCGCTTCGAACAGTGACTGGTTCATTGTCTGCATGCCGTGCTTCTGTCCCGCCTGCATGAGGCTGTAGATCTGGTGCATCTTCCCTTCCCGGACAACGGCTCGAACCGCCTGCGTGCATACGAGAAGCTCCGACACGAGATGCCGGCCCGTACTCATGCGTCGCGGCAAGAGACGCTGCGTCATCACGCCACGCATCACGAACGCCAGCTGGGTGAGCACCATCTGCCGCTGGCCCGACGGGAAGATATCGACGATTCGGTTGACGGATTCGAACGACGAGTTTGTGTGAAGCGTGGCGAAAACGAGGTGGCCGGTTTCGGCGATTCCCAGGGCCGCCTGTGTCGTCTCCAGGTCGCGCATCTCACCGATGAGGATGACGTCGGGGTCCTGCCGCAAGACGTACTTCAGTGCGGCGGGAAACGTCTCCGTATCCGATCCGACCTCTCGCTGGTTCACGATCGATTTCTTGTGCCGGTGGACGTACTCGATCGGGTCCTCGATCGTCATGATATGGCAGGCGCGCGTGGAGTTGATACGATCGATCATGGCGGCCAGCGTGGTCGATTTTCCGCTGCCTGTAGGACCCGTGATCAGAACGAGACCGTGAGGAAGCCGCGTGAAGGTCTCGGCAACGGAGGGAAGCCCCAGTTCTTCCAAGGGCTGGATCGAGTAGGGAATCCGCCGGAACGCGGCCGCCACCGCGCCCCGCTGGTAGAAGACGTTGGAGCGGAATCGAGACACGCCGGAGACACCGAACGAGAGATCCAGCTCATGGTCTTTCTCGAATCGCTCCTTCTGGTCATCCCGGAGAACGCTGTAGATCAGGTTCTTCGCGCTCTCCGGCGTGAGGGCCTCAGCCTGAACGGAGATCAGCCGGCCGTCCACCCGCATCCGGGGCGGAACACCAGCGGTGATATGCAGGTCGCTGGCCCCCCGTTTGGCCATGTCCGTAAGCATTTCATTGAGAGTAGCCACGCTCGTCTCCTCAGTGGTCGTCCCGAGCCGTTTCTTTGAGCACTTCTTCCGCCGATGTGACGCCCTGGCGCAACTTCACCAAGGCATCCTTGCGCAGCGAGATCATTCCGGACTCCAGTGCGGCCTTCCTGATTTCCACAGCGTTGGCACGCTTGAGAATCAGCTCCCGGATCACCGGCGAGATCGGCATCACCTCGTACACGCCGATCCGACCGCGATAGCCGGTATTGGTGCACTCGTAGCAGCCCCGCCCTTGACGTATCGTCGCGCCCTCGATGTCATTCTCATCGAGACCCAGAGACGAAAGGACTTCGGCATCGAGTTCTACCGGCTCCGCGCACTTGTCGCAGATCTTCCGGACGAGGCGCTGCGCGAGAATGAGGTTCACCGCGCTTCCCAGGAGAAACGGCTCGACCCCCATGTCCGCGAGACGGTTGAGAGTGCTCGGCGCGTCATTTGTATGAATGGTCGATAAGACCAGGTGTCCCGTAAGAGCGGCCTTCACGGCAATCGATCCGGTCTCGAAATCGCGGATCTCGCCCACCATGATCACGTTGGGGTCCTGACGTAGGAACGCTCTCAAAGCCGCCGCGAAGCTGAGACCGACTTCGTCGTTCACGTTGATCTGATTGATCCCGTCGATGTTGTACTCAACCGGATCCTCACACGTCATGATATTGGTTTCGGGCTTGTTGATTCGGCTGAGTGCCGAATAGAGCGTTGTGGTCTTGCCACTTCCGGTCGGACCCGTAACAAGAACGATCCCATACGGCTGCTCGATGGCCTGGATGAAGTCCTTCAGCGCCACGGGCTGAAATCCGAGCTTGACCAGATCGAGACAGAGGTTCGACCGATCGAGAATCCGCATGACGATCTTCTCACCGAAAATCGTCGGACATGACGAAACGCGAAGATCGATGGTGCGGCCCAGGAGTCGGATCTTGATTCGTCCATCCTGCGGTCGTCGACGCTCGGCGATGTCGAGGTCGGCCATGATCTTGACGCGTGACATGATGGCCAAGCGCAGGCGGAACGGTGGTGCCATCATCTCGTAGAGCTGGCCGTCGATCCTGAACCGCACGCGAAGCGTTCTCTCATAAGGTTCGATGTGGATATCGCTCGCCCCACGCTTGACGGCGTCGGCGAGCAGCGAGTTGACGAACTTGACGACGGGCGCCTCTTCCGCGCCCTCGAAACCCGCGAGATCGCCCTCCTCGACCTGATCCTCGACTATCTCCAGCTCTTCTTCGACCTGGCGCATCATCTCGCGCAGCGAGTCTTCATTGTCGTAGAAGCGGTCAATCGCCTGCTTGATCGCGACCTCGCTGGCGACGACCGTGCTCACCTCACATCCCGTGATGAATCGCACGTCATCCAGCGTGAAGATGTCAGTCGGATCAACGGTCGCAATCGTCAAGCAGCGGCCCTCGAGCGTGACCGGAACGACCTGATAGCGGCTCGCAACTTGAGCGGGAAGAAGCTGAATGAGCTCGGGATCGGGCGTCACTTCTTCGAGGTCGACGGACGCGATACCGTAGTACTCAGACAGGAACTCCGTGTACTCCGCATCGCTCACGGCACCGATTGTCACGAGATTGCCGCACACACCTCCTGGAGCCGACTCGCCCATCTGGCGAGCCTGTTTGAGCGCGTCTTCCTCGACGAGCCCTTCGGCCACCATGAGTTCTGCGATCTTGTCCAAATAGACTCCCTTCGGTACCCAATACGGTTCACGGTCGCATTCAGCCAAGACATGGATAGAGACTCCCATTCAGGTGTCGGTTGGCCGGCCGGAACGGTTCATCTGCAATGTAGGTGCGGACGAAAGCCGCCGCTTTCGCACGCGTTTGGGCGCATCGAGACGGCGCAGCACGACCACAGGATTCGCGCCCGCTTAGACTCCCCCCACGTGGCG
>CAZAMP010000021.1:0-72359 GCA_964486455.1 uncultured bacterium | reverse complement strand
GTTCCGTAGAACGCCCCGACGTTCGTGTCCAAGGTGATGGTCAGGGTTCCTCCGGTCTGAAAAGGATCCCACGCCAAACCGTCGATCGCGGACGAACTCGCACCGAGCCATTCGTTGTACTGATCGTAATGGATAGCTTGACCATAGGTCGGTACGTAGGTGTCGGCCGTGCTGATCGACAGACCGAACGCAGCGGTGGGGACCAAAAGAACAATCGCAAGTAAAACCGCGCTAGCTCTGTTCATGGCAAACCTCCGAGATGTGAACAACTGGACGTCACCATCCAAGGTGTCATGCATCGCTATTCAGACCACGGCTATGCAGCCTCCTCTCACGATAGAGGTGTGGCGGATCATGAATGTATCTTAAGCGTGTCTTGCCGAGTTGGCAGACTACACCGTCACCATTAGATTACAATCTAATCATGAAATCCAAGCTACCTCACCCAAAACCGATGCATATCAAATATTATCTATTTGTCTGAACTAGCCCGAGACAAGGGTGGCCATCGTATCTACCTATTCTACAATCGAATGCGAAGCCCTACGTCAACGCCGCGGCCGGGTGCCGGATAGAAGAGCGCGATCGGCGCTCCGTCGCTTCCCGGTCCGACATAGCCAGCGGGCGAGTACGATGCGTCGAGGAGATTGTGGATCCGAACGTAGAGTTCTTCCGCGGCCACGGAGAACGATCCCTTGAGATCGACGACGGTGTAGTCGGGTATCGGCACCTCATTCGCTTCGTCAGCGTATTGTCTTCGAACGTGCCGCACGCTCATTCTCAAACTCGCGCGTTTGAAACTGTAGTCCACCCCCGCGCGCACGCTGTGCTTCGGCACGTTGTTGATCTGCTTACCCGTCACGTCGCCCGACGTGTAGTTTGAACCGAACTCCGCCCGCGTCCACGAGTAGCCGGCATCGACGCGAAGCCGTGCCGCCGGTGAGTAGGCGGTGGTCAATTCGATTCCGCGATGATCCGTTCTCCCGAGGTTCGCATACGAGAAGCTCCCAAGATCGAAGCCGATCTCATCCTCGGCCTGCATCGCATAGATGGAGAGATCGACCTCTGCGAGGTCTCCACGGTGTAGCACGTCCTCGACCTGGCTTCTCGTGCCCAGTTCGATCTGCATCGCGTGCTGAGGTTCGAGCGCAGTGTTCGAGAGATTGATTTCGAAGAAGCCGCCCTGGTCATCGGGGACCATGAACGGCCGCAGATCATAGAGCTGCGTCAGCGTCGGTGTCTTGAACGATCAACTCACGCTGAGGTAGGCATTTCGGCTCTCTTTCCATCGATAGTTCAACGATGCAGTCGGGCTCCACGCGCCCATCGCCTTGTCGTGCGGCTCGCCGGACAGCAGCACGTTGGGAATGACCAGCTCGGTACGGAGATCGTCGCGGCGGATACCCGCAGTGAAAGTCAATCTAGGAACGACTTCGGCGCTGAGCCTCAGGTAGCCCGCGATTTCGTCACGACCGACGTTGCCGCGACTCAGTTCCTCGGCGAGATCGCCGTCCTCCATTACCCGGTTATAGGTGGACGTCATCGTCCCAGCCGACCCTTCGAGACCCGTGAGGAGACGAACCGGTACGCCGGCGACTGTTGTGGTCGCCCGGTAGCTGGCTTGAAATCCGCTGATCGTTGCGTCGCGGTCCAGTTCTTGTGTATCCAATATCGTCTGCCGGCGGCGGCGATCTTCCCGTTGCACGTGAAGCGACACACGAACTTCATGCGCCTCGCCGAACGACGTTCCGAAGTCCGTCAGCGCATACAGCCGCCGGACGTCGTCGTGATCGAGCGGCGTCGATGCGAGCGTCGGCGTCTCGTCGCTCACGTTTTCGGGCAACGCGCCCGGCATCTCGGCATCCGCATCGTGGTAGTGAACGCTTACACGCGCGTGCGTCTCGGGATCGCGCCGCAACGCGACGCTCGCGAATCCGGAGCCTCCCTCCCACTCGCTGTGCGTCCTGAAGCCGCCCGTACGACGCCAGTTCCCGGAGACCGCCCCCGACCAGGCCCGTTCGCTCCAGCTCACGCCCCCCGTTGCTGCGCGATGATCGAAGCTCCCGCCCTCCAGCTTGCCCCATGTCCATTTCGGGCCCACAGCCGTCCGCGGAATGAGATTCACGACGCCCGTGTATGATGTATTCCCGTGCAGAGACGCCGATGCGCTTCGCACGATCTCGACGCGCTCGAGTTGATCGAGATCGAAAAGATTCCATACCGCGTTGTCGTCGGATAGATCGCTGAAGGGGACACCGTCCACGAGAAACCGGAGGTGGCTCGTTTCGCCGAAGCCGGTGAAGCCGCGTGATTCGACCGTTGTCGCCATCCCATTGCCGGCGAAGCCGAATGCGTGAAGTCCACCCGACGCGCTGAGAAGCTCGGGCAGCGTCCGGGCCGTGCTTCGATCTATCGTGACCTCGCTGACGATGCTCGCGGCGCCGGCCAGATCATAGAGTGACATCGGGAGCTTTGCCGCGGACACCACGACGTCCTCGTCCATCCAGTACACCCGAAGGGAATCTCGCGCCGACAGTTCGAGATCGGCTGTTTCGGCGGACGCGCTCGCGGCGCCGATCGAAGTCACCATGTGGACGATCAGGTACAGAGCAAAGCGGCGCATCGAATTCCCCCCGTCATGGTTCCGCGTATCTCGAAATGATGATGAGGCCCGTCGCTCCCAGGGGCCGAATCGCTTCGGTGTTCACCTCGAAGAGCTCGTCATTCGCGCCTTCGGGTTGCCCATTGTCGAGGATGGTGGCCGGGTCCCGATACGTGGTGATCAACGACTGATCGAGGTCCGCCACGAACATCCCATTCTCCACCCGCGATCCCACAAAGATCCAGGGCTGAGGAGACATTGCCCGTCCGGTGTCGATCCGCCTCACGAGATGCTCAATCGGAAAGCGACCGTCGCCGGCACCGTCCCACTCGAACTCGATCTTCACCCGCTCTCCGGTCGGTGGCACCGAATCGCCGACGTGAGCGACGGGTGTTCCCTGCTCGAGTCCGAGCAACAGGAGCGCGACTTGAAGATGCATGGGCCGAATGTGTGTGACGAGCACGCTTTCGTGCCGTTTGCCTTCGGCACCGCACGCGATGAGCTCGATCAGGCCCTCGTCCTGGTTGACGGCGGCGGGAATGTGGACCTCGCCCACCTCACCATCCACGGTGACATCGCCGATTCGATAGCGATGGTCGTTCAGCCGCTGGATCGCCTCCGAATCGAATCCGGCGGGAAACTCAGAAACGCCCGCCTCCTCGGATTCCACGGCCACTGCGAGCACGAAGCAGGCGGTCAAGACAAATGCCCCGGGGATCGACCGTGCCGTGACGAAGCTCCACTGTCTCATGCGACTTCCTCCTGCAGAGGACCCTATCGATGCGAACCTTCATCCGCCGGCACAGATCCTGACAGATAGGTGAGGATAAAGAGTCGCCGCGAAGGCTGTCAACGCGGCGCGGAGGCAGTCTTGCCGTTTTGGGTGTCATGCGGCAGGCTCTTCGGAGATCAGACAGGGTAGGTATCCACAGGAGTGATCCGATGACGGAACGTGTCCAGCTCACGAGCGCCGATCGGGACGAGCTCGTGGCAACGCGCCGCGACCTCCACCGCCATCCCGAACCGGCCTACGAGGAGGTCCGAACGGCGGGCGTTGTCGAAGCCCGTCTTCGTGAGATCGGGTACGAAACGACTACCGGCGTCGCCAAGACCGGTGTCGTCGCGACCCGTAGCGTCGGCGCGCCCGGCAGATGCGTGATGCTGCGGGCCGACATGGACGCGCTGCCGATGCAGGAGCGCGGCGGCCACGACTACGTCTCGACCGTGCCTAACGTGATGCACGCGTGCGGCCACGACTGCCACACGGCGATCGCGCTCACCACCGCACGCGTGATGCAGCGCATCGACGCGCCGGCGAATGGATCGATCAAGCTCGTCTTTCAACCGGCGGAGGAGATCGGCGCGGGTGCCCGAGAGATGATCGAGGCGGGAGTTCTGGAGAACCCGAAGGTCGACGCGGCATTCGGACTGCACGTGTGGAACCACCTCGAGACCGGCAAGGTGGCGGTGACGAGCGGTCCATTTATGGGCTCGGTTGACGTGTTTCGAATTCGAATCGTCGGGGCCGGCGGACACGCAGCGATCCCGCAGGACGCCCGCGATCCCGTTCTCGCCGCGGCGCACGTCACGACGGCGCTCCAACAGATCGCGTCCCGAAACGTGGACCCGCTGAAGGCCGTGGTCGTGACGGTAGCGAGCATTCAGGCGGGAGACACCTTCAACATCATCCCCGAAGACGCGCTTCTGACCGGCACGCTCCGTGCCCTCGATGACGACGTCTGGAACATGCTGCCGGAAGCCGTCACGCGCGTCACGGAGAACACGGCAAAGGCGTTCGGCTGCAAGGCCGAGGTCGAGATCGACCGGGTGAACAAACCAACGATCAACGACCCGACAATGGCTGACCTGGTGCGCCAAGTCGCCTCGGACGTCGTCGGATCGGAAAACGTGGTCGAAACGCGCACAATGGGTGGTGAAGACTTCGGCGAGTTCCTCATGCGTGTACCCGGCTGCTTCTTCTTCGTGGGATCGCGCAACGAGGAGCGCGGACTGGTTCACCCCCACCACTCCCCCGAGTTCGACATCGACGAGGACGCATTGGAGATCGGCGCGCGTCTGTTGAGCGATGTCGCGCTGCGATTCCTGGCCGGGAGCTGAGCCATCCCACGTCGCCCGTGGGCGGGAAAGCGCCGGCGGACCGAGTTCGGGAGGATGTCGGCCGATTGACTTTGTGGAATCCTCCGAGTACGCTTCAATACTCAAGCTAGGTCGTGCAACGGTCGATTTTGCAGTGTGATGGCGTATTCCGGCTTCGCCTGTCCGGCCGGTTCGTCGATATTGTGCCCGCTCGGTGTGGGCCAGCGGGTATGCGTACACTACGAAGGAAATTCAGAGCGGCTCGAGTATTCGGGGCGCACTCCGTCCCCCGATCCAGTGCTCGGGCCTGAGAAAAGGAAGGTCCTCATGATCCCTCGATCTCTCTGGATGGCTCTCGCTACCGGGCTTGTCATCCTGCTCACGGCAGGTTCCGCCGCAGCACAGCTGGAGGATGCCTTGAGCGGCGTGATCGGTGAAAACGCCAAGGGGTATTTGAAGCCTCTACCTTCCGCGCTCTCCGGAACCATGAACGCGGGCATCTTCCGTAGCGGAAGCGTCCCGCTCGTCGGCCTCAACTTCTCCGTTTCCATCGAAGGTATGGTCGTCAGCTTCGACGATGACGATCGAACCTACAGACCGGCTGATCCTCCGGGCTTCACGTCGGTCGATGAAAACCCGAAGGTCCCCACCGTCATCGGTGACGAAGATGCGGTGTTGGTCGATGGAGCCGGCGGGACGACGTGGGGCTTCCCGGGTGGCTTCGATCTGGAACACTTCGGGCTCGTCATGCCGCAGTTCACGATCGGGTCGGTCGCCGGCACCAAGGCCGTCATTCGCTGGATCCCGCCGATCGATCTCGGCGACAGCGACCTCGGCAAGCTCAGCCTGTTCGGAATCGGAGCCCAGCATTCGGTGTCGAAGTACTTCCCGACGCTTCCGGTCTCGGTGGCGGCCGGCATCTTTTATCAGACGTTCGAGGTCGGTGACATCGTGAAGACGAGCGCGATCCAGCTCAACGTGACCGGCAGCAAGTCGTTCGGCATCGTCGAGCCATACGCGGGCCTCGGCTTCGACTCTTTTGACATGGAAGCTGAGTACACCTACAGCGTCGATGACGAAGACAAGACGATCACCGTGGACTTCGACAAGGAAACGAACATGCATCTCACCGTGGGAGCGAACCTCAAGATCCCGGGGCTCTCGATCTTCACGGAATACAACATCGCCGCCGTCAACGGGTATGCGCTCGGCCTGAGCTTCGGGATGTAAGGAGGACGTGATGCGAACGAAAAGAATCACCAGCCTGGTCGCCCTCCTTATTGGATGTGTGGCCCTGATGGGTACCCAGTGCCCGCCGATCCCGGAGATCGTTGAGAAAGCCATCGAGCTTGCGCTCACGTCTTCGATCACCAAGGAATTCCATGCGGACGGGTCGTTGAACGACGAGGTCACCACCGACCTCGACAAGAAACTCGACCTCGAGGGTATCCTCGCGGACGGCGGCATCGATGTCAGCATGCTCGACGCGCTGCTCCTTGCGGGCGCTCAGTATCGCACGATCGAGCCGGACCCGGTCGAAGACCGGCAGATCGTCGGCGGCACCGTCACCGTGGACGGCAGCCCGCTCATCACCGAATTCAACGTGATGGTCAACGACGCGACGGACTGGACTGACGCGGAACTGGACGCCGCGGGCGTTGACGTCCTGAACGAAGTGCTCGACCGCATGGTGCGTCACGTGCGCGACGGTGATCCGCTTGGAGACACGGAGCTCACGCTCATCGTGGATGGCGTATCCGAGCCTCAGGATCAAGAGAGCAACTTCCGGTGGGAGCTCAAGCTTCTCTTCACGGTTGTCGGCACGATCACGGTGGATTCGGTAGAGTTCTAGACATTATCTCGCGACCAGAACCGGCCGGCGGACACGATCCGTCGGCCGGTTGACTTTTTCGCCACGGAGAACCTACCCTCAGATCGTGCTGGGGAGAGAGGAGAGGTTCCCTTGAGGCGCACCTTCACGTTTTCACTGCTCGCGCTCCTCGTCATGGTCACCGTCGCGACGGTCCCGTCCGGGGGCGCCGCACTTGGTGTGGCCAAGACGGGTATCGGTGCGTACGGTTTTGTCCACGTCCCGATCCTGCAAGACGACGCCGCGACCGGGTCGCTCTATGGCGTTCGAGGACGTTTCGGTCTGTTGCCCCTTCTACAGGCTGAGGTCTCGATCATGACCCTGAGTGGCGGCGAGAGCTCCATCCGGGTCGGCGAGCAAACGGTCAGGCTCGATTCACCCGAAATGACGAGCTTCACGCTGAACGTCGTTTTCAAGATGGGCGGTTCGATCGCCCTCTCGACGTATGCCACGGGAGGGGTCGGCTGGACGCTGCTCTCGGTTCCGGACGGCCGTGGCGACACGCGGGAGCCGACGATCAACGTCGGCGCGGGAATGGAGGTGGGGCTCGGTCCGGTCTCCGCCGACGTCAGCCCCCGACTCTTCATCGTCAACACGGCCGGCGGCGCGTCGCGAAAAACCATCGCGCTTCTCGCCGGTGTGAACTACTTCTTCAACTAGGGTTGCCGCGATGACCACACTACGAAACAGAGTCACGACGCTGATTTCGATCGCGTCGGCGGTCGCGTTCGGGGCGATGCAATCCGGCTGTCTCTTCACCAGCACCGAGACGATCGCGCTCACGCTCGGGGACCTCGACCTTGCGGGGCGGTCGATGTCGAAGACCCAAGTCGATCTCACGACCAACGCGACCTATCGAGACAACGAGCACAAGATCAAGCAGATCGACCGGGTGGGGTTCTCCACGACCGCCGTGAACCCGGACATCGCCAACGGGAACATCTCTCTCTGGTTCAGCAAGGACGCAACGATGGAAGCCGCACAGGAAGTCCGGGCCAAGGCGACGCCGCTGTTCGAGAACCTCCACGTTCCGGCCGGCCCGGGTTTCCGGAGCCCGATCAGCTACCGACGCTCCACCGATCTGATCGAAAACATCGAGCTGCTTCTGAAAGACCTGGAAACCGGTGCGCTCACCCTGTACATGACTGGAGACGGACAGTTTCCAATCCTCTTCGAGGATTTCGTCTTGATCGTCACCTTTACGGCCGGCATCTAGTCTCCCGGTTGAGAGATCCGGTGCATACTTCAGCGAGCCGTTCGTGGTTCCCTGGCGAGGCGCGACGACGAGGCGTACCAACGAAGCCAGGAGCCGCGAGGGCCGATGAAATGTGTGGCGAATTCCTCGATCGGGGCACTAGGGCGGTCAGGGGTCAAATGGCAATGGCGCCGTCGCCTCAATTGGAGGGGTCTCTGATGCGAACGTCACGGCTCGCCCGGCGCGCGAGGCTACTCACGTCTCTTCTTTCCCTCGGTCTCCTGTTGACCGTCCTCGCCGGCTGCGCGGTCAATCCCGTGACCGGCAAGCGCGAGATCATACTGATGAGCGAGAGCCAGGAGCGCGAGCTCGGCGCGGAAAGCGATCGCGCCATCGTCGGGCAATACGGCCTCGTCGATGACGCGTCTCTCACCGCATACATCGAGGGCATCGGGCGGGAGTTGGCGTCGAGGAGCCATCGCCGCGACATGACGTTCACGTTTCGCCTGCTGGACGACCCGGTCGTGAACGCGTTCGCGCTTCCGGGCGGATATGTCTATCTGACGCGCGGGATCCTCGCCTACCTCACGGATGAGGGGGCGATGGCGGGAGTGCTGGGTCACGAGGTCGGCCACGTGACGGCACGCCACAGCGCCAAGCGCTACACGAAGCAACAGATCCTGGGCGTCGGCCTGGGAATCGGATCGCTTCTCAGCGAGGAATTCGCAAAGTACGCGGGATACGCCGGCGCCGCCGGTCAGCTTCTACTCCTCAAGTACAGCCGAGACAACGAATCGCAATCGGACGAGCTCGGCGTCACGTACGCGACGGCTTCCGGCTACGACACCCGCGGGATGGCGGACTTCTTCGGCGCTCTGGCCCGCCTGACCGGAGGGGGTCCCGGGCTCCCCAGTTGGGCCAGTACGCATCCCGATCCCGGAGATCGCAAGAAGAAGGTCCGGGCGCTCACACGAGCGGAGCAGGCCAAAACCTCCGGTTCCGACTTCGCGGTCAACCGCGACGGCTATCTCCGGCGTCTTGAGGGCCTCGCCTTCGGAGCCGACCCGCGGCAGGGATTTGTGGACAACGGGCTCTTCAAGCATCCGGATATGGAGTTCCAGTTCACCGTCCCTCAAGGCTGGAAGGTCATGAACACGGCGGCCCAAGTTCAACTGGCGGACCCAGACGGCGCGGCGGCGGTTCTCTTCTCCGTCGACGGCTCCTCCCAGAGTGCCCGTGATGCCGCGGGCCGCTTCGAGCAGGAGGCCGGGGTCAGAATCGTCGAACGTAGGGACCAACGGATCGGCGGCTTTGTCGCCCATCGGATGCTCTCGGAGACAACCACGAAGGACGGAACGTTGAACATCGTCTCCACCTTCATCAGCAAAACGCGCACCGTCTATGTCTTCCACGGTCTCGCAACCGCCGCGGCGTTCGGCACGAAACGCCGCACCCTCGAGAGCGTCGCCGACGGGTTCGCAACCCTCACCGACAGGGACGCGCTGGCCATCCAACCGATCACGCTGCACATCACCGCGATCGAACGCGACGGACCGTTTCGCCAGGTCGTGACCCGATGGCCCATCCCCGATCGGGCGGACCTCGATGTCGAAGGCCTGGCGCTCTTGAACGGAGTGGAGCCTGATGCGCGTATGACGAGAGGGACGCTCATCAAGGTCCTTCGGACGGCGCGCTGATCGCGCGCCAAGACCCTGACCGGCGCAACTAGTTCAATCGAAAGGACTTACATGACTCACTCCTCCGAGCAGCCGCCGGAAAACCCGACAGACCGGTGGCATTGGGGTTGTGGTCCGAAGAGTGTGTCCGTCCCCCGCATCCTCTGGAATCACTTGAGATTGCGGGGTTTTCCGATGCCATCGGGCAATATCTTGGACGGAAACGACTTCGAGGCACTCAGACACATTCCTCGGACCACGGCCTAAGGTTTTTTGTACGAATTCCCGAGACTCTTTCAGGAGACTTGTGGTATATGGCGAGCTTCGTGGAGGCTTCTCAAACCGATCCACGAATGGAAACCGAACTCAGGATGTAGAGATGGCAGCACTCGTAATCGTCGAATCCCCGGCCAAAGCGCGCACGCTCTCCCGCATCCTCGGCTCCGGGTTTGTTGTCGAGGCCAGCTACGGGCACATCCGTGATCTGCCCGAGAAGGCCGGTGACATCCCCGCTCGAGTCAAGGGTGAGAGCTGGGCCCGCCTCGGAGTGAACGTCGAGGACGATTTCGAGCCCATCTACGTCATCCCCAAGGGGAAGAAGAAGCAGGTCAAGCTTCTGAAGGAAGCAATCAGGAATGCGGACACGCTGATCCTGGCCACGGACGAGGACCGGGAAGGCGAGAGCATCAGCTGGCATGTGGTCCAGGTCCTCAAGCCCAAGGTGCCCGTCCAACGGATCGCATTTCATGAAATCACCAAGAGCGCCATTCTCAAGGCATTGGAGAACCCCCGCGATATCGACACGGGGTTGGTGCGCGCTCAGGAAAGCCGTCGGATTCTCGATCGTCTGTTCGGGTACCTCCTCTCCCCGCTGCTCTGGCGCAAGGTGAGAACCGGGCTCTCGGCCGGCCGGGTTCAAAGCGTGGCGGTACGACTCTGCGTCATCCGAGAGCGCGAGCGGCGCAGGTTTCGTTCGGCTTCCTACTGGGATGCCGAGGCCGAACTGGACAAGGACGGTAGCCGCTTCTCCGCAAAAATGATCCGCGTGGGAGATGCCCGCCTCGCCGGCGGGCAAGACTTCGACGCCGCCACGGGTGAGCTTCGGGACGCGTCCGAGGCCCGCTGGCTCCGGACGGCGGACGAGATGAACGCGCTGATCGCGCGGCTCGAAAGCCCGTGGACGGTGGTTTCCGTCGAAGAAAAGCCGATCGTCCAGCGACCAGCCCCGCCGTTCACGACCTCATCCCTCCAACAGGAGGCCAACCGCAAGCTGGGCTTCAGCGCCCGGCACACGATGCGGATCGCCCAACAGCTCTATGAGGGCATCGACCTCGAGGGAGATCGCGTCGGTGTCATTACATATATGCGCACGGACTCGGTGACGTTGTCCGAGAAGGCTCTGGAGGATGCCCAAGGGGCGATCAAGGACCTCTACGGCGATTCCTACTCCGTGGGACCACGCCGATACAAGACGAAGTCCGCCAACGCGCAGGAAGCCCACGAGGCCATCCGCCCGACGGAAATCTCGCGCACGCCGGAATCGCTGAAGAAGGTGCTGGACCGCGACGCGCTCCGGCTCTACGAGCTGATCTGGAAACGGATGATCGCGAGCCAGATGACCGACGCGAACGTAATTCGAACCGCTGTCGAGATCGAGGCCCCGCTCGACGGTCAAGACGAGAAGGCCGTCTTCGTCGCTCGTGGCAAGCAGATCCGCTTCCCCGGCTACCTCCGGGCGTATGTCGAGGGGAGCGACGACCCCAACGCCGAGCTCGCCGATCAAGAGGTCACCCTGCCCGCGCTCGAGGTTGGACAAAGCTGCGAGCCCGTGAGCATCGAGCCCAAATCGCACGAGACCACCCCGCCGGCCCGCTACACGGAAGCCAGTCTCGTGAAGAAGCTCGAGGCCGAGGGTATCGGCCGCCCGTCCACGTACGCCACGATCATCGAGACGATCCAGGCCCGTGGCTACATCAACAAGCAGAAGAACGCGCTCGTTCCGACGTTCACGGCCATGGCGGTCACGCAGCTCCTCGAGACGCACTTCGAACACTATGTCGATACGCGCTTCACCGCGGAGATGGAGGAGCATCTCGACGAGATCGCGCGTGGTGATATGCATTGGCGGGACCACCTCAACCACTTCTACCACGGCGGAAGCGATGACGATCCGGGGCTGGAGCAACGGATCGCCGCCGAGGAGCCCCAGATCGACTACCCGGCCGTCGAGATCGGACGTCATCCCGAGTCCGGTGATCCCGTCGTCGTGAAGGTGGGACGCTACGGACCCTACGTTCAGGTCGGCGTCGCAAACGGCAACGGAGGCGATCAGCCGAGGGCGGCGCTTCCCGAGGAGACGGTTCCCGCGGAGCTGACGCTCGAAGAGGCGCTCACCCTGATCGAGAAGAAGCGCAAGGGTCCGCGCGTCGTCGGCAACGATCCCGAGACGGGACTGCCCATCTACGCGACGCACGGTCGGTATGGCGCATACGTGCAGCTTGGTGATACGCCAACCGACAAGAAGACACCGAAGCCGAAGCGCGCGAAGCTCACGCCCGACCTCCACGAGGAAACGGTCACGCTGGAGGATGCGCTGCGTCTCTTGTCGCTTCCGAGGACTCTTGGCGTGCACCCCGAAAGCGGCGACGAGATCATCGCGACGCGGGGACCATACGGCCCCTACGTCAAGTGCGGCTCCGAATCGCGCTCGCTGGGCGATGAGCACGACGTTTTCACGATCGGTCTGGAGCAAGCGCTCGAGGTTCTGGCGCAGCCCCGCCAGCGTCGGGGCGCACGTCGCCAGCCGAAGGTGTTGAAGAAGTTTGGCAAGGGTTCCGGCTCATCCGGCGAAATCGAGCTCCGCGATGGCCCGTACGGCCCGTATCTCACGAACGGCGCGCTGAACGCATCGATGCCGAAGGGTGTCTCTGCGGATGATTTGAATCTGGAACAGGCGCTCAGTATTCTGGAGCGGGACGGCAAGCCACCCCGTCGCAAAAAGCGTAAGAAGAAGAAGTCCTGACGGTCCCGCCACAGAACGAAGCCCTCTCGAGTCCGTCCTAGCGCACATTGTTCACCAGGTCGGGATGCGGGCTAGCTCACGCGTGTCCCGGGCGGAAGCTCCCCATCCACCACCAACACACGGACCTCGTCTCGTGTCGAGGCGGCCAGCAACATTCCGTTCGATTCCACACCACGAATTTTCGCGGGCTTCAAATTGGCCACGACAACGACAGACTTCCCCACAATCTCATCCGGAGAGTAGGTGGAAGCGATCCCGGCCACGATCTGTCGTCTCTGATCGCCGAGATCGACGATGAGCTTGAGCAACCGATCGGCGTTCTCGACGCGCTCGGCCTCGACCACGGTGGCGACCCGAAGCTTCAGCTTCGCGAACTCGCTGAAGTCCAGAAGCTCGGTGGCGTCGGCCTTCTTCTTCGGAGAAGGGGCTTCGCTCTCGGGCGGCATGCTTGCCTCCTTGGGACGTACGATCCGGGGGAACAGAGCGTCGAACTCACCGATCGGACGGCCGGCCTCCAGCTCTCCCCAGGTCTTGAGCGCCGACAGGCGCGGCTCGATCTCGGCCTCGACGAGTCCGAGCGAACGCCGGAGCCGGGCCATCTTTTCGGGGATAACGGGGGTGAGAAGACCCGAGATGATCCGGAGAGCCTCCGCGCTCGTGTAGATGACATGGCGGAGCGCTTCGGTCTTCCCGGCCTTCGCCAGGGTCCACGGCGCCAAGCGATCGAAATAGCGATTCGCCGCGCGAACCGCGTCGATCACCTTTGCGATTCCCCGGTCGAGGCTCATCGATACGAGATGGGACTCCATTGCTTCGACGGCCGTGCGACAGGCTTCTCGCAGCGCGGCCTCCTCTTCCCCATCGAGAGAGTCCACGGGTTCGGGAATGCGCCCATCCAGGTTGCGCTCGATCATCCGAAGGACGCGGCTCACCAGGTTGCCCAGATCGTTGGCGAGGTCGGCGTTGTAGCGAACAACGAACGCGTCCTCGGTGAACGTCGCGTCCTGGCCGAGCGTCATCTCCGCCATGAGGAAGTAGCGCAGCGCATCCACGCCGTGCCGCTCCGCCATCTCCATGGGGTCCGTGACGTTTCCCAGTGACTTCGACATCTTGGCACCGCCGGTGAGCCACCACCCGTGGGCGAAAATCGTCCGCGGAACCTCCAGACCGATCGCGTGAAGCATGGTGGGCCAGTACACCGTGTGGGTCGTGAGGATGTCCTTGCCGATCAGATGGATCGACGCCGGCCACCACGTGTCGAAGGTTTCTGGATCGCGCGAATAGCCGACGGCGCTTATGTAGTTCACGAGAGCGTCGAACCACACGTAGCAAACGAAGTCTCTGTCCCAGGGCAGCTCGATCCCCCAAGGCAGCCGTGACTTGGGACGCGAGATGCAGAGATCACCGAGCGGCTTCTGAAGAAAACCGAGCGTCTCGTTTCGACGAAAATCCGGCTGGATGAACCCCGGGTTGCTCTTGATCGTCTCGATGAGCCACTCCTGATACGCGCTCATCCGGAAGAAGTAGTTGGGCTCGACGATCTTCTCGACCGGATTGCCGTCGGGGCTCTTGCCGTCGACGAGTTCCTTCTCCGTGAAGAACCTCTCCTCGCGAACGCAATACCAGCCCTCGTACTCGCCCCGATAGATCTCGTCCCTCGCGTAGAGATCTTCGAGGATAGCGGTGACGACGGCTTTGTGACGATCCTCGGTCGTCCGGATGAAGTCGTCGTTCGTCATGCCCAACCGTTTCCACAGGTCCTGGTATCGGACGACGGTGCGATCGCATTGAGCCTGCGCCGTGATCCCCTCTTTCGTCGCGGCGTCGTAGACCTTCTGCCCGTGCTCGTCCGTGCCGGTCAGGAAGTGGGTGGGCACCCCCAGCAAACGGTGGTACCGCGCTAGGACGTCGGCCAGAAGCGTCGTGTAGGTGTGCCCGATGTGAGGCACATCGTTGACGTAGTAGATCGGTGTCGTGATGTAGAAACGATCGGGACGCTCCAGTGCCATGATGGTGTCTCCTTGAAATAACGAGGCCCACCATTAAAGCACCGGAGAGGCCGGCTGACCAGTGTGGGGTTGTCCGGGTTGTCAGCGAAGCAGATCGCCGAGCTATTCCACCGACGCGATCTCGTCCGCGTCATTCAGCACGATCCAGCGGGCGTCATAGGTATCGCAGCGACCGACGTACACCTGGGGGCCTTTCGTGTCGACCACGACGGTGATCCCGTGGAGAGGGCCCCGGTCGTCATGAAACGTCCCCATGGCGCTAGGCGGTCGACGAGCTTTGGCAGTGAAGCTCGAACGCCGTCGTCAGCTCGGCCGCGACTTCACGCGGATCGCGTCCCTCGATCGCATGGCGCGGAATGAAATGCGCCAACGATCCGTCCTTGAAGAGGGCGAACGACGGGCTGCTCGGCGGGTATTCCGCGAAGAAGCTCCGGGCGCGCTCGGTCGCCGGGCCGTCCTGGCCGGCGAATACGGTGGCCACGCGGTGCGGGCGCTTCTCGTGCTGGAGCGCCTGCGTGACGCCCGGGCGGGCCATCCCTGCCGCGCATCCGCAGACCGAATTGACCACGATGAGCGTCGTCCCGTCTTTCAGAGACATGAATGTGTCGACCTCTTCAGGCGTGGTGAGTTCCGTGATGCCGATTCGGGTCAACTCGTCGCGCATCGGCTGGACGAGTTTGGGGTCGTAACGCAAGGCTCTCCTCCTCTACGACGACTGGGACATCCCAGTCCGCGGGGACTCGGCGGGCGCGTCGTCGCCGTTCGAGGCCTCCTGTGGTTCATCGATGACGGTCATGAATGGTTTGGGAGTGCGGTCGACCGTGAGCCGGAAGACGTCCGGCCTCGCGTAGTGGCCCCCGGTGTCGAGTTGCCAACGCGGACCCGTCAACTGCTCCGGACGCACCTGCGCCGTGAGGAGGGTCTCCTCTTCCTGCGCCGGGCCGGCAACGACCTTGCCGTCCGGATCGACGATGACGCTTTCACCCGGATTGATCCATCCCGCGACACCTGCCAGGTACGCATCCTTGAACGACAGCTCATCGGGGATGTCATCCTTTCGCATGGCCGAACAGCACCCCACGACGAACGTTCGCCCTTCTTTCGCGACGTGCCGCATGGTCGACAGCCACGGTTCTCCCCGATCCCAGGTTGGAGCGACATGGATCTGCGCCCCCCACGCAGAGAGAGCGTAGCGCGCGAGTGGCATGTAGTTCTCCCAGCAGAGAAGTCCGCCCACCCGCCCGAACGGAAGGTCGTAGACCTCCAGATCGCTGCCATCGCCGAGCCCCCAGACCAGACGCTCGCCGCCGGTCGGGATCAGCTTCCGGTGCTTGCCCAGTATCGTTCCGTCCGGTCCGATGTAGAGCAGCGTGTTGTAGAGCGTGGAATTGCTCGCCTCGCTGTTTCGCTCGTTGATCCCGATCGCGACGGTGAGGCCCGCCGCGCGCGCGGCCGCGGAGAGGCGTGCGGTCTCGGGGCCGGGGACAGACACGGAGTTAGCGTGCAGTGCGGCGTATGCCTCGCGGAGCGGGTGCGTGTGTCCCGGCGGAATGAACCAGACCCAGAGCGGGTATCCCGGTACGAATGCCTCCGGGAAGACGGCCAGACTGAGTCCCTTGCGCCCGGCGTCGGCGATGAGGGCGCACGCCTTTTCGATCGTCGCGTTCAGGTCCATGTAGACCGGCGTCGCCTGAATGGCGCCGATTGTGAACGTCCCAGCGTTTCGGCTCATTTTCTACCTTTCACATCTCAGTCTTTCAAACGAGGATAGCCGCCTCGAAGACAAAAGGCAAGTAATAACTTGCTTAATTAAATCAGACCGAAGCTCTTCCCCTTTCAGCGTAACCGCCCTATTTGCAAACAATTGGAATCTACCGAGATCATACCGAGCCGTTGGAGTCTTAAGCTGCACCGCCGAGAGTCGGGTCAGGACAGCGCAGCGCGCAGGAGCTGATGGGCGACGAGGGCGCCCAGGTAGGCCAGCCCGGTCATGTAGGAGAACGTGAAGATCGGCCAGCGCCAGGAGTTCGTCTCGCGGCGGATCGTGGCGAGCGTGGCCGCGCACTGACAGCAGAGCGCGAAGAAGATCATGATGGAAACCCCGACCGGGAACGAGAAGACGCGTTCCCCATTCGGCCATCGCGCACCGCGCAGCTTCTCCGTGAGGAGCTGCTGGTCTTCACTGCCCTCATCACCGAGATCGTAGATGACACCCAGTGTCGATACGATCACCTCCCGTGCCGGGAACGAGGCGATCACCGCCATCCCGATCTTCCAATCCCATCCCAGCGGCCGGACGATCGGTTCGACGGCGCGCCCCATCCGCCCCAGAAAGCTCTGGCGCAGATGTACTCCCGCCATCGAGCGATCGATTTCGTCCAAGCGCTCGTCCCGCTCGTCACCCGCGAGCGTGGCCTCGGCGACTTCACGCTCCGCGGCAGCGTCCTCGGAGACGGCGGACGATCGAGGGAAATAGCCCAGCGCCCACACGACAATCGACATGACGAAGATGATCGTCCCGGCCTGGACTACGAACGCTCGGGCGCGCTCGAATACGCGCATCAAAACCGTTCGCGACGAGGGCAGCTTGTAGCTCGGCATCTCCATGATGAATGTCGGCGTGGGGCCCTTGAGCAGAGTGCGCTTGAGAATGAACGCCACCAGCGCGGCTACGAGAACGCCGATGAGGTACATCGCGACGAACACAAGCCCCTGAAGCGGCAGAAACCCAGCAACCATCGATGCCGGAATAAACGCCGCTATCATGATGGTGTAGACGGGAATCCGCGCGGAGCAGCTCAGTAGTGGCGCGACGACAATCGTCGCCAGGCGATCGCGCGGGTTTCGGATCACACGCGCGGCCATGACTCCGGGAACCGCGCAGGCGAATGAACTCAACATGGGGATGAAGCTGTGTCCGCTGAGCCCGCTGAAGCGGAGCAAGCGGTCCATGAGAAATGCCGTACGGGCCATGTAGCCGCAGTCTTCCAAGACCGCGATGAACAGAAAGAGGAGGACGATCTGCGGCAGGAAAACCAGGACGGCCCCCACTCCCGCGACCACGCCATCGACGAGCAGGCTCTCGAGGGCGCCCCCCGCGAGCGGTGTTCCCGCAAGTGCATGCGTGATCCAAACGCCAAGCGTGTCGAAGAAGCCGGAGATCATGTCCATGAACGGCCCCGCCCACTGGAAGACGGTAATGAAGGCGGCCCCCATGACGATGACGAAGACCAGGCTCCCTATCACGCGGTGCGTGAGCACGGCGTCGAGTCGATCCGTCACCGACGGGCCCACGTCGTGCGTCTTCACGCAGGCCGCCGTCGCGTTCTGGATCCACGTGTAGCGCATGCGAGCCTCGAGCGCGGCCGGCGACGAGCCACCCTCTCTGATTCGCGAGCGCGCTTCGGTCAGCGCCGCGGCAGCCTCGCCCGATGATCTGGAAATCAGTTCCGTCTCGGCAGCCCCTCCTTCGTCGATCAGCGCGCGCGTGAGGAAAAACGGCTCTTCTTCGAATTGCCCGCTGAGCTTGGAGACCTCTTGCGTGATCGACTCCGCCCACTCCCATGCCGGCTGGGACGTGGGCGAATCGAGATGTTCCTCGATCGCCCGTCGGAGCGCGGTCGTCGTCTCTCTTCGGTTCGCGATGGTCGGGATGATGGGAACACCGAGCTCTCTGGAAAGCGCTTCGTGATCGATCTCGACACCGCCCCGGCGCGCGACATCCATCATGTTGAGCGCGACGATGGCCGGAAGCCCGACTTCCATGACCTGAGTGACGAGATAGAGACTGCGCCGAAGGCTGGATGCGTCGGCGATGACGACGACGAGATCGGGGCGGGGTTCGTCTTGTTGCTCACCCAACAGCACGCGTACGGCGACCAACTCGTCCGGACTGTGAGCGGCGAGGCTGTACGTGCCGGGAAGATCGATCAGGCTGATGTCCCGGGTCATCGCGCCGGTCTTCTTCTCGACGGTGACCCCGGGGTAATTGCCGACGCGCTGTGAAAGACCCGTCAGTGCGTTGAAGACGGAGGTCTTGCCCGTATTGGGGTTCCCAATGATGGCGACCCGGCGCGTGGCCGCGCGCACGATCATGGCGTGACTTCGACCTCCTCGGCTTCGGAGATGCGAAGTGAAAGCAGGTAGTCGTGTAGTGAGATCTCGATCGGGTCACCGAATGGTGCGACCCGGACGAGGCGGACATCGGTGCCCTCGATGATGCCCATCTCCATGAGTCTCTGGCCGAGCGGCCCGTCGCCGTTTACCCGGGTGATTGTTCCTGCCTGACCCGGACGGAGCTCACTGAGACGCATTGAACCTTCCTCCTGACTTGCCCGAAGGCGAACGCGCCAACGGTTGCGCCGCCTGATGATCGATCCGCATGCACGTCGCGGACGCGGAACAGCTACATCCCGTCCGCAGCCGCACGGAACGCGCAACAGAGCGTGCCGCGACGATGAGCGCTCCCGCGACGACGATCCCGACGATAACCATCTCCCACCAGGGAGACGTGCCGCCTCCCATCCGTCACTCCTCCAACAGCAGACTCAGCTCGGCGACGTGCGTCGCCTCGACGCTGATCTGCTCCTTGGCGAAATCCCCCAGCTCGAAGTCGTCCCCCGCGCTCTCGAGCAGCTCTCGGTATGCGTCCAGCGCGGCGTGCTCGAACGCCAGTGCCGTTCGGATCGCCTCCGGTCCCGTCGTCTTCTCGGCGGGCAGGTCGATCGTGACGTTCAGACTCGGATAGCCGCCCATCTGAACGATCTTGTCCGCGACCGTCTGCGCATGCTCGAGGGTCTCGCTCATACCCGCCAGCAACGTCTTTCGCACGATGAGGCGATCCAGTCCCTTGAGTGTTACCGCGAGATGCAGGTAGCGCAGCGCGGCCTCGATTTCCTCAGCGAACAGCTCATTCAGCGTTCTGAGCGCATCATCACGTGACATCTTGTTTGGCCTTCTCCCCACTTCGCCGATCCGTGCCGGCCTCATCCTCCCGCGCCGCGACTTCCTGCGCGTACGACATCACGTCATCCCCCGACGGCTTGTCACGACGCGAGAGCGCGTCGATGAACGCCTCGGCCTCGGCGGTGCCCGACTCGAGAAGCCTCAGGATCCGCGTCGTTCGCTCCGCGGTCTCGTCGCTAACGAGGTGCTCGATCTTGCACGTATCGATGTCGGCCTGCGTGGCATCGACACCGAGAAGCTCCGTGAAGAGCCGCTTCATGACCAGCTTCTTTGCACGGATCGTGGCCGCGATCTCCGCACCTTCATCGGACAGCCCGAGGAAGCGACGATCATCCTCCGTTACGAGCCCGCGGTTCTTGAGATTCTTGAGCGTGATCGATGCGCTGCCCCGAGTAATCGATAGCCTTCGCGCAACGTCCGAGACTCGAGCGTAGCCGTACTCCCCGAGCAGCTCAGCAATCGCCACGAGGTGGTGGGCCGTCGAGTGGGTTATGGGCTGTTGATCGAAGCTCTTCCAGGTCGGCATGCACACTCCACCTACGAATGACCTTAGAACAAGTGTATTAACAATAAAACATTCGGCAGGAATGTCAAGTCTCCGGCGAAAAAACTATCAAGATGTAATATTTGGTAAAATACTGTGGGATAATGAGATGTGAGGCTCTCCTCAAAAAGGGGAGATCTTCGCCGGAAACCCTGATGCCCACGGTGCCGCGCCGTTGATCACGGCTCGAGCAGCCTCTGCTCCATGAACTTTCCGGCTACCCGCAGAAAGTCCCGCTCCGTCACGATACCCACCAGGCGGGCCCCGTCGACGACCGGGAGGCAACCGACCTTGTGGCGGCGCATCTTCTCGATGGCCTGCAGGGTGGGTGTTTCCGCTGTGACGGTGACGAGATCGGTCCGCATGATGGTGTTGACGGCCACGCTCTCCGCGCCGCTCTTCAGCAAGCCGCTCGCCACGAGCCTGAGGAACGCCCGGTGCGATACCAGTCCGACGAGCTTCCCTTCATCATCCTCGACCGGCACGTGACGCAGATGCTCCCACTCCATGAGGCTCGCTGCGAGGTTCACGAGATCCTGGGGCTGCACGCTGAAGATGTCGGTCGTCATGAACTGCCCCACCGTCTGGAAGCTCTCTCGCCACCCTTCCGACTCCGCGAGCGTCGCCGCTGTCCATCGGCTGACCGGCTCACCCCTCAACTGTCGTGAGATCGTCGCGGTTGTGAGCGTACGGAACGTCTCGTCTCCGGTAGCGTCGGCGCTGAGGGCGGCATATGAATCGAGCAACCACTGCGCGCCCGTTCGCGCGCTTTCCACGCGCTCGGCCACCACTCCCAGGTAGCGCTCGATGTCGGGGCCGGCGATCCCGGCCCGGTTCAGGCCGTCTCGCGCCTTGGGCAGCAGCCGGGTCAGTATGAGGTCCCTCGCGGTCAGTGTCTCGGCGTTCAACCAGCTGAACTGGGCCTTCAGCCCATGCCGGGCGGCGGCGATGAAATTCCCCTTCGCGTCGTCGAACGCCATGACCGAACCCACATCCTCTAATTCGTCGGCCAGCGCCGCCATGAGTCCGAAGAAGAAGGACGCGTTCGCTACCTCATCCACAACCGTCGGGCCAGCGGGCAGCGCCCGATTCTCAATCCGAAGATGCGCTGTTCCCTGATGCATGCCGTAGCACGCGCGGTTCCAGCGGTAGACCGTTCCGGTATGAAGCCGTAGGGCCGAAAGCGGCGGGATGTCGCTACGCGCAACGGCCTGTAGCGAATCCTCCTCGATTCCGGTGGCGAGCAATACCCGGAAGCGGGCGATATCCTCTCGGTAGATCTCAATGATGGACCGGTCGACCCATCGATCACCGAAGCTCACCCGGGACGGGTGCCCTCTTGCCTGGTGCGTCTTCGAGCGGGAATCGACCGACTGCTGGAAGAGCGCGATCCGAGTCTCTTGCCAGAGCCGCCGGCCGAGAAGCAGCGGCGAGTTCACCGCCGCCGCCAGGACGGGCGCCGTGACGAGCTGGGCCAGGTTGTAAAGCTTCGCGAACTCCTCGGGACCCACCTGGAAGTGAATTTGGAAGCTCGTGTTGCACGACTCGAGCATGACATTGTCGTGACTGGTATCTAGCTCATCCAAGCCTTTGATATCGACGCGAAACTCCCCCCCCCGCAGGCGGCTCATCTCACGGTTCAGCGCGAGGTAGCGCGGGTTGGGGGTCATGTTGTCCAGACTGAGGTCGTCGAGGGAGAGCGTGGGCAAGATGCCGGTCAGGCAGACGCGGGCACCGCACGCTCGGGCGCCCCGACGCGCCCACTGCACGAGGCCCGTCAGGCGGTCATCCATCATCCGAAAGCAGTCGTGACTAAAGACGATCGGATCGATGTTGGCTTCGAGGTTGAATCGCGCGAGTTCCGTGGTGAAACGAGGGTCGCCGATCTGATCGAGAACCTCGACGGCGCGCGGCGCGGGACGTCCCGCCTGGTCGACCAGGAACATCTCCTGTTCCGCGCCGATGCGACGAACACCGGACTCGATCATGCCCGAGTCGATCATCCGCTCGAGCGCCTGGAGATCCTCTAGGAGAGCGCGCGTGAAGTTTCTGAATTGCTCTTCGCCATAGTGTTCAGAATCGAGTCTATCACCCATGGTTCACCTTTCAGGGGAGACATAGGCGTTCGAAAGGCAAGACTACCACGTCACTTGGATGGCCCGGCACCGAAATCAGGCGGTTGATACAAGGCGGGCAGAAGGATGATTAGGCCGCGTCTCGTGTGACCATTTCGGTGAGCGCGGACCCGAGAAACGCGAGCTCTCTATCCAGGGAAGCGCACGCTTCATCCACTCCGTCGAGGGTCCCGTTCCGTGCCAACATCTCGATATCCGTCGCGGCCTGGTACGCCTTCGTCGCGCAAAAGTTACTCACGACGCCCTTGAGTGTGTGCGCGTGCTTCTGGATTTCCGTCACGTCGCGCGCGGCGACCGCGCTCTTCAATTCATCCAGACGAGCGGGAACATCATCGGCGAAAAGGGTCACGAGCTCAGACAGGAGCTCCGTGTCCCCGCCAAGCCGGGAGATGAGGCCCTCTTCGTCGACGACGCCTTCGCTTTCCGCGGACGGTTTCTCGGCTACCGCGCGAGGTCCGGCGGCGGCGGTGACGCGATCGATCGCTTCCAAAAGCTCATCCGCTTTGACGGGCTTGGTGACGTAGTCGTCCATTCCGGCATCGAGACAGCGCTCTCGGTCGCCCCTCATCGCGTACGCCGTCATTGCCACAATCGGCACAGCGGGCTGCCCGGCCTTCTCCCGGTCTCGGATGGCGGCCGTGGCTTCCAGACCGTCCATCTCGGGCATCTGCACGTCCATGAGAACGAGATCGAACTGCTCGCGCTGGAGGGATTCGAGCGCTTCCCTGCCATTGCCGACGGGTATCACCTCATGGCCGTGCTTTCCAAGGATGCGCACGGCGTAGAGCTGATTGACGACGTTGTCTTCGGCGAGAAGGATCCGGAGCTTGCGATTGGATCGCTTCGCGGTATTCTCGCGCGAAGGTGTGCGCACGCGGCCATTGTCCATAGCCCCCGCGTTCTCCTGTGCGACGCCGAACTGCATCGTGAAGTGGAACGTGCTTCCCTTGCCGACCTCGCTTTCCACCCAGATCCGCCCACCCATCAGGTGGACGATGTGGGACGTAATCGCGAGTCCCAGACCGGTCCCGCCGTAGCGGCGAGCCACGGACGAATCGGCCTGCGTGAATGCCGTGAATATGGCCTCTTGTGTCTCGCGCGGGATTCCGATTCCTGTGTCGGATACAGATACGTGAACACAGATTGTCTTCGCCTCGCCCCACTCGCGTGCGACACGAAGAACGACTTCTCCTTTGTCTGTGAACTTGATCGCGTTGCCGATGAGGTTGACGATCACCTGCCGGAAACGGCCGGGGTCTCCGATCAGACGCGCCGGCAGTTCCTCTCCCACGTCCCAGTTGAGCTCGATCCCCTTCTCTACCGCGCGCACGGCCAGGACCTTCATGATCCCTTTCACGACCTTTCGCAGCTCGAACTCGATCTTTTCCGGCTCCAGGCGCCCCGCCTCGATCTTCGAGAGGTCCAGAATATCGTTGATCAGCGCCAGCAAGGTGTCGGACGACATTCGCACCATCGACGCGTACTCACGCTGATCCGACGTCAGCGGTGTGTCGAGAAGGAGCTCGGACATCCCCTGGATCCCGTTCATCGGAGTGCGGATCTCGTGGCTCATGTTGGCCAGGAATTCACTCTTCGCCCGGTTCGCCGCCTCAGCCACTTCCTTCGCCGCTTGGAGCTCTTGCGTTCTGACCTTGAGCGCCGCTTCGTCGATGATCGCGTGCCAGTACAGATCGTGCTGGCGCTTCCCCTGGATCGCCATGTAGGCGATGAAGAAGATGAAGAGGGTGCCGACCGCGTATCCTTCACGCTCGCCCATCACGAAGCTCATGACCATCGAGGGAACGATCATCACCGGGATGTATAGCCGGAGCAGCATCGCGCTCGGCGACAGCGACGACACGGCACCGGCCGCCGTTCCGGTCGTGATGACGATGACGAGGAGCGAGGTCCACGTGATCCCGTAGAGCCCGATGGTCAGCCCCGCGAAGCCGCCCCAGAGGGCGCCGGACCAGATCACGCCGGCGGAGAAGAGCGTCCGCCACAACCCGCGCCGATGCGGGTAGAATCGTTTGAGCTGCAGCGCGCCCAGAAAACGCACCATGCCGAGTGCCAGAGCGATGACAGCGAGGCTGATCACAACACCGGGGTGATCATGAACATATGTCGTGGTCAGCGCGATGATCGGAAAGTAGAGGAAGTAGAGGAAGATCCCGGAAAACGATCGATCTCGGAGCTCTCGCGCGGCCCTCCAGCGCACCTGCTCGAGTTGCTCAGGGCTGAGGCCGACTGCGGCTGAATCCTTCACGTGCTTCTCCCCGGAGGAACTATCATGTCACGGCAATCCCGAATCGGTACGACCGATCGCGTGGACCGATCCATGAACGGCGGGGTGGACCATTGTCACGAGAAGCATTCTGGGATCACCCCTCAGAAGGCAATCGCATCCGTAAGCCCCGACTCGATGGTGGGGCAGCGCGACTCACCTCGGCACAGTAGTTAGCGCCAGCCGGAAGAGCTAAGAAGGCTGATCCACCCCTCCTATTCATGTCGGCGCGGGCAGTCCGATTCGTTAGCTCTCCAACCGCGTGCCACATGGCACACACGGCCACAAGAACATGCCACACAACAAGATGGCACGATCCGAGCCTGCGATGGGATGAACGAGGGGACTGTTATCGGCCGGACAGGAAGGTGCGTTCGGGACCGGCGGGGCCGCCGATCCCGCGCGCTCGGCGCCGAAGCGAGGCCGCCGGCACCCGAAACTCGACGGAGCCGTGTCTGTAAGCGTCTATTTCCAAAGCAATTGCGACGCGCGCCGGCGCCTCGATGGCCTGCGTGATGCGTGCGAGCAGGTGCCGAAGCACGGCGGCGCGCTTGGCGCGCGTGGGGAGTAGCTCCATGATCCGCAGGTGGCTTGCGCCGTATGCATCGAGCTCCGCCGCGCTCGGACGGGCACCAACGCGTTCGAGGATGCGGTCGAGGCCCCTCAACCGGGAGCGGCTCCTCGCCATCAGGGTGAGACGGTGACGCTCGTGGAATTCGATGAGCAGTCGCTTGCCCGGTCTCCCGACCCGCAAGCAGCGCCATCGTTCATAAGCGATGACTCGATCTGCGAACCCATCGCGCGACTCGGGCGTTTGGAGGTCGTCATCCTCCGCGACCGGAAATAGTGGGGCCTCGCGCTCGAGGGCGGCGACGAAGAGACCGTGGACGCGACGTCGCCCCCCGCGGCTCGGGCGGTGCAGGGCGGCGCTCCCGACGCCGCACGATGGCGAACGCGCCTTCGAGATGAAGCCGCTGATCGGTATCCGCAGGAGCATTCGAACGCGTTTGCGGCTGAACCGCTCCATGCCGTCGGTGAGATCCCGCCGGCTCGCGGTAACGATCAGGCGGGGAGAATCCGCGTCGCCTTCGAGATGCATCGGATCTCGTGGCGCGCCCAAGCCAAGCTCCATCTCGGGACACACCGCGATCAACTCGAACCGTCGAGCCAGCGCCCGCGTCACCGCGCGATCGCGCCGATGACCCCCGTCATAGCGTACGTTCGCCCCGAGCAGGCACTCGCTGATGCCGACCCGTATTCGTTCGGCTGTCGAACCGCGTCTCACCACGTCCTCCTCGACATCACCTGTTCCGACGACGCACGGCGGAAGAAGCCATGGGCGAGTCGAGTGTACCCCGCAGACACCACGGCTTCACATCACTTCTCCGGCGCCCTATGGATCGTGGGTCCACGATGATAGGATTGGAGACTGGACAATGGGTTCAGATTCGGAAAGCGGGATACAATGCGTGCGGGATCCATACTGCTGGCGGTCGGTTCCCTCCTCGGCTTCATACTCATCTTCGAGGGAACCATCCGGCTCGTGAGGCCGGACCTGACGCTGCCGAGCGACCCTAGTCACTTCAGATTCAGCCAGGAAAACACGACCGACCGCCCACACCATGTGCGCGACGACGTTCTCGGCTGGCGCCTCAAGCCGAATCAGGAAACGGGCATCCGCACCAATTCCCGCGGATATCGAACCCCGGAATTCGATACGCGGAAGACGCCGGGGACGTTTCGTCTGCTGTTCCTAGGTGACAGCAATCCGTTCGGTTTCGATCTCGCCGATGAAGAAGCTCCCTACCCGCGGCGGGTTGACGCCATCCTCACGGAGTATCTGGCCCGTTTCGGGTTGGAGAATCCACCCCGCATCGAGGCGATCAATCTCGCCGTCGACGGCTACTCAAGCTACCAGGTCCGCATTCTCGTCGACGAGGTCATTGACGACCTCCGTCCTGACGTTATCGCGATCCAGGTGGGCTTCAACGATCATTGTCTTTCCGTGATGAGTGATCGAGATCACAGGTTTCGACGACCGTGGCTGCTGGGCGGCCTCGAGCACTCCCATGCGTATCGGTGGCTCCGCCGGCAGATCCTCTCGCTTGCCCGGCCAGGGTCACGACTGGTCGATCCGGTTCCCCGAGTCTCACCCGACGACTACGCGGACAACATTCGGGCCATCGTGCGTCGGTGCCACGCCGCCGGTGCCGCTACGCTTCTCCTGACCACGCCGGCGCGTCCGACCACCCCGCTCGTCAGCAACGAGGTGCCCGCAGATCGGGACGGACGCGTGGTGTGGATGACGCAGGAGGCGTGGATATCGTCCCGGTTCGAGGCGGCGGGCTTCCTGCCCCCCTATACCCCGGCGACACCGCGGTTTCTCGAAATCGTCGCGACCGTCAGCCGCGAGCATCCCGAATGGCCGCTTCCTCACTACATGTTGGCGGCAACGCTTCGAAAGCTGGGACGTGAGGCGGAAGCCGAAGGGGCCGAGAGCGCCTGGCGTAGAAACGATCGTGAGCGGATCGTCTTGCGTGGCTATGCTGACCGGCTCCGACGCGTCGCGGCCGAAGAGGGCGCGCTCGCCGTGAACGTCGGACAGCTCCTGAAGAGCTTCACGCGGGACGGGGGCGAGGCGGCGATGGGCTCGCTCTTTCTCGACTTCGTCCACCTGACCGACCACGGTCACGTCGTCGTCGCCACCGAGATCGCGCGCCTCATCGCCACGAACTTCTTCGCCGCCGATTCCACGTCTTTGGTGCGAAGATGGGCGCCTACAAAGTAAACGCGAAATCCTCGACCAGCGCGCCGGGCAGGCGGGCGCTGCCCGTTGATCGTTCCTCGTACGTCCCCGCCTCGAGAATGAACTCCCGCTCGGCCGTCAGCCCGACGAGATTCTCACCGAGGACCCGGTAGATCGTCTCGTCGAACCGCATCACGTTGACCGACTCAGAGATGACGCCGTTCTCGACCCAGAAGGTCGCGAAACGCGTCATGCCGGTCATCCGGCACGCGGCGCGATCCGAGTAGTTCAGATACCAGAGGTTGTTGATGTAGACACCCGTCTCCAACCGCTTCGCGACGTCCGCCATCGGAATGTCTCCGGCGCCGAGCTCGATCGACTCAGGAAACTCCCATTGGGACGCACCGTTCGTCGGGACACCGTACTCCTTTGCCGAACGCGGCGAGATGAGGCAGTTCTTGAACTCACCGTCCTCGACGAGCGTGACGCGATCGGGCTTGATGAAGCCCTGCTCCTGGAAGTTCGGCGTGACGCCGTCACCGGTATTTTCGTAGATGCCGACCGACGGGTGCATCCGCGCGTCCGCCTCGATCATCTTGAGAAGCGTCGTTTGCTTCGTCCGATGATCCTTCAGGCCGAATCCGCCCCAGCACAAAGTTCCTAGGAGCTCGTACATGGCCGATGGGGCAAGAAAAACTCGGTAGTTTCCCGGCGGGATGGTGCGCGCCGGGCGCCCGAGGACCTCGAGCTGTTCGGCCGCCTGCGCGACCTTTCGACCGAACTCCGTTCCGTCCCACTCGACACCGGCGTACGCCGCCTTCACCGCCTTGTCGGCCTCGTGATAGAAGGTCCAATCCAGATTGAAGCTGTGACTCGTGTACCAGTTCCGCTGACCGAACGAGTTGGCGAAGCCGGCATGAATGGGACCCGCCGCGTAGATACCGACCAGATCCCGGCCGCGTCCCGCCTCCAGGATCGCGTCGACGGCGGCCCCGGGCTCGGGAAGACGATTCTCCTGCTGATGCTCGCCGGAGCGCACGTCGGTGGCGTAGAGCAGATGCGGATCTTCCGGAAGATGCGGGATCCGATCGCGCAGTCGCTTGACGAGATCGGAGACGCGCACACGGTCCGTTTCGCCCTCGCCGCTCAGGCCGATCACGGCCGCGGCGTGGCGGGTATCCTTGATCAAATCAATGCCGATGTAGCGTTGATTCACGCGACCCGCCTGCCGGATCGCACTCTTGTTGAAGCGAACGAAGTCGGAGACCTCACCCGAGAATCTGCACGTGAAAACCTCGCCGTCGGTCAGGAGCGACGTGATGTGATCGGCGAGCTGATAGAATTCCTTCTGCATTGGATTACTCCCCCCCGAAAACGTCGACGTCCGTGAACACACACGCGGGGGATGCGTGCCCCACGCGAACCGCCTGATTGGGTTCGCCCTTCCCGCAGTACGGCGTCCCTAGAAACTCGAACGTATCGCGATTGCCGACCGTCTTGAGGCTCCGCCAGAACGTCGCCGAGATGCCACGGTAGTTCGGATTGCGGACGACCGCTCCCAGCTTGCCGTTCTCGATGAGCTGTCCCCACTCGCATCCAAACTGAAACTTGTTGCGTGAGTCATCGATCGACCACGAGCAGTTGGTCTTCATGTAGACGCCATGCTCGATGCCGGCGAGCATCTCATCAAACGTCGAGTCGCCCGGCTCGAGGTTCAGGTTGGCCATGCGATCGATCGGGGGCCGATTCCAGCTGCAGGCCCGCGCGTTGGCGACCCCCGCGATGTCGGATCGCGTGCGGGACGTGACGCCGCCCAAGGTGCGCTTCAGAATCCCATTCTCGATGATGAATTCCTTCGTGGCCGTATCGCCCTCGTCATCGAAACCATAGCTCGCGAATTCCTCGGAGTTCGACGGGTCGAACGTGATGTTCAGGAGATCCGTACCGTACCGATACGATCCAATCATCTCCGGCGTGACGAAGCTCGTACCCGCGTAGTTGCGCTCATCACCAAGTATGCGGTCAAGCTCGAGCGGATGACCGATAGATTCGTGGATCTGAAGAATCATCTGATCCGGATCCAGCAGCACATTCATCGTCCCGGACGGGCAGTTCGGCGCGTCGATCAATTGCAGCGCCTCGCTCGCGACCCGAGGCGCGGCGTCACGGAAACCGATCACGTCGAGAACTTCGAGCCCCCCTTGACGGCAATGGCCGCGGCCGGCAAGCGTCCGGATCTGCGTCTCGGCACCTTCGTTCGCCGTGGCGCTCAGAACCGGCAGAAGATACGCCGTTCGCTGGAAGACACGACCGCCGTCCGTCGTGAGAAACAGGGACTCGGCCTCCGTCTGCCACATCCAGGCTTCCCAATCCACGATTCGGTCATCGATCTTGAGGCGCTTGCATTCCTCTGCCAGAAGATCCAGCTTGGCGGCGAGCGCCATCGACTCCCAGGGCTTCTCGACGGTGGTTTCGTACGATCCCTGGGGTCGCGGGTAGGCAACCTTCGCGAAATCGATGACACCTCGACCGGCGCTCCGGCCCGCCCATTCCCGCGCAGCTTCGACGGCGCTTCTCAGCCCTGAAACCGTGAGATCGCTCGTCGCGGCGTATCCCATCCCGCTTCCTTCGACGACGGTGACCATGGCCCCGACATCATCCGTTGCCACGACCGGCTGCGGAACGTTCTGTCGAACCGATAGCCTCTCCGCTCGCTCCCGAACGACGCGAAGCGAACAGAAATCCACCTCCGGCGCGACGTCTTTGAAATGCTGCTCGATGGCTTCGTACAAAATGGACCTCCACGTATCGACATAGGGGTTTACAGCGTCCGAGTACACTACCACAACGCGCTCGGCGTGCAGAAAACTGTTGACGATCGGAGAACGTTGACCGACACTTAAGTTAGTTGCGACTAATTTGGAGGTTAGTTTGCCTTCACAATCTGTTGAGGATTACCTCAAAGCCATACTCGAGATTTCCTCGACGAGTGGCCTGGCGTCGACCCACAAACTCGCCGAACGTCTCGGGGTTAGGCCAGCATCGGTATCCGGCATGCTGCGGCGGCTCAATACGCGTCGTCCGCGATTGGTCATTCACGAGAAGAGAAAGGGCGCGCGCCTCACCCAGGAGGGCCGGCGTCGTGCACTCGCGGTCCTCAGACATCATCGTTTGCTGGAGCTCTTTCTTCACAAGACATTGGGCTATGGATGGGACCTGGTGCACGCCGAAGCGGAAAAGCTCGAGCACGCGATCTCGGATGACCTGGAGGACCGGATCGACGCGCTTCTCGGCCACCCCGAAACCGATCCGCATGGTCACCCGATTCCGGCCAAGGACGGAAGCATGCCCGAGCATCGGTTGCGTCGATTGAGTGACCTCGAGGCCGGACGAGCGGCGACCATTGCCCAGGTGCGCGATCTCGACCCGGCGTTTCTCCGTTACTTGGGCGGCCTCGGACTCTACCCGAAGGTCGGGGTGCGAGTGCTCCACATCGAGCCGTACGGTGGAGAGATACGGATCAAGGCGGCGGGCGTCGTGCAAGGCCTCGGACGTGAAGCCGCTGACCAGGTGCTCGTGATCGAGAAGGAGTCAACCGGACAATGAACTGGATCTGGCTTCCGCTCAGCGCGCTCATCGTCGTGCTCTTTCTGCCGCGAATCGGTCTCATCGCCCTTGCGAGGAGCTGGCACTCCCTGCGCAAACGCGTTCTTGTAGAGGACGCGCTCAAGCATCTTCTCGATCGAGAGCACCGCGGCTTCTTCGCCACGCCGACTTCGCTCGCCGGCGCACTCGGCCTCGACCAGAAGCGAACGGTCGCGTTGGTCCTGAGAATGGAGACGGCGGGACTCTTGACGTCGTCCGGACGCGGGCTCCGCCTTACGACCGAGGGCGAGCGCTGGGGAATCCACGTCGTTCGCGCCCACCGGCTGTGGGAGCGATACCTCTCCGACGAGGCGGGAGTGCCGCTGACCAAGCTTCATCGCTCTGCGGAACGTATCGAGCACCACCTGTCGGCCGAGGATCTCGACGCGCTTGACGCCCACCTTGGTCATCCGAGGAGCGACCCTCACGGCGCGCCGATCCCGGCCGCCGACGGACGCGTGACGAGCTTCGTCGCGGTGCCGCTCACGGATTGGCCGGCGGGCGAGCCCGGACGAATTGTCCATGTGGAGGACGAGCCGGAGCCGGTACTGGAGCAGATCATCGCCGCCGACCTGAAGCCGGGGAAGATCGTCCGTGTCCTCGAAAACGCGCCGGAGAGAATCGTCATCTCCGACGGCGAGAACGAAATCCGACTGGCGAACGTGGTGGCGTCCAATATCCAGGTTACGTCGGCGCCCGATGAAGCGTCCCGGATAAATGACGCGGTTCCGCTTGCCGAGTTGGACGACGGCCGCAACGCCGAGATCATCGCGTTGGATTCGGGGTGCCGTGGATTCAGCCGCCGCCGACTACTGGATCTCGGTCTCACGCCCGGCACTCGCGTCAAGCCGCTGCTCACTAACTTCGCCGGCGACCCGCGCGCCTATCGGGTCCGCTCCACGACGATCGGCCTCCGACGTTCGCAGGCGGAGCGGATCTGGGTGCGACCGGACGACACGAGCACAGAGGAAGCATGAACATGACAATAACGAACGAAGAGCGAAATACACCCCCGGGATGCGACGGCTGCCCCGCCTACGGGCGGATCGAGCGGATGGGCATCTCGCTGCGGAAGTTCGATCGCGTCGTTGCGCTGGCGGGCAATCCGAACACGGGGAAATCGTCGGTCTTCAACGCGCTCACCGGCCTGCGCCAACACACGGGGAATTGGCCAGGGAAAACCGTTACACGCGCGGAAGGCGGGTTCGTTCTCGACGGCACGCGCTACAAGCTCGTCGATCTCCCGGGCACATACTCGCTGCTCTCCGCCTCTCAAGACGAAGAAATCGCGCGCGACTTCATCCTCTTCGGAGATCCCGACTGTACGGTCGTGGTCGTGGATGCCACCGCCCTGGCGCGCAATCTCAATCTTGTCCTGCAGGTGCTCGAGATCACGAGCAAAGTCGTCGTGTGCGTGAATCTGATGGATGAGGCCCACCGCAAGGGGCTGGAGGTCGACGTCCGCTCTCTGGCGCGTGATATCGGTGTTCCCGCCATCCCGACCGTGGCGCGGACCGGAGAGGGATTGCACGAGCTCGTCCGCACCGTGGCCGCGGTCACAACAGGCGAAACCCGGACCTCGCCGCGCAGAACCTCTCCCCCGCCGATCGTGAAAGAGGCCGTCGACGACATTCTGCCGCTCATCGAGGCGCACGCGCCGGGACTCTCGAACGCGCGCTGGGTCGCCTACCGATTGCTGGAAGGCGATCACCGCGTTCGCCAGGCGCTCCTTAGCGGTGAGCTCGCGAGACTCTCCGCCGGCGGCACCGGCTCAGTCGGCGACACCGAATCGACCGGCGCACGGAGCGAGCGGACGAATACGGAGGTGCGCGGTGAGTGACCACGCGCCGGGACTCTCGGCCGGCGAGATCCTCTCCAAGGCGGAAGAGCTCCAGCGACAACTGGGCGGCCGCTTCCGCGACCGTATGGTGGTCTCACTCTACGACGAAGCGGACCGTATCGCGTCTCGGGCCATCCGCCGGACGGGCAACACAAAGTGGGACTTGGACCAGCGGATCGATCGCATCGTCACGTCACGGATCTTCGGGCTTCCAATCATGTTCCTTCTTCTGTCGTGCGTGATCTGGGTGACGATCACCGGAGCAAACGTCCCTTCCTCCATGCTCGCTTCCGCGCTGTTCTGGATCGAATCGCAGGCCGCGTCTCTCTTCGACAGTTGGGGGGTGCCGTGGTGGGTGACCGGTTTCATCTGGCACGGCGTCTATCGCGGGCTGGCGTGGGTGATCAGCGTGATGCTTCCGCCGATGGCGATCTTCTTCCCACTCTTCACCATCCTGGAGGATCTGGGATATCTCCCTCGCGTTGCTTTCAATCTCGACTGGCTCTTCTGCCGCGCCGGCGCACACGGAAAGCAGGCACTCACCATGGCGATGGGCTTTGGCTGCAACGCGGCCGGTGTGATCTCCACACGGATCATCGACTCACCGAGGGAGCGACTCATCGCGATCCTGACCAACAACTTCGTGCCCTGCAACGGACGCTTCCCCACGTTGATCATGTTGGCGACGATCTTCGTGGGCGCGTCGTTCTCTCCAGGGTGGGCGTCCGTCGCCGCCGCGGGGAGCGTCGTCGGAGTGGTTCTCATCGGTATCGGCTTCACGCTCGTGGTCTCGTGGGGGCTATCGCGAACCATCCTGAAAGGCGAAGCCAGCGCGTTCACACTCGAGATGCCTCCGTATCGGCGGCCCAGCATTCTCCGCATCCTCTACACGTCGCTCATCGACCGTACGATCTTCGTCCTCTGGCGCGCGATCCTGATGGCGGCCCCGTGCGGCGCGCTGGCCTGGTTGATGGGGAACATCCAGGTCGCGGACGCGAGCCTCATGGCGCACATCTCCGGCTGGCTAGACCCATTCGGATACGCGCTCGGCCTGGACGGTGTCATTCTTCTCGCCTATATCATCGCGATTCCCGCGAACGAGATCGTCGTGCCGACGATCATCATGGCCTACATGAGTGTCGGGCGGATGACCGAGCTGGAGAGCTTGTCGGAACTCCGGCAGCTACTCGTCGTCGACAACAACTGGACGCTGCTCACCGCGGTCTGCCTGATGCTCTTCTCGCTTCTGCACAATCCATGCTCCACGACCATCCTCACGATCTGGAAGGAGACGCGTAGCGGCAAGTGGGCCGCGTTGAGCACGCTGATCCCGCTGGCGATCGGGCTCGTCATCTGCTTTCTGGTCGCGACTACTTTCCGACTTGTGACCTGACCCTCCTGTCGTCGAACGCGACCGTGACCGCTCCCCGCCCCCGTGGCGCGGCCGCTCTCATATCGGTTACAATAGACTTTGGTTTCCAAAGGGTGTGGTCTGAAGCCTGCATCTGTTTCTGCCCAAGACCTTGCCTGACAGCGCGTTGCCCAATCGGGCCTGAATCTCAAGTAATTGCAATCCGTTAAGGGGATTACGGTGACCGGGCGCATTCTCCAGACCACAACCGAGATGCTACGCTCGGGTATTTTTATCCTGGCAGCTCTCTCACCCCTCCAGACCCTCGCGGCCCGAACCGATGGTGCCCCGCCCACCGGACGACCGGACGCGGTCGGGCTCGATCTCGCCGTCGAGAACGGAGTCGGGCGTCCGATCCGTCTCATTCCAGGCAGGCAGTATTTCATCGATCTCATCGATCTCATCGCCACGCTCGAAGGCGATGTCGACGAGGGGATTGATGGACTCCGGACGGAGAGCTTCCTCTCGCCTCTGGATTGGCGGGGGCTTGGTCTCTTCCGAGAAGAATGGCTCCCGGCCGACGGCGGCTGGATGCGGCGAACGACATATCGAGACGCGGCCTGGATGACGGGGCCGCAGTCGTTCACGCTTGAACGACTCAACGGGCAAGGCGATCCCGCTGGTGATCCCATCATCCTCGACGCGGGCTCGGCGTGGGAGCAGTCGCCGTTCGACGCGTTCGCCATTCGTCGGCCGGCCGTGTTGCAGACGGCGACTTCATGCCCCGAGGAGGGTGACTGCAGCGGGGCGACGTTCACTCAGGAGGGTCTCTTTCAGGTCCGAAACGGCGGTCCGGATCAATCCGAGACGTTCTCTATTGATGAAGAGATTTCGGAGCTCCGCCTCACATGGAGTCTCCTTCCTTCGGCACCCTTCACTATACCGGTCTCCTTCGAGTGGTCACCCGCCTTCGACTACGGGCTTCACATCGATGCCGTAGCGATCGGTCTCACAAAGCTTGATGCCATCGAGCCCGGTGACAGTATCACTGTGCGACTCACGTTTTCCGATGGATCCGGCCATGCACTTCATCCCGAGGGAAACCTCCCCACCTATCGCGATTTCCTGGAGGGCAGATCCGGTGGGCTCCGGTACTTCGACTTTCGGCCGGGCGTCCTCTTCTTCAAGGACAAGAACAAAGAAGGCGTGTTGCTCACGGCCTTGGCGGGACCGGAGCACCGGATCCGTCAGGTCTACAGCGAGGTCCCGCTGGAAGACTTCTTCCTTCGCAATCAACTTGTCGCCACACGGTCGCGTGACGGCTACTACGCCGAATGGCAGCTCATTCCGTCCGGGGATGTTCTTTTCGGCGGAGCGTTCGGCGACCCCGATCTGTGGGACAGTCCGGTCTCGGACACCGTAACGTTCCATCTCCCCGAGGATGCTGAACCGGGACGCTATCTGTTCACCGTGAAGGCCCGCCGTGAGTACCTCGGCGAAACGAGTCACGCGGCGACCGAGCTGACGCTCGAAGTCGGCGACGCAACGGAGACGACCGATGTATGGGTCGGCGGCTGTGACAGCTGCCATGTCGGGGTCATGGACATGGGCGAGCTCCTGCACGCGAACGACAACACCGCCTCGTGCAACATCTGTCACGCGCCGCTCTCGTTTGAGCCGGACAATCTGCTCACCTATCGCGTTCACTACGTGCACAATGTTTCTCATCGGTATCCGGCACCCAAAGACGACTGCCGTGCGTGTCATCTGACACCGCTCAGCATCGATCGGCAAAGCTATCTCGCCTGCCTCTCCTGCCATATGGAGTATCACGGCGGTGCGGAGGACTACGGCCTCTATGGACGATGCGCGGACGCCGTGCTTTGCCACCCGGACCACAACTTCCCGCACACCGAGGTCTTCGAGTACTCGGACCCACCAACCCCGCTCAACGTTGACACGCGTCCGACAGGTAGCGCGCTTTCGGTCCCGTATCGCGTGACGGAGGAGGGCCCCATCCGGATACGGATCTACGATGTCGCCGGCCGGGAAGTGACGCGACTCCTTGACGGGAGCCAATCGAGGGCGGGAGTTCACGTCGCGATCTGGGACGGGCGCGACTCCCGCGGCGCCGACGTGCCGAGCGGCGTCTACTGGGCGCGCGTGGAGACACGCACCGGCACGGCGACCAGCCGGCTACTCGTCATTCGTTGACCGTTCGAAGCGCAGACCTGCTATAATTCAGTGTGACGCGCCACCCGGAAAGAGCATGGGATGACACCGCGACCACTCCATCGATCAATGACCGTGTTTGCGGCAGTTGTGGCTTCGATCGTCGCAGGGAATCCCGCGGAGGCGATTGAGCCCGGTTCACACGCCTATCCGGTCGTAGAGCGGTTCATGGTCGAGATGCCCGACGGCATCCGGCTCGCCACCGACGTCTACTATCCCCAAGACGATGACGCCCCCTGGCCCGTGATCCTTTACCGAACGCCTTACGGAATCGATTCGGACAACGTCGCCTATGTCGCGGACCTCGGCTACGTCGCGGTCTGCCAGGACACGCGCGGCTGCCACGACTCCGAGGGCACGGACAACTTCTTCCGCGATGACGGATGGGGTCCGGACCACACCGACGGCCTCGACACCGTCAGCTGGATCATCGTGCAAACGTGGTGCAATGGACGCATCGGATCGATCGGCAGCTCCGCCCGTGGGATTACACAGAACTTGCTCGCCGGCGCGCTTCCCGATTCGGTCCGCTGCCTCCACGTTGGCTACGCACCGTCCGACTTCTACTCACAGACGGTGTTCCCGGGCGGAGCGTTTCGTGAGTACGATGTCGAGGGCTGGCTCGCCAGCCAAGGAAGCTCGTACATCCTGGACTCGCTCGATGCCCATCCGAACGACGACAGTTGGTGGTCCTGGCTCGATACCGAAACACGCCACCCGATGGAATCGATCCCCGCGTACCAATTCGCCGGCTGGTACGATCTCTTTCTCCAAGGAAACATCAACAGCTTCACGGGGCTGCAGAGCGGCGGCGGCCAGGGCGCGGCCGGCAATCAGAAGCTCCTGATCGGACCCTGGGCCCACGGCGGCGGCGCGGACGGACACGTCGGCGAGCTCTATTTCCCCGACGCGGACGACGCCATGACGGCCGAGGCGCTGATCGGAACATCCGAAGACTGGTTCGGCTATTGGCTCGACGGTGAGGCGAACGGCATCATGGAGCTCCCGCCGGTGGCCTATTACGTCATGGGTGCTGTCGATGAGCCCGGCGCGCCCGGAAACGAATGGCGCGCGAGCGACTACTGGCCGCCGGACGCGCTGGAGTTGGCCTTCTACCTGACACCGACAGCCGCCCTCAGCACAGATCTTCCGGGAGTGTTCGACCTTCCCAAGACCTTCTCGTACGATCCGGACGATCCGGTCCCGACGCTCGGTGGCGCGAATCTCTTCCTACCAACGGGCCCCTACGACCAGACTCCGACGCTGGGACGGTCCGACGTACTCGTCTACGAGTCCGAACCGCTGCAGGCACCTCTCGAAATCGCGGGCCAGGTACTCGTCAACGTGTACGTCAGCTCCGACCGCACCGACACGGACTTCACCGCCAAGCTCTGCGATCTCTATCCGGACGGAAGGGCAATGCTCATCTGTGACGGAGTCCTACGCGCCAGACACCGCTACAGCATGGAGACCGAAGAGTTCATGACGCCGGGCGAGATCTATCTCATGGCGATCGATCTATGGGAGACGAGCTTCGTTTTCACCGAAGGCCATCAGATCCTGCTCGCGATCTCCAGTTCCAACCACCCGCGCTACGATGCCAATCCCAACACCGGGGATCCATTCCATCAGAACGACACGACACTCGTTGCGACAAACACGGTCTACCACAGTCGGAGCCGTCCATCGCATCTCCTGTTGCGGGTCGTTGGTGATCCGCCGGTCGACATCGCGATGGGTGACGGATCGCATCGACTCACCACCGGTGGGATCTGCGCGCTCTCATCCCCGCAGAATCCGTTCCCCCCGTCCGGCACGATCGCGTATGCGCTCGAGTCGCGCGCAAGGACGCGGGTGGGAATCTACGACGTGGGCGGCCGCCTGGTCCGAGTGCTCCGCTCGGCCGATGTTCAGGATCCGGGACGCCACGTCATTCGCTGGGACGCACGCGATCAAAGCGGAAATCGAGTGGAGGCGGGAATCTACTTCATACGGCTTCGCGCGGAGAGCGAACAGAACGTGAGACGGATCGTGCTCTTGCCGTGAAATGCGTTGCTCTAGGGACGCGGGCGCGATCGATACTTCTCGGCCAGGCGCGTGTGGCGGCTTTCGAGACTGCGCTCGACACCGTCGATCCATGCGCGCCGCACCTGCATGCGCGTCTCCAGGAGATCACCCTCGACGAGAATGAAGGTGGCGCTCTTCCCCGGTTCGAGCGAGCCGTAGCGATCAGAAACCCCTAGCACTTCTGCCGCCCCCAGGGTGAGACCCCTTTCCGCGATCTCCCGCGGCAGCCCCCAGGCCGCGGCGCGAGCCGCTTCCTGCGGGAGGTTACGCGCGTTTGACGAGCTTTGAGTTCCGAAGCAGATCCGCACGCCGGCGTTGTGAAGACGCGCGGGGGCGACGAACGGAGTATCGTAGGGATCATGTCGCCTGCGCGGAAGCCGGATCGTCCGGGTGATCACCGGAACGTCGCGCTGAGCGAGTTCCTCGGCACACCGCCACGCGTCACCGTTGTCGACCAGGACCATGCTGAGGTTGTGCTCGGCCGTCCATGCGAGCGCCGCGCGGATCTGCGCCTCCCTCGTGGCAACGACCCACACCGGGACCTTCCCGGTCAGCACCGGACGTAGCGCTTCCCACTGAACGTCATAGTCGCGCTCCGGTGTCTCGCTTTCCGCGCACGCTCGGACATACGCGCGCGCCTCATCGATCATGTCCGTGAGCGACATGATTTGCTTCTCCCACGTCGCCGCCGTCTTCGGCCGTTCCCCATAGTCGGGCTTCTTCTTCTCGGGCGGCTTGGAGCGCATGTTGGGCCACTGAATGACCAGTCCGGCCGGCGCTCGGCGAACCATCTCTTCGGGCGTCCATCCGTCGGTGGCGATCACGGCCACCGTACCCGGCACCAATCGTCCACCCGGAAGGGTTGCGGCGAGAAGAACACCGTTCGCCCGCGTGACCGGGAACAGCTCCGACTCCGGGTTGATGGCCGTCTCGGCCCGCGCGCCGGGGTTCATCGGTCCCGATTCGGTGATGTCCCGCGTCCCGCGCACGCTACCGATCTCCACGAGCCCGAGCGACGTGCGCGCGTTGATCATTCCCGGCCATAGATCCAGACCCAGCGCGTGAATGACCTCCGCCCCGGGCGGGACATCGGTATCTTCGGCGGATCCGACGGCGATGATCCGATCCCCGTCGAAGACCAGGATCCCGGTCTCGATGGGAGGCGCGCTGATCGGATGAATTCGCGCGCCGACAACTGCCGTGGTGCCGGCCCGCGCGCCGGTAGCGCAGACGACCGAGGCGATCACGAGGACAAGCGTGCGCAACGCGTTTCTCATCCTACCGCTCCTCCGCCGCGGCGTCGGTCTCCTCGACACAAACGCCCTGAATGACTTCGCAGCAGCCGCGCTCGTCCGCGCCTTGCCTGGGCCGACCGAATGTGGCTCGGAACTTCTCCGGTGCTCCCGCGTCCGCCCGCGCGCGCTCCGCCTTGTCGAGAAGCGCCTCACGAAGCTCCTCCGCGGCAGCCCGTGCCGCGAGATCTTCATCGCGTGAGAAACGCCGGATACCGTCGACCCAAGTCTCGAGACAGATCGCCGCGTCCGACAGTGGATGATCACTCCAGACGGCAACATCGGCGTCCTTGCCTATCTCCAGAGAACCCACCCGGTCGTCGATCCCAAGCTGAATCGCCGCGTTCAGCGTGATGAACTTGAGCGCTTCCGTTTCGGGCACGCCCCCGTACTTGACCGCCTTCGCCGCCTCGAGGTTCAGACGTCTCGACAGCTCCGAGCTGTCGGAGTTGTAGGAAACCACAACGCCGCGATCCCACATGATCGCCCCCGCATAGGGAATCGCGTCATAGACCTCGAACTTGTACGCCCACCAGTCGGAAAACGCGCTGGCCCCGGTCCCATGGGCGGCCAGCTCGTCTGCGATCTTGTAGGCTTCCAGTGCGTGCTGAAAGGTCGCGACGCGAACACCGAACTCCTTCATCACGCGCATGAGCATTAGCATCTCGTCCTGTCGGTATGCATGACAGTGGATGAGACGTGTGCCGTCGATGATCTCCAGGAGCGCCTCCAGCTCGAGATCATGCTTGGGCGGAAGTCCCTCACCGGTCCGTTTCCAGTCCGCGTGCGCCTTTCTGTAGTCGAGCGCCGCGGAGAAGCGGTCCCGGAAAACCTGCTCGACTCCCATGCGGGTCTGGGGGTAACGATGGACGTACTTCTCGCCCCAGTTCGATTGCTTGACGTTTTCACCGAGCGCGCACTTGATACCCTGCGGTGCACCAAAGAAGAGGTCCTCGGCCGGCCTACCCCAACGCAGCTTGATGACCGCGTTTTGCCCACCGATCGAGTTGGCGCTCCCGTGGAGCAGATTCTGAACCGTCAGACCTCCGGCGAGCTCGCGGTAGGTCGCCGCACTGCGCGGATTGACAACGTCGGCTATGCGGACCATCGCGGACGAGCTTCGCGTTCCCTCATTGACGTCGCCGGTGATGGCTGAATGCGAGTGACAATCGACGATTCCGGGCGTGATGTGCAACCCGGACGCATCGACGACGGTCGCGCCGCCCGGGCTTTCGAGATCGCTGCCGATCGCGGCGATCCTGCCGCCATCGAGAATGACATCACCGTCTGCGAGCTTGCCTTCCGGCCCGCACGTCCAGAGTGTGCCGTTCTTGATGTGAACGGTCGGCGGATCATCGTTCTCGACGACGGGTGGCCACGGCGGTGCCCCCTCCGACAGCAACGAGTCTTCTTCGACGTCACTCTCTGCAGAGAGCTTGCGACCGGTGATCGCCTGATGGAGACCGGGCGCGGACACATCTCCGATGAAGAGACCCCATGACGCTTTTCCGGAGACACTGAGATCCACGGTCCCGGTCGTCGCCCGGGGCACGACGAAAGTGAGCGTCCCCCGCGTGAGGTTCACTCCCCGCAGCGTGTCCGACGGCGCGTCTTCCTCCGTCTCTTCCGTCGCAGGCACGACACCGACGAGTCGTCCATCGCTTTGCTCGAAGCTCGCTTTGAACCCGATCGTGTCCGCAGCGGCGCCGATCATGAACTTCCACGTTCCTTCTACGTCCTCCGCTCGTGCGCTTCGCGGCTCGTCCCCATGGCGAATGCCGTCAATCCACACCTCGACGATCCGGGTATCCCGCTCGAAGAGATCCCCGGTCGTGACGACCAGATTCGCCAGCTTCCCCGCCTCGATCGTCCCCAGTTGATCGTCCAGGCCAAACAGCCGCGCGGGCTCGGTCGTGAGCGCCGCGAGCGCCGCCTCTCCTGAGAGCCCGTGCCGGATAGCCGTTTGCATGCGCTCGTGGATCTGCTTACGTTTCGCCAGCCCCTGCGTCGTGATGGAAAAGGATATGCCCGCCGACTCCAGCTCACCGGGGTTCGTGTGCGCGCGCTCCCAGTGAACGAGCGACTCCAGCTCGATCTCGGCCCGTTCATCATCCTCTTCCCAATAAGGCGGCGGTGGGAAGTTCACCGAAACGACCAGTGAGGCGTTCGCATCTTCCAGTTTGCGACCGATCCACTCGATCCGTCGGTATTCGTCGGACGCGCCGGACACGATGACGGGGTTCAGCGCGAACTCCTCCGCCAGCGCAAATGCGCGACCCGCCATCGGAAGATCCTCGGACTCGAAGAATACGGGATGACGTTCCCGCAATACTGGCCTGAGTGCGCGGAGCGATAGGTTCTCCCGCGGGCGCGCTCGGCCGGTGGGGTCCTCTCGCCAGAGTGCATCGACCTCGTCGTACCAATCGGTGTCATAGAACGTCTGGCGCGCGAGCGCGATGGTTCCCATCAGCGAACTGGGATAGCTCGTGTCCCCCCAGCTTCCGACCTCGAACGCGAACACCTGGGACGCGTCCGCGAGCAACACGTGGGTGGCCGGATCGTCATCCACCAGCCCGACGAGGCTGGCGCTCCCTCGGAAGACGCCGCTGCCGGGCGCCGCCAGCGCCGTCGTGTAACCCGCCTCACGCATTTCGCGGCGAAGCTTCTCCGGAATCGGCAACGCTTCGACGGCACGGATTTCCGCGCGCACGGCCGGATTGGGATGTGACGAAGCGGGATGGTTCGCTCGGGCGGCACCGGCCGCCGCGTCCTTGCCGGGGTCGGCCTGCTTCTCAGTGCGAAGTGACAGATAGGGTTCGATCAATCCCGCGTACACGCTGAACCCCGTCAGGACGTGAACGCGCGCATCGGACGGCGGCTCGACGTCGGGACCGACGGCTACGATCCGCCCGTCCCTAAGAACGATGTTCCCAACGAAGGGATCCGCTCCCGGGGCGGCGATGATCCGCACATCGGTCAGCGCGTTTACACGAGACAACTCACCACCGATATCGGCGGACACGGGAAGAAAACAGACAAGCAAGAAAAGGACTGTGACGGAGCCCAGCTTCACCACACGACCCCCAATGCACGAGAGAGTGGAGCCATTCTGCCCGAGTCACGCGTCGAATGCAATCCGCCACCCGCCGAGTTTCCTCTCGGCGAACTACCGGATGACGATCGTCCTGGATTCCTCGGTCCCCGCAGCCCGAAGTCTCACGAAGTAGCCGCCGGGTGCTACGTGGTTTCCGGATTGATCCGTACCGTCCCACACGAACCGGTGCGATCCGCCGCGGAGATTGCGCCCAACGAGCGTTCGGATCAGGCGACCGCCGATATCGTAGACCTCGAGAGAGACCCAACCATCGGCGCCGACGACGTAGTCGAGTGACACGGGTCCGTCGGCCGGGTTCGGGCCGACCACGAGCGCCGCCGCGACGATTTGCCCACTCTCTTCGACGGCGGTCGGTTCGAGAGCGCCGCCATACGCATCTTGATTCTGATTTCGCGTGTCGGTCCAGATCGGGGTCATGTAGCCGTCCCAACACGCGATCGAAATGTACTCGCCGATGAGACCCGCGCGGTTCTCCTCTTGGTCCGGGTGCGACTCGGATCGCTCCTCATCCTCCCCCATCTCCGAGTAGGAGCCATCGGGTGCCTCGCGTGCGTATCCCGGACTGGACTCCGCCGTCGAAACCTGCTGGTTCGGCGACCATGTCACTCCACCGTCCATGCTCTGACTGACGTAGCAGTGCCAGCGGTAGTTGCTCGGATCATGACGTCGGTCCAACCAGACGGCCGAGACGATCCCCGTGTTGTCGACCGTGATCCACGGATGAAACTGATCTCGGCCATTGCCGTGCGGATCGTCGTTGATCCTTACCGCCGACGACCAGCTCTGCCCTTCATCGTCCGAGTGCCTGATGTAGACGTCGTAGTCGCTAGAGCTGATTCGGGTGAGGTAGGCGATGTAGATCCGCCCATCGTACGGTCCCCCGGTGATGTCCACGTCCATTGCCGGCCCCGCCGGCGTCCCGATGCTGCCGTTGATGTTAGGGAACGCGTTGTGGACGGTGGTCACGGATCGGTCGCTCCCGAAGCTGAGGCCGCCATTGGTGGAGACATCAAACTTGATTGTGTCGTTACCGAAGTACATCCAGGAGACGTAGCACTGGCCCTCAGGGCCGACCGCGACGATCGGGAATTGAATGTTGGACTGATCGCTCACGAGCCGTTCGCTCGTCCAGCTGCCGCCTTCATCCCCGGTCGATACACAGTAGACATTCCGCTCGTAGAAACGGGCCCAAACCATATAGATCCGGCCGTGATGCTGCGAACCCGTGCGATCGCACGCGATGAGCTCCTTGTCTTCAAACGCGTTGGGAACACCGTTGATCGCGAAGCCGCGATCCTCCCAGGTCTGCCCCCCGTCGGTGCTCCGATACATCAGCATGCCGTTCGGATCATTCAAACTGCCGGTGTACGTCAGAAGCATGGCGAAGAAGTCGCCCTCGGCGTTGACCGTGAGGGCGGGATCGCTGTCCCACAGGTAGTGAGGATCAACGAAGAGCCCGGGGTTGTTCCACGTGAGACCGCCGTCATTCGAGTATCCGTACCCGACCTGACGGTAGCCCAGGCGAAAATCACGCCAGACGGACACGAGGTTACTCGGATTGGCGGGATTGACGACAACCTGCTCCTCGTTTTGGAGCTCATCGGTATTGTCCTCGTTCACACGATTGTTGATCCACTCCCCGGAGGCGGTCGTCATCGGGACGAGCAGCGCGGCGAGAAGCAGAGTGCAGAAGAAGCCCAGCATATGGTTCATCGGAAGCCTACCCCCTTCATGTGGTCGGAGCACGGCAGGACACGGTTGAGCGGCCGCGTGGCGGGGCACTCATTGATCAATGATAACGAATAGCCCGTTTTTCGAGCAACGGAAGAGCGATCGGAGGAGGCGTAGTGACAGCGGTCTCTTGCTCAATAGCCGCTCTCCACATCCACAGGAAACGGAATCGGTTCACCGCGATACGCGGCCCTGAGCAGGATCGATAGAGCAGCCATCCGCCTGAGCTCGGTCTCTTCCATCGAAAGTCCGCCACCGCGGTGCGGACTCATAACGACGTTTGACAGCTGGTGAAACGGAAAGGTTGAAGGAGAGGTGGCGCGGTATTCGCTCTCGTCCTTCGGATAGTTGTACCACACGTCCAGACCGGCCGCCCGGATGGCCCCATCCCGTAGCGCCTCATAAAGCGCCCTCTCATCGATGAGCCGGCCACGTCCCATGTTCACCAGGACGGCGTGCGAAGGCAGCGCCCGCAACGCTTCCGCCCCCAGAATGCCTTTCGTACGCTCCGTGTAGGGCAGGCATATCAGAACCGCATCCGCGCGCGGGAGAAGATCCTCGAGCGCATCGGGCGGGTGGATCTCGTCGGGACATTCGGAGGGGGTCTGCTCCGGACGCCGACGCACGGCAAGCACGCGCATCCCGATTCCGCGGCACATTTGCGCGACGCGTCGTCCGATCTCACCGTACCCGAGGACCAGCGCGGTCGCCCCGGACAGCATGATCGAACGGTCCGGCTCGTAGCGCGGCGTCCAATCGTTATCGCGCAGAGCACGGTCGGCGGGAACGAGGAACTTCGCCGCGGCGAGAAGCAACGCGATGGCATGTTCGGCGGCAGGGGCGGCGTTGTGATGAATGTTGTGGACGGCGACGTGCGGCCGCTCGAGCAGAAGCGTGCGCGTCGCGCGTGGGAGTCCCGCCCAGGGAATGATCAGCGTGTGAAGCTCCGCGCTTGCGTCCAGTTCATCGGCACCCGGGATGCCGGCAACCAGAACGTGGTGTGCAGCGTTCGTTCCGATCTCACCCGCCGTGACGCGTACGTCCGCTGGGAGCTGATTGCGGAGGTATCCGAGGACGGCGGGCGTCGGCTCTTCTAGGATGTGAACGTGGAGGAGCGGCATGCTACACCCCCAGCCAGCGGGCATAGAGCTCCGGCCGCCGGTCGCGAAGAAAGAGCGTCTTCGCGTGGGAGGACGCGACCATCTCGAGATCGAGGTCGCAAACCAGGGTTTCATCCGTCCCATCTCCGGCCCGCGCAATCACACGGCCGTCGGGAGCGCAGACGAATGAGCTTCCTGCGAACGTCACCCTGGGCTCGGGTCCCACACGATTGCACAGCGCCGTGAAATAGCCGTTCTGAAACGCGGCGACCTGCATCTCCGCCTCGAAGAGTCCTTCGGGCCATTCGCCGGCGGCACCGGCCTGGGGCACCAGGACGATCTCCGCGCCGGACAACGTGAGGGCCCGCATGTATTCCGGGTAGTGTCGATCGTAGCAAATCGCCACGCCGATGCGTCCCACCGCCGTGTCGTACACGGGTGCCCCACGATCTCCCGGGGCGTAGTATCCCTTCTCGTGGAACCACTCGTAGTCCGTGATGTGCACCATGCGGGTCTTGCCGAGAAGCGTTCCGTCGGCATCGATCACCGGCGACGCGTCGAAAGCGAGCTTCCCCTCCCGTTCATAGAGATTGAGGACGATGACCACACCCAGCTCCGCCGCGCGCTTCGCGAATAGATCGGTCGTTGGACCCGGAATGGGTTCCGCCAGCGATAGCGCGTTCACACCGGCCTTCTCCTGGGGATAGAACGGGTCGAACGCGAGCTCCGCGAAGCAGATCAGCTCGGCACCCCTTGACGCCGCCGCATCTACAGCCTCGAGGCCTCTTTGGCGATTTGCCTTCCGGTCGGGTGTCGCATGTTGCTGAACGAGTGCGATTCTCATGACCGTCCCCCCATCGGCCCGTGGCGCCGGGCGCCACAGGACTCGGTCAACCGATCAAAATCGATTCCCCGTTATCGCCGGCGTCGAGACGGAGCAGGTTCTCGACCGCCCGAACCGATACGAACACCTCCGGTCGCGAAAGATGGTCGATCTACCGCGTTCGAGACCGATGGTAGCGCCCTCTTGCGGGGAGCGGCAAGTGCGAGCCGGCGCGCAATACGTCCCGATTCTTCCGATCGCACAATCATCTTTTCGCTTCGAATAGGCGATACGTTCTCGATTGACGGGTGCGTCTTCAGATCGCAGAATCCAATCCCTGCCGATTCATGTGAGAGAGATACACGTCCGGGAAAGGAGATACGATGAGTTGGACGGAGCTGATCACGCGCGAAGTCGAATCGAACTATGCCTCCACAGCGGGGCTCGTGGACATGGTCGAGGACAGCGATCTCGACTGGAAGCCCGCCACCGGCGACAACTGGATGACCACGGGACAGGTTCTCAAGCACACGGCCGATGCCTGCGGCAAATGCTTCCGCGGATTCGTCACGGGCGACTGGGGATTGCCGGAGGACTTCGATCCGAACGACATGTCACCGGAGAATATGCTTCCCCCCGCCGAGAAGCTGCCGACCGTCAGCAGCGTCACCGAGGCAAAGAAGCTTCTCGAGGAGGACAAGCAGATTTCCTTCGCGATGCTGAAGGAAAGCGGCGAGGAAGCCCTCGCGAACAAGAAGGCGCCGGCCCCGTGGGACAACGAAGACATGATTCTCGGTCATCGGCTACTTCGCATGGTGCAGCATCTACAGCAGCACAAGGGGCAACTCTTCTACTATCTGAAGCTCATGGGGAAGCCGGTCAACACCAATCACCTGTGGGGCCCGTAGACTCGAGACGTGCCCACCCCTGAAGTACGATCATACCCTTGAATGGGCCGTTCGACCGCCTCGCGCGCGATCCGGACGGCCCTTCTCCCGCCTACCTCGAGTACGGTTCGTCCGGCTCGTAGAACTCGCCCTCCAAGTCGCTGAGCTTGTCCTGGATGAACCCGTACGCGTCGCGGATCGCCTGATTGTAGACCGGAGGGCCGAGCTCTTTGGTGAAGAAGTCGACGATGCGCTGCGCGCGATAGTCGCTCAGCTCATCGTCGAACGTCTCGGCGAAGAACTCCTTGGTCGACCGAATCACGCGGTCCCGCCGCTCCTCCGAGAGCTTGATCCGCATCGTGCCGCTGCCATCGTGTCCGTCCATCGCGCGTCACCTCGCCATTGAGCCGGCTACTCGGACTCGTACGGATAATAGGTCCCGCCGGGCTCGCTCCGAGCCGTCCGCCCTACTTGATAGAGTCGATATCGGTGATGAGAGGCTCCTTGAAGTCGGGCTTCTCCACCTTCTCCGCAGTGCGCCGCGCATCGGCGAGGTGCTCCTTCATCTTGGCGCGATTGCCGGCGACGGACTCGGCCCGAGCGAGCGCTTCGTAGGCATACCCCAGATAGAAGGGGTCTTCTCCCTCGCTCAGTGACAGACAGAGCTCCCCATACTTCCGTGCGTTCTCGGCCTCACCCAGAATCGCGTATATCCTGGACGCCTGCCAGTAGCCTACCGAGAGGTTCTCCTTCTTGCAGTCGTCGCGCTGTGTCCAGTGCCAGTGGGACGCCTGATTGAGACGAATCATCTCAGCGTCCTCTTCCGGTGTCCGGTCGGTCTTATCGATCAGATCCCAGGCCTTGTTGAAGCAGTGCGCGGCAAAGTGCTTGTGGGCCGCCGCCACGTCAAAGTCCGGTCCCTTCGTCAATTGATCCCCCTCGCGTGAAATTCACCGGCCACATGACGACGGACAGTTCGTATCAGAGTACGGAATCGTTTCACGGATGTAATTCGGAGAGATGCCTCTTCCCTACTTGCTGCTCAGCAAAGTCCGAAGCTGTGCGGCGTGACGGATCGGATGCATGACCGCGTGCTCGAGCATCGCGTCGATACAATACTCGACACCCCATGCGGATCGATAGCCCCGGTCCCCGAATTGCCGCCTGGGGACCTCTAGTAGCGGCGTTCTCCATCGTTCCAGCACGTGTCCGAGGTACGCATCTGCCTCCGCCTCGGCCTCATCGGTCTCTGGAGCGGAGCGTATGTCAGGGTCGGGCAGATCGAGCTGTTCGCAGACCCACACCATGTAGCCGCGCGCGGAGCGCAGAACATGCGCTAGAACCGTTTCGAGCGACACATAGTCCGGGTCGTCGGTCGTCGGCAGGGCCACTCGCGCCGCCTTCGCGGCACGCCAGGCGTCGACAAAGTCACGCATGTAATACTCATGCAGCCTCACCAACGAGGCGGCCCCCTTGTACGCGTAGTCGCTCGACACGGATCACTCCCTGTGTTCGGTCGTGTTGAAGGTGTAGGACGCGACGACACCGTCAGCATCGAAGCGAACGACCAGGTCCTGTGTGCTCGCCTCTCCGAACAATCGGTAGCTGTACTTGCCGTACGTCCACGTGCGCTGGCCGTCTTCGATCCCGACCCGCCACGGAGGGCCGAACATCGTCCGGATCTCGTCCCTCGTCGTCTCGCCGATGCGGATTCCGGACACCTGAGAAACGGGAAAGTCTCTCCCCACCGTTGCACACGCGCCCACGAGCACGACCGTCGCCAACAACACGACGGCCAGCACCCACGGACGACCACTCCTGCTTCTGCTCATTGCGTTCATCTGCCTAGACCCGCCTTTCGACCGTATCCGATCGGGATCAACGATATCCGACTTCAGACGAGAGCCGAAGCCTGCTCTTCGCGAATGATCCGCTTCCTCTGGCGATTTCTCGATCGTCTCCGTCCACGACGGAAGCCTCCGCGTCGCTCCGCTGACGGTTCAGGTGATCGCCTCATCTCCGGTGTCGTCGGGATCAGGCCGACTGATACCGGCGAGCACGGCATCCTCCGCCTCGTAGTCCAGCTTGGGCGCGTGCTCTTCCGCCGGCGGGTTATCTCTCTCCCATGCCACGGTCCGAGCGATCGCCTCCGTCAACTCGACCCGTTCCGCATATCCGAGATCTTCACGGATGCGGTTCGATTGCGTAACCAGGTCCTGGTCCGTTCGACCCTGGGCCCGCAGCGCTTCCGGGAGTGTCTCCCCCGCCACTTCGATGATGTCGCCGCTCCATTCCATCGCCGCCGCGATCCGCTCGACCCATTCGCGTGTCGTGAGTGTCTCCGGCTCACCAACGTTGTAGATCCGCCCGGTGGCCTCCTCACGGGTGACAGCCAGGACGATGGCGTCGGCAACGTTCTCGACGTAGGCGCGGGTCCATCGCCATCGCGACACCGCCTTCTCCAGGAGAATCGCGGGGCGACCGTCCAGCATGCGCTTGAGATACTCGAACATGCGATGCTGCTTGTCACGCGGCCCATAGACCATGGGAAGGCGTAACACGGTGCCCGGAAGGTCCGGATCATTCATGACGATCTTCTCGATCGGGATCTTGTCGTAGTCGTCCATCCAAACGCGAGGATCGTCGGTTTCCCGAGGTGTATCCGCGCGATACGGATAGCGCCCCGATCTGAGCGGACCGGTCTCATCGAACGGGACCGGTTCGATGGGTCCCGTCTCCACGCCGATGAGGACACCGTAGGCGCGATAGACGTCCTGACTGCTGATGACCACGACTCGGCCCGCCAAGTTCCGAAACGATTCCATGAGCGCGGTCGCATCCGACTCGACCACGGCGATCATGTCCAGCACCACATCCGGGTCGAACTCCCGAATGCGGTCTCGAAGGGTCGAAAGGTAGCCGCGATCCCCGAGCCGCTCAGCCGGAGACCGAATGCGTTGAACGGATTCGGGCAGGTCGACCGGCGTACGACCCCGATTGAGCAGAGCAACCGAGTGACCGAGGTCGATGAGTCGTGTCACCACCTGGGGACCGATGAAGGCCGTTCCTCCGATGACGAGAACCCTCACGCATCCTCCTTCAAGCCGAAGAGACGCCGCGCGTTTCCACCAAGTAACCACGATTTCTTTTCATCGGAGATCCGAAGAGACGCCACCAACTCTAGATGGTCCGCCACGCTGCAAATTGGCCAGTCGGTCCCAAAGAGAACCTTCTCCGGCGCTACGGACATGACGGACTCGAGTGTTTCGCGGATTGTCTCCTTTCCGCAGCGCTCCACCACTTCCGGGTGCGCCAGACCCGAGATGTCCCCATAGATGTTCGGATGCCCGATGATCGCCTCGCGCGCTTCAGCGAAGTGCGGGTAGGAGAAGTGCGCGATGATAATCTTCAGCGCCGGGAACCGCATCGCCGTGTTCGCGATCTCGATCGGGTGATTGTATGCTTCTCGCCACGGCTCGCCCATCGACTCTCCGGAATGGAAGAGTACCGGCATGTCGTGCCGCACGCACAGTTCGTAGATGGCGTGACACCGCTCATCATCCGGATAGAACTCCTCGAAACCCGGGTAGAGCTTCACCCCGATGATCTCGCGTGTCGTCGCCAAGCCATCCAGGCGCGCGAGAATGGCGACGCGATCCTCCGCAAAGGGGCTGATCGAGCCGAGCATCGGGATCTTCGGATGATCTCTCACTAACGCCAGCGTCGTTTCGAGGTCCGATACGGGCGTGTCGGGCTCACTATCGGCCAGCACGAAGGAATACGCGGTTCCAATCTGCCGCATCGACTCGAGAAGCGCGTCGCGAATGTCGGCGAACCGCGCATCCTCCCGGTCCAGCTTGCTCAGATGGACATGCGAATCGATGATTTCGTTTCGTCCCGATTCCATTGCCATATCATCCCGTTTTGTGGCTTCCCTGCTCCCAATACGATCTGTAGACGCGATAGATGTAGTGGTGCACCGGCGTCGTGTAGTCGCGCATGCTCTCCGGGAAGTGATAGGTGGTCTCTCCGATGCGAACGCCCCCGACAGCTTCCTGCATCTTGATGGAGGCAATGTTGTCCACGTTCGGCGTAGCCTCGACCGCGGCGCAGTCCGTGTTCGTGAACAAATAGTCGAGAAGTCCTTGCTTCACTTCCACACCGAACTTGTTCCCCCAGCACGCCGGCAGGATCTTCACATCCGTCGAGGCCACGCCGTCATCGTTCGGGCGATGCAGGTTGCACTCACCGATCGCCTGGATCGGATTCTTGATCTCGACGATCAGCAGCTGATCGAAGACGGACTCGCCCTGCGACTCGATGCGCGTCACAATCTCCTCCCGCGTCACACGGAGTCCCTGCGGAAAACCCACATTCGCCATCACCTTCGGATGCGTCCAGAGGTCGAGGATGATATCGGCATCACCGGTTCGAGCCGAGCGGATCGAGAGCCGCCGTGTCTCGAATACGACGGAACCACCCGTGGACATCAATTGCCCCCTAGTCTTGCCTCGGTCGCCGCGCGCGTCGGGCATCCATGCAGTAGACTGGGTACGGGTCCCCCGGCGTGAACCCCAGCTTTCGGGCGAGACGCTGGGAGGGTGCATTGAACTCGGTTGTCTCCCAGAGCGGATCGAGTCCTTCGGCGATCGCGTGGTCCATTAGCGCGGTCGCCGTCAGGGTCGAGTATCCCTGGCCCCGCGCCGACGGATCGGGTGTCTCGACATCGACCATGAACTCCCGGCCGGCCGCGAATCCGTTTGCCCGACAGACCGATATCACCCGGTGCCCGTCGCGAAGCTCGAAGCCGAACGTGGAGAGAGCAGCGCAATCCTGCCTCATCGAATCATGTGCGCGCAGATCCTCCGGAACGATCGGATATTCCGCCGCGAATAGCGCCATGCCGTCCGGAGCTGCCGACTCTCTACGGAGTCTGGTGTACGCGTCACTATCGAACGTGTAGGTGCTCTCCTCGTGTGTTTCGGGCTCGAAACATGAAAGCGTCTCGTCCAAGGCGCATCGCCAAACGGAGGACGGGTTCGCATAGAGCTCGAACCACGGACGCCCCAGATCCAGGCTCAGCGGAAATACGATCGTCTCCAGGAAACCCGTCAGCTCTGCGAGAAAGGCCGCGTTCGCCTCCCCATCGATGTACGCCCAGCGCGTCAGCGCCCAGACGATGGCGCACGACGGCGCCCGCGGATCATCCGCGAACACCCTTCCGGGGAAACGCTCTCGAAGGACGGAGAGAGCGGGCACGTAGCGCTCTGGTCCGGCAAAGATAGGCTCGACCGATGAGAACGCGGACGGCTCGAGTTCGTGGATCATCATGACTCCTCGAAGTTCCCGTCCGGCAGATCCCGAGCGCGCGAGTAGACCCAGTACGTCCGATCGTCTCGCAGAATCTCTCTTTCCTTCGTCATTCCGATCTTCTCGGCGACCTTTCGGGACGCGACGTTCTCCGGTCGGATCAGACTGATGACGCCGTCGAGGTTCAGATCCCGGAACGCGAAGTCGCGGACCGCGCGAGCAGCTTCCGTCGCCAGTCCACGGTTCCAGTAGTCACTCCGCACGTCGTATCCGATCTCGACCTCCTGAGAGCCGTCGATCGTCATGTGCTCGAGTCCGCAGTCGCCAATCAGCTCACCGTCCTCCTTGATGATGATCGAGAACAAGCCATATCCGTGTTCATTCTGATGGGAGAGGTTCCGCTCGACCCACCGCACCATCTGGGGTCGCTCGAACAGCATTCCGCCGAACGACGCCATTACCTTGGGATCGGAGAAGATCCGCAGAAGATCATCCACATCGTCAATCGTCATCGTGCGCAGAAGAAGCCGCTTGGTCTCGAGCTCCATCATCCCTCCGCATCGCTGTCGTCACACCATCGACTCACTCCGAGAGCCTGAAGCTGTACAAAGCGTACTCGCGAACCTTCCGTAGCCCCAGCTTTTCCGCCAACCGCATGGAGGGCGCATTGTCCCGCATGCAGTCCCAATGGAGGGTCAGGCTACGTGCCCGACAGGCGTCGGCATAGGCCCGGCCGACTCGCTCGGCGACGCGACGTCGCCTGAACTCCGGGATCGTCTCGATATCCACGACGTGTGTGCATCCCGCCACGAACGCCGAAAAGCACAGGCTGACGATTTGGTTTCGCTGAACGACACAACATCCAATGCCGGCCTGCAGATACGCGTCCGTCGATTCCCAGTAGGACTCGATCTTGGAACGCAGGAACGCCCGGTTCTCGATGCTTCGATCGTGCAGCAGGTCCTCGTCTACGAAGCGGACGCCGCGATCGTCCTCGTGGGCGGGTGGATCCTGATCGACCTCCGGCATTCTGAAGACGACCTGAGCACTGCGATGGATTTTGCGGGCCCTGAACGTCTTCTCGATGACCGGTCCCCAGCTCTCGTCCGCTCCGTTCACTTCGAACCAGCGGAGCCCGAGCTGCATGGCCCGAGGCGTGACGACGCGGTCGACAAAGGCATCCAAAGCTGTTAGGAACCGGGAATTCCGCGCGATCCCGACCAGATAGAACCCCTCGATTCCCTTCGACCAGATCAGTGCCGTTCGCGGCGATGCGGAATCGTCGGTGAATACCCAGCCGGGGTTCGTTCCCTCGACAACCGAGAGGGCTTCCGGATACGCGAAGTCCGGCCCTAGTAGCGGTCGGACCACCCGGAAGTCACGCTGCGGAAGTTCCGTTACCATCGGATTCGCCTGCCAACGTCGGTCTGTGTTTGTACGACACGAGCAACCCGTCACGAATGGGAACAACACTGGATACCCAGCCGGCGTCTGCCGCTCCACAGAAGGTTGTCGACGATGAGAATGCCGCCCGGGGATGATCCGGCACCGGTGCTAGCGGATACTCTTGTATCTCACCGTAGTCCAGTCTCTCACCCCTGCTTGTCCGTCCGCCTCGCGTGTGGTGGGAGAGGTACGGTCAACGTCACGTCCGCAGTTTCGGAAACCGTCAATCCAACGGCCGCCTGAAAGCGTAGACCGCCCAGTTGATCGTGTCCCTTCCCCATTTCAGATAGGCGATCTTCTCTCTATCGACTCGCTCAATCAGTTCGGGAACGTCGGCATCATCCGGGTTGCTTCTCGCAAACTCTCCGGCCGCGTACCACTGGAGCCCCTCGTAGCGATCCCAGTCACCCGGCTTGCTGACCAACGTGTATGCGAGGCGCAAACCGAGTTCCTCGCCCGCGCTCACGTTTCCCACGTGCGTGCCGCACATGTCGGCTTTGCAGTCGGTCACCTTCAGGTACTCGGCGGGCGGTGTCTGAAGCCAGTAGGGCGCGCCGGCGATGATCCACCCGCCCGGAACGGTCATTCGTTTGAGCGCTTCGATCGTCTTCCTGTGGCCGCCGAAGATCCAATCCGCGCCGATGCATGCCGCCAGGTCGAAGCTCTCGGGCGTATCGGGCACGAAATCCTTTCCATTCATCTCCTTGAACGTGATGTCGGCCTCGGGCACACGTTGTTCGCGCTCCCTTTCCGAGTCGGCAATGAAGTACGACGAGATATCGATCCCGATCCCCGAAATCTCGTATCGCTCCGCGAGCCGAATGAGGAACTCTCCCTTGCCGCTCGCGATATCGACGACGCGGGCCCCCGCGGGCAGTCGAAGCAGGTCGATGAGTTGATCGAAACTTCCCCGGGACATGGGATTGCAGAAGGAGTGCTCTCGATGCGTGATGTCGTAGAACTTCCAGATATCCATTGCGTTCAACCTCCGATCAGAAAGTGTGCGCGGCCTTGCCTGGCGCGAAGCGGTCGAGCAGCTCGATCTGATCCGCCCAGACCTCGTCCACGGCCCGAAGACCTCGCTCGATCGCCGCCACGTGCGGTGGTTGTGCAGCGAGTAGGAAGAGCACCGACGACGTTTGCAGCGCGTAGACGTGCCGGGCTCCGGTCTCCGCGCGACAGCGGGCGAGCAAGCCTTCCGCATACGGACGTCGTTTGACGCGCGGGATGTGCTGGTAGATCAGGAGTGACGTGCCGCCGGCGAAGAAGCGCGCCGCTTCGTCCCAATACAGATACTTCGACGACCCACGCCGCCCCTTTCCCGTGCTCGGGACCTCGAGTCCGTTGTCCGGGTCGAAGAACAACAGATCCGTATCGCTGAGCCTGGGCTCGAGAGCAATGAAGAAGTCGACGCGATCCTCGCGCCCATCACCCAGTTCCATGTCGTGAAAGCGGCAGCCATCGAGAATGCCCGACGTCTGCAATTCGTCCAGGTCTCTCGGAGCTCCCCTCCGGGTGGTCCTGGAAACGATCTCCCGAAGGCCGTCGTAAAGAGATGGATCGAATCGTCGCCACCGATCGGGCTGATCCAGGTACGAGAGCTTGCCGCCGTCGGAGCGCCCGTCATCCGGGGTGAGCATCCAACAGACGGTCACGCGGAGTTGGTCCGACATGAGGCAGCGAATGAGCCCGTATTTTCGATAGTCGTTGATGTCACCCAGATACTGATTCTTCAAACTCCGCCCCCCGCGCGTTTGCGCACGGCCCACCGCGCCTTTCGGTGCATCTCATCACTTCGCACGTAGTCGAGCAACACCTTCCCCCATCCCGGAAGGCACTCGCGTCGAGACAGTTCCACGCAGCCCTCCAGTGTGCGGAGGAGCTCGACCTGAAGTCGTTCATCGTCATCGATGGCCCCGTACGCGTCGCGGGATCGAGACCGAGTGTGGCAAGATCACATGATGCGGGAAGCTCACTCATCCCGACTCAGTCCTCCCGAAGATGCGCCAGCGGAACCCAACCCCGCGAGCCATCTTCGGCTCTGGCCCAAGCCCAACCGCTCTCCTCTAGCTCGATCCGAAGCGGCTGCCCTTCGTTGACGGTAAGCTCCGTCGAGTCGTAATCGCGGATGAGCACGGCACTGTCACCCGTCACCTCGAGCCAGGAATCCGGTATCCAGCAGGAGCTGTCGTCAGCGGTCGAGCACCACGTCCATCCATCCCATTCCGAATCGCGCCGACGAAGGGTGACCGCAACGCCCTTTCGAAGCCTGACTGGCTGCGGATAGGCCGCAACGTACTTCTTTCGAACTCGGACCAGCCGTCCCTCCACGACAACCTCCAGGCAGTCGATCGGATCGTCCGTACCCGCGGCCCTATCCGCTCAGGTATCTCTCCTTCAGCACGCGCATGTCTCCGAGGCTTTGCTCGACAGAGGCCGCTCGATCCGCGAACTCGTCCTGATCCATCCCCGGCAGCGCTGAAGTGTCGGAGCGTGCGAACGTCAGCGCTCGGCAGACGAAGATCCACTCCACGTCGATGACGTGTCGGATGAGCTCCTTGACACTCCACTTCTCCGGCTCGTACCGATACTCGGCCTTTTCAGCGGGCACTCCGGCGAGAAGCTCGAGCATCTCGTCGAGCTGCTCATGCAGGACCCGAATGATGTCACCATCCGGTACCAGCTTCACATAGCCATCGTAGTACTCGGCATATTCCGACGCGTCAGGTCGCCTCGTCATGCTTCACTCCGTCTCCGTACTGAACCCTGCAATTGAACCAGCTCGATGACCTCACTTGGGAGACAACTTAAAGGTGCCGGACATGTGCTCATCAATCTCGCCATCGATCATCCCGGTGAAGGCGCCGCTCCAGCTCTCCTCACCGTCAGTGGAGCCGATGAAGTGAATCGCGAGAATGCGATCATCCGCCACCTTGGCGAACTGAAACTTGATTCCGCCGTCATCGGAGATCAGAACCGGAACGACGATCTGTTCTCCTTCAGGCAGGTCCGCGATGATCTGCCTTTCGTCATCGTCCTTCGTGAAGGTGATCTGGCTGCTCACCGGCGGCGCCTCCCCCCCGACCTGCATCTGCAGGACATGACTGGGCGCGACCAGGGCCGGAACGCCCGCGACGGCGACCGCAGGTGCGAGCACCATGACGACAAGCACGGCGTGAAAGATCCTCATCCCCACCCCCCTCGTTGTGGAACCCCTATTGACTGATCAGTGCCAACACCGCACCCGCGGGGTCTTCGATCACGCAGAAATCGCTCGTTCCCATCGCGCGCGGGCCGTCGATCACCCGCCCCCCGAGTTCCTCACAGCGGCGGGCGCTCTCCCCAACGTCTTTGACGACGACATAGACGAGCCATGACGCGGGGAGATTCACGTTGCTCCCGCGCGCGTGACAAATCCCGGCCACCGTGTCCGAGCCGTCCGCGGTCAAGACATCATAGTCGCTGTATTCGCCCATCGGATGCTCGCGGGTCGTCCAGCCGACCACGTCCTCATAGAACCTCCGAACCCCATCGGCATTCTCCACGGTGAGATCCCGCCACGCGACCGAGCCGATCGGGGGTTTGTTCTCTTGTGTCATTCCGCTGCGGTCTCCTCTGTTGATTTTCGCGTTACGAAGTAGGCCGATCCGTACCAGCCTCGGTTCCGCTTGTGGAGATCCACCACCCGCTGCTCCCGATCGAGCGCCTGGGTCGCTTTCACGTTCCCCCGAAGCTCGGACCGGAGTGCCGCGATTCGATCCTCGATGAACCGAAAATAGTCGCCCCACCAGTACTCTTCAGGTAGCGCGAAGGAGGCGATGATGGAAAACCCGTGACGGCGGATGAAAGCTTCGAGCTCGGGTACGGTCCGGATCTCCGGGAAACGCCCCTGCCAGTAGCTCGCGAGCTCCTCCGGCGGCTTCGGCTGTACCCAGACCATCTCGTGGATGACCAGACACCCGGCCGGCTTCAAGCTTCCGGCGCACGCATCGAGCCCGGCCCCGAACCCCATGGCATGAAGGGAAGCCTCCGCCCAGACGACGTCGAACGGATCACCCGTGAAGCCTAGTTCATGCATCGAACCGCACCGGGCGTGGATCCGTTGGCCGAGTCCCGCCGCTTGGGCCCTCGTCTCGAGCTCGTGTACGGCGGATCGATCGACATCCAGACCGGTCACCTCACCGCCACTCAGTCTCGCCAGCTCCAGAGTGGGGCCGCCGCATCCGCATCCGACGTCAAGGATTCGCGGCGCCTCGATTTCCGGTAGCATCGCGTAGGCGCGCCGAACGAAGGCCAGCCGTGCGGGCTTGTCGTCCCGGTATCCCTCGTGTAGCCGCCTGTGGATGCTTCTCTCCGCGTCGTTCATTTCCCGGCCGCCTCTGACACATCTACAGTTCAGGCCAAAGCCACGCGAATGTACCCGCCGTCAATAGGCCGTAGATCACGCCATCGAGGATGAATTCGAACGTGACCCCCCAACTCATTCCCTTCCAGATCGAATCGGGGATGTACGACACCGCGTAACCGACGATCGCAACGGCCCCGGACACGCGGATCCACCGTCACGATGGATCCCGCTCGATATCCCGACCGTTTTGAATTCACCGCATCACCCGGGCCGTGAGAGTTCGGGGCAACCTAGTCGTCCGCGCATGAAAGGTGCTTGACCATGATCAAGCACGGGCTGTCCTTCCCCCAGAGTTCATTCTCTTCAAGCGGCCTGTACCCGATGTGCTCATAGAAGAGTCTGGTCTGCGCATAGTTGGAGTCCGGGTGTGAGGGCCCGAGTGTCTTCACCTGCATGAACTCGATCGCCCGGGATCTCGCAATCGCTTCAACGTGCTCGACCAGCGCCCGCCCTATCCCTTGCCCGTGATAGTCGCGGAGGACTCCGAGCACGTGCATCTCGGCGGAAAGAGGATTGTGTTGATTGAGCGTGATGAAACCGACGATGGCACCGGAAACCTCGGCCACTAACGTCTCCATCTCTTCGGTGGCCTTGGCGTAGTCGAGGATCGACTGCTCGATACCGAACCATCCCGGAAGGCCCCTCATGACAAGCTCACAGTTGGCGCCTTCACCGGTCTTCATGGGGCGAATCTCGAAGCTCACCGTCCCCTCCACATCTAGCTTACGCGTGTGATCTGATCGCTTCGATGGAGAGTAGTCAGAGACGAACGATCCGGCAACCTCAACCGCTCACGACGCGTCTTGTGGGCTGGCGGTCGTCACCCCACTCGGCGAGCAGCACTACAATGCCGGACAGCTCGTCACCCGTCTCGTTGCTCATTGACGGGTGTCGGCGGATGGCCCGAAACCCGGAGGCACGGAGCAGCTCGTCGTATTCGTCATCCGTATAGGCTTTCGCGCTGGAGTTCATCATGCGCACGCGCGCGGTCTCCACATCGACGACCCAGAATCGCGTCGTTGCCGCGTGATGGGGCTCGCTCCAGCAGCTCTGCTTCAGGCACATGAACGGACGCTCGGAGAAGAGTCCGGATTCCGCGGATGTCCACGTCGCAGGCTCTCGGCCGATCGCCTTGACGCCGTCAAATGTTTGCACCTCCAGAAGGAGGCGCCCCCCGTCGGACATGGAGTGCGCACATTTCTCCAGAACCAGGCGGCCGTTCTTCGGAGAAAACGCATTGAACTCGCCCCAGATCAACATGACGAGATCATATCCGTCCCCGAACTCCGCGCGGCACATGTCCTCTTCGATGTAGACGATCGGCGGCGACTCGTTCTGGGCCACCTCTCTGGCATGCGCGATTGACGCGGGCGAGTAGTCGATACCCACGCACTCGTGGCCCAGGCGCGAGAGACGTTGCGTGTAGAAGCCCGGGCCACACCCGAGATCCAGTATGCGGGACGGCCTTTCGCGCAAGACATGAGCGTGAATCCACTCGACCTGGCGATCGATCGTCTCGCGTCGCCGGCTTGCCAGATCATGATCTTGGGAGAGATGCTCCGCCAGCATCCGCTCGCTGAACGCGGGTTCGCTCCAGGGAATTTTCTCCTCCCCTTCCCACGGCACGGGAGGAGCCGCAGCGGCGATATCAGCGAGTCTCATCGGATGGATGCCAGGTGGCGGGTTGGAAGGCGGCCGTCGATTGTCTCGCGAATGCGTCGCGCAGCACGGCCGGCATCCCGCGTCCGAGGTTCAGCGTCCGCGCTTCGGATTCAGAGAAGAGTCCGATCTCCAGTGTCTCCCGGCCGTCCGGCCGCCCAAGTCGCCCGGCCAAGCGGCCCTCGAATACGGTCATCACGTAGGTCATCTCGTGGCCGTTCGTGTAGACCACATGATAGTCGGGTCCCGCGTAGACGCCGAGGACGCGCACCAGCTCGACGCGCGTTCCGGTCTCCTCCCAAACCTCTCTCAAGGCGGCGTCGGCCGGCGTCTCGTTCGGCTCGATCATTCCTCCGGGTGCAATCCAGATGTCGGGATCGGCATGGCGGGCCAGCAACACGCGCCGCTCGGCGTCGAACGCGACGATGGCGGCCGACGGCGTCACCATGAGATCATTCCCCACCTTGCTCCTGATTCCACGGATGTAGTCGGACATCGACATAGGGCGATTTCTCCTAGTCCCCCGTCGGCTCCACACCGCTACCCTCCACCATCAACATCACGACGCCTTCCGGCGCGCGCGTGCGATGAGTGTCACCGCGCACAGCGTTTGATTGTGCCACTCGTGTTCGTTCGCCGCCACCAGGTTAGCGATATCAATGTGTGTCAGCCCGGGAAAGCGGACTTCCTTGTCTATCGAATAGCGGTCTTTCATCTGTGCTCCTCTGTCGTGTCGCGTCGAACGGGAAACAGGCAGGTGGGTCAGTCTTCGATGGCGGGAGTGAGCCATGCGATCGCCTCGCGCCGATCACGGAACAGCTCCACCATGATGCCGCGATTCTTCCCGACGGTCTCCATGAATTCAACATCATTGGGGGTATCGGATCCGGTCAGGATGGCGATTCGAGATCGGCGTGGGAGACCCGCGTCGGACAGGGCAATGATGAAGTTGAACAGAACGACGGGTGAGGGCAGTTTCTGAAGCTCGGTGGAGTCGATGAGCACACTATCGACCGCATGCTCATCAAAGAGACGAGCAACGTCTCCGCTTAGGGCGAGCAGGTCCTTCTCTGTCAGTCGGCCAGATGAGCGAACTAGGACGATCCGCTCGCCTGTCAGGTAATCGACCTGGCCAGGCATGTCGGCGTCTCTCGGTCCGGCACCTTCACGGCACGTCGGATCCCCGACGATCGTCGCATTCCCCGTCTCACTGATCGCGCTTCAAGGGAATTATACCAGAGATTCTGGGGGTACAATCAACGGAAAGGGAGATCTGAAAGCATCAATCGGACGTCGCGCTCGCAAACCGCTCGAGCTCGCGAATCGTGAAGAGCGGATTGTAGGCCAGTCCGATCGCCACAAGGCTTTCGTCCGCACCCGCCTCGCGGTCCACGACGCTGATCACAGCCGGGATTTCAGCGCCATGGCGCCGAAGGAGGGTCGCCGACTCAACGATCTGTCCACCGGACGTGACGATATCTTCGACGATCACCACACGCTTCCCCGCGACCGGCCCTCCCTCGATCTGCTTTCGCGTTCCGTACGACTTCGGTTCCTTTCGTATCTGCAGAAGCTTGACCGACGTAGCCTGCGAGAGGACGGCAGCGATTGATACGCCTCCCAGCTCGAGGCCCGCGAGCGCGTCCACGTCGTCGGGAAGCAGACGTTCTAGATGAACACAGATTTCGCTCAACAGCGCCGGGTCGGCTTCGAAGAGGTACTTGTCGAAGTACTCGGTCGACTCCATACCCGACCGCAGTCGGAAGCTCCCACGGATATGTGACGCTTGATAGATCCGCCGACCCAGCTCATCACGGTCGAGAGCCATTTCGGAACTCACTCGTCGGCTTCCGGCAGGAGAAACCAGAGAGCCAGGTAGACGAGCGTGCCGGGGAACGCTGCGCTCAGGATCGACACTAGCACGTAGATGACGCGTACGCGCTTTGGAGACCATCCCAGGCGTTCGGCGATCCCTCCGCACACGCCCGCGATCACCCTGTCATTCGACCTACGAAGTCTGTCTGCCACGACACCTACCCTCCACGCGTTTACTCCCGTTCTCGAGAGATCGGATCCGTCGGGATGATCGGAGGCGACACTCGACACGCCTACGTGGCGCGCTGATCGCGGTGTGCGGTCCAGGACTCCGCCTCGATGAATACGCGCCTGACGTCCGGCAAAGCGGCCTTGATGCGATGATTGAGGTCCGCCACGGCCTCTTCAACGGCGGCACTCGACAGCTGATCCGCGAAGTCGACGCTCACGTTCACCAGGATGGTCTGCGGTCCCATGTGCATGGTGATCACCTCGTTGACGTGTTTGACGCCGGCGTGCGTGGCCGCGATCTCCCGGATTCGCCGTCGCACCTCAGGGTCGGCCGCTTCACCGATCAAGAGACCTTTTGTCTCCCACGCCAGCCATCCCGCGACGCTCGCGAGAATGAGACCGATCAGCACCGAGGCCGCGCCGTCGAAATAGGGGTTTCCCGTCAACTGCCCCAGACCGATCCCGACGAACGCCACGACGAGCCCGAGAAGGGCTGCGGAGTCCTCGAACAAGACGACGAACATCGTCGGATCTTTGCCGTGCCGTACAGCCTCCAGGAGCCCCTTCCTCCCCTTCGATTTCCGAAACGTCCGCCACGCGATCCACCACGCGATCCCTTCGAAGATCATCGCGATCGTCAACACAATATAGTTGATGCCGATGTTCGAAACGGGATTCGGGTGGAGGAGGTGCTTAATTCCTTCGTAGACTGAGAGTCCCGCGCCCAGGGCGAAAATGAGGATCGCCACGACGAACGACCAGAAGTAGACCTCTTTGCCATAGCCCAGCGGGAAATCCTCGTCGGCGGGACGGGACGCGCGGCGGATGCCCCATAGCAGGAGCAGTTGGTTCCCAGTGTCGACGACGGAGTGAATCGCCTCGGTGAGCATGGCGCTCGACCCGGTCAGGGCCGCGGCGATGAACTTCGTTACCGCAATGCCGGCGTTGCCGATGAACGCGGCGTATATGACTTTCTTGGATCCGCTTGCCATCGGATCGATTATGCGGACGGTCGCCCCGTAGTCAACCGATCATGTCGCAATCTGTCACTTCCCTGCGACGCGCTTGTGATAGACCCCGACGCGGAAGCTCATCCGCAGCCGGGCCCGGGCGCGCCCTTGATCCCCGAAGTAGAAGCCGAGCAGCCGTCGCGCGTCGTCGACCGTGTCGAACTCGAAGGCGGTTTCGACGACATCGAGGGCGAAGCCGCGCTCGATGAACGGCTCCGGAGGCTCCGCGATGTTTCGCGGCGAAAGCCGACAAAAACCATCGTCGCCGAGGTTGTTCACGATGGCCAGCGAGCCGCCAGGTCCTACCACGCGCTCCATCTCCGCGATTCCCGTATCGATCGCATGCATGCTGGGAAAGAAGAACGCCCACGTCGCGTAGGCCGCCCGAAACCGAGCGGCGCGATACGGCAACGCTTCGGCTTCCCCGCACACCCAACAGAGTGACCGCCGCGAATCGACCATCGCCCTCGCCGGCTCCATGGCAAAGACGGCGCGGCGTGACGTGGTGAGTGCCTCCGCCGTGAAACCGTCCCCCGCTCCGATATCCAACACGGTCCCATCCTCCGGGAGCAGCTCGTCGAGGGCGCTCACGACACGACCCTGCCGATCCATGGCGGCGCGCTCGATCGCGAAGAGGTCCGGATGTGTCGTTCCGTAGAAAGGTATGATGTTCATTCCGTTCCCGTCATGCTCGCGTGCTTCCCCTGACGCTCGAAGTAGTCGGCGACTTCAGGACGCAGCAGCGGATTCTCAATGGGTCGTCCACCGATCCGTTCGAGCCGAAGCGTCAAGTAGTCCGATGGGATCCCGATCGTATCTAGAAGCTGGATCCCGGCAAGACATGAGGTCAATGGCCACGGTACATGACCATCATCACACCAATCAGTGCAACAAGTGAGACGAGACCGATCAAGCCGATCGCGCCCCCGATCACGAGGAGCTTCGTTCGCGCCCGCTGGCGCGCATCATCCAGTAGACGCCGCTCGGCGTCGGGCGATAGCTGAAGCGCGGGCGTGGCACCCCGCAGGCTCACGCTTTCCTTCAGTGTCTTGGCGAAATCAGCGTCGGCCGCTAGAAAGGCGTCCACCAGGGCACGGCTGTCCGTGCTGGCATCCCCTGAACGACTCAGCGCCCAGAGATCACTCACCACATCCCGTGTCACTTCGAATTTCATGATGTCCTCCCGGAAATCGTCTCCGCGTTCGTCAGGCGAACGCGGGCACGGTGAACGCGCACCCTCGCGGCCGCGACCGATATCCCAAGGGCTCGGGCAATGTCGTCGTACGGTAGCTCGTGGTCGACGCGAAGCAGCAGGGCGGTTCGCTCGCCCTCCGGCAGATCGCGAAGCGCTCGGGTCACGACCTCTAGGCGCGCCCGGTCGTCCAGGCGTCGCGACGGGTCCTCCTCAGGGGCCACGATATCCTCCGGGAGCGAAACCTCCCGCCGGCTGCGTCGGATTCCGGAGAGATACGTGTTTCGAGCGACGGCCAGGAGGTACGCCAACGCGGTCCGCGTCTCGATCCGCGGCGCCTTCGTCAGAATGCGCACGAATGTCTCGGAGACGAGGTCTTCGGCGGTGCTTCGATCGCCGCACAAACCCCAGGCGAAGCGAAAAACCGCGGAAGCATGTTGGCGATAGAGCGCCTCGAATTCGTCCATGACCACCTCCCGCACTGAATACTCGGAAGCGGCCGAATGGTTACATCGGATACACCGCGATGAGGCCGCCGGTGGTTAGAGCGCGGATCGTTGCGTCCCCGAGCGCCCTCCATGACCGAAGAGAAAGAAGCGCGAAGTGGATTCGACCTCGATCGCCCAACCCAGAGTCTCCAGACGCGACGCGAGAATCTGAGGATCGTAGAAGACCTTGACGACGTCGAATTCGTCGCCATTGTCGAGCCGTCGCCGGGCCGTCGTGGAGCTCGGCGCCGGAAGAACATGATCCCGCGCGGTGGAATGGGGATCGCGCAGCGAATCCACGAAGAACACTCGCCCGGATTTCGCAAGAGCCCTTTCCACTACCGTCCAGAAGCTATCGAACCGCTCCGGTGGAATGTGGGAGAGCCAGAAGCCGAAGAAGACGACGTCGTACGATCGATCGGGCTCCCATGAAAAGAGATCCGCCCGGACATAGCGCACCGAATCCGAATTCACCCGCCCTTGGTTGATTGCGAGCATCTCGGGGGAAGCATCGACGGCAGTGAGCCGGGAAGCGGAGCGAATCAGGAGTTCCGTCCAGAGACCGGTTCCACACGCGAGCTCCAGAACGCTGCCGGAGGGCCCGAAGTCGGCGAGGGCGGCCCGAACCTGATCGATATCACGAAACCACCGCTCATTCTCCTCCGCACCACGATCATAGCGCTCGACACGATGAAACCACTTGTCATACTCCGGTGCCCTGCGCCGATAGTATTCGATCTGCTCCGTGATCGCGGGATCCGGTGAGCTGCGCGTCATGGGTACCACCACACCCTGCGTCCAGTGCCGTGACTATCTCCGCGCCTCACCGTGTCGAAGCCGAAGCGCAGGGCCGTGCCCGGCAGACACCGCCCAATCACCGTCCCGGCGCGAAAGAGGATCAGCCAGCCGCCGGCATTCCATAGAAGAACTCAACGATGCCGGTCTCCAGCGCGTACTCCGCGCCAACGACCAGCAGCTCGCCCTTCTTGATGAGCTCCGCCAGAATCTCTGATTCCTCCCGCAACCGATTGACGGAGATGCGGACGTTCTCTCGAACGGCCTCCCGGATCAGAGACTCCTTGTCGCCCCGGAGTGCGGGCGTGAGCAACGACTCGACGGAAGGGCGAATACGATCGAGAAGTGATCGGAGACTCGGCGAGCCCTGCCCCGTCGGTCGCATCATCTCTTCGACCGTCGCCGAGACCGCACCACACTTGGAGTGTCCCAGAACAACGACGAGCGGCGCACCCAGCTCATCGGCGGCGAACTCGATGCTTCCGAGCTGAGATGGGGCGACGATGTTCCCCGCGACACGAATGGTGAAGATGTCACCGAGCCCTTGGTCGAAGATGAGCTCCACAGGCACTCGTGAGTCGGAGCACCCCAGGACGATCGCAAACGGCTCCTGGCCGGCGACCAGCTCGCTCCGGCGTGCCGGGCTCGGACGTGTGTCATCGCTTCGAACGCCGGACACGAAACGGCGGTTCCCCTCGCGCAACCGCTTGAGCGCTTCATCTGCAGAGATCATCACCGCTTCCCTCTCGTTCGGCCAAGGCACGGCCGTCTTGTGATCCCCTCCGTTGGCCAACTCGTTGTTGATATTACCGTGCGACATCGGAGAACGCGAGAGCAACGCGGCGCCGCCCACTATCACGGACAATTCTCATCCACCACCCAGCACGGGTTTCCCTCGGGATCCGCAAAGCCTCCGTACCAGAATGAGTCGTTCTTGTCGAACGTGGGGCCGAAACTCACGGAGCCGCCGTTCTTCGCGACGTGCGTGAGGAAATCCTTCACGTTCGCGACTTGGAACTGCAAGACCACCGTGTTCTTGCCACGATCAACCGGCGTGACACCCATCTCGGCGGCGGTGGCGATACCGATCTTGATCCCGGTCGACGTTTCGAGATTGCAGTAGTGGAACTCCTCTTCATAAAGCTTCGTGATCTTGAAGCCCAGCACGTCGCGGAACCATGCGACCATCGCCGAGAAATCGGTGGCGAGTATGACGGTCTCCCGAGGATGGACCTCAATCACGATTCCTTCCTTTCATCGGCCGCAATCCGAACGCCGACGTCGCGGATCGTCCGAGACTCGGCGCTCAGTGGAGTCGCACGAACGGAGAGAGCTGAAACCAGCGCCCTACCGTCGCAGCGTGCGTCTCCGGAGCGACCGGCTCTTCACACGGTGTCGCTCCTTGCCGGGCCGTACGCGGTCACCCTCCCCGCAACATGCTCAGGATACGCGGAACGAATACCAGCAAACCAATGACCAACGACCCCATCGCCGAGATCAGGACGGCCCCAGCGGCGACGTCCTTCGCTTGTCCGACGGTTGGATGGTAGTCCGGTGAAGCGACGTCGGCCAGGAGTTCCAACGCGGTGTTGAGCGCTTCGGCGCTCCAGACGGAAACGATCGCCAGGACGAGCCAGCACCATTCCGGCGGACCGACCCGAAACGAGAATCCCGCCCCGATGACCGTGACGGTGGCAAGCGCATGGATCCACGCATTGCGCTGACTCTTCAGCATCAGGAGGATTCCATTTGCGGCGTAGCCGAAGCTGCGAACACGTCCGTCGAACCCGGTTGTCTCGCCCATATTTCCCTCAGCAGTTTGAGCGGCACCGGCGCGCACACGCAACGCCCCACGATGATACGTCTCCGCGCCTGGCGCCGATCGTCTATTCCAGAGGTCCGCTCAACTCCATCCCTCGACCTCGCTGATGGTGATACCGAGACAGGCGTCCTACACTGACGTACCCGGGCTCCATCTCAGGCCTGATGATGATGAGCGAATGGTCGATGCCGCTATCAGGAGTGATCCGGACCAACTTGTAATCGACACCGGGATCCGGCGCGATCACGACCAGCGAGTACCTGGGCGGCCTCCGCAGAACGGCTCGGCTCCTTATCAAGAAGGTACCGCTCGGCGTGGTGGTTGGATCCGGCGTCAGCTTCAGTTCGACGTGTGAACCACCGTCGTTCCATGAGGGTCACCCGCCTTCAAAGATCGAATACTCCGCCTGTGAGAGAATCGTGGCGGGGACAAACTCGTCCGCGGACATCACGAACTTGTATTCGCCGGTAACGTTTCCAAAGCCGCATGGAGGCGTACAGATCAGCGTATCGCCGGCTAGCGACATACCGAGAGCGGAGTCAGCCAAGTGATGCAGAGAAGGTATCTCCACACCATTGATCTCCAGCTGCCGGATCGACACGCGCTCAATTCGAGAGCCATCGACGGAGTTGGTGATCTTGTCGATCGTCAAGGCCGGTTCACGATACTCGTGGATGCACGGACCGGCTCCCGGCTTCGTGACCTCTTCCTGTGTGCAACCGAACGGCAGAAGGATGGCTGTGGCAACGACAGCCGCCTTCACGGCAAGCGAATGCGTCCTGCGCGTCGGGCCCAACACGAGTCACCCCCAGATCAGGAGAGGACGATTACCGACGACACTGGATTGAACCCCGCGGGCCGTCCTCGGTTTCGGTCAATTCGAGCCCGCTTCAGACTACCTAGACAGTCTTCGTCCAGACTCCGGTCCACTCCGGGATGATCGGGGACTTCCGCCTCAGGATCCCATCCACCATCCTCTCACCGAAGAAGAACCCCATCACCCGAACGGCATCCTCATTCGATTCGAACCGGTAGTCGGTTCTGATCACTGCCTTCGCGAAGCCGTGACGCACTTCGAGCCGCTCGTAGAGAGTCGCGAGCTTGTCATCCGGCGGAGCGGGCACATCGACATTAGTCCCTAGGCTCTCGATCAAGACGATGGCGCCGCCCGGTCTCAGGTTCTTCGCAGCGCCGCGCAGCAGGATTTCCGCTACGCCCTCGATTTCGACGCGCGTGCTGCAGTCGACGGCCGCATGACCAAAGCTCCACCCCTCGATGAACACGTCATGCCGGTCCGGGAGCTGGGACATCATCCTATTGTCAGCCAACACGAACGTGATCTTGTCGCGAAACTCACCGAGCGCGTCCTGAGCGAAGTCGAGCATGTGCCGGGAGCGATCACAGCACACGGCGGCGGATGCATCTTCGATGTAGTGTCGGGTAACACGCCCCGTCCCGACCCCGCCCTCGAGGACGGAGAGCCCTCTCCAATCCAGTATCTCGTGGAGCTTTTCAGGCAGGTTCGCCTGATGATCTTCGGCACTGACGAGCTCGTGATAGCGGTCCGCATGCTTCTCGTAGATCTCGTACATGCTCGGCATCGAGATGTTTGCCTCCGGCTGAGAAGAAGGAACGCGAGCGCGGCGCCGTCAAACCGTTGCGAGGTGACCGTGAGCGCCGAGGCGAAAACGTTCGACCGCTGTCTTCTTGTTCTTCGCCGGCATGTAGAGGGCCTGCTTCAACGCCTTCTCGACGTCGTTCACCGGCGCCGACTGAACCATGAAACACGCGATGCTGACCGTAGGTGCAAACCCCTTCTCGCTCTCCAAGCCGGCATCGGATGGCGAGACGAGGCACATGTCTGCTTCGAACTGCGCCAGTTCCGCCTCCACCTTCCGAAACTTGGACCGCAGAAGCTGGCGAGTAAGGTCAAACGGCATCAGGAAGATCACGCCGCCGTTCGACACCTCGGGCAGCCTTCCCCGCACATGATCGAGGGCCTTTGGAAGATCGCGGAGGATGTCCATGGGCAGCGTCGGCACTGTTGGTGACGGACTCTTCGCAACAATAGACGAGAGATCGCCCTTCCACAGGAGCGTGTAAAGCCGGCCCTGGGTCGTGGTGATGGCCCGGGTCTTGCCGGCTCGATGATCCGTCAGGTTGAACTCGACGGTCATGTTCCAGTTATCGGTGAATATGGACTCTTCGGCCTTTTCCGACTTGGTGCCGGTCCGTCTGAGCGGCAACTTCACTTGAATGCTATGCGAGACGTGAGGGCGCGCCTGCCCCCACGTCCCTTCGTAGGCCCGGCGAGTGTCGTAGAGCACATCGCCCTGTTCGAAACGGCAGGCGGCAAGCGTTTCAGCAAACGCCGTGGGGACGGCCCAGGAAAACCCGTCGAAGAACTCGTAGACTTGCTTCTTGCTCATGGCTTCTCCGCGATCGGCCGGCACTGCCGAGTCACTGGGAAACGTGTGCGGCCGCCGTGGCCCCGTCCGCCGCCCGACCGCACGTGAGTCGAGCGCACGCAGCATGCTCGGGCGCTACGATACAACAGATCCGTCTGCCGCGGTCGCCGCTCTCATCTCATCCGCGCTGTGTCAGTGCAATTGGCTTATTGATAACACCTTATAGCCGCGGCGGCGCGACCGCCTATGGCTTCCGCGCAATCAAACTGAAGGTCATGGGCAGCCTGCGCCTGTCCTCCCCCGACAGCTTCGGAAACGCGGACCAGTATTCGTCCGGGTGCTCACCGAGATGCTCGACGACCAATCCGGCCTCAATCAGAGCCTGAAAGATGTCCGCGATGGTCCAGAGTCTCTCGTGCTTTACCGCGTGCTCTTCTGATGACTTCCCAAGATCGCCGATGTACTCAGGCGTCCAGCCGCGATTCGCCTCGGCATGCTCGAAGTAGTCGACCCCCGACGCCGCGAGTTCCTGAGTCTCTTGAGAGAAGAGCCAGCTGGCCGGATGATCATCGAAGAGACTCATCACGCCATCTTTGCGAAGCAGTCGCGCGACGACCGCCGCCCACGCTTCGATGTCATGGATCCAGCAGATAGCACCACGTCCCGTGTAGACGAGATCCGCGCTCCCATCGAGCTCCGATGGCGTGTCCAGCACGTCACAGCAGTACCATTTCGCGGACATGCCGAGCTGCTCCGACGTCCATCGCGCGTTCTCGATATGCACGTCGCTGATGTCGACTCCGACGACCTCGTGTACCCCTTCGAGAACAAGGGAGAGCGTATCGTTCCCGCTCGCGCACTGCAGGTGGATCGCCCGGTGGCACCACGTGTCGAGGGGCCCGTACCGCGCGAGGGTAGCGCGTTCGATCGCGTGGAGATTGCTCTTCCCTGATCTGAGATTCCGAACTCGTTCCTCGTTCTCGCTCGTGTAGGTCTGGGCGGCCTCGTTCCATGCCGCCCGGTTGTCATCGTGTCGGGAACGGACCTCGGCCCGAGTCCCGGCTTTTCGCTCGGTATGCCAGTCCATAATCTCTCCTCACTGCCGCATGAGCGGTCATCTCGACTGCGCGCGATGCGACTGCCCGTAGACGCCTGTGACCGCGGTCGAAGCCTTGATCGATGGTGCATCCGTGCCATTGGCTCCAGGATCGCACATATCGATCGCCGATCGCGCCAACGATATCACCCGAGCCTGGACGCTTGTGTCAATCGGACAGCGACCACTTGAGCTGAAACTCGATCTCCTCGCTCGAAGATCCCCGCTCGTGTTCGATGTTGATCGTCGCCGAAGGTGGCACCGAAACGCGTTCACTCGCCACCTGGATTCGAAAGCGGCTCTCCTGTTCGAGACAGTCCGCCAAACGGCGGAGCTTGGCTATGAACTGGCGACGCGGATAGTCTTTGTCGACGTCTCGCTCACGACGTTTCTTTCGTTGTGCCACGATCAACTCCTTCTCAGCGATTCACCGCGTATCGATAGTGCCCCGTGATCGGATAGTCGAAAAGCACATCCTCAATCTCCGGCCCTCGCCCGATATTGTGCACGATCAGCGATCTCTCACCGTCGCGCGATCGCTCGTGCGTCACGATACCGATGTGAGGCAGATTCCCGGGCAATACCCAGGTCACCAAATCGCCGGTGGTGTAGTCGTTCGCCTCATCAGTTACGCGCAGCAGTTCTCCGGAACGTCGGAAGAACGTCTGCAGATTCGGCACGCGACGGTGATCGATGTTCTTGTCCGGCCTCGACAACCCCCAGATGGTCGGATACAGGTCAAATGCCACCGTCATATCCTCATGGACGTCCTTCTGCAGATCGACTCCGATCGCGCGGTAGGCGCGAATGATCAGGTCGGTGCAAACGCCGATGCTGTCGGGAACGTCGCCGCCCGGATAATCAATCCCGCGATAGGAGCCGTCGTAGATGACACGGCGTGTCGTGCGTTCGATCGCCGCTTCGACGAGTCTGTCGGCCGACGACGACGCTATCTCTTGTGCAATCGCCACCGATGCGACCGCGATGATCAGAATCACAGAAACCCGCTTCACTCACTCGCCTCGCTGAATCCGTTCATGAAGCCGACCTCGTACACACGATCTCGTACTTGATCCCCTCGAGATCCTTGAAAAAGAGCGCATAGTATCCAGGCCGAGAGTATTCCGGATACACGCGTGGAGGGCTCACGATCGTGGCCCCTATGCCTTTGAGCTCGGTGTGCAACCTATCGACTTCGGCCCGGGATTCCGCTCTGAACGCGAGATGATGTAGCGCGCCGGGCTTTCTGCGATGGACCGTATCATCCTTGAAAGCGCTTCTCGGTGAGGTGATGGCGAAGGCCATACGGGGATGAACGTACTCCACGACATGAAACTCATGCTCTTCTATTATCGCGCTGACCTTGCGTTCGATGTCGAATCCCAGGAAAGGCATGAGTGTAGCGTCCAACAAGTGATGTCCCCCTTTCCCGCCTGAAATTGCTTTACATG
>CAZAMP010000020.1:0-72818 GCA_964486455.1 uncultured bacterium | reverse complement strand
TTCACGTTCGACCTCCCTCCCGAGATGTTCGCGTCGCTGGTCGAACGGCTGCGCGGCACTCCCGCGCGCATCGACGACCGCGTCGCCGACCTTCGGACCGACGATCTCGTCCGACGACATGGCGAGCGCTGGTCGATTCAGGAGAACGTCGGCCACCTTCTGGATCTGGAGCCGCTCTGGTACGACCGCGTCGATGACATCCTGGGCGGGATCGACACGATGCGCCCCGCGGACCTGGAGAACCGAAAGACGCACGAGGCCGATCACAATGAGAGAGGGTTGGATGAGCTCACGCTGGCGTTTCGTCAGGCGCGTTCGCGTCTGGTCGAACAACTAGAGCGGCTCGACGTCGACTCGATCGTGCGTTCCGCGCGCCATCCGCGTCTCGACCAGCCGATGAGGATCATCGATCTGGCCGCCTTCGTCGCCGAGCACGACGATCACCATCTCGCAACGATTACACACCTCATCAATCTTGCCGGGGAGTCGCACCCATGACGGCATTCGAACCACCGGACGAACGGTTCGCCGAGCGGGTCCGTGAGAGCTTCGCGAAGCAGGCGATCATGCGGACGTTCGAGGCGCGGCTGACGGACGTGCTTCCCGGCCGCGTCGAGATCACCATGCCGTTTCGTGACGATCTGACCCAGCAACACGGCTTCCTGCACGCGGGCGCGATCGCGACGATCGTCGACAGTGCGTGCGGATACGCGGCCTACAGCCTCATGCCCGCCGATGCCGCGGTCTTGAGCATCGAGTTCAAGGTCAACATGCTCGCCCCCGCCAAGGGGGAGCGGCTCATCGCCCGGGCATCCGTGATACGGGCGGGCCGACAGATCATCGTCTGCTCGGGAGACGCGTTCATGCTCTCCGGCGGGGCTGAGAAGCACGTCGCCAGCATGACCGGAACCATGATGACCGTGCGGGGACGAGACGACCTGAAGGGGTAGTACCGGCATGTTGATGCTCAGCAGCTACCGCATCGGGGACCCGCGGGGGTCGAATGAGGGGATACGGATCGGCGCGGTTCGCTACCTTCCCCGCGGGGTCCGCAAAGAGGAATACGCCGCGCGCGACTTCTTCGACGTGTGGCTTCCGACCGTCGCCCCGAGCCGCAAGCTTCTCAAGTGGATTGGGCCGGCGCCGTGGTCGGAGAGCAAATGGAAGCAGTTCACGCTCCGCTACCGCAGCGAGATGACGAAGTCTACCGACAGTCGCCAGACGATCGCGCTTCTGATTCTGATCGCCGCGCGCACGCCGATTGCCGTCGGCTGTTACTGCGCGGATGAAGCGCGCTGCCACCGCTCCATCCTCCGACGCCTGATCGAAGAGGCGGCCGACCCCGCGGCTACATCATGAAGCGGCGGGATCTTCTGAATGACGTCGCGACGCGTGTGCTCGCCGTCACCCGACCTCACCCCGTCCGCGTGGCGATCGACGGCGTGGACGGAGCCGGCAAGACCACGTTCGCCGACGAGCTGGCCACCGTCGCTCGACGCCGCGGGCGTTCGGTCATCCGCGCAACGATCGACGGGTTTCACAACCCGCGGAAGATCCGCTACACGCGGGGCCGCGATTCCGCGGAGGGGTACTTCCTGGACTCCTTCGACACCGATGCCGCGATCCGGTCGCTGCTCGAACCGCTCGGCCCGGACGGTGACCGCGAGTACCGCTCCGCCGTCTTCGACTATCGAACCGACTCCGCCGTCGACACGCCGATTTGTGCTGCCGATCCCGACGCTTTGCTTCTCTTCGACGGTATCTTTCTTCACCGTCCGGAGCTTCGAGCGTTCTGGGATTGCTCGCTCTTCCTCCATGTGCGGTTCGACATGTCGGTCCCGCGAATGGCGTTGCGCGACGGCACCGATCCCAACGTGCTCGCGCCGTCGAACCAGCGCTATGTCGTCGGGCAGGCGCTCTACCTGGAAAGCTGCAGGCCGATGTCCGCCGCCACGATGGTGATCGACAACAACGATCTCGACGCCCCGGCGTTCATGGCGTCTCGGAAGGATCAATCGAGCCGCGTCTTGCCGGATGCACCGGTCTCTCTCCGCCCGATCACGGGCGAGAACCGTGACGCGTGCCTCGCGCTTCACGTCGCGGATCACCAAAGCGCGCTCATCGCAACAAATGCGAGGTCACTCGCGCAGACGGATGAGAATCCGGCGAACAGACCGCTCGGGATCTACGTCAGCAATGATCCGGTCGGGTTTCTCATGTATGAACCGCGTGACGAGCGGACGTTCCTACTCCACAGGATCATGATCGATCGGCGCCACCAGGGGCGGGGACTCGGCCGGCGCGCGATAGAGCTTCTGATCGAGAAGCTCGCGCGGCATGGCGACGTTACCGTGATGACGAGCTTCAGACCCGAGAACGAAGCCGCGCGACGCCTCTTCGCCGGTCATGGCTTCGTCTTCGATGAGATCGAAGCCGACGGGGAGATCGTGTATCGGTTGGACATAACCGGTTGATCGCGGCCCGTTGACCCGCGACGCCGACTCCGGCGATTGTCCACCCCCGTAGCGTCGACTACCATACGCACGTCGCATAGACGGTCGGCCGGTGGTCGCTGGGCCGACGATCCCACACCATCCGTCTCGAAAAACCCACGAACCGGAGGATTCCAATGCGCCGTTGCGCATGGGCCACGAGCGAGCTCGGCATCGCCTACCATGACGAAGAGTGGGGCGTTCCCGTCCACGACGATCGGGTTCTCCTCGAGTTCCTGCTTCTGGAGGGAGCGCAGGCGGGACTCTCGTGGGAGACCATCCTCAAGAAACGCAAGAGCTATCGCCGCGCGTTCAGCCGCTTCAACCCGCGCCTCATCGCGAAGTACGACGACGCCAAGGTCGCCCGTCTGTTGGCCAACCCCGGCATCGTCCGCAACCGGCTCAAGGTCACGGGGGCGATCAGAAACGCCAAGGCGTTTCTCGCCGTCCAAAAGGAATTCCGAAGCTTCGACGCCTACATCTGGAATTTCGTCGGTGGCCGCCCCATCATCAACCGATGGCGAACGCTCAAAGACCTTCCGGCGGAGACGGACGAGTCGCGGGCGATGAGCAAGGACCTCAAGCGTCGGGGATTCACGTTCGTCGGTCCCACGATCTGCTACGCGTTCATGCAGGCCGTCGGCATGGTGAATGATCACACGACCGACTGCTACCGGTACAAACCCCTCGTGCGAACGTCGTAGGCATCACGCGGGCCCCCTCCCATCTTGGCGCGCCGTTCACGCGGGAGTACACTTGCGCTCGATATGAACGACGATCACGCGAAACCGACACAGTCACTGGTGGGATCGAGCCCTCCACGCTCGGATGGCCGAGCGAAGGTCACGGGCGAAGCCCGCTACGTCGATGACCTCTCCGTCCCCGGCATGTGGCATGGCGCTACGGTGCGAAGCCCGCATCACGCCGCTCGAATTGTGAGCATCACGCTCGATGCCGATCATGATGATCCGGACGTCGTCCTTGTGACCGCCGGAGACCTGCCGGGCCCCAACGTCGTCAAGCTGATCGTCGACGATTGGCCAGTGTTAGCGGACGAATCTGTCAATCACGTCGGAGAGCCGGTGGCGCTCGTCGCCGCTCCGACGCGAGCGCGGGCGCGCCGCGCGGCGTCTGCGGTCAGGGTGGAGTACGAACCGCGTGAAGGTGTCGTCTCCATTGACGACGCCCTCAGAGGCGACCCGCGCACCGACGGCAACCTGAACATGCTCGCCGAGTGCCACATCAACCACGGCAACGTCGACCTCGCAATGACCGAGGCGGCACACGTGATCGAGGGTGTCTACGCCACGGGACACCAAGAGCACATCTACATCGAGACCCAGGGCGTGATCGCGACGCCAACACCCGACGGTGGAATCGATATCATCGGATCGCTTCAGTGCCCGTTCTACGTCCACAAAGCGATCACTCACTTTCTCGGCTGCGCAGATGAAGAGGTCAGGGTTCGACAGAGCGTCACCGGCGGCGCTTTCGGAGGAAAGGAAGACTACCCGAGCATCCTCGCGGCGCACGCGACACTTCTGGCCCACGCGGCGGGATGTCCGGTGAAGATCGTCTACGATCGGGACGAGGACATCATCGCCACCACCAAGCGCCACCCCTCGCGCGTGATGCATCGAACCGGTGTCGAGGCGGACGGCTCGCTCCACGCCATGGAGATCGACGTGTTGCTCGACGCCGGCGCGTACACCACGCTCTCCCCCGTCGTTCTCTCACGCGCCGTGCTTCATGCCGCCGGCGCTTATGCGTGTCCGAACGTCAGGATCCGCGGGCGCGCGCTGGCCACAAACACGTCGCCCAACGGCGCGTTCCGCGGCTTCGGCGCTCCGCAGACGATCTTCGCCGTAGAGCGGCAAATGGATCGGATCGCACGCACTCTCGATATCGATCCGCTCACGCTTCGGGAACGAAACGCCTACCGGATCGGCGACGTGACCCCAACGGGACAAACGCTGACCGAAAGCGTCGGGGCCAGTTGCTGTCTCGAGGAGGCCACCCGTCGTTCGGACTTCCTGCGCAAGTGGGAAGCGTACGAGGCCGCCCGCGCCGCGCGTGATCCGGACGATCCGAGCCCATGGCGTGGCATCGGGCTGTCGCTCTATTGGCACGGGTCGGGGTTCACCGGAAGCGGCGAACACATGATGCGCGCGCCGGCGGCCGTTCGTCTCCTCCCGAGCGGCAAGGTGGAAATTCTCACCGCGCAAACGGAGATGGGCCAGGGAACGCTCACCGTGCTCGCGCAGATCGTGGCCGACGCGACCGGGCTCCCGTTCGATCAGGTCATGGTCGCGGACAGTGACACGGCGATGGTCCCCGACTCGGGACCCACCGTGGCGTCCCGCACGGTGATGGTCATCGGCGGCATCCTCGCGCGCGCCGCGGCCGATCTGGTCGAGACACTGCGCGTCGACCTGGCGAATAGACGCGGTCTGCGCCGGGACGACGTTCGTCTCACCGACGGCCGCTTCATCGACCGAAAGAGCGGCGACCTCGGCGCGTTCGACTCGGTGGCCGATGACTATCTCGCGGCGAAAGGCAATCTCCACGTCGAGCGCCGTTTCACGCCGCCCGAAGGCGAGACGTTCGATGACACGAGCTATCGCGGCACGGCGTATTCCGCCTACGGCTGGGGATGCGACGTCGTCGAAGTCCGGGTCGATCCGATCACGCTGGCGGTAACGGCCGAGCACGCAACCGTGGCCTGCGATGTCGGACGCGCGATTCACCCGCTGCTCTGCGCCGGACAGATCGAAGGCGGCACGCTTCAGGCCATCGGCTTCGGGCTCCTCGAAGAGATGAAGATGGATCGCGGGCGCTGTGTGAACGACCGGATGGCGACATACCTCATCCCAACTGCAGCCGACGCCCCCGACATGGAGACGTTGCTCGTGGAGGACGCCAACCCACGCCACCCGTTCGGCGCGAAAGGTGTCGGAGAGCTTCCCATGGACGGCGGAGCGCCCGCGACGCTCGCCGCCATCGAGAACGCCGCAGGTATCGTCTCGTCGACCGTTCCCGCGACACCTGAGCGGTTGGTCGATGATCTGGAGGCAGGGGAAACCACCCAGGCGCTCTCGGGTGGCTCGGCGAACAGTGGCGAGGAGGCGTCGTGAGCACGCGCATCCGATGCACCGTCAACGGAAAGCCCGCGGAGCTCACCGGCGATCCCATGGATCGGCTGCTCGACGCGCTGCGCGAAACGTTGAAGCTGACGGGGACCAAGGAAGGCTGCGGAGAAGGTGAGTGCGGGGCGTGCACGGTGCTCCTCGACGGCGAACCCGTGTGCGCGTGCCTGGTTCCGATCATCCAGGTCGAGGGTCGGGAGATCGTGACGATCGAAGGCGTCGAAAAGAACGGCCAACTCGATCCGCTTCAGGAAGCGTTCGTCACCGAGGGTGGAGCGCAATGCGGCGCCTGCACGCCCGGCATGATCCTCACGGCCCGCGCGTTGATCGATCGGGTCCCCGAGCCCGACCGCGCGGTCATCCGCGAAGCGCTCGCCGGCACGCTCTGCCGCTGCACCGGTTACGAGCGCATCTTTCGGTCGATCGAGAGCGTGACTCGCTGCGACGCGGGCGCGCCGTCGGAGGAGGAGTCGTCATGACCCGCGCGCGCCGCCCGGAGTCGCTGCAGGAGGCCATCGAGTGCCTTGCCGACGAATCGGCGATCCCCATCGCCGGCTGCACCGATCTCATGGTGACCGAACACGCGACGGGGAACCGACCCAAAGCCGTGGTCGATGTCACGCGTCTCCCGGAGCTCGCTGGCATTCATCACGATGGCGATTTTCTCGACATCGGCGCGGCGTGTACGTTCGCCGAGATCCGCCACGATGCACTCGTGAACGAATACGCTCCGGCGCTCGCCGACGCGGCCGTCGTGTTCGGTGCCTGGCAGATTCAGAACCGCGCGACGATCGGCGGGAACATCGCCAACGCCTCCCCGGCCGGCGACTCGCTTCCCGTTCTTCTGGCGCTCGACGCACAGATCATCGTCGCCGGCCCCATCGGCGTGCGGATCATCACGTATGCGGATTTCAACACCGGCTACCGCGAAACGGCCCTCGGGCCTGGGGAGCTGATCGTTCGGATCCACGTGCCGAATCCGCCTCCGAACCACATGCAACGGTTGTGGAAGGTCGGGACACGCGCGGCGCAGGCGATCAGCAAGGTCGTCGTCGCCTTTGCCGCGAGCCGCGGCGGCGGCAGGATGACGTCCGTGCGCATCGCCGCGGGGAGTGTCGCCCCCACCCCGATTCGTCTTCCGGCTACGGAATACGCCTGCGAGGGGCGCCCGTATGACAGCGCCACGGCCGACCGCGCCGCCGCGACGGCGGTGAACGAAATCACCCCCATTGACGACGTCCGTTCAACCGCCGCATATCGGCGTTTCGTTCTGGGTCGGATTGTGAGACGATTCGTCCTGGACATGGCTGATCCACCCCTGCGCGATCCGGCACCTGAGGAGGTCCTGAGATGACAAGCGACCACGACGTGGCGGCGATCATCCTCGCCGCGGGACGCGGTGAGCGTCTCAAGCTGGGACCCAAGGCGTTCGTCCGCCTCGACGGTCGGACCCTTCTCGAACAGGCGACCGCCGTCCTTTCGGAAGCCGGGATCACCGAAATCGTGGCCGTCCTGCCGCCGAGCGAGGATCCCGACGAGATAGTGTCGGATCTCGCGACCTTGCTGCCCGGCTTTCAGACCGTTCGAAACCCGAACCCCGAGCACGGGATGCTGTCGTCCGTGTGCCTCGGGCTCGATGCGCTCGCGGCCCGGCAGTCCGGGCGCGCGCGCCGTGTCTTGATCTACCCCGTGGACCACCCGTGGGTCGAGGTGACCGACGTCCGCCGGCTGATCGAAGAAGGCATGAACGCGGAAGCGGGCGTGGAGCCGATCACGCGCGTCGTGCCGACCTGGGGGCGAAAGGCCGGTCATCCGGTTCTGGTTCTCGAATCGGGCGTGTCGGCGCTCCATGCGGTGTCCGATCCGACGGCCGTCACCCTCCGCGACATCCTGTCTGCCACGGGGGAGACGCACTACATCGACGCGTCCGGCCCGGGAGTCGTCCGAAACCTGAATACGCCGGCGGACCTCGAGACCGCGACCGAGGATCTTCTATGAGCCTGGACGTTCAGCGCGCGATCCTCGCCGCTCTCGAAGAGGGAAGACCGGGCGTCGTCGCGACGGTGCTGCGCCACAGAGGTTCCTCCCCCGGAAAGACGCACCACAAGATGCTCGTTCTCGCCGATGGGACGACCGTCGGCACGGTGGGCGGCGGCGTGCTGGAAGCCGAAATCCTCAAGCGCTGCGAGAACGCGCTTCGCGTGGGAGAGGGTGAATCGCTGAAGCTCACGGTCGGTGAAGGTGGAGAGAACTCCATCGGGGGGGTGTGCGGCGGCAGCGTCGAAGTCGCCATCGAACTTCTACCTCGCGTCCCCCGCATCCTGCTCTGTGGCGGCGGTCATTGCGCATTCGAGATCGCGAAGATCCTCGACCAGCTCAACTACCTCACCGAGGTCCACGACAGCCGCTCCGAGTTCGCCACCGCCGACCGCTTTCCGAATGCCGTCGCGCTACATACGAGCGCGGTCGGCGATCTTCGCGAGTCGGTCGCGGGATTCGATCGATTCACGCACGTCGTTCTCATCTCGCACAATCATTTCTCCGACCGCATCTACGGGCGCGCGGTGATCCAGTCGGAATTCACGGGCCACGTGGGGATGATTGCGAGCAAGAAGAAGGAGACGACGGTCCGCCGGCTCTGGCGCGAAGATGACGGATTGGACGCCGAGTTTGTCGCCCGCGTCGTCTCGCCGCTGGGAATCCCGATCGGCGCACGGACGCCGGCAGAGATCGCGCTCAGCATCGTGGGGTGGGTGGTGAAGACGGTGCGGGAGTCCGGCCCGCGTTAGCCATATCCCGCGATGCCGGCCTCACGCCGCCCCGACAAACCGTTCGGAATGTCTGCGTTCAGAGGTGTGCGGCCGGGCCACAGTGTGCCGCTGCGCCACGATTCCAGAACCGCGTGAGCTCACCGGATATCGACGGCCCGCCGGCGCGGTCGGCTGCCGCCGGCGGTCACGATCGACCCCCAACTCGGGCCTAACTGCCCCTTCGCGCGCATATCCCAGGATCAGCGTGAGTACGCGCCCGCAACGGCGCCTCAGCTCTCTGCGCTCTTCTTCTTCACGGACGATCATGGCATCGGCCTTGCTTAGCCTGATGAGTGACTTCGAATCGCGGCGGTGTAGAATCGGCATGTGCGCCGATTCAGGACCAGGGAGTGATGGAATGGCACGAGCAGATACATGCAGGCGAGGGCCACTCAAGTTGCTGCTATGGGCCCTCTCGGCTGTTGCGCTTCTCAGCGGACTGGCGTCCGGCTCTTTCGCCGGCACGAACTTCGTCGGCGGCATTCATTTCAACACGGGGCTGCCGCAGGAGCAGTTGGAAGATCAGATCGGACGCAACGCCTACGGTATCGGCGGTCAGATCTTCTACGCCCCGTCAACAAGTCCGTTCGCCGTCGGACTCGATCTATGCTGGATGAACTACGGCGTCGAAAGCCGTCGAGAGCCGTTCTCCACGACGATCCCCGACGTGGAAGTGGATGTCGAGACCTGGAACAACGTCGTGCAGGCGTTCTTCGTGCTCCGTGGCCAGATGCCGCGCGGTCCCATCCAGCTCTACGCGGATGCGCTGATCGGGCTCAACTATCTCTTCACGGAAACCAAGATCCAGGACACCGGCAACGTCGTGGAAAGCGTCATCAGTTCCACCAACCGAGACGATACCGCCTTTGCCTATGGATTCGGTGGGGGTGTCATGGTACCGGTCTACACTGGAATGAGGGCGTCCGGGGACGAGGATGATCGGTTCGAGGTCTCGCTCGATGCCGGTGCCCGGTATCTGCGTGGAGATGAAGCCGAGTATCTGAAGAAGGGATCCATCCGTCGGTCCGACGGAAAGGTCACCTTCGACTCACTCGAATCCAGAACCGATATCGTCAGACTCCACGTTGGAGTAGCCGTCCGGTGGTAGCTGAACTGGACAAACGCGCGAGGAAGGGAAGAGCAAGATGAAACGACGAAGTTTCAACGGACAGGGGCATGGCCTGGCGACGATGTGGGCCCTATTGGTGATCGTGATCTTCACCGGGTGCTCGTCCGCCAAGTTCGTCCAGACCGGGTCATCCTATCCGGCGCGACCCGAAGACTGCTCCATCGAGGTCTTCAGCTCCAAGCTGCCGGATCGCGAATATGAGGAACTCGGCGTCCTCGAGGGCGAAGGGTCGCTCGGCCACGACACATTGGCGAAGATCCTGCCCAAGATGAAGCGAGAGGCCTGCAAGGCGGGCGGAGACGCCATCATCCTCACGTCGAGACAGAAGTCGGCGGACGGCTTCACGGACAGCAACGACGAGCAGCTCAACGTGACGGCTACCGTCGTTCGATGGTTGGAATAACGCGGGCGGGCGCGGAGACCTACTTGAGCAAGAGACATCGCCCGCCGCGCGTCTCCACGGGTGTGCGTAGCATAATGAAGTACACGCCTGGTGCACACGACTCGCCGTCCGTATCCCGGCCGTTCCACCGCACCCTGCCGGGTCGCGCCGCCGGCACACCCTCGAACAGGGTTCGGACGCATCGACCGGCTGCATCGTAGACCGATAGCGTGACAGGCGCCGAGATCGGAAGATCGAGCCGGATTCCGATCTCGGACCGAAACGGATTGGGGGCCAGCCCGAGACGCCCCGTCGCAATCATCGCGATGTCGATTGGCGTATCCACCGCGTCGTCCACGACGAACAGATATGTGCCGTCGGGCGCGCTCCGAGGAAGCGTTTCGGTTCGGCCGGCATAGTCGGACGCGCTCAGGTAGTACTCGACCGCCGAACCCGGCGTCTGACCCGGGATCGCCGCGGCGAATGAATCCGGCGCCGCCGTTTCCACGAGCGGGACGTCGTTCCAGGTTTCATCCCCGATGAACCGCCACCGAAGGAGCAGCGACTCCGCCACGAGCCCCATTTCGCTCCGATCGTCGATCATCGCCGTGATGGGATACTCCGCCGCGGGCGGCACGACCGCATCCAGACGGCGGTGCCAGATGCGAAGCATGTGTCGATCGAAGATCGCCATCGTGCGGCAGTGAAGCGCGTCGTAGTAGTACCAGGAGCCGTACGGGAAGCCGATAACCTCGTAGCCGGGCATCGCGGCCCGATAACTGTCGAGCGCGGGCTGGTCGCTCGATACTCCGAAGAGCGGCACGAGCACTTTGTTGTTCAGGATGAGTGAGTTCGTATAGGCGGCGACATCCCAGCCGCTGTACGCGGCGCAGTAGACACGGATGATCGTGTACGGCCGACCGTAGACGTTGGTGAGCGTTGCGAACTCGTCGACCATGTCCTCGATGCAATCGTACTCGGGGTTGCCCGGCGTGACCTCTTTGACGATCACAGTCTCCTCATCCAGAAGCTTCGCGTAGCAATCGATGTGCTGAATGCCGTGCGTTTCGGGATTCTCGAAAAAGTGGTAGTCGGTGATCCCGAGCCACGCTTCCATCACGTCGCGGAACTCGGGCTCGTTATGATAGGGCGCGTTCTCGGCGAGCATCTGGCGGGTGCTGAAGGCGGTGCCGTGGCCGTCGACCATGATGTTTCCGCCGGTGCAGAACGCCGGCAGTGCGTGAAGGGGCGCACCGAAGTCGGTCGCGACGGCATCGTTAACGGCGTCGTCCTCCTCCCAACCGCGCGTGCCCATTCGCGCGACGTTCTCGGCGGCGATCGCCATGGCCGCCCCGCCGGAGATCACCGAGTGTGTCGGGCCGGGCCCGGCGAAGCAGCCCGGCACCCACGGGTAGCCGGTGAACCACGGATCGCCGATCCCCCAGACGCCGTCTCCGTCGAAGACGTCTTGCGGACCCCAGTCCCGCGTCCAGTGGGAGTAGGTGTTCGTTCGGATGTAGCGAACGTGGTCGGTGTTGACGCCCCACGACGAGAAGGCGTTTCGCGCCGAGTTCTCCTGGCTCTGCGTCTCGACGAGCACGTAGAGGCTGTCGCCCTCGGCGAGCTCCACGACCAGATCCGACGGGATCCCCAGCGGCCAGCGGATGAGCGTTCCCGCCGCAGGCTCCCATTCGGCGATCTTCCGTACCGGCTGGATCGGGTCGGCGTCGCTCCCCCGGGTCGATAACACCATGAGAAGAAGGAAGATAGTCAGTCGAATGGCGTTGGGTCGTGTCGGCATAGTGCTCTCCAGACCGACATTATAACAGGTGTGGCCACAGACGGAGCAGATGGGGCATCTGCCCCCGCGCCGGTGGTCACAAGCGTCCGCCCCGACCCGCTTGCTGCTTGCTTGACAATAGGTTTATGAGAATTGTATGATTATTTGTGGAATGTCGCAGTGAGTCTTCAGCACTGTCAATGCAGACGGTCTGCAACGAGGAGGTACATGCATGGTACGACTACTGACGCTCTTCACAGTCGTCACCCTCATCGCCACTCCCGCCTTCGCCCTGACGGATTCGAAGACTGGCGAGCCCGTTGACATCATTCCGCCGGACGTGCCGGGTGAGCCGAGCACCGTTCGCGCGGACTGGGAGTACAACACGGGCGGATCCATGGACTTCGTGCCGGACACGGGTGGATCGTACGACGGCTGGGGCGAGTGGTTCATCACGACGGCCTACAACGATTCGGGGCAGGATCTCGTGCTGCAGGAATTCGGTTGGCCTTGCTGCGGTCCGCCGACCGAAACGTATGGCTGGGTCGTTTGGTTGGACATGGGTGGCTACAACCCGCCGGTCGGTGACGCCTATACGGCCGAGTACTACGGCCCGTACACTCCGGTGGATCCGGCTCCGGATACTTTCCCTCCGACCGTTTACACGTACATCGATGTCTCCGGTGAAGGCATCGTCGTTCCCGCCAACACGTATTTCTGCTTCGGCTACGACAATACGGGCAATGGCGGACAGACGAGCTACAACGGAGTTCAGACGTGGGCGTGGTACAGCGGAATGTGGGATCCGGATGAGAGCTGGGGCCGCACGGCCATTCTCCAGGTGAAGGCAAACTACTCCGGTGGTACGCCGACTGAGTTGAGCACCTGGGGCCGGGTCAAGGCGCTGTTCTAGCAGTCGGGAAAAGGTAGTAGATCGGGAGGCGGTCCGCACGGACCGCCTCTTTCTTGTTCCTGACAAATCGCGACCCGGCGTGCGGCTCGTGACATCGACCCTATCCTACCGCCCCCTCGCCAACGCAAACGTCCGCCCATCCTTCACGAACACCGTCACGTCGATGAGCATCGCGGCCGAGAGCCACCGTTCGAGGCTCTTCACGGGCACTCCGCGCACGTGCGTGTTGTTGCCCCAACGGCTGGTCGGGCTTGTGATGTAGACGAGGCCGTCGGAGTTGAGTGCCTTCCTCGCAACCCGAAGGACCGCGATCGGGTCCGGAACGTGTTCGAGGATCTCGGTGCAGAGGACGTAGTCATAGAGCTGCGGCGGCTCGAAATCCTCGATCCAGCCGTGGAACATGCAGATTCGCTTTTGCACGGTCTGCGGCTCGTGCGCCTTGAAGCGCTGAAAGGTCTCGACGAGGCTGTCCGAGATTTCCACGCCGTCCACACGATGCCCGAGACGCCCGTAGTGGATGAGATTGGGTCCGTTGTGGGCCCCGAGCTCGAGAATCGATGCGCCTTCGCGCGGCATGAAATAGCGCATCCATTCTTCGCGCCACCGGACGGACCGGTTCGCCTCCACATGTCCAACCTCGTTGTAGAGGACACGATAGCGATTTCGATCGGTGAGATGACTGAAGTCCGGGTCGGAACTGATATAGCGAAAGGACGTGTATCTCGAGGTCACGGTCACTCCAGCGGTTCGCAAACATCAGATTCGGCAATCACAGCAATTCACAGCTCAGCCTCTTGATCGGCACACTCTCCTCCCGACTTGAGGCGGCCGATCGCCCGGCCCCGGATTGGACGGCCTTGGCCGTCAATCCGGTAGAACGAGCTATCCGAAAAGCCGGTGCGGAGTTGCCTGCGGACTTACGCCCGCTCCGCGGGCCGAGCCGCCCGCCCATCGCCCCCCCACATGAACATCCGACCGAGCACGCGCCTGCCCCATACGCCGAGCGGCGACAGCAGAACGACGAACCAGAAAGGAGCCACGTACGCCGTGATGCCCCGGCGAAACGACGACCCGAGGAGCGCCGGCAGCGGGTCTTGCTTGACGGGATCGATCTGATAGAAGACCGCAAGATACAGAACGAGCGACCCGATCGACGCGAGCGCGACGGGGCCGGCTCCAGACCGCCTCGTCACGGTGTGCGCGACGATGGCCCCCGCGAGAAGCCAGACGGAGAATCCCATCCCCCTCGGATAGAAGAGCAAATACCCGCCCTCTCGCAGAAGATAGGCCAGCCGGTCGCCATCCCAGAAAAGGTGATCCGTGAAGCGCGCGCTACCGACCCCGCCCAGATTGCTCGTCGCATAGACCTGCCAGAGAACGAATACGACGGCGGGGAAGAGCGCGTACGGAAACCACCGCAGACCGAGCCCGGCCCGCCGTCCAAAGATGAGCAGCGTGAGCGTTCCACCCGCCACGAAGGCCGCCCCTTCCGCCCGTGACCAGACGAGAAAGACTGCCGCCACGGTCGCCAGCATGACCTCGCGGATGCTTCGCTCTCTGATCCCCGCGAAGAGATAGAGGAGCGCGGGCGCTGCAAAGATCGTGACAGCAAAGTTCGCGACCGGCAGGTGGATCCACGAGTAGAAGTCCGGGCTCGCGTAGGTGAGCAGCACGAATGTCCAGGCGCTCATGGCGCCGACGAAGCGCCGGGCGAAACCGAAGAGCCACGCCGCGAACGCCACCAACGGTAGCACCATGGCGCATGTGGCGTCCGAGAGCCCGCACCCGTACCCCCACGCGAAGGTCAGCGCCGGAAAAGGCGGATAGCTCCCGCCCCGCGCAATCTGCGTGTAGTCGAAGAGACTCACGCGGAACCGCTCTTCGATCGCGATGATCTTGCCCAGGAGATCGAAGGCCGTGAGCGAATCGTAGAGATGGTTCGGAAGATAGGTCGCGCGCGCGATCATAACCGCCATGAGAAAGGCAAGCAGCACGAGGACGGGCACGGCAATCACCGGCTGCCGGGGGCGAAGGAGATCGAGAAGCGACGGCGCGGTTGCACCGGGCCGGACATCGCGATCCGTCGCGCGGCGGCCTCTCATGATCATCCGGCGCAGACCGTCCACCGCGAAGAGAGCGAGCGCCGGCAAGTAGACGATCGGGGCGATCGGGAACCCCGCGAATCCGAGCAAGAACATGAGCCCGGTCAGGAGCCCCATCCCGAGCAGGATCGACAGCCCGACACGCTCGATGACGTTTCGTGTCCCGCCAATGATCCCGGTGATCGACCACCCGGCGAGCACGATCAGCGCGACTGCCAGCGCATAGATCATCGCTCGGCCTCCGGCCAGGCCTGCTTCGGCGCGCGGGACGGGCGACCGGGAGGAAGGTAGACGCGCGAGATGTCACCGGCGCGAATCGCTTCCATATAGGCGCCCATGTCGAACGGGAAACAGCCCAGCCGTCCGGGGATATAGCTCAAGGCGTGGGACGGCGCGATCCACGAAACGGCCTTGATGTCATCCACCAAAAGCCACCTCGCCTGCTCGAACAACGGGGAGTTGCGTTGATGAAGAAAGAGGATCTTCCGCGGATAGAGGAAGTAGCTCGCCCACGCCTGGTTCTTGGTTTGGAGCGGATTCAGCAGCGAAGGGGCGAACTGATCGCTCATGAGGATGACGGCATCATCGGGCGTCTGCTTGCGGACGAACTCGACGAAATTGTATTCCGATCCGATCCAGGCGCGGAGACGGTCCTCCTTCGTCGCACCACGTTCGATGAGATGGAGAAGATCCCTGCAATGTGAGATCGGGAGCTCACCGAGGAAGCCGCCGACCGCCGTGCCGAAATAGAGGACGGCGCAGAACCCGGCCATCAGTGGGATCTGCGCCCAGATCGGGAGGCGGCGCACGTCCCCCCGTGCGAGCCGCCGCCACTCGAGGTCACTGAGTCCGATCAGTCAACCCCCATGAGCTTCTTCTTGAACTTCTTTCCGGGCCCGGGATCCGGACCGATGAAGCAGGCGAAGAGCGCATCGGCGAACTCCTTGCCCGGAATCACGCCCTTGATCGTTCCGGCCACATCGATCTCCGTCCCTTTGCCGGGGACGTACGTGAGGACGAACTCCTGACCCTCTTCGGAATCGACCGTCCACACGCAGAGCGTGTCGAAATCCGCCTTCAGGTCGGCCGACGCATCGGGTGTGTTCTTCTTCAGACCGTCCTGCCAGCCGCCGCAGATCTTGTCCGTACCGACGCCGCGCTTCCAGTGCATGACGATCATCCGAGTCGTGTCGGAATCGAGAAGAGCATCAGCGTCGGTCGTCTTCTCCGGGAGATAGAGCCCTGCGACGTAGACCTTGAATACCATCTTCTTCCTGAGCGCCATCCCGTTGAGAAGAAGGATCTCGTCATCCACCGTCGCGCTGTCGGGCATCGTCACACCCGCCATCGTGCCCGCCCCCGCGGGAGCCGCAAGCACCAACGTCAGAAACAGGAACAACCAGGAGCGCATGGTCTCCTCTCCTTTGTTGGACATCTTCCCTTACGAACCCACGACCCGAGCAACCGCATCGAGATCGGGGGGTATCGCCTCCGGCCGCCGCACCGATCCGCCGGCGGTCGAGATATCTTTGAGGCCGTTTCCGGTCACCATGAGAACGATTCGTTCACTCGATTGAACGAGCCGCTGTTCGCGCGCGACGAGGAGCCCCGCGAGCGCAGCCGCGCCCGCGGGCTCCGCGAAGACACCCGTGGTCCGGGCAAGACGGATGATTGCATCGCGGATCGCCTCGTCACTCACGAGAACCCCCGCACCGCCGAAATCGCGCACCTCCCGCAGGCACAGGACGGCGTTTCTCGGCGTGCCGACCGTGAGGCTGTCCGCGACGCTCGCCGCACCGCTCACGGGTGTGATGAAATCGGCGCCGTCGATGAGCGCCCGCGCGATGGCACCCGCCCCTTCGGGCTGCACGGCGACGAGCCGGGGTTTCTTTCGGATGAGGCCCGCGGTTTCCAGATCGCGAAACCCCTTGGCCAGCCCCGTGAGAATCACCCCGTCTCCCGTCGGCACGAGGACGACATCCGGCTCATCGGGAGCCATATCCGCCGCGATCTCCAGCGCCGCGGTCTTCTTTCCCTCGATCGTGAACGGATTGAACGCCGTGTTTCGGTTGTACCAGCCGAAGCGCTCGCACGCACGACAGGCGAGGTCGAACGCCGCGTCGTAGCTCCCCTCGATGGGAACGACCCGCGCGCCATACGCCGACATCTGGACAAGCTTCGCGTCGGGGGCGGAGGAAGGGACGAAAACGATCGCCCGGAGCCCGGCCGCCGCCGCCAGGCCGGCCAGCGCCGTCGCGGCGTTTCCGGTCGAGGCGGTGGCGATCGTGTCGATCCCGTATTCCCTCGCCTTCGCGACGACGAGCTGTGACGCGCGGTCCTTCGTCGATCCCGTGGGGTTGCGCGTGTCGTCTTTGACCAGGAGACCCGGCAATCCGAGATCGGCTCGAAGCCTGGGCGCCGTCAGGAGCGGCGTCCCACCGACGGTGAGCGGCGGAAGCGAGTCCGCGGACGCGATGGGCCAGAACGCGAGAAGCGTATCGGGATCCGTTACGCGCCCCTCGGGCCATCCGTTCGGGAAGTCGGTCAGCTCCGTGTGAAGTACCCCGCGCACGGGCCCGCCCGGTTCCTGCTCGTGACTGCACGCCGGACAGACGTATCGCACCACGGACTCGTGGTAGCTCACGCCGCACTCCGTACATCGAAAGCGGAACTCGGACACGGAAGGCCCCTCCGACCGCTGCCACTGTTTGATGCACCCTACCAGAAGAGCCGATGTCCCGACAGATTGAACGTGCGGGCGGTGTCAGCGCACTTGCAGAAGCCCCTCGGTGTGCTTCTTGACGGCGTCGGCGACGCGGGCGAGCGTATCGGAACTGACCATTCCGAGACCGGCGAAGATCGGCTCCTCCTGAATGTCCAGGGGAGATTCCTTGTAGCCGAACCCCAAGTGGTTCGCGATCCGATTGCCGCAGTAGACGAACTGCTGGAGCGGCGCGCTTGCCTCGTCGACACGGTGATGATTGCGGATGACGTCGGAGATGGTGTGGCTCATTCCCCACTTGCGACCGAACTCCGAGCCCGCCTTGCAGTGAAGATGTTCCAGGAACGCGATCGCCAACCCCTCGTCGATACGTTGCTCCGGTGGGGCGTAGTTCGTGTTGCCGGAAAGAGCCGTCAGGATAATGGGCTTGCCGATATCATGCAGAAGCCCGGCCATGAACGCGCCATCACCCTTTCGGCCACGCATCTGCGCGATGATTTCCGACGCGACGGCCGTCGCCACGGAGTGAACCCAGATCGAGTTCATGAGATTCCTGAAGGCGTGACAATTGAAGATCCTCAGGTGCGCGGAGACGAGGAAGACGATATCTCCGACCTGTCGGCAACCCAGCAGAACGATCGCGTGGCGCAGGCTCGACACATCCTGGCGCATGCCGAAGAAGCTGGAGTTGATGAGCTTCAGAACCTCTCCGGCGAGATAGGCGTCGCTCTGCACCAGCTCGGCCAGGCGGTTCACATCCGCCTGTGGGTCGTTCGCGGTCGCCATGATGCGAAGTGCCAGACTGGGCACGCGGGGCATGCTGAGGTCGTTTGCGTAGAGCATCTCCTCCAGGCGGTGGCTGAGATGTGCCAACGCCTTCTTAGCGTTCGGCAGCGCGTGTGGATTGCTCTTCAGCTCGTCGGCCAGGTCGAAGAGCCCGTCGGGTGAGGCGTAGGGACGAGAACTGTGCTCATGAACTGTCATGTCGCTTGATCCCCATTCGTTGAAGTCGCAGGAACACTCATCAGCATTTTCGGCCGAACCAGCCTGGAGCTTCGCAAGAGACGGCCCATGGACTGGGTCCCGAGCGCGTTCAATGGACGAGCCGAACCGCCGCCCGTCGGTGAGACCGCGCGAGATCGCGGAGCAGTACAGGGATCACCCCGATCCGCATGTTCGGAAGAATGCCCATCACGAGCTGGGGGAACGATCATAAAGCGCGTCGGCGCAGATCACATCACGAGCGACATGAGAGCTTTCTGCACGTGTAGACGGTTTTCCGCCTCGTCGTAGACGACCGATTGCGGTCCGTCGATCACCTCGTCGGTGACCTCCCGCCCGCGATCGGCGGGAAGCGGATGCATGTAGATGAGGTGCTCCTTCCCCAGTGCCATTCGCTCGGCGTCGCAGCACCAGGTCGGATACTTCTCGATCATCGCGAGCCCCGCCACTGTGTCGGTCGTCGTCATGAGCGGACCCCACGATTTCGGAATCACGACGTCGGCGTCCTCGAACGCGTCCTCGAACCGCTCGGAAACCGTGAAGGTCGCGCCAGCCGCTTCGGCGTTCCTCTTGGCGGTCTCCTCGATCTCCGGCATGAGGCGAAACTCCGGCGGCGTGGCGAGCGTGACGTCGATGCCCAGGCGCGGCATGAGGAGGATGAGGCTCTGCGGAACCGAAATCGGCCGCATGTAGTTCGGGGCGCATGTCCACGCGACGCCGAGCTTGAGACCCTTGGTCTTTCCGAACTTCTCGCGAATCGTGAGCGCGTCGGCAAGGATCTGACAGGGATGATAGACGTCGCACTGCATGTTGATTATCGGGATCGACGCGTTCTCCGCGACATCGCGAAGGTAGGTGTTTCCTTCGCGCCATGCGCAGTGGCGAATGGCGATCGCCTCGCCATAGCGGGAGAGCACGTTGGCCGTATCCTTCGCATTCTCCCCATGACTGATCTGCATTTTGTCCGGCGAAAGAAAGATCGCGTGCCCGCCGAGCTGCGTCATTCCCGTCTCGAACGAGTTCCGCGTGCGCGTCGACGCGTCGAAGAAGATCATGTAGAGCGTCTTGGCCAGAAGATGCGGTGTCGGCTTGCCGGCCTGCTTGGCCGCCTTGAGCTCGGACGCGAGCACGAAAAGCGACTCGAGATCGTCGGTCGACCAGTCCTGGGTCGTGATGAGGTCTTTGCCCTTGAGTGAAGCGTTCACTGACCTGCCTCCCATCGATTTCGTCATGCCAGCTCAGTCCCTTCGTTCAGTACGTCGATGTACTGCCTATAGACGAAGACCTGATTGCGACGTTTGCCGGTGAGTTCATCCACGATAGCCAAAGGCTTACTTCTGAGGGTCTTCATAACCGCCGTGACGGTCGGCACGGATAGGCCCGATCGCTCGGCTGCTCTGGAAATGGTCTGGACGGGATGCCGCTGAAGTACCGCATGCACACGAAGCGCGGATCCCGCCTTTCGCCCCAATCCCTGGATGCGCTCCTGATCCCCCTTGAACATCCCCTCCAGACGTTGCGCGGTAAGCACAGCGAGTTCAGCCATCTCGCGAACACCTTCGACGAAGAACGAGAGCCAACCCTCCCAATCCCCTTCGACACGAACACGCTGAAGATGGTCATAGTATTCCTGGCGGTGCCTCTTGAAGTAGAGACTCAAATAGAGCAGTGGTTCGTGGAGAAGCTGCTCCGTGCACAGAAGTAGGGTGATCAGGAGTCGTCCCAACCTTCCGTTGCCATCGAGAAACGGGTGAATGATTTCAAACTGCACGTGAGTCAGTGCAGCCTTTACGAGAACGGACGTGCGCTCGGGCTCGTCGTGCAGAAACTTCTCGAGCGCGCCCATACATTCACCGATTCGTTCTGGAGGCGGGGGAACGTAGATCGCATTTCCAGGTCGCGTCCCGCCGATCCAGTTCTGTGAGGTTCGGAACTCGCCCGGCTGTTTGCCGCTCCCCCGACCTCTGGAAAGTAGAACGGCGTGAACTTCCCTCAGCAGGCGGTTCGACAGTGGAAATCCTTCCCTCAGGCGCGCGAGACCGTGGTCAAGAGCGCTAACATGATTGGATACTTCCCGCACATCATCCAACGGAACACCGGGAGCCCCCTCGATCTCGAACAGGAGCAGATCGGAGAGCGACGACTGTGTTCCCTCAATCTGAGACGATAGGACGGCTTCCTTGCGAACATACGTGTAGAGGAAGAGAGAAGCATCGGGCAGTCGCGTTGAGACACTGTCCAGCCGACCCAAGGCGATCAGCGCGCGGTCGATCGCGTCGCGAAGAGCGACATCAATGACCAGCGGGGGCGTCGGCGGCAGCGGCCGTGGGAGGAATGCCTGGACGTTTTCGCCCACGGTCGATATCGAAACGAGTTCCCCGGTCAGACCTCGGTTCATGGCCCCCCCGCTCAACAGAATTGACTTAATTACCGGCACACACTAATTAAACTTTAGAGCTTTGCTTAATTTACTCTGCCGAGAGAACTCCGTCCAGGAGAATCCATTCTCCGGGGTACGCTCGCCGAACCAGATGTAACACAATCCATGACAACAGATTACAATCAGTCCAACCGGTATCCGGAGGCGCATCCGCGAGCAGGGAAAATCGAATGCAGTTTGAAGATTGCCGAACTACTCGATCGCACGGCCAAACAGTGAGCTGAGGGTCGCGGCGATCACCGCCTTGCCAGAATCATCTCCGGCATCAGGCTGTACGCCGCCGTCGCGGTGATGAGATCGTCGACCGCCACCCACTCGCCGGTCGTGTGCGACAGTTCCTCGAGCCCGGGCGCGAAGCCGGCGGTCGGTATACCTAGGCGGCCCATCGTCGCCACGCCGTTCGTCGAGAAGGTCCAGCGCCCGACGGCCGGCGGTGTCTCCCGGACAGCCGACACGGCACCGACCAGGCCCCGCACGAGGAAGTGATCTTCCGGAAGCACCCAGCTCGGAAAGAACTTCTCCTGCCGCGCTTGCGCGCCGCGCCAGCTCGTCGCGTCGTACTCGAGGACACGGACGTCCGCCTCTCCGATCGACGGCAGCGCACGGATCTCCTCGACGGCCCGCTCGGCCGTCTCGCCCGCCGTGAGCCGCCGGTCCAGGATGATTCGCGCGCTGTCCGCGACCGCGTTCAGCGACGGGGACGTGCTCTCGATCCGCGATATCGTCACGGTTCCCTTCCCGAGGAACTCGTCGCTCGGAAGTGTGTCATTCAGGCTCTCGATCTCCCGGACGATCGGCGCCATCTTGTAGATGGCGTTCACCCCTTTCTCGGGGTACGCGCCGTGCGCGGAGACGCCCTTTGTCGAAACCGAGATCTCCATTCGACCCCGGTGTCCGCGATAGACATTGAGATCGGTCGGCTCACCGATGACGACGACGTCCGGTCGGATACCTTCCGTCTCGATGAGATGCAGCATGCAGTAACCGTCGCAATCCTCTTCCATGACGGACGCCGTCAGATAGAGCGTCACATCGTCCGGCAGTCCACGATCGGCCAACATTCGCGCGCCGTAAGCCATGCATGCAATCGACGGAAGCTCGTCCACCGCACCCCGGCCGTAAACCTTTCGATTCACGACCTTGCCCAGGAAGGGATCATGGCTCCACGCATCGGAGTTTCCCACACCGACGCAATCGATGTGCCCGTCCATGAGGATCGTGAACGGTCCGTTCCCGATTCGCGCGACGACCGTGCCGAGCCCGTCGAAGAAGACCTCGTCGAATCCAAGTGATTCATACTCGGACTTCACGCGTTCGCAGCGCGGTCCTTCGCGGCAGCTCTCGGCCGGGATCGCGATCATATCCCTCAGGAAACCGACGATCCGATCTTCATGACGTTTCGCCGCGGCGAGTGCAGCGCTCCCAAATCCATCTGGACTGCCGCTCATGGTGTCCCTTTCAGATCCGCGACCGAGATTCCGGCCTCGTCGTTGAACGCGCGAATCGAGTCGTCCCAATCGTCGAGTTCGGCCTGTCTCTCCTCCCAGAAAACCGGGTCCCACAGTGCATTCAGCTCGTCGACCGTCCGACCTTGCTGCTCCACCCACGTGAAGTACTTGAGATTGTGGATCGCCTTTCGGTCCGCGTAGGTCAGGTCTTTGATGTGATCGGTCGTTGTCCCGAGAAGATGACGCTCGAAATCGATCTCCGCACGGGTGGCGTCGTAGGGACCGTGCGCTTCGGCCAGCTCGGCAATGCGCGTCCCGTACAGCTCCGACGAATCAGTGAACGGCGTGAGCAAAATGTCATGCGCACCGAGCTCGTATGCGCGTGCCGTCTTGATCGCGGCCAGCACGTTCGCGATGCTCGAAATCCCGAGGAGCGGCAAGCGCGCGATCAACTCCTCGGCGATCCCGCGCCGGGCGAGCATCTCGTGCCCGATCGGCTCATTGAAGAGTCGCAGCAGGCGCATGGGATGCTCGTCATCGATGGCCGCGATGAGGTCCGTGTTCCGAACATTGTGAATCCAGGGCACGTGCTTGTCTCCGATGCCCTCGATGCGGTGGCCTCCGAAGCCGTTCATCAGGAGCGTCGGACACTGGAGGGCTTCGGCCACGCTGACCCGGCAATCTCTGAACCGCGTCTTGAGATAGTCGCCCGCGCCGAGCGTCCCGGCGGAACCGCTGGCACCGATCCAGGCGGCGCAGCGATCACGCGGCCCCGCGAGTCGCTCGAAGACGGACTCCGCCGCCGGTCCGGTCACACCGAAGTGCCAGAGGGTGTTTCCGAACTCCTCGAACTGGTTGAAGATGACGGCCGATGGATCGTCCCGGCGGATCTCCCAACACTTGTCGTAGATCTCCTTGACGTTGCTCTCACAGCCGGGCGTCGCGATGACCTCGGCGCCGATCGCCTCGAGCCAGGTGAAGCGCTCGCGGCTCATTTCTTCCGGGAGAATCGCCACGGCGCGGCATCCAAGTAGCGCGGAGTCGAAAGCGCCGCCGCGGCAGTAGTTCCCCGTCGACGGCCAGACGGCGCGCTCGGTCGTGGGGTCGAAACCACCGGTCACGAGCCGCGGAACGAGACAGCCGAAGGCGGCCCCCACTTTGTGGGCGCCCGTGGGAAAGTGCTTTCCGACGAGCCCCACGATGCGGGCGTCCACACCTGTCAGCTCTGAGGGCAGCTCGATCGCGTCGACGTCGCCAAACCCGCCGGTCGCGGGGTCGTTACACCAGGTGATGCGGAAGAGGTTGAGCGGATCGACGGCCTGCGGGTCGACGGCGCGAAGCGCATCCCGTATCGCCGGAAGGATCGCGGATGGATTCCGCTGCTCGGCCAGCGTCGGGATGATGATCTTCCGCTCACGGCAGCGCGTGAGCGCGTGCGTGCGCGCGTCGTCCCCGCGTCGCCGAGCACTCCCCCGGCCACCGCCGTCCTTCGTATTGCTCATTCCCGCTCCCCCGCGTTTCCGCCCGGCAATGGAGTGTCCGGGCTCAATGCCCGAAACCTGTCCCACAACGCCGGGGTCGCCCGCCACGCCTGTTCGGTGATGCGCGTCAGGTCGATGCGCGTCAGATCGAAATCCTCGAGCAGAATGCGCCCGCGCGCGATCGTGTGTCGCACGGGCGCATCGGCCGCTCCATAGATCAGATGCCCGAATAGATTATCACGGCTGATCGGCGTCGGCGGGGACGCGTCGAGCACGGCGATGTCCGCCGGCGCGTTCGGCCGGAGCGTTCCGAGGTTCGGCTCCTCGAAGAAACGCCCCGCGACCGCCGCGTTCGCGTCGAACAGCATGCCCGGCACGACGTCGAACCCCTGGGTCGGATCTCCCCGGCCGGACCGGAGCCCCAGAAACGCGGCGCGCGCGGACCGAAGCATCGAGCCGCCCATGCCGTCGGTCCCGAGCCCCAGCGTGATCCCGGTATCGGCCGCGTCGCGGATGTCGAGCCGGCCCACGCCGTTATTGGCGTTCGATTCGGGATTGTGGACGAGGACGGCGCCGCGCTCGGCGGCGAGGTGGAGCGACGCCGGCGATAGGTGCACGCCGTGAATGAGAAGGGACGATCCGTCCAGTAACCGTGAGCGATCCAGTCGTTCTACCGGTCCGGCGCCGAAGGCGGCTTGCGAGTGACGGACGTCGAGCGCGTCTTCCGCGACGTGGATATGGCACCCGCACCCCTGCGGCATGCGGCGCCGGGCCTCATCCAGCGTCTCGTCGGTCAACGTGAAGCTGGCGTGGAGCCCCATCATTCCGCGAATCCGCGCGTCGCCCAGGCGCTCTCCGATAAACCTCGCGTTCTCTTCAATCCCGGCCAGCGCCTCGTCGTGCCCGTTTCGATCGCTCACCTCATAGCACAGGACGGCCGAGAGACCGCACTCCCCCACGGCGCGGGCGACGATGTCCAGGCTTCCCTGGATACAGGCGGGAGACGCATGATGATCGAACACCGTCGTGCAACCGGCGCGCAGTGCCGCGGCGGCGGTGAGTAGCGCCGACAGACGGACCGTCTCCGCGTCGAGGGCGCGGTCGAGGCGCCACCATAGCCGGCGAAGGTTCTCGCCGAAGTCCGCGATGGGTCCGCCAGGATCGAGCCCTCGCGCCAACGCCGAGTAGAAGTGGTGATGAAGGTTGATGAACCCGGGGACCGCGAGGCCCCCCCGGCCGTCGATCACGCGCGCATCCGGGTGGGCGTCACGGAGATCCGCCTCGTCCCCGACCGCCACGATTCGATCATCTTCCCACGCCACGGCGCCGCGGTTGATGACGTCACCGCTCGATCTTCCGGTATAGACCGTCGCGTTTGTCAGCAGGTGTGTCATCCCCACATGCCACTCCTTGGCGTGCAGTGCCGGACGGGCACGATGCCCCGGCGCGTTTCGCGAACGCGTTAGCTTCACGGCCGTTCATGGGCAATGCAAGCGAAAAGCCAAGAGTAGCAGCTATCACATCGTAGGAGCGCGATCGGGGCAATATTGCTTTTCTGCTATTGTTTACGCCGATGGTGCCTGCTAGACTGAAGATTATGAGGGCGCACGACCTCAGCCCACGGACTTCCTCCCTATCGTCTTCGTGAAGCCTGAGCGGTCGGCATCGGCGGCCAGGTGAGCGCTCCACCGCGTCCAATCGGCATCACGAACACAAGGTAGACATCCCGTCATCGACAAACTATCGTCCCCTCGATATGTCTCGAGACAATGGGAGGCGCTTCGTGCATACCCATGGAGCGTCGAGTGGTTGACCTTCGGAGGGCAGATCATGAAACGGTTGATCCTAGGTCTGATGGTTCTGCTGATGCCGGGCGCCGTATTGGCAGATCCGAACGCGCAATACAACATTCTGACGACGATACCCAGTTATTCGGGTTGCTCCGATCCGGCATTCGATTGGATCGACGAGGGTGAATGCGCCGATCTGGTAAGCTCACAGACGTTCCCCATGTACGTCTGGATCGTGGTCAGTGACGGGGACGGTTTCCCCGACGGCATCGGCGGCGCCCAGTTTGGTATCGAACACTCCGTGGCGCCGGGCGGCGGCTGGGCGCTCTGCACGGGCGGCCAGGAAATCCAAGAGGGCGGCTGGCCGGCATCCGGTACGGGTAACGCCGTAACGTGGCCGGGTGGATGCTACGACCCCGTGGGGTCGAACGCCAAAATCGGGTTTTTCGCCTACGTGCCTCCGGGAGACCCCCCTGGCAGTTTTGCCATTACCCCCGACCCGCGAAACGGGCTAGCCATCTACTCCAGCTGCGACCAGGTCTCCACCGAAATCTGTGCAGACAACCTCGCGACCGACGCCGATCTCACCGACGGAGTCTCGCCGGACTGCGACGCCAGCGCGCTCGGCGCGGTGAACGCGGCGTCCGGCCTGACCGCCACCGAAGACGAGTGCGGCGTCATTCATCTGGAATGGACCGACAACAGCGACAACGAAGTCGGCTTCTTGATCATGGTCGACGGCGCGGAGTGGTTCACCACCATCGCGGACACGACGTCACACGATGATACGGAGCACGTGGACGGAATCGGTCACCTCTACCAGGTCATCGCGGTTGGCGAGTGCGGGGTCGCCGACCCATCCAACACGGTCACCGGCACCGGTCTTCCCAAGCCGCTTCCCGTTTCGGACGTCGACGCGACCGATGATCAGTGCGGCATGGTGACCATCACCTGGACCGACAACAGCGACGACGAGACCGGCATGCTGGTCTATCGCGACGACGACAAGATCGGATGGCAGCCGCCGGGCACGATGACCTTCGACGACACGGGAGCCGTACCGGGCGAGATCTACGAATACCGGGTCTTCTCAGCGATCGCGGGCTGCAACTCCGATTCGGCCGACGCCAATGCCGGCGGCATCCCGCTCCCGGACTCGGCCTACAACTGCAGCGCGACCGACGGACTCTGCGACCTGCCTGTCACGATCACGTGGGACAGCGGGGCGGGCGAAAGCGGCTTCCGGATCCTCAGAGACGGTGACGAAATCGGTATGGCGGCCGAGAACACCGGCACCTATGACGACGACACCGGTACCGCCGGCGTCCAATACGACTACTCCGTCGTTGCCGTTGGCAACTGCGGTGACGCCGCCGCATCGAACACCGACACGGGCTGGTGGGACACGCAGCCAACCGCCGCCTCCGGCTGCGCGGCGAGCGACGATCTATGCAACGTCGTCACCGTGACATGGACCGACAACAGCACGACGGAGACCGGCTTCGAGATCCAGCGGGACGGGGCCCCCTACGACACGACCGACGCCGACGCCACGTCGTACAACGACACGGACGTCGTGGAGAGCACCGTGTACACGTACGGAGTCGTCGCGCTGGGCGACTGCGGCAACGCCGCCGTTTCCAATACCGACACGGGTCAAACCGGCGCCGGCGCGCCGGCGGCCGCATCCGACTGCGTCGCGTCCGACGACCTGTGCGACCAGATCTGCGTGAGCTGGACGGACAACAGCACCGACGAGACGATGTTCGTGATTCTCCGAGGTGGCGCGCGGGTCGACTCCGTCGGCGCCGACTCGACCATGTACTGCGACATGACCGTCACGGCCGACCAGATCTACAGCTACTCGGTGATCGCGAAGAACGAATGCGGCGAGCCCGCCGCTTCCAACTCCGACGACGGTATGGCGTACGGCGACGTACCGGCCGCGGCCACGGCCTGCGCGGCGTCCGATACACTCTGCGACAATGTCCACATCGTCTGGACGGATAACAGCACGGACGAGGCGGGCTTCATCATCGAGCGCAACGGCACGCCGATCGACACCACCGCGGCGGATGCGACGGAGTACACCGACATCACCGCGGAAGAATCGATGACCTACACATACGGGGTGGTCGCCTACAACGATTGCGGCGAGGCGGTCGCGTGTGAAGACGACGGGTCCGAGCTTCCGCTTCTGGCCGCGCCGACGCTAACGATGCCGGCGGATGACGCGACGTGCGTCCCCGTTTCGGGCACGATGGAGTGGGAGGCGGTCGCGGGCGCATTGCGCTACTGGGTCGAGATCGGGACGACGTGCGGCGACGGTGTTCCGGACACGTCGAGCACGACGTCCTACTCGTACTCGGGCCTTACCCCGAACACGACCTATCACTGGCACGTCGCCACGGACAACGCGTGCATGGAGACCGGCAATTGGAATGCGGAGTGCTTCACGTTCACGACCGCTCCGGACCTCGCGGCGCCGACGCCGGATGACGCCATCGTCGACGGAACGACGGTGACGTTCGGCTGGGACCCGGTTGACAAGGCCGAGTCCTACTGGCTCACGGTCGCGACGGCGTGCCACGCCGACTCGGTCGCCGTGGAGTACGAGGTCACCGGCACGGACACGACGGTCGATCTGGCGACCTATGACATCGGTGACTTCGGGTGGTGGGTGAGCGCCTTCGCGTGCGGTACGCATGGGCCGGACAGCGACTGCAACACGGCGACCCCGGTCGTTCTGCAGTTCTTCGGAGCGACGTCGGTGTCGGGCGGCATTCTCATCGAGTGGCGAACCGGTGCCGAGCTGAACGTCGCCGGCTTCAATCTCTACCGCCGGCCGACCACGGGTGGGCAGCAAACCAAGGTGAACACCAAGATCATCCAGCCGGGACACTTCAGCTATCGATACACGGACAGGGGTGCGGAAACCGACCTCGAGTACGTCTATCAGCTGACGGAGGTCACGACGGATGACCGGGAGCTGCCGCTCGGCGAGGTGATCGTCCGCTCGGTCTTCATCCCGACCGAGTTTGCGCTCAAGCGCGCGGTGCCAAACCCGTTCAACCCTACGACGACACTCGAATTCTGGGTGCCTCAGGCGGAGCGGGTCGTTCTCGACATCTACAGCCCCTCGGGCCGTCTGATCCGTCGGCTGGTCGATGAGAGGCTGGAGCCTGGCGTCCACAATGTCATGTGGAATGGACGGAACGACGGTGGGAACATCGTCGCCTCCGGAACCTACTTCGCGCTCCTGAAGGCGGATGGCGTTCGCAACGTCACCCGTCTGACGCTGCTCAAGTAGGCATCCGGCGTCGATCGCTTTCTCAGCCCGGTCCCCCTATCCAGCGGGGGCCGGGCTTTCGCGTCCTTGAGCGATCACCGCCCCGGCAGTATCATGCTTCGGCAGCAGCCCTTGCAGACCGCACGTCTCACCGATCCCGTGGCGAGGGTGCGGATGCGCATACAAATCCAGGTCTGAGCAGCTCGGCGGCACACGCAAGGCAGACCGGCACATCGGGGTGGCCGTCGCGTGGACGCCACGGAGATGTATGCGCCTTGGCGGCCGCAGCGGGGAGTTTGTGAGAAATGCGGCCTAACCCGGAAGAGTCACGGATGAATCGCACGACCCTGTCTTTGCTTGCCCTGGCGCTGTCACTCCCGGCACTCGCTTGGGGCGACGCGGATCGGGACGGACACCTGAACCTACTCGTGGCGGCCCCGACCTACAGCGGGTGCGCAGATCCCCAGTATGCATGGATCGACTCGTCCGATTGCGCGGACCTCACCTCCGACGCCATCGACGATCCCGCGGTCATCTGGGTGGTCGCCAGCCGAAACGGAGACTTCCCGGGCGGCGGGATCGGATCCACCGAATTCGGGATCAGCTATGATGCCGTGCCCGTTACCGGATGGACCCTCTGCACGGGTGGCTCCGAGACCCCCACGGCCACTTGGCCGGATAGCGGTGAGGGAACCACGATCACGTGGCCGGGGGATTGTTACGACCCGGTCGGCACCAATGCGCGAATCGGATACTTCACCGTTTCCGACGGCGACACGGGCACCATCTCCGTGACGGTGCATCCCGTCACGACCACCGCGAACTACATCGACTGCTCGAGCGACACACATGAGCTCTGCGCTGCGAACCTGGGGAGTGACGATCTCTCCGCCGGCACGACGCCGGAATGCGGCAACTACGCCCCGGCCGCGGCCACGGACTGCTTGGCCTCGGATGACAATTGCTTCCAAGTCGATCTGACCTGGACGGACAACAGCGACGACGAGACAGGCTTCTACGTCGTCCGTGACGGAGCCCGCATCGACACGCTCGCGGCGAACACGACCGCGTATACGGACCTCGGCGCGGTTCCCGGAACCAGCTACAGCTACACGATCGTCGCCTTCAACGAGTGTGGAACGGCCGACGCGTCGAACGCCGACACCGGCATTCTGTTACCAGTCCCAGCCGCCGCATCCGATTGCGCGGCCACCGACGATCTTTGCTCGATCGTTCGAATCACCTGGACCGACAACTCCACGCACGAGGCTGGGTTCAGTGTCGAACGCGACCTCGTAGCGATCGGCACGACCGCGGCCAACGCGACCCAGTTCGACGACAGCACGACTGTCGCGGGGATTCCTTACTCGTACCGGATCGTTGCGCTCAACAGCTGCGGCGCGGCGCCGCCGTCGAACACGGACGCCGGCGTGAGCGATTCCCTTTCCGTCGCCGCGTCGAACTGCAGCGCAACCGACGCGCAATGTGCGTCCGTGGGCGTCACCTGGACGGACAACAGCACCGACGAGACGGGGTTCATCGTGCGGCGGGACGCCGCACCGATCGATACAGTCGCCGCGAATACCATATCCTACGCGGACGTGGGCGCGGTGCCGGGCACGACTTATCTCTACAGCATCGTCGCGCTGAACGCCTGCGGCCAGGCGACACCGTCGAACTCGGATCCCGGCGTGATCCCGGTCCCGAACGCGGCATCGAGCTGCGCGGCCACCGACGATGTCTGCGGTAGCCTGACCGTAACGTGGACCGACAACAGCACTGACGAGCTCGGCTTCATCATTCTGAGAGACGCGGTCCCGATCGACACCACGCTCGCCGACGTGACACTGTACGACGACATGGCGGCCATACCCGGAACCTCCTATTCGTACTCCATCGTGGCGCGCGGGCTCTGCGTCAACGCCGCCGGGTCGAACAGCGATCAGGGCCGAAACCTGACCGTGCCCGCCGCCGCCACCGACTGTGACGCGAGCGACAGTATGTGTAATTACGTGCAGATCACCTGGACCGACAGCGACGGCCTCGAGTCCGGCTTTATCATCCTGCGTGGCGGCGCGCCGATCGACACCACGGCCGCCGACGTCACGGCCTTCGATGATTCCACCGCCGTCCCGTTCACGGACTACGACTACTCCATCGTCGCCACGAACGCTTGCGGCGACGCCACCGAGTCGAACAGCGAGGGTGGGAGGAGCAGGGCCGTCCCCGAGGCCGCTTCCAACTGCCTCGCCACGGACGCCGGTTGCGACACCGTTCACGTCAGCTGGACCGATAACAGCGTCGGCGAGACCGCCTTCCTCGTGAAGCGCGATGGAGACACGATCGCGACACTGGGAGCCGACGCTACGGACTACGCGGACGTCTCCGCGACTCCCGGGATCGTGTATGCCTACACGATCGTCGCATCGAACAGCTGCGGCGACGCGGATCCGTCGAACGGCGACACGGGGTGGATGAACTCCACTCCCGAGGCACCCACCGCATGCGTCGCGACCGACGATCTCTGTGATCTGATCAGTATCACTTGGTCGGACAACAGCACGATCGAGACCGGTTTCGCCGTGCACCGGGACGGAACTCCGATCGATACGACCGCAGCCGACATCACGAGCTATGACGACACCGGCGCCGTTCCGAACACGAGCTACGACTACTCCATCGTCGCCCTGAGCGCGTGCGGGACGAGCGCGTCGAACACCGATGCGGGCGTGGCTCTGACCCTCCCGCCGTCCGCCACGAACTGCTCGGCGTCGGATGTCCTCTGCGATGTGATCCGCATCACTTGGATCGACAACAGCCCCAACGAAGACGGCTTCAAGGTTCTCCGCGACGGATCGCCGATAGCGACGACCGCCCCGGACGACACGCAGTACGACGACCTGGGAGCGACGCCGGGAGTGACCTACGACTACTCGATCGTCGCTACAAACACGTGCGGCGACGCAATCGCGTCGAATACCGACACGGGAATAACGAACACGCGTCCGCTGGCGGCGTCGAACTGCTTCGCGAGCGACGGAGAGTGCGACACCGTCCATGTCGGCTGGGCCGACAATAGCGATATCGAGACGGGATTCATCATCAAGCGCGACGGCGCACCGATCGATACCACGGGCCCCGACGTCGTGACGTACGACGACATTCCGCCGCTCCCGAGCATCCCCTACGCTTACTCGATCTGCGCTCTGAACGAGTGTGGGGAGGCGGACCCCTCGAACGTGGATACCGGACACTACGTCGATGACGCGCCGGTCGCGCCGTCGGAGTGCTTCGCCAGCGGGAACCTCTGCAGCCTCGTAAGAATCACCTGGACGGACAACAGCGACAACGAGACGGCGTTTGAGATCCGCCGCAACGACAATCCCCTCGGTGTCGCCCCGGCCAATACCGTGCAGTACGACGATTCGACCGCCTTGCCCGGCTCGGACTACCGGTATCGCATCGTCGCGACAAACAGCTGCGGCTCCAGCCCGTCGTCGAATGAAGGTAGTGGGACCGCGATCGACGCCTCCCCTCCCTCGGCTACAAGCTGCATTGCCACGGAGGACTCGTGCAGCTTCACCCGCATCACATGGGAAGACAACAGCCTGGATGAGGACGGGTTCAAGATCCTCCGCGACGGTGTGCGCATCTTCACCACGAACGCAAACGTGGTCACATACGACGACGCCACGGGCGCGCACGGGATAATCTACAACTACACGGTCGTGACCACGAACAGTTGTGGTGACGCGGATCCGTCGAACGCCGACGCGGGGAGACGCATCGGAGAACGACCGACGGCCGCATCGGGCTGTATGGCGAGCGATGATGAGTGCGGCCGCGTGCACGTCACGTGGAACGACAACAGCTCCAACGAGCTCGGCTTCGCCATACGGCGCAACGGTGAAGACACCGGAGAAGTCGGTGAGGACGTCACGGAGTACAGCGACAGCACGGCGGTGCCCGGCACGTCGTACGCGTACTCGATCGTCGCCGCCAATGTCTGCGGTGACGGACTCCCCTCCAACTCAGACGTCGGTCTGATCCCTGTGCCGACCGCCGCGTCCGACTGCGCCGCGTCGGATGATGTCTGCAGTCTGGTCCGCGTAGTGTGGACGGACAACAGCGACGACGAGACCGGCTTCATCGTGTACCGCGACCGCGCACCGATCGACACCACCGCCGCCGAAACGACCGACTACGAAGACATCACCGCCACGGCTGACGTTTCGTATCGCTATTCGGTCGTGGCCATGGGCGCGTGCGGCAACTCCGCCAGCTCGAACGAAGACTTCGGCATCATCCCCATTCCCAATCCCGCGTCGCAGTGCGCCGCGAGCGACGACCAGTGCGACTACGTTCGCGTGAGCTGGACGGACGAAAGCAACATCGAGACCGGCTTCATCATTCTGCGGGATTCAGCCCCCATCGACACGACGGGACAGAGCGCGACCCACTACGATGACACGGGCACCGTGGCCGGCGTCTCGCACGAGTACGCGGTCATCGCCATGCACCCGTGCGGGAACTCGGATCCCTCGAACACGGACACGGGATTGCGCGCGATTACTCCGATCTCGGCGGCCAACTGCAGCGCCACCGATGAGGGGTGCGACTTCATCCGGGTAACATGGACGGATCGGAGCAACAACGAGACAGCGTTCAAGGTGCTTCGCGACGGTGTCTTTATCGCGACGACCGCCGCCAACGTAATCCGCTTCGACGATTTCGACGCCGATCCCGACATCGTGTACGCCTACTCCATCGTCGCCATCAACAATTGCGGGGAGGCGGAGCCCTCGAACACGGACGGGGGATCCCACGCGGACGAATCGCCGGCGGCGGCCACCGAGTGCAACGCCACCGACGTGCTTTGCGGCTTCGTGAGCGTAACATGGACCGACAACAGCTCGAACGAGAGCGGCTTCGTCGTCGTTCGAAACGGTGAGGCGATCGTCACGACCCCGGCCAACGTCACGACGTTCGACGACACCACCGCGACGGCGGGCGGGACACACGTCTACTGGGTGACCGCGTACAACGCATGCGGAACATCGACGTCCAACCTGGACTTCGGCGCGTTCGTCGAAACGCCTCCCGTCTCGGCATCGGCGTGCGCCGCGAGCGACACGCTCTGTGGGCGCGTCCGCGTGACGTGGTCGGACAACAGCAACAACGAATCCGGTTTCAACGTGATCCGCAACGACTCCCTCATCACGATCGTCGGCGGCAACGTGACGGTCTACGAGGACTTCGAGGCCGCGAAGGACATCGTTCATACGTATCGGATCGTGGCCACGAACGGGTGCGGCGACGCCGGCGCCTCGAACGATGACACGGGATTGGCCACCGAAGCCATCGAGGTCGGTGTTCCGGTTCCGATTTCGCCCGAGCCGGGCGAGTCCGTCCCGGTTATGGCGACGTTCTCGTGGACGCCGGTGGAGAACGCCGAGGGCTACGTCTTGAGCGTCGCGCCGACCTGCTATGAGAGCGAATCGGCGACCGTCTTCGAGGTGGAAGGCTCCACGGTCACGGTCGACCTCGAGGGAACGGGGCTCTCGACCTTCGCGTGGTGGGTCTCGGCGCTAGCCTGCGGCGCGCGCGGCGACAGCTCGGACTGCCGAACGGCTACTCCGGCCATTCTGAGGTTCCTGACCGCCTTCAATCTGGCGGATCGGGTCGTCGTGGAGTGGCAGACGTTCACCGAACATGGGGCGACGGGATACAACGTCTATCGACGCCTCGCGCTCGGTGATCATTCGGAGCGCGTCAACGATCAGTTGATCGCGACCGGTCAGCCCCACTATCGGGTCGAAGATACCGGCGCCGAGGACAACACGGAGTATCTCTACACGCTGATGGAATTGACGGCGGACGGGCGTGAGGTCGGGCTGGGCGATGTCGCGATTCGGACGGCGCTGATCCCGGACGCGTTCGCCTTGGGGCAGAACGTGCCGAACCCGTTCAATCCATCGACCACTCTCGAATTCTGGCTGCCGGCCGGGGAGCGGGTCGTTCTCGAATTGTACGACGCGATAGGCCGGCGCGTGAAGACACTGGCCGACGGACGTTTTCCCGCCGGGATTCACCGCGTCCGCTGGGATGGACGGGACGAGATGGGACGTCCGCTCGCGTCAGGCAACTACTTCGCCCGCTTGACCGCCGGCCGCTTCACGGACACTCGAAGGTTAACGCTGCTCAAATAGGCGATCCGGGATCGAGATCCGGAGAAACGAGGATGCCATGCCGGGCCATATGCTGAAGGAAATCTCCATCTTCTCCGATGTCCGCGCCGCCCAGCGGGGTGAGCCGGGCCTCGTTCATTCCTACATTTCGAGCCTGGCCACGGCGCTTCACACCATGGGAGCGCCCGTCAACGGAACGTGGTTGATGGGCACGTCCGGCTTCGCGTTCAGGATCTGGGTCAACGAAACGTTGTGCCCGAGCGCGATGAGTGTCTTCGACTGGTCGGCGCTCATCCCAGAAACCGTCGAGCAGATCGGCTATGGCTGCACCTACGTGAGCCGCCTGTGGAACGAGGAGGAGCACGAGGCGACGCGGCGTGAGGAGGCGCACGGTGCGATCGTCGCGGGCATCGATCGCGGCGCTCCTGCGGTCGTGTGGGACGTGGCGGATTGCGAGTGGGGCCTCATCGTCGGCTACGATGACGAGAAGAAGACGTACGGCGCCATCTCGAGCGCCGGGAAGGCTATTTCCCTTCCCTATGACAAGCTGGGGCAACGGGAAATCAAGATACTCTCGGTCGCGGTGCCCGGAGACACCAACGATCGTCCCCGCGACGAGGTGATCCGCAAGTCGCTCGAGGCGGCGGTCGCCCATGCCGACCAGAAGGAATGGGCGGAGCGTCCGACCTATCAGGACGGCCTACCCGCCTTCGAGCAGTGGGCTTCGGTCTATGAGAAATGGAACTTGCTCGCGCAGGGGGGCAAAGCCGAGAAGGTCAACGACGCCGTGGGATTCTTCTCCGCGTACTACACGTCGCACTATGTCTCGGCCCGATGCTATGCGAAGGAGTATCTCAAGACGATCGCGGACGGTAGCGAGCTACTCCTGGAGGCGGCGACTCACTATGAGCGAGTCGTCGAGCAGCTCAAGCCCGCGTTCGTGTTCTTCCTGAAGAAAGAATCGCCCGAACCGGAATCGCTGACGACCTTCGCGAGTCAGGTCCGGGCCGCGCGTGACGCCGAGGAACAGGCGATCGACTGCATTCGAAAGCACCTGGCGAACGGTTGACCGCGTCGGCCGCCCACCCCCTTCTCTCGCCTACTGCGCGCAGTCGGTCAAGAACTTCTCCATGAACACGACGAAGTCGTCGAGGTCGACGTCCTCGTCACAGGTCCACCACGGGGATCCCGAATGGTGCAGATCCGCGCAAGTATCCGTCGTCAGGAAGCGCGATGAGAAGACAACGAAGTCGTTCAAATCCACGTCGCCGTCACCGTGCCGAGGTGGTTCGTCCGAATGCATGTCCGGAGAGCCGACCTCTTCGTAAACCGCGAGCCAAATGTCCGCCGGATCGGCCCGAATGGAAATAGTGTTCAATCCGCCCTCGTAGCATCCTCCCGCGCGAATGGAGAACGTGACCTCACCGTTAACGTTCGTCCTGCCGTGCACGATGGGGTGTTCTTGTTCCGGGCACCAGTAGAGAGCGGCGTCGCATTCCGCTTCGAAGACCACGCGCACTTCGGTGTAGGGAATCGGATCACCCATCTGATCGCGCACAACGACCGGAAGCAGCATGTTTCCGTCCGGTGACAGGCGAATACAATCCGGCGTGCTGGATCCCGGAGGCGAGCCGGCAAAGGAGAATCCACCGACCACGATGATTGCGAGGGAGACCAACATCAAACGACTGAGCGCAGTCATGACAACACCTCCACGTCTAACACACATCGCACGGGAATTGGGAGTTCGTGTCTTGGAGCAACCGACGCATGTCGTGGGCCGCACCCGTCATCTAATTGAAGTATACCAATGTACTGAGTACGCGACAATACGATCGCTCATCTCACGTTGCGGGTTCTCGGTCGCGGCGACGTGTCGCGAAGCCTCGCGGCGAGAAAAACGCCGAACATGCGAAAGACGAGCTCGCGTGTGAGGCTTAGTGCGTCGCATCACGTGTTCGGATCCGAACACAGGTGCGCACACGTTGCATCGGTTCGATCTCTTAGAATCAGCCGCTTTGGAGAGCCTCGTGAGACCCGGATGACTACCGGCGTTCACTTCCGAACGCGCGGAACGCTCGGGGCGGCCGCCGGCGCGTCCGTCATCGGCAAACGGAATCGTCTCTTCCCGTCGAAGGCATGGAGCGCCGACGCCACGGCCCCGGCCGTGGGCACCAGACCGATCTCCCCGACCCCCTTCACGCCGTATCCGCCGTACTCGTCCGGCTCCTCGATGAGAATGACGTCGATCTCGGGCGTGTCCTTGGCCTTGAGGATTCCGAGATCGCGAAGCAGAAGTGAATCCGGCATGCCGCCCGTGCAGGGCAGATCTTCGGAGAGCGCGTATCCGAGTCCCATGTGCACCGCGCCTTCGATCTGTCCGGAGCAGAGGGTGGGGTTGATCGCCCGCCCGACGTCGTGCGCCGCGACCACCCTCGACAACCGTCCGGCGTCATCGAGGATCACAACCTGGGTAGCGTAGCCGAAGGTAAGGTGCGTCACGGGATTCTCGACCTGAGTACCGGGCTTCACGGTGAAGTCACACACGTACTCGCCGTGATACTCCCTGCCGGCGAGGCCCCGTGGATCCCCGCCCGCGAGATCCGACGCGAGCTTGCGCGCGGCTACCTGTGCCGCCTTCCCGCCCAACGCCGTGGCGCGCGACGCGGTCGTCATTCCGCAAAGCACCGACAGCTCGCTCACCGTCCTTACCGCCATCCGCTCGGGATCGAGACCGGTTTCTTCCGAAACGATCTGTCGAAGCACGGTGAAGAGACCCTGGCCCATCTCCGTGTAGCCGGTGAGGATCGTAAGAGAGCCGTCGTCGCCAACACGCAGGAGCACCCGGCCGGAATCGTCGAGACCGTTTCCGATCCCGGTGTTCTTGATGCCGCACGCAATACCCGCGTATCGCTCGCTCCGATAGGCGTCCTTGACCGCCTCGAGCGACCGCCTGATCCCGCGACAGCTTTGCCCCATGATCTGGCCCGTCGCGAATCGGTCTCCCGGAGCCAGTATGTTCCGATCCCGGATCTCGTAGCCGTCAAGCTCCGCCTTCTCGGCCAGCATGTCCATGACGCCCTCGATCCCGAACGCCGCCTGGTTCGCACCGAATCCCCGCATCGCGCCCGACGGCGGGTTGTTCGTGTAGACGGTCTTGGCCTCGACGTCCACATTGGGAGCCCGATACGGACCGCATGAGTGTCCCGCCGCGCGCTCGAGGACCTTGGCGCCTACCGAAGCATAGGCGCCGGTGTCGCCGACAATCCGCGCGCGAACGGCCACGAGCTTCCCGTCGGCATCGACCCCCGCGGTGTAGTCGAGGCGGATCGGATGGCGTTTGGGATGAAGACGTATCGATTGTTCGCGGGTGAGAATCGTGCGTACGGGCACTCCGAGCGCATGGGCGGCGAGCGCCGTCTGCGCCTGAATGGATAGGTCTTCCTTGCCGCCGAACGCGCCGCCGTTCGGCACCAGCTCCACGGTGATTGCCTCGGGCTGAACGCCGAGCACACGGGCGATTTGTCGCTGATCGTCATGGACCCCCTGGCCTTGCGTATAGATGTGGAGCCGGCCGGCGTCCGGGACCGCAAGACACGCCTCGGGCTCGAGGTAAGCATGCTCGATCCGCTGGGTCTCGAAGCGCTGCGACACGACATGCGCGGCGCCGGCGAGCGCCGCGTCGACGTCGCCGCGAACGAAGCCGCAGACCTCGAGCAGGTTTCCTCCGGGATGGATTTCGGGCGCTCCGGTCGCCAACGCCGCTTCGGGATCAGTTACGGACGGCAGCGGCTCATAGTCCACGATCACGGATGCCGCCGCGCGGCGCGCGTTGAACATCGTGTCGGCGACCACGAGCGCGAGCATGTCGCCGACGCACCGTGTCTCTTCACCCACGGCGACGAAGACGGGCCAGTCGGTGACGACGAGACCCACCGAGCGTTCCCCGGTCACGTCCGCCGCAGTGAAGACTCGCGACACGCCGGGCATGGCTTCCGCGGGAGAAGGATCGATGCTTCGGATCCGAGCACGGGCATGATCGCTCAGCACGATGGCTCCGTGCATCATCCTCTCGACCGTCATGTCCGCAACGAAGTCGCTCTCGCCGAGTGCGGTTTCGATACCCCGATAGCGGGGAGCGGAGTCGCCGACGCCGTGCCCGCCGGTGTCGCGGTTTCCCCCCGCGCCCGACCGAGCCGCCTCACCGGCCGCCTCGATCGCCTGCACGATTCTCCTGTAGCCCGTGCATCGACAGAGATGCCCCGACAGCGCTTTCGTCACGGCGTCGCGATCGTGTGTCCGACCGCGATCGATGAGCGACTTGGTGCGGATGAGGATCCCCGGGGTGCAGTAGCCGCACTGCACCGCCCCCTCGCGAACGAACGACTCGGCGAGCAATCGCCGCTCGCTCTCCGGCAGGCCTTCCAGCGTCACCAGATCGCGGCCCGCGACGTTCTCCGGCTTCTGAAGACAAGCGAGAATGGGCTTTCCGTCGAGCAGAACGGTGCAGCAACCGCACGATCCCTGAGGCGCACAGCCGTCTTTGGGCGATGTGATGCCGCATTCCTCGCGAAGTAGCTCGAGCAGATGCATTCCGTCTTCGTAGCGGACGGTGACCTCGTCGCCATTCAAGCGAAACGTGACGTCGGGCATGAATTCTCCCGGATGAAGTCTCGTGAAGATCGGACAGTGTACGGGCCGCCCGCCTGCCCGACAACGATGTCGGCACGCGTCCGGCCATCGGCGGCGAGGCCTTCTCCGTGCTTACACGGTCTGTCTCCCCGGGGAGACAGATCCGTGTGGCAGCTTACCACGTAATATATTGCACGATTACGTGTCACGCGATGCGCAATCTGAGGCTCGATCATGGCCCTCGACGATGATCTCCATCGTCGGCTGAGCGCACGAGCTTTCGTCACGGGGACGTGCGGCCCAGGGGGTTGAAGATGGAAGAGATCACGATCGTCGGATGAAAAACAAGAGCGGGAGAGGAAACCCTCTCCCGCCCCGCCCTGCGTCGGGGGTGCCGCAGGGCGTCAGACACTCGCATTCGATGAGGCGGGGCCACGGCCCGCGTAGAACGCGGGCCGGATGGCCCGGTTCGCCCGTTGGGGGATGTCGCGAGGCGTCTTCCCGTGTCTACATTCTGAACGTGAACGGAATGATCACGATCACCTGGACCGGGACGTTGCCTTGCTTGGCCGGGCGAAATCGCCACTTCTTCGCCGCGTTCAGCGCGGCATTCTCGAGTAACCCAATCGTGTCTGACGAGTCGATCGCGACGTCGACCACGAAACCGAACTCGTCCACGACGGCACGGACCCGCACCGTGCCTTCCGCCTCCGCCGCTCTGGCCATGGATGGGTATTCAGGATCCACCATGATGATGGGCTGCGGGGACGACTCCTGTGCCATTGTGAATCTGCTCGCCTCACCTCCGGACAACCCGGCGAAATACGGCTCCAGAGGGACTAGGGGTGGAATGTCTGGAAGCTGCGGCTCGTCCGTCACCTCGATCACCGTCGACTTGGGTCCGGGGATGTCCGGTCTGATCGGCTCAGGGGAATACTTGTATCGCTTCAATATGGTTTCATCCTCTATCTCGATCAGACGCGTTCGCAATTGCGGACGCCACTCCCGGATCACCGGACGCTGGAGAAGGAGCGGAGGCCCCAGAAAGACCACGAGGCCGTGGAGCACGAGCGCCGACAGCATGGCGTGGCGGAGCCGACGCCCCGCTGGTTCGGTCCTGCGTCTCTCGCTGTGCATCATCCCTCCCAACATCGTGTCGTGTCGGAGGCGCCCGGCATCCCGGGGGCCGACGCCGGACGCCACTCACTCTCACGCAATGCACGAGCGGTGCCAAGCCGCGCCGCTGTCGCAACCAATTGATCCATCGTCGACAATGCGGATCGACGATCATCCCGCCGTCGGGCGAGCCGGGACGTCACTACCCATCTGGGACGGGGGCCCCCGCGCAATCACATCGCTTTCAATCGATTCCGGTGGGTATTTTGGTCCCGGTGCATCCGGCGATTTCTGAGAACCAAGGGACCAGCTGCGCCCCGCATCTGGAGTCCTGTTAAATCCTTTGCTAAGTTCGAGGCTGTGCAGTTTCCGATACTCGGGGGAGGTGTTCGCGTGGCAGAGAAAGCACGGACGTTGCTGAGACAACTGGATCGTCTCAAAAGCAGCTTTGGGGATGACTCAGCGGAACGAAAGATCGCGCTTCTCGACAAGCTGGACCGGAGGCGTCTCGAGTCGGCGAGAGACGTCCTGACCCTCCACGAAGCGCTTTGCTTTCTTCGCGGCTACCCCGACAACCGGGAGCTTCTCGCGAAGGTCGAGCGGATGCTCGCCTGCTTCTCGGAACGATCCGATCTCAAGCGCTTCGCGCGTGCGCTCGCAGACAGCGGGATAGCGGGCACACCGATCGACTTTCAGTTCTACTGGACGACCGCGGAGTGGCTCGCTCGGCATTGGCCCGACCGGATCACGATCGACTGGAAGTCGTTCGAGCGAAAGGGCCGGCTCGAAACGTTCTTGCACACGCTTCTCCCCTACAGCGAGTCGCTCGCCCTCGATGAGTTGGGTCATTCCACGCGAGAGTGGATCGATCACCTGAAATCCCCGGACGAAACCGACGCCGCATTCTTGATCCAGCGGTTCGCCGCGCTCCGCGCCGACCTGTTCTTGCGGGAGACGCTGTTCGAAGACATCGACGCGCCCATCCACCTTGAGGCCGGGCCCGGCACGCCATCACGCACGCATGCGCGCTACGCGAAGCTCCCGACGTGTTTTCAAGCATCGCCCCTTCGCCAGCGCCGACCCGATCTCGTGGAGGAGGCGAAACGACCTCCGCTCCGCGTGCGCGCCGTATCGCCGCGGGAGGGATCGAAGCTCATCGACCTCGCGCGGGAGGCGATGGTCACACGGAGCCGAGATCTGGACGTCTTCATGCACGCGGACAAGAACGATGTCCGGCTTATCGACTGCGGTGACGGCCTGGTATTCGTCTGCTACGGCGCGGTGCCGGAACGCCGACTCATGCTGGAATCGGTCTATGGATTTCTCACGCTCCGAAACGGCGTGCCGGCCGGCTACGTGCTCTGTAGCTCGCTCTTCAATTCGTCCGCCGTGGCGTACAACATCTTCGAAACGTACCGGGGTGGGGAATCAGCATACGTCTACGGGCGTGTGCTCGCGATGATTCGCCATCTCTTCGGCACCGATGCGTTCGCCGTGGACCCGTTTCAGCTCGGGCACGACAACATGGAGGGGCTCAAATCCGGCGCGTGGTGGTTCTACTACAAGCTCAAGTTCCGTCCCTACGACCCGGACGTGCGTCGGATCATGCGGGCCGAGCTCAAACAAATGAAGGCCGACCCGACACACCGATCGTCGATCGCCACGCTGCAGAACCTCACGGCCGAGCACGTCTTCCTCTACATGGGCCGGCGGCGCGACGACGTGATGGGCATGATCGATCTCGGCGAGATCGGCGGAAAGATCGTCAGGACCCTCGCGCATCGCTTCGGCTCGGATCGAGAGCGCGCCATCCGCGAGTGCTCGCGGGAGGCGGCGCGAATGCTCGGAGTCCGCTCCATGCGCCGCTTCACGAGGGGCGAACGCATCGCATGGGCGAACTGGGCGCCGCTCGTCGCGACGCTCCCGGGCGTGGACCGGTGGAGTCGGGAGAACAAACGCGCACTCGTCGGTGTCATCCGGGCGAAGGGCGGACGGCGTGAATCGGAATTCGTTAGGCGCTTCGACCAACACCGCAGGCTCAGACGGGCGATCCTCAAGCTCGCCGACCCCGCGTGAATCCAGCGACGAGGGACCCCACCCCATTGTCGGATTCATGACCGCTTGGTAAACTATAGCCAGTCAACAGGATAGATTGGGGCCCCCAAAGGAGACGCACCATGGTCCGCCACGCCCTGACAGCCATGACCCTCATCACCCTCGTCGCTCTTCCCTCATCGTCGAGCGCGGAGAGCTTCGACTTCGCCGGACATCATTGGACACGAACCGACGACGCCATCCGCGGCGACGGCTGGATCTTCGACAACGCGATTCCCGGCGACCGATTCTTCCTGGTCACCCCGGGGATGGCGGAGTCGTCGATGGCGTCTGGTCTCGAATCCGTCGGCGAGATCGACGGAATGCGGGTCCTCCGGCTCTCTCCGGAGCGATCGATCGATATTCCGCACGCCCTCGGCTTCCATGAGATTCTCCCCCACGGCATCACCTGCGAACCGGAGTCGGGTGGTTCGCTTCGCAACGACCCGGGTATCCAGGAGATCGTCGATGAGGTCGACTCGAACTCCCTCTACACGTTCGACTACGATCTCTCATCGATCCTGACCCGGTACTGCAATAGTGCGTACTACGAGGTGGCGGCCGACTACGCGGCGACGGTGTTCGACAACCACGGATGGGCCGTCGAGAGCCAGTATTTCGACTTTGGCGGCCAATCCCCCACGCGGAACGTCATCGCCACGAAGGAAGGCGTGACCAGCCCGGACTCGGTGATCGTGCTCTGCGCCCATCTGGATTCGATTACCTATGATTCGTTCGGCGACCCGAACGCGCCGGCGCCCGGAGCCGACGACAACGGCAGCTCGTCATCGGCGGTTCTGGAAGCGGCCCGGATATTCGAGACGCGATCGTTCCGCATGACCGTCAAGCTCGTGCTCTTCGGCGCGGAGGAGCTCGGACTCTATGGAAGCTACTACTTCGCCGAACAGGCGGCGCAAGAGGGCATGAACATCGTCTGCGCCGTCAACGCCGACATGATCGCCTACGACGATGACGGGACCGACGACGCTGAGATCATCTGCAACAACAACTCCGAGTGGATCGCGGATCTCATGCTCGCGAGCGCCGCCACATATACTTCCGGCGTCGATTTCGAGAAGACCCTGGATCCAAACTCGCACAGCAGCGATCACCGGGCATTCTGGGATCTCGGTTTCACGTCCACTTGGCTCTTCGAGGGCTGGAACGACTACTCCCAATACATCCACTCGGACCAGGATCTCATCTCGACGCTGAACTTCCCGTTCTTCGTCGAGTGCACGAAGCTCCTGCTGGCGACGACGGCGGAGCTGGCGGGTATGGTCGCGCCGCTTGACGCTCCGACGGGCGGCGCCCCTGTAGCGATCACGCTTCGTCACTATCCCGAGCCGGCAACCACGTCTATCGCGTTTCTGATCAACGGCGCGGATGATCAGCTGGCGCACATTCGCGTCTTCGACGTCAGAGGGCGACTCACGGCCGACCTCGGAGCGCATCGTTTGGCTGCGGGGACCAATCGGCTGACGTGGGATGGCCGAGTGCAGGCCGGCGGCCAAGCGGCCCCCGGCGTCTACTTCGTCCGCGTCTCTTCACCCGGCGCGACGTATTCCGATCGGATCACGATCATCGAATAATCAGTACGAGAAACGGACCCCGCCCCGCACGAACGCGCCGCCCGCCTCGGCGGTCAGCGTGGTGCGGACATAGCCCGGCTCGTCGATGGTCTTCTGCGGTTCGGCGTGCACGTAGCCGAATTCAGCGACCAATCCCGTCCGGCCGTCCAGCGGGATGTCCATTCCCGCGCCCGCCTGCCAGCCGAATCCCCAGAAGGTGTCGGAGCGCTCGACCTCGCGGTAGCGGTTTCCGCCGAGCTCTTCGAGCTCCATCGATGTCAGGTGCAGAAGCTGAAAGAGGATTCCGCCCTGAACGAACGGGGCGGGACCGTTCAGTCCTACGGGAAAACGTAGCCGCCCGCCTACACCCAGCATGGCGAGATGGACCGACGACGATCCCATGTCGAACGACTCGTGGACCGGGATGTCGTATGGCGGGCCCCCGTTCGCGGACTCCACCGGCCCGGCCGAACGCCCGCGATAGAAGTAGTCACCGGTGAGCCCGACATCGAGCTGTGGCGAGAGGGCGACGCCTCCCTCGAGTCCGCCGAAGAATCCGTCAGGGGCGCCGGTCGCCGTGGGGCTGTAGACCCCGAGCTTGAGCGCGGAGTATGACTCGGTGCGGTTGCACCGCCAGTAGCGGTCGGCCAGAGCGGATGATGTTGTCACGACGGTTCCGACCAGAAAAGCCACCACCAAGATGCCGTGTACGGTTGATCGCATTGGTTCCTCCTTGGAGGCGGCAGGCCGCAGGAGAACCCCAGGGACCTATACGCAAGTCCCGTACCTATTCGGAGGCAACGAAGGAGAGGCGGAACTCGTTGGCGTCGCGTTCGATTCCGCGCTGAACGATCTAACCGAAGGGTCGTTCGATGCATGGCTGCGACAGAGGTGGCGCAGCGATGCGACACTGCAACGCCGGACGCGTGGCCGCGTGCTAGCATTGCCTCTCCGAGGGAGACACGAATGCCGGACGACGGACGCAACCGGGACAGTTTCGACGAGACGCTCCGCGCGCTGCTCGCCGATCACCACTACGACTGGCGCGGCTTTCGAAAGAAGAGGCGCGGCGTGCGATCCCGGCTGACGAATCGCCTCTCCGAGCTGGGGCTCGGCGGCCTCACCGAGTATCGCGACTATCTGCGCATGAATCCCCACGAGCTCCGCCGCCTCCACGAGCTGCTCTCGATCACGATCAGTCGCTTCTTTCGTGACCGTGAGGAGTGGTCACGGCTCGAGGACCGTTTCCCGAATGTCGCACGGCTGGCCGTCGCAGCGGGTCGCGACGGGTTGCGAGGTGAGGTGAGCGCGTGGAGCTTCGGATGCTCCTGCGGAGAGGAACCCTATACGCTCCGGATCGCGTGGGAGCGCTGGAGCCGCAACGCCGCCGAAGCCATGCCGCTTCACATCTTCGCGACGGACATCTCCGCTCCGTGCCTCGAACGCGCGCGGCGCGGAATCTACACGGCGAGCTCGGTTCGCGGACTGCCCACTGACGCCCTCGCGGACCACTTTGACGTCATGACCGACGGCACCTGGGAGATCGACCCCGGCATTCGATCGACGGTGGAGTTCCGCCGGCACGACTTCCTCAGCGACGCCTGGCCGAACGAGACCTTCGATCTCGTCCTCTGCCGAAACATCGTCTTCACCTACCTCGCGGACCCGGTGCGAGCGCGGGTCGCTGAGCGGCTCGTGAAACGTCTGAGACCCGGCGGGTTCCTCATGGTGGGGAGCAACGATCGCTTCGATGACCTCAGCTGGGAGCTGCAGAGGGAGGGTGCCTGCTTCTGGCGTCGCCCCGGAGGTGGCGGCGCGTGATGCGATGCGGTAGCGCCTTCGCCGTCACTCCTCGCGATGCGGTGTCTCTTTGCGAAACGCCTCGACCTCGTCCATACCGTTCGGGATGCCCGCGCGCCCACCCAGCTCTCGGCACTTCATGGCGGCAACCGCGTTACTGAAGTCGATCGCGTCGGGAAGGTCCAGCCCGCGAAGACACGCGACGCCAAACGCCGCGTGAAAGACATCGCCCGCGCCGGTCGTGTCGACGGCGTCGATCGAGTACGCCGGAAATGGCTTCACGCGACCGTCGATCCACGCGACCGCGCCGCGATCACCCTGCGTAACGACCACGATGCCGCCGTTCGATTTCTCTTCGAGGATCGGCATGGCCTTCGCGGGGTCACTCGTGCCCGTCATCGGCTCCAGAAATTCCGGGGCGGCCAGAACATAATCAACGAGCGGAAGCAGCACATCGATCCCGGGCCGCGCCTTCTCGAGATCCGCAAGGACCGGCATCCCCGCGTCGCGCGCGAAGGTGGCCGCTCGAGCGGAAGCGATCGGGTTCTGAGCGTCCGTGTGAAGAAGCTTCGCCGATCGGACGACGTCGGGATCGACTTCGTCGGGATCGAGCACAAGGCCGTCGCTTCGTCCCCACACGATGGTGCGCGCGCCGGTCGACTCATCGACCAGAATGAACGCGCGCTGCGTGAGTCCCTCGGGGCGCACGCGAACACCGGACACGTTCACGCCTTCAGAGCGGAGCGCCTCGACGTTCGCGCGCCCGTCGGCGTCGTCCCCCACCCCTCCGAGATAGCACGCGCTGAAGCCGAGTCGCGCGTACACGACCATGGCGGTCGCAGTCTGCCCGCCTCCCTGATACGAGTAGCGGGAGAAGCGCACCTTTTCGTCCGCGCGTGGATACCGCGGGATCACCGCCAGGTGATCGGCCGCGTTCGCCCCCAATCCAACGACGTCGAACCACCGCTCGGACGGGAGCTCCGGTGGAAAAATGCCGCGCGTCACTGCAGGTCGGGCCAGCGTTCGACGAGGGCGGCCACCGCGTTCGCCGCGGCGCGAAAGCTCATCGCTCCGGTGTTCACGACGAGATGATAGGCGGACGCGTCACCCCACTCGGCGCCGAAGTGCTTCTGGATGAACGCCCGTCGGTCCGCATCGGTCTTCTCGATGTGTCGACGCGCGTCATCCTTCGAATAGCTGAGGAGTGCCGTCATGTGCCCCACCCGAACCTCGAGGGGGGCCACGACACGAACATGAATTCCGCGGTCGAGTCCCATGACGAAGTTCGCGCCGCGACCGACGATGATGACCTCACCCAGCTCGGCCGCGGACCCGAGAATCGGAATCAACATCTTCAGGTAGTCACTCGCGTTCACGTATCGCTGATGCACCAAACCCTCGACCCAGAGATTGAGCTCGGACTGGGACTTCTCGTCGAGGGATTCGACCATACGTTGGCGGATACCCGATTCCTCCGATATGTGATCGACGATTTGTCTGTCGAAGACCTGGTATCCGAGCTTCTCCGCCAGCAGGTTCGCGAGCGTATTCCCCCCGGCGCCCGTCTCGCGCGAGACCGTGATGACGGGCTTCCCAGGTGGGCTCTGGATGTCTTCGATGGGGCCTCGCGCCGCCTCCTCCTCACGCCGCCTCCGCTCCGACTCCCATTGCCGGAGCTGCCGCTCGATGATCTTCTCTACCGTTTTCATGACACTCTCCCAGCCACGGGTCAGAAGAACCAAGACGCACTGATGAACGGCAGGTCGCACAATTCCGAAGCAGTCGCGCGTTGTTATGGGTATGATAGCATGTCCAACGGATGGTGGTTTAATGACCGCACAGATCAAATCGATACATCTCGCCGTCGCAATGCTGGGTGCACTGACCGGACTGATCGTCCTCGTCGGCGGCGACGGCATGGCCTCTCCGCTCGATCAACTCGACATCACCGATGCCGAACGAGTTGCATTGGGACGGCGGATCCTCGACGCGCAGATGAACCCGAGCCCGTCGCAGGATTCGTACGATGCGCTTCACTACGATCTCTCGCTACGGATCGCGCCCGACTCGACGGTCTACGAGGGAAGCTTGACGATGACGGCGCGGAACCTCGATCCAGGCGTTGGGCGGAGCATCACGCTCGACCTGTCCGACACCACGTTGAGCGTCGCGGCCGTCAGCGTCGACGGGGAGAGCGCCGGTTTCACGCACGCCGATGACCTGATCTGGATCAACATGCCGCCCTCGATCGCGGAAGGCGACACGTTCACGGTGACTGTGGTCTACGATGGATGGCCGCACGCGGAAGGCTATGGATCGTTCACGGTCGAAGAGCACCGAAGCGGCGTCAGCATTCAATCGTTCTCCGAGCCGTTCTACGCGCGGACGTGGTGGCCGTGCAAAGATCGTCCGGACGACAAGGTGACGACGTCACTCCACATCACGGTGCCGGATACGATGACGGTCGCGTCGAACGGGCTTCTCTCGCACGTCGAAGACCGCATTGACGGTTGGGCCACCAGCCACTGGAATGAATCGTATCCGATCGCTACCTATCTAGTCTCTCTCGCCATCAGTAACTACGAAATCATCCACGATACGTACATTTCGGGCACAACCACCATGCCGATCATCCACTACGCGTTCCCGCACCACGTAGAGCGCGCGCGGATCGACTTCGAACGGACGCCAGAGATGATGAACTATTTCGCCGGGCTCTTCGGCGAGTATCCCTTCATCGACGAGAAGTACGGCATGGCGGTGATCCGCCACGTCGGCGCGCTCGAGCACCAAACCCTCACGAGTATCGGCTCGAACACCATCATCGGAAATCATGCCTACGACCACACCTTCGCCCATGAGCTCGCCCATCAATGGTGGGGCGACATGGTCACGCTCGCCGACTGGCGCGACATCTGGCTCAACGAAGGTTTCGCCAGCTACTCGGAGGCGCTCTGGGCGGAGCACACCGGCGGCCTCGACGCCTATCTCGAATGGTTCACGAGCCGGATGCACCTCGACTGGGAAGGAACGATCTACGATCCGCTCGAGACCATCAGCCCCATCGTCTACATGAAAGGCGCTTTCGTGCTGCACATGTTGCGCGGCATCTTCGGAAAGGAACTGCTCTTCGACGCGCTACTTCACTACCGCTCCCTGTACGAGTACGACGTCGCTACGACGTTCGATTTCCAGGAGGCGGTGGAGGCCGTCATCGGTGAGCCGCTCGACTGGTTCTTCGATCAGTGGGTCTTCGGAGAAGACCGGCCGACCTACGCGTACGCCTGGGACCAATCGGAATCGGGCGACGGCGTTGTCGTCAATCTGCTGATCGAACAGGTCCAGGACGGACCCGTGTTCCGAATGCCGCTCACGGTTCGCCTGTATGGCCCGCACGGGTCGGTCGACGCGCGGGTCGTGAGCGGTGATCGAATCGAGCGCTTCTGGCTGGAGGCCGGCGCGCCGATCGACTCGATCGGAATCGATCCCGATGGGTGGGTGCTCCGGTGGATGGATGGGGAAAAGCCGTTCGAGACGCTCAGCGATTCGCTTCCGGCGTCGGCGGAGTTCGCGCTTTCGCCGAACCCGGCACGCGGCGCGGTGCGAATTCTCTACGACACGCGTCCCCGTTCTCTCAACGTCTACGATGCCGTCGGACGGCTCGTCCGCCGATTGGAACCCCGGGAGAGCTGGAGCGTGTGGGATACGCGGAACGCGTCCGGGGCGGGTGTCTCTTCGGGCGTCTACTGGATCCGCGGCGATAACATCGTCCGGCGCGTGGTTGTCGTGCGCTGATCCCGGCCGTATTCTCCGCTCATCGCGTCGTGACCCTGCTCTCACTCGGAGAGGATTTCGAATGCGCCGGGTCGGTGTGCGAACGATCAGGATCGCGCTCGGCTTCACGCCCGCGCTAATCCCCGCCGTCTTTGCCGTTGGCCCGATCACCGCTCTGTACCCGGCACCGGCGCACGCCCGCGAACCGCTTCTCTCGGAGCTTCGCGCTCAGGTCCATGCCCAGATCTCCGAGACATTGACGCCTTGGAAGGGCGGCCAGGTCACCTACCGGCACCTTCACGGCGCTGGATTCACGACAGCGGCCGAAGCCTGCGCCGATGCGCGTGGGGACAGCATGGGCGCGGTCGCGGGCCTCTGTCTCCGACGCGAGGTCGCAGAACGGGTTGTCGTTCTCGGCTCGGCGCACATCGGAATGGGAAGCCCGCTCTATCCGCGAAATCGTCTGTACGGAGAGGTCGGCCTGCGTCCCCTGGAAGCCCTCACGTTCTCGATGGCCTTCGGTCGCCACGGCTACGCCACCGGCGACGATCGGCATTCCAGCCTCGGCGTCGCCCTCACGGGCGGCCATGGCGAACTTTTCTATCGGTGGCTCCGCTATCACAATCCCGGCCGGCGGCCGGCGCGCTCGGCCCATGCCGTCACCGCCGCCCTCTCGCTGACGCGTTCCTCGTCCCTCTCGATCGGCTACATCGAGGGGCTCCTCACCCGATTCGAGGGGCTCCGCCCTATCGGGCTGCCCGTGGTGGGCGAGCAGTCGGTATCGGTCCGCTACCACCGCTGGGTAAAGCCGTACGAGGGGTTCTTCGTGACGCTGGACTTCTCGCGGCAACGCGGGTTCCACGAGAGACAGGGGATCGGTGTTGGGTACGTGCTGGTGATTATGTGAGTCGGGACTAGCGAGCCGCCATGGCCGGTTCACGCGAGGGACGCGTCTCGCCGAGCGCGTCCGCGTAGACCAGCTCGATGTCGTCCACCACCCGAGACCATGCGTAGCCCTGAACGGTCTTGCTACCGGTGAGCTGGAGCGAGTTGCGGAGGACCTCGTCATCCAGTACGCGCTCGATCCCGCGGGCCAGAAGCTCCGGATTGCCTGGCGGGACGAGCACGGCTTCCTGATCTTCGCCTACGACGTTGCGGAAACCGGGAATATCGCTGGCCACGATCGGAACCCCGGCCGCCATGGCCTCGAGCAGAATGATCCCGAAGCTCTCGAACCCGATCGAGGGCGCCACGAAGATGTCGGCGACGTCGTAGCAGGCGGCGAGTGCCTTCCCACGTCGGTGACCGAGGAAATGGACCTCGCGAACGTTCTGCCGCCGGTAGCTTCCCTCGAGCGGACCGTCGCCCACCGCGATGAGACGAATGTCGCCGCGATGCTGGCTGAGGATCTTGAAGGCTTCGAGCAGCATGCCGAAGCCCTTCTTCTTCACGAACTGGCCGACATAGAGGATGTTCTTCTTCGTCGGACCGTAGCGCCCGGCAAGCGCGCTGCCGTTCGCCTTGAAGCGATCGATGGAGACCCCGTTCGGGATCACGCGGTAGTCCAGACCGGTGAAGTAGCGCTCGAAAGCCGCTTGCGCGCTATGGGACACGGCAACGAGGGCGGATATCTTCTCCATCCGCTTGCGGAGCGCCCCCCGGAAGAGGCTGAGCAACCGGTTCCCGTTCTGGTGGTACGCGTGAAGGGTGCCGACGACCGGACAGCGGGCCTGTGAGACGGCAAGCATCGGCAGCGTCGGCGCGAGTGGATCATGAACATGGAGGAGGTCGAACGCCTCTCGTCTCAGGACTTCATCGAACTTGCGGCCGAGACGATTGCCGACGGTCACGACCGTAACGCTGCCGTTGTACGGAAACGCCACGCTCTTCCCGAAGCGGATGACCTGTGACTCGTTCGGCGCCTGCGTATCCAGGTGGCTGCGCCCCACGCTGAAGAACGGCAGCTTGGCCTGCCAGCGCGTGAAGCGCCCATCGAAGTCGCCCGTGAGGATCTTGATCTCGTGGCCCCGGGTGCGAAGCTCACGGGCCAGGTTGTAGACGTGCTCGCTGATCCCGCCCGGCCACGGATAATAGAATTCAGAAACGAGCCCGACCTTCATCGCTCCACCACCCTGGGAATCTCCCCCGCAGCCATTGACCTGAATTGAATCCACTGCTCGGGCGCCTCCTTCACCCACCCATGGAGGGTCGTCGCGAAGGCGCGCGCCATGACCGCGGCCTGATCTTCCGCGCCCAGCCCCGCTTTCGGCGAAAGAGGAGCCGCAATTCGGAGAAGATAACCGTTTCCGTCCCGGAAAACCACCGCGGGAAACACAATCGCCCCCGTGGCGGCGGCAAGCCTGTAAGGTCCTGTGGGAATTCGCGTTGCGCCGTCACCGAACGGGACCGTGACGTCGGCCCCATCGCCCGGACGATCGGCCAGAAAGCATACGATGCCCCCATCCCGGAGGATTCTGAGCGCTTCCCGAAGCCCGGACGCACCGGTCAGAACCCGGACGCCATACCGCTCCCGGATAGCGGTGTAGTGCTGGAAGAGGGCGGCCGGGCGAAGCCGCTCGGCGAACACCGCCATCGGCCCGAGCCGGCCCGCGACCAGAACCGCCGCCAGATCCCAGCTCCCGAGGTGGGCGGTCACGAAGATCGTACCCGTCCGGTCGGTTCGGGACTCGATCACCCGATCGATCCCATCCATCCGCGCGCGCGCGGCGAACCAGGAGACCCGGCCGGCGCTGACGGCGGCCGTCTCCAGATGATAGCGGGCGTATGAACCGAGAACCCGCTCCATGGGAACCGAGACTCCGGCGAGCTTCTGGTTGGCGATGACGCTCGCCTTCTCGTCGCCGTGCAGGCGCGTGGTGCGCCGGCCGATCCATGCGGCGAGCGAGAGCGCCGGCCCGAGCGGGGCCCAGCGCACACCCGCCTCGAGGAAGCGAAGCACGCGCAGCAGGATCTGTCCCGCGGCCTCGCCGGCGTGCAACCACGACCGGAAGATCAGGATCGCCGTCACCAGCCCGCTCACGATCAACGCGACGCCCGCGGAGGCCGGCACCACACGGGCGACCGCGTCGGAACGGACCAGTAGTGCCGCGGCAAGAATCCCGACGAGAAAGAGCACCCGCTCGGCGGTCTCTTTGAGGGCGAGCCAGCGCCCGAGCACGTTTCGGGAGGCCTCCCTCTGGATCACGGTCTCCGATCCGATGAGGAGGTAGGACGCAAGCCCACCCGCCATAACTCCCAACGCGATGAGCGCGGGGACCGTCAGCACGGGGCTCAAGATCCAGCAGACCGGCGCGATCAGAAGCGCGCTTACCACCAGCCGCCACCGCGTTGGATCTCGAAAGCGAACACTCAACGCGGCGAGCACGGCGCCGGCGGCCACCGCGCTCATGAGCCCGCCGGTCACGGCGGGGGCGTCCGTGCCGAATCGCCCCGGGAGACCTTCCAAGAAGATCACCACGAACGCGCCCGACGCCAGCGTCACGAGCGCCGGAAGCCAGATGAGCCCGACGAGCATCGGACGGCTTCGAAGATCGGCCCAGAAACCGGATGCGCGCGCGGACGACCCTTCGTCACCCCGTTCGAACGCCCGCATCCGCGGGAGGGCCAGAAGTAACAATCCGGAAAGCAGGTAGCTCACGCCGTCGAGAATGAAGGCAGCCTGCCAACCGACCGCCACCACGATCAGACCCGCGGCGGCGGCGCCCGCGACTTCCGCCGTTCGATCCACCCCCAGAAGCAGCGCGTTGGCTCGTCCCAGCGCCCCGTACCCCACCCACTCCGGCAGGAGACGCCCGCGAGCGACCCGAAACGCGCGGTTGAAGGCGAGCAAGACCGGAACGGCCGCGTAGATCGGCAACGTCGAACCGCCACTGATCGCGTAGAGCAGCGGAAAGGACGCTACGATGAGACCGCGCGCGAGGTCACACGCAATGAGCACCCGCCGCGTCGGATAGCGGTCGGCGATCGCTCCGGCGAAGACCGCGCCGAGAATCGATGGAACGGCGGCGACGGCGAGTAGCTTCAACAGCTCATCCACCGCCGGCGTCACCCCCGACCAGATGAGCGCGACCAGCGCGATCCGACTGAGCTGATCTCCGAGCTGAGAGAGCCCCTGGGCGCCGCTCAGAAGCCAGACGGCGCGCCCTTGTTCCGGGCGATCCGCTCTGCCACAATCCGCTCGCGTCAAACCAACCTCTTCAGAGAGAGTGCAACCGATGATATCGCGCGCGTTTTTCGTGACGCTCGGCGTCATCCTCACGCTCGCGCCGATCCCGGTGGAGGCGTTCGAGGAAGCATACCTTCCCATCGACCACTGGGCCTACCCGATCCTGGAACGACTCCAGGCCCGGACGGGCCGGCAAACCGTCGATCTGGCGGTCAGGCCCATCACGCGCGGCGATGGCGTACGGGCGATGCGCGAGATCCGACAAGCCTATACGGACGGTCGGGTCGCGCTCACCGGAATCGAGCTTCGCCAGCTCGGGCTCCTGGAGCGGGAGTTCGCGCCGGAGACGTGGGACCCAGCCGGGCCCCGCTATCACTCGCGCCATTGGATCGCGCACGATCTCACAGCGGAGTGGTCACTGCCCATCTCGCTCCGCTACACGGCCGAGCCCGACAGCTTCCACGATGGGACGGCCAGCCCGGGCGACGGCAAATCGTTCACCGATGGCGCCCGTACGCCCGAGCTTCTGAATTCGGGGGATCTCACGATCGGCCCTTCGATCACGCTTCGATACGGGCAACACGCTCTCTTGCAGCAATCGCTCGACTACCGGCTTCGCATCGGCGACGACGTCGGAGTCGGCCATTGGGACGTCGCCTCAGGCGAGGCCGAGTTCGTTCATGACGACGACGATTGGGTCGCGGTAAAGCGAACGACCGACACGATGGTTCGCGCCATGTTCGGGGCCGTCGCGTTCGAGCTGGGACGAACACCGATTCGTTGGGGGCCGGGACGGGAGGGTTCGCTCCTGATCTCCGACGCGGCGCCGCCGATGGACTTCCTGCGCTTCATCGCGTCGATGGGACGTCTGCACTTCACCAATCTCGCCGCGGAGCTCAGAACGTCCGTACCGGGCGCCGACAAGTGGCTCGCCGCGCATCGACTCGCCTACGTCGCTCCCACGTTCACGATCGGCGTTTCGGACGTCGTCGTATTTGGGGAGCGCGCGTTCGACTTCGCTTATCTGAACCCGTTTCAGCTCTTCTACATCGTCGAAGCCAACGTCGGAGATCGCGACAACAACCTGGTCGGATTCGACGTACGGATCATCCCGCATCCCGGATGGGAGCTCTACGGCGAGCTCGTCGCCGACGATTCCAACATCCGTGACGGGTGGAACTACTTCGGCAACAAGAACGCGTTCCAGCTCGGCGTCGAGAAGAGCGGCCTCCCCGGCCTTCCCGTCACCGACGTGCGCGTCGAGTGGAGCCTCGTCGACCAGTTCACCTACACGCACGTGAGACCCATCAATCAGGCGAGTCACTACGATCGCCCACTCGGACACGTCATCGGGACCGACGCGGACCTCTTCACGGCCGTGTTTCGACACTGGGTGAGCGCGCGGACCGAGTTCCACGCCGGATACGAGCAGGAGCGCCACGGTCAAGGGGACATCACGATCAGCCAGGACGAACGCGAGAATGACCGGCGGAACTACCTCTGGGGAACCGTCGAGAGCACCCGCCGCGCGCTCTTCGGTTTCAGCTACCATTCGGTACGCGGCCTGGAGTTCGGCGGCGAGTACGAGCAAGAGTGGATCGCGAACCATGAGAACGCGGCCGGCGCGCGCGCGGTCACCCGCAGCCGGGGCGGAGCCTGGCTGGGTATCGTGTTCTAGGAATCAACCTTGAGCTATCTGAAGAGCATCCGCGCCGCGTCGGCGATCATCATCCTCTTCACCGTCGTCGAAGAGGCGAAGCCGAGTGAGCCGCTCCGAGTTGGAGACGTCGCTCCAGGATGGGACAGTGTGTCATGGTTGCAGGCCGTGCCCGAGACGAGTCGCGTGACGGTCCTCGAACTATGGGCGACGTGGTGCCCGCTCAGCCGACACGTTCTCTCCCACCATGACAGCCTCCAGACGATTCTAGCGGATCGAGGTGTTCGCTTCTTGGCAATCACCCATGAAGCCCCCTCAGTCGTCGAGACGTTTCTTGACAACGCCGGTTGGGGCAACTTGGCGATTGGGTGCGACCCCGAGAAGGCCGTCTTCTCGTCGTACGCGCATCGAGGTCGCATCCCGAACCTCCCTTCCGCGTTTGTCATCCGCTCCGGCCGTGTCTATTGGATGGGTCCGATCGTGAGACGCGATGCTGAGAATCCCACCGCCGGGTTCGAAGAGACGCTCATGGCAATCGTCGACGATCGCTACGATCTCGATGCGGAGATCCATCGGATCCAGGCAGAAGAGAGTCTGCGGAGCGCGCTCGACTCCCTCTACGTTGCCTTCAACGCGTGCGATCTCGATGGTCTCGCCACGCTCATCGATCGGATCGGCGCTGCCCACCCCGGCAAGAACCTGCGATCGGGCGTCAAGATGCGTCTGAACGGGATCGCCTGGGACCTGTTAACGGGCGAAACCGTCTCCGATCGTCAACTGGCGCTCGCGCGTCGTGCCCTGCAGATCTCATTGGAGGCCGGGGGCGACGAGGATGCGGCCGTCGTCGATACGCACGCCCGCATTCTCTACGAAGGTGGCGATTTGGCGCTCGCCGTCGAGACCCAACGCCGGGCGGTCGAGCTGGCGAGGGGACGCGCAGACGAAACACACTACTGGGACGTGCTTCAGGCATACGAGAAGGAGCTCGGTGTCACGCCGTCCGAGCCTCCGCCGGAAGAACCCCTTCCGGCGGGCACCTGGGCACGCAATATCAACAGCGTGTGGGAGACCTTTGATCCGGCGAGCGAGATGATCCTCGTTAGGCCGACGACGCGTCCGGACACGTCGGCCGAGCGCGCGTGGAGTGAGGAAATCCGGACAATCTCAGGCCGTTTTCTCGAGGGCGCACCGGTCCGACAACCGCACGAAGTCGGACCGGAAGAGCGGGCGACACGTGTCCTGGTTCTCTACGGCACGACGACCAGCAACGCGATCACGAAGTGGATCCTATCCGCACACCGCATTTCACTCGACGCCGACGGCATCGACGTTGCCGATCTCCGCATTCCGATTCAGAGACCGGCCATGATCGCGTGCGTCCCCAATCCCGACAATCCGGACCTGCCCGTTCTTCTCTACACGGCAAGCGACGACAAAGACGCCCATGGTCTCAACCGCTTCTTCCATGGCCCGACACAATTCGTCGTGGGTCGCTGGGATTCATCGGGGCGACCAGTAAACACCGTCGCCCTCGACTTCGTCACAGATGGCGAACCCATCGGACGCCGATTGGATGTTCCACCCGCAACGCTCACCTCGACCGACGCGGCCCGCGATCTTCATGAACTGCACGATCTCTTGCGATTGCGATACGCGGGCTACGACGACTTGGATTGGAAGATGCGTTCCGCGGGGTCATCCTGGGAAGAGCACACATCACGTTTCGAGCGGACGATTCGGGCCGAGAAGAGCTGGCTGTGGGTCGACTTCTTCGACCTCATCGCCGACTATCTATCCCCTGTCTCCGACACGCACTTCAGCCTGAGCGGCATCGGGCTCGACTCGCGAGAGCTAACGCGTCGGTCGAAGCGGTTCATCAGCAGCCTGGTGCCGTACTTCACCGACCTTCGGATTCAGCGTTCCGACGAGTTGCTCAGCGTGACGGACGGTCCCACTGCCCTCATTGGCAAACCTCTCACAGCGGCTGCCGTCATTGAGAACCCGCATACAGCCGAACCCGACGTGCCGTACCTCTTTCCCACGCTTCCTCGCGAGCCCGAGCGCTATCTCCTCGGGTGCCTCACCATGGATCGCAAAGAGAGCGCGCCGGGTTCGCTGTCCGTAACGATCGGGTCATCCATCGATCTCCCGCTTCATCGCGGGCGCGTCCGCCTGAGCGACCGCAGGCCCAACAACTGGGAAGTGTTTTATCCGCCGGCCGTGCAGCCGGCCGTGCTCTCCGTTCGCACCATGAGCGAGCGTCGACTCGCCGGGATGGAGACTACCGCTGACACGCTACGACATTACGACCGCGTCATTCTCGATCTGAGAGGGAATGGGGGCGGGAGCGATTCTCCCGCCATGACCTGGTGTCGCAACTTCAGCGGACAGGCATTCGAGTGGGAGTGCGGCGCCACCCTCTGGCGCGACGAGACGGATCACCTGCGGAGATGGTCATCTTGGATCGGGGGTCATCTGAGCGATATGTTGGGCCCAGCGCCAGACGTCCCGCCGTACCCCGGGGAGATCCTCGTGCTCGTGGACAAGGCCGTCGCCTCTTCCGGCGAGACGTTCACCATGCTGGCCGGTCAGATCACCGGCGCGATCATCGTTGGCGAAAATACGTCTGGCTGCGTGAGCTACGGAAACATCGAGAGACATGCGCCGCTCACCACGAGCCGACTCCACCTCACCTTCGGTCGAACGAAATTCGTCGTCGACTGGGTCGAGCCCAACCGCGAGGGCGTCGGCTTCTTCCCCGACTACTGGCTTGATGAGCAAGATCCTGTCGCCTTCATTGCGAATCAACGATTTGAGAAGAACAGCAGTGAGAAGTAGCGCCGCTTCAGTGGCACGACGAGTACCTGTCTGGATCCCACCTGCCGCCGCCGCACTGATACTTCGCCTTCCGCTCATCCTCCTCCCCGGGCCCGGTCGGGACGAGGCTGCATACCGCTATTGGGCCCACCACTCGGAACCGTTCTACGCGCCCCTTCTGCAATGGGCGATCAGGGCCTTCGAAACGCTGCCGATCCCGGACCTTCTCGCGCTGCGGATGCCGGCGATCGTGTGCGGCGTGCTGTCCCTCATGCTCCTGGACCGGTGGCTCGAGACGGTGGGAGCGCGCCGCACGCACAGACTTCTCGCCCTCGCGGCGATTGCGTTCGGTCCCTGGCAAACCTACGTCGGGGCGATCGTTCACCCGGACACCATGGCGTTCTGCGCGCTACTTGCGGCGATGCTCGCGCACGCGAAACGGAAACCGTTCGCGGTCGCCGTGGCGGTCGGCCTCGGCGTCCTCGCCAAGCCGACCGGACTTCTGTTGCTTCCGATGCTACCCATCCTCTGGCGGCACGAACGCGCGCGCATCGGTCTTGCCGCCGTAGCCATCGCGCTGGCACTCTCGGCGCCCGTTCTCGTCTCGGTCGACAGAGCCATGATCGGTGAGATGCTGCAGTTCGGACGCGTCGACCCGACGATGCCGACGCTCGGCGCCGCGCTCATTTTCCTCGCCGATCTCATCCTCGAGGGAGGGCCGCTCATCCCGCTCGCCGCCGTCGTCGGCGTCGCCACGCGCGCGTATCGCGCGCCGGCCGTGGTACCGTTCGGACTCCTCGCCACGTATGCGATCGCGGCGGTCGTCAACGGGCAGTTCAAATGCAATTGGATCCTTCCGGCGCTGATCTTGCTGTGGCCGGTGGCGTCGTTCCGCATTCCGCGCGCCGCAACGGCCGTGGCGCTGACGATAACGATAGTGAGCGGTGCCGGCGTCAGTTTGGCCATGAGTCGCCCGGATCTCGTCACGCTGATCGAACGCCGAATCCACGCTGACGACGGCTTCTACCCCCATCGCGCCGGCACGCGCGAGGCTCGCGTCTCGGCGACGCGGTCATGGTCCGATCATCTTCGTGAATTCCGTCCCGTCGACGAGAGTGCGAAGGCCGTGGAGACTGCATGGCGCGAGGCGGGACGCTCCCGACATCCTCGCTTGATCATCGCCGACGACTACGGTTTTGCCGCGCAGCTCGCATGGGTCTGGCGGGCGGAAGCACCGCGCATCTTCACTCCCGCCGATGCCATGTTCAGAGCAGGCGTCGACGACCTCAGCCAGGTCGATCTGAAAGACGCGGTTGTCGTGACGACACTCAATTCTCTGGATAAGATCTCCGGTGGCGTCGGTCGAACGCGTGAGATCGCGTCGATTGCCCATCCGGTTACCGGAAGTACGGTTATAATCGGTGTAATGGAGAGTCGATCCAACACACTCAGTGTCGATGAAAACGATCATTAGCATATCGCTCAGCATATTGCTCGTGGCGGCGGGCATCATGACACAGGCGCCGGACGGCGCGCTCGCGGCGGAGAGTGGTCTTCACGGGGACTACGACTCGCTGCTGGAACGCTACGTTCGCGACGGACGCGTCGACTACGACGCCTGGGCAACCTCCGAGACCGACGTGTCACGCCTGAGCGATTACGTAGATCGGCTGGAGACGACGCGTCCCGACGATCTCGCGCGCGGCGAGGCGCTGGCGTTCTGGCTGAACCTCTACAACGCGGCGACGCTCGAGCTGGTGCTATCTCACCATCCGATTTCGAGCATCAAGAAGATCGGCGGGCTTTTCAGATCCCCTTGGAAAATCGACGTGGTCACGGTCGACGGTCGCGATCTGACCCTGGACGAGATCGAGAACGACGTCATTCGCCCCCGCTTCGGCGACCCGAGAATCCACTTCGCGCTCAACTGCGCGTCGATCGGATGTCCGCCGCTGGCGGGCCATGCCTTCTCAGACGGCCGGCTCGAGGAACAGCTCCATGCCGTCACATGGAACGCACTCAACGACGCGCGCTGGGTGCTCGTGGAATCGGATCGGCTACGAGTCACGAAGATCTTCGACTGGTTCCGATCGGACTTCGAGGCTGACGGCGGATCGGTCATCGACTTCATTCTCCGCCACCGGGAGCCGGCAGACCACGATCGCATCCGGAGTCTCGCCGACAGAATCCATCATCTGGACTGGAACTGGGACCTCAATCGCGTCGATCGCTAGTCAGAAAGGCGCGCAACTCCTCGTCGGATACGATGCGGAAGTGCGTGTGGCTCGTTGCTGATCGTTCAGTCTTGAGATCGGTGACCGTCACGATCACGGCATAGTCACCAAACTCCAGTTCGGTGACGTCGATCTCCGCACCCTTCGGGAAGCGGGCCGCGCCCGTGAGCCGCGCGGACTCGTCGGGGAACGTCACGTCCGTGTAGTTCCGTCGTGACAGGGTGACACCTCCGAGACTCGTGCCCATCCGACCCAGCCTGATCGGATCGTCCAGCATCAGCAGCCCCGTTCGGACTGCCTCCGCGTACGCCAGCGCGTACGACCGGGGAACGACCGTGTACCGCGTTCTGAAATGCGCCGTATGCCGGGCATCCGGAATGAGGTTGTAGATCTCGAAATAGACGTTCAGATTTCGATCGTCCCCCACCAGCGCCATCGGATTCGGAACGTATGACCGACCCAATCGCTCGAACGAAGAGGCTCCCGACGTCGCCAACGCCAACTCGACCTGACTCACCTGCAGCTCATCCGTTCCGTACGGGGGAACGTTCAGCGGCACGCTGAAGGAACCGTGGCGCTTCCCGCCCCGCTCCTCGATCGTTCCGTTCAGCGTGTACCGACCCGGCTCCAGGTCATACGTCTCCGCCAGCACGACTGCTTCGGTTCCGGGAATGAGCTCGAAGAAGTGATCGCGGGAGACGCTCCGCTTGCGCGTCAACGCCACCCCGGACCGATCGTCGACGAGATCGAGCGTGAAGCGTCCTTCCGCCTGCGACGCGACACAGACGATGACCTCCTCGCGCGACTTTCCCGCCAGGCCGCGCCTCGCAACGCCAGCGACATAGAAGCGCACGATCTCTCCGGGAAATGCGCCGTGAAAGACCGCGGGGGCTTCCCGCTTGAGCGCCGCGAGCGTGATTTGGCTCGGCATGTCCGTCTTGAATGTCCCCCGGAGGTTTATGTCGTGAAAGGTCACCTCGAACGGATGTTGTTCGAAGTCGTACCTCCACGTCCACGACGGGTGGATGAAGTCGAACGTCGGTTTCAGAGCGGCGCGCGGGCCCACCGTCGGATGCCGCTGGGTTCGCGCGCCACCGTCGTCGAACGACGCGTGAAAGTAGCCCGCCGCGTCGGGGGCCCCGTAGCGAACGAACACGTCGCCGGGATCCGTTAGCCAACCCGGAACGCCGTTCTCCGGATCGCCGAAGTAGAGGTCGGCCAGCGTCAATCGCTTCCAGAATTCGAGCTGGCTCTCGTTGGCCGGGGTGAGCGGCGTGGGGTCCTTCTCGAGCCAATAGGACCGGAGGAACGTCGGACGATCGGTCGGCTCGAGCGACACGTACTCGGACAGCTCGTCGGCTCCGGCGGTGAGAACGGGCGATACGAAGTCCGCCGCCACCACATCCGGCATCATCGCGATCGCATCCCTGAAAAAGAGGTCCGCGTCGTCGATTTCGCCAAGGTCGTAGCAATGAACGGCGTGCAGCAACCGCGACGGAACGTCTGCCGGGTCGAGTCGCAGGATCGTCTCGGTCGCGGCGCGCCCCGCTCGGCTTTCGGCCAGCGGATCTCGTCCCGGAGCGTCACGAACGAGCTGGTGTGCGAGCGACTTGATGAAGAGCGCATCGCGGCGGATCGGCTCGATCGCGAGCGCGTCGTCGAGAAGCGATATGATCTCGGCGGAGAGATCGAGACGGTAGTAGCGCAGCACGGTCTTCATGAGAAGCTTGGCGATGGACAGCCGGGCGTCGACGTCGTCGGGGCGCCGCGCGATCACGCGCGCGAACGCCTCGCGCGCATCCGTGAAACGTTCACTTTCCAGGTAGGTCTTCCCCCACTCCCAATGAAAGTCGGGGTAATCCCAGCAGACGGCCCGAATGCGATCGAAGATCTGGAGCGACTTCACGCGATCGTCAACGGTGCCGCGCTCTCGGTACGCGATCGCCAGGTGGTAGCGGATGGAATCGGGATGAACGGCGTGCTCGAGCTTGGCCTCGAGCTCTTCGACCGTCGGCGTCCGTTCCTCGGCGTGGACGGCAACGGCCGGTGTCACCAGTGTCACCAGCATCGCGAGTGCCGCCAGCACCGGAGCAAACCGGATGATCGTGGGCGACCGGATCATCGCCCGGCCTCACCGAGAAGCATGGCCTGGCGGATGAGGTCGCCGATCGCGAGCTGAATCCCTGTCGTGAAGAGAAGCGTCCGCCGAGAACCGCGCTCGATCAAGGCCACAACGGGCAGCCGCGACCTGTCGTCGACGATCCCCGACAGCTCATCGTCGGTGGTGACCTCGAACTCCTTCAACGAGAGCCCCGGCCCGGCATCGTCCAGCGCGCTGTGTAGAGCGTCGGCCGTGCGGCGACACGCTTCCGACCCCTCGGTCCAGACGAAGAGCAGCCGGGTCTCCGCGTCGAGGTCATCCGGCCACGGTTCGAGCCCGAACGTCGACAGCAGTTCCCCGGAAAGCTGTCGAGGCGCCAGATCCTTCGGGTCCCGCTCGTCGGCGGGAATACCGATGTCCATCTCCAGCTCAACGGTTTGCCCCGCCTCCGCGGTGAACCGCTGAACGGCCACGCGCGGACATCCCGCGTGGTTTCTCTGTCCGCCGAAGAGCCACCATTCCCCGGGCGCGATCTCCATCTCCAAGCGGCCGTCGCGCACGGGATACTCCGCGTAGAGAGGTTCAAAGCGTCCGTCTTCCAACCTCGCCAAGCGGAAGTGCCTCCAGCCTTCCGCGCGGATCATGGGCGCCCCGAGGTCGAGGAACGAAACGGTCAGGCGAGACGACGTCGCGTACGCCGCGGAGATCCCGCCCTCGCGACGGTTCCACGAGTCCGCGTCCAGGGGATCGACCGGGATCCACTCCCCGTCCACCCATACATCCACCCACTCTTCTCTCCAAGGGACACGGGCCGGGATCCCGTTTCGGCGGAGCAGGCCCACGAGACCGACGCGCGCGGACCATTCCGTCGCCACGCCGAGTTTCCAGACCTCAGATGGGGTGGAGATCGAGCCGAATCGCGTCCGGTCCACGGCACGGACCGCCTCCGCGAACCGCCGATGGACAAAGCGCGCGTCGGCGAGCGCGCCATCTCGATGCAAGAGCGGTAGGTTCGTCCACATCGCGAAATCGCCGGGCTGCCGGTCGATGCGAGGGGAGAGGACGAACTCCGTCCAGATCGTGTCCGGTAGGGCGTCGCGTAGCACGCGCAAACGAATCGATTCACGGAGCGCGGTGCGGGCGGAGGACGAATCACACTCGAAGAAATCCTTCACGTCCATCTCGAGGATGAGATCGGCCGCGACGGAGAAGGTGTCGCCTTCCGTCGCCGCGAGGAACGCAGACCACGCTCCCATCCGAACACCGGCGGACTCGATGTGGGCGAGAATCGCCTCGAGCCGGTCTCCACGCTCCGCGATCTCCCGCGCGGCACGCGCCGCTATCCTGGCCGTGGTGCCCGCGTCAAGCCGGGCACGCTCGGAGCGGCAAAGATCGTTGCGGCTGATGGCGAGCTCATGTGTACGCTGCGTCAGTGGCTCGACCGTGGGTCGGTCGGACGCGTCCCCGGTGAGCGGAACGGGATAGCGGAGCCAGAATCCATCTTCCAGCCATCCGAGACGCGACGAATCGTCGAGATCGGGATCGAACGTCACGACGGAGCGCTCACCCGCGCGGACGGTCACGGCGGCGAGAACGGGAACGCTGTCGATCTCGGCGCCAAGCACGTAGTCTCCCGGTCCCAGAACCATTTCATCTTCCGCCGCGAACTCGCAGAGCTGCGTCAGCGATCCCCAGTTGAAGATATGTACGTGGACCGGCGTGATATCGGCGCCGTGCCACCGGATCGCAACCCGGCCGGGCGTGGTGTAGACGTCCGTGGAGTTGATGAGCGTCTGACCGTCCCTTTGACGGTAGACCTCCTCGTTCGGAAAGAGCCATTCGCCGTACGCCGTGCTCAGCACGACGCCGGCGCGGCGCGCGGCCTCAGTGAACCATGCGATGTCGACGTCCGGCGTGGGCTCGCACGCGCCGAGATAGTGCCAGCCGTCCCCGGTCCAGACCTCGTTCCACGCGTGGTTGTTATCATTCGCCATCCAGTACGGCGTGAAACACTGTCGGGCGGGGATTCCCACGCTACGCGCCGCCGACGCGAAGAAGATCATCTCCTCCTCGCACCGGCCGATCCCTCGCTCCATCGTCGTGAGCGGACCCTGATCGCGGAACGAGCTGCCCTTGAACGTCGCGTGCTCGCGGCAGAATCGATTGACTTCCAGCGCGGCCTCACGGAGCGTTTTGCCCTTCACGCGGTCCCATAGGAGCTCGTGCAGCTCTCTCCGCCACGGCTGGATGGGCTCCTGACTCACCCGGTGCGGCAGCACATAGGTCGTGAAGAGCGCATCATCGATCTCATCGCGCCAGGGCGCTTCCTGACGCGTCTTGAGCGCGAGCCGGACGTCGGAGATCACCTGATCGGCACGCCAGGCCGCGAGATCCGACGGTGGCAGCCACGCAAAGAGAAAGTCGAACGCCGCGGCGGCCTCCGTGTCGCAGCTGTCCCGCCAGGCGGTGAGCGTTTCGGCGTCTACGTGCCTGCCGATGTTCTCCCGCACCCGGTCCCGAAGCGAATCGGGAAGGTCGACCGTCCATGCCGACGCGGCGAGGGCGACCGCCAAGAAGACGCTACTTGGCCCCATACCGATCCGCCTCCGCGAACACGTCGATGACGCGAACATGGGTGAGGAACGTCGCGCTATGTTCGACACCGGCCGGAATAAAGTAGGAATCGCCCGGCCCGTAGCGTCGCGTCTCGCCCCCGATCGTGAGCTCCATCTCTCCTTCGACCACGACACCCCACTGCTCGCCATGGACGTGCGGCGTCACCGACCCGATCGGCTGGATGTCCATGAAGACAACCTGGCGATCGGGCGACTGCGCGATCCAACCCCGCACACCGTCGAACGGAATGTTGGCCCGTGGGAGCGCGGTAATCATCTCGGGATAGGCATCAGATGCCATTTGCCTCTCCTTTCACGAACGCGAGTCTGATGTCGTTGAACTCACGTCGATGGACCCACAGGAAGTCGGCGATCCGACGGATCTCTTCGACCTCCTCGGGTGAAACCTGATGATCGGCGGCCGCGACGAGGAAGAGCGCCCGGATCAGATTGATCCGCTCCGATTCCTCGGAGACCCGCGCGAACTCGGCGCAGAGCCGCTGGAGATCCGATCCGTCGCCGACCTCTTCTTCGAGCGTCGCGCGGATCGTCGCAATTTCGTCGTCGGCATAGCCAAACGTGGTGGCGAGCACCGAGCCGACACGTTCGGACTCTTCTGCGGCCAGGACGCCGTCCGCATAGGCGATCTTGTGAAGCAAAGCACCGAAGAGCGCCGCCCGGTTGAGACGCATCGCGTCCTCGGCCGCCTCCGCCGACAGCGCCGTGAGCCTCTCGCGAACCCGATCCTGAACGCGATTTCGGAGCATCTCCGCGAGATCGGAATCGCGGCGGCCCGTGCGCCGGCTCCCTCCCCACGAGAAGAGCCCCTTCACCCGCTCCAGCACGAGGTCCACGACGGAATGCGTCTCCACCATCTCACGCACGGTTCTCAAGAAAGCCGCTTCTTCGTCCCGAACCTTCCCGTCCACCTGTGCGAGCGCCTCGAGCTCTTCCAGAAGAAGTCGCTTGTCCGCCTCACTCCCGACGCTCTCCAGGAAGGACGTCGTGAGGGCCTCAGCCTCGCTACGTGGAACGGGATTCGCGAGAAGCACGGTAACTTCCTTCGCGTCGTCCGCATCGAGCTTGAGTCGCAACATGAACTGCTTGATCGCCGTCACCTCACCCTGATCCAGACGGCCATCTGCCCAGGCGGCCGCAGCCAAGAGCTTTGCGAGTTTCGTGTGCGTCGATCGGGCGGTCATCGATGGTCCTTTCGTGGCTATGTGTGTTTCGATATGATGCCTGCGTTCCGTTCATGCGTCCAGAACGATGGTATCGGCATCCATGCGGGATAGGGTTCAAGAGGTAATAGCACTCTGCGAGATCGTATCCGCCGGGTCACAAATGACGTCGTCGCGTGTCGCGCTTGCCCGCGCCTCGTGGAGCACCGGGAGAAGATCGCCGTGGAGAAACGGCGCGCCTACCGGGACCATGACTACTGGGGTCGCCCGGTCCCGGGCTTCGGTGATCCGGCGGCGCGACTCGTCATCGTCGGCCTTGCGCCCGGCGCCCACGGTTCGAATCGTACGGGCCGCATGTTCACCGGCGATTCGTCGGGGGACACACTCTACTCGGCGCTGCATCAGTTTGAATTCGCATCACAACCCACCGCAACATCACGCGATGATGATCTCGTTCTGAGCGACTGCTTCATCACCGCGGCTGGACGCTGCGCTCCACCCGGCAACAAGCCTACCCGCGCCGAGCTCGACACCTGCCGACCGTTTCTCATTCGGGAGCTCCGCCTGCTACGACGGGCCAGGATCTACCTCGCGCTCGGACGCGTCGCGTTCGACGTGCTACTCGGGGCGCTTCCTGAGATCGGCGTCACACCGCCGAAAGCGAAGCCGCGCTTCTCTCACGGCGCACGATTCGATCTCGGGAAAGACGGCCCCACCTTGATCGCGTCGTACCATCCGAGCCGGCAGAATACGCAGACCGGCCGGCTTACGACCGCCATGTTCCGTCGTGTCTTCCGCGTGTCGCGACGAATCCTCAGCTCTTCCTGACCCACAGCATCTGCAGAGCGATGCCGATCCCGAACGCGCAGACGATGGTCGCGCCGGTCGGCAGGTCGAGGAAATAGGACAGCACCGCCCCGATCGCGGCGATGACGGCCCCAATCCCCCAGCCCAGAAGGAGCCTCGCGCCCATCGATCCCCCCGGCAGCGACAGAACCGCCATTGCGGCGGGCACGACGAGCAGCGTGAAGACCAGGAGCACGCCGGCCACCTGGACCGACTGCGTGACCGCGATTCCCAGGCTCGCATAGAAGAGGAAATCCCACCAGCCGACGCGCGTGCCTTGGCGACGCGCCTCCGCCGGGTCACCGGTCACGCGCCAGAAGGTGCGCCGGAACCGAAAGTGGAAGAGCCCGATCGCGGCGTACAGCAGTGCCGACTGGTAAATGTCGTCCCAGCCGACCCACAAGATGGAACCGACGAGAAGCGCTTTGATCTCTTCGCCGCCGTGGGGCAATCCCGACAACATCAGAATCGTTCCGGCGCTCGCCGCGGCGTACGCGATACCGATGAAGGCTTCTTGAGGAACCTTGCCGGCCCGGGCACGCGTCAGCGAGATGAGCCAGGCGGCCGCGATCGTCGCGACCACCCCGACCAGCTTCGAATACGGCGTGCCGAGCGTGATCCCCAGTGCGACGCCGACGGCGGCGCCGAACGCTGCAAACTGTGCCAGCGCGATGTCGACGAAGATGATGCCGCGCCGGATGACGTGAAGCCCCAGATAGACGTGAATCCCGACGAGCACGAGACACATCACGATGGGGGGCGCCATGAAGCTCAGGAAGTCCATCGTCACGACGCGGCCTCCAGGAGCCGGCTGAGAATGGTGTCGATCAGTCGCTCATAGCTGTCGGTGTCGTCGACCGCGCCGACGCCGGCGGGAAGCACGACGGCCCGAGTGCCGCCGCGATTGGCAACTTTTTCGGCGGCATCGACTCCGGCAAACGTCGACACCATGATGAAGCCGACATCCCTCGAGCGCAGGAGATCGGTAAACGCCTTCACGTGGCGCGGTGACGGCGGAATCCCGGGACGGTTCTCCACGTAGCCGACGAGCTCCATGTCCAGCCAGTCGACGAGGTATTCCCATTCTTTGTGATAGGCGGCCACGGGCCGACCGCGGAGCGGCGCCGCGCGTTTCTCCCAGTCGGTGATCCGCCGCAACATCCGCTCGCGAAACACCGTCGTGCGCGTCACATAGAATTCGGTCCCCGCCGGATCGAGCTCCGCGAGTCGATGGGCGATCGCTTCCGCGACGGCAATGCCGTTACGCGGATCGAAGAGGACGTGAGGATTTCCGAACGGATGCAGATCTCCTTCCGAGCGATCGATCTCGTGCTCCGGCACTTCCAGAAGCCGTCCTACCACCACCCCCGCTTCGAGAAGCCCGGGCGACTCCGGCCTGAGCTTAGGGTTGTGGGCCGTTTCCAGCAAAGGCGGCAGCCATCCGACCTCCAGCTCGAGCCCCACATAGACCAGAAGATCGGCCTTCCTGAGTGTGCGAGCGTAGGAAGGCTTCGGCTCCAGGTAGTGCGGGTCCTGATACCCTTTGCACAGCGCGGTCACCTCCACCCGATCCCCACCGACCTCTTCCGCCAGCGACGCGAGGTCCGAGAGTGTGGTGACGACGCGGAGTTCCGCTCCGTTCGATGCGACCGGGGTGAGCAGCACGACCAGAGCGATCACGATGAGTGTTCGCAACGCGTCACCCCCTAGTAGAGATGGGCCGGGTGTGACCCAATCGTGACATTGAGCTGCAGCTGCAGCTCGAGCACGGGGTCGGCATCCCCGGGAGGATCAAGGTACGAGGCATCGCAGCGCAGCGCGCTGAACTCGCTGGGCACGAACGCGATCTGCGCCTTGATCTCGCGCGTGGTCAGCGACTCGGAGACGGAGCTGTAGCCGGCGCCGATCCACCAGTTTCGCGCCACGCGCGCTCGAAGATGAGAAAGGATACCGGTCCGCGAGTCGATCTCCGGTGCGTCATCTACGATGAGCTCGGTCATCCATTCGATCGCCTTGCCATGGGTCTTGCGTGGATCGCGCCACTTCAGCCGAACGTCGCCACCGACGAACACGTGATCCTGTATCTGATCGGTCGGTCCGGTCATGGTCGAGCCACCCAGCTCAAAGGTCGTGGCGTCGCTCAGGTCCCAGAAGTTCTCGATGCGACCGGCGAAAGCAAGCGCTTCGTCCTCGGCGGCAAAGAGCTCGGTTCCGCCGTCACCGGCGAAGGCGATGAGGTTCAGGTACCACGGAACGTCGGGCGAGTACGACAGTTCCACACCGACGTCCGGCATGCCATGCGGCCCAACTAGATCCGAAAACCCGCGCTGGGCGTCGATGAAGGGAAGCTGGTGGAGGTGTATCTGATTCGTGCGACCGAATGGAATCAAGATCCGGCCGGCACGAGCGCCCAGCCCGGCCGGCAACGCCATCGCTCGGGCATAGATCTCCTCGAGCGCGATCTGATCGCCGTGGGGCTCCTCTGATTTGTGATCATGAGCCTCCGCCGGGCCGATCACGATATGAGCCTTCGCCTTGAAGTACGGATCGACGATCGAGGTCAGCGTGAGCTCCATTTCCTGTAGCGAGAGACCGGCGTTCTTCTCCCCCTCCTCCGTTCGATCCCGCCACTCGCCAAGAAACAGACCGTTGAGGCTGATGGCCGGATTCATGGCGCGTGACGTTCCCGTGGCGGTGGTGCCGGACTCCGCGAGGGCCACATTCACCCAGACAGCGGTCAACGCGACCGCAAAGGCGAGACAGTAGAGCGCGATCCGAAACCGCATAATTCGCCCCCTCATGGTTCGGTGTTAGCGATGATGCTGAGTCGAGAGCCTACGTCGACGGCAGTATCAGACGCGAGGGGGGGCGCGGGGACGGGAGGTTCGTTCGAGGAACGTGGAGCAAACACGAACGTCGGCAACGTGAAGGATATCGCCGGTTGAGAGCGGGCCGGGGTCCGTCACCACGCATCCCGCCCCGTCCGCGGCCGTCTCCTCTATTTGCTGGCATACCGGGCAGTTGTCGTGCTCGGGTGCATCGGCGTCGTCCCCATGATGATGGAGGACCGAGCCCCCCCACGACATGGCCAAAAGAATGAGAAGAAACAACCGAACGTACATGTAGAGCGCGACCTCCACTGTGGATCGAGACCTATCTAGTATAACGGCCGAAATCGTCCTCATCCACGGCAATTCCCACCTCGGACCGCCTAAGGCAAACCCGATCGCCGGTCGAATGTATTAGGTGAGAGTCATGGGGACTTCAGTCTCTACTCCGCTCTGCGATTGCCTTATGGCATTGCGATACTCCGCCCTTGTGCTGTTCCGCGCTCACCACCCGACCCTGACTCCTGATCGGGAGGTTAGCGAATGGACAATGAACCAAAGGGCGTTCGACGTCCGGCCCCGAGCGCCGACCCCACTGCTGCCGGTCCTCTGATTCGGCGGACCGAAGGGCTCTGCCAATCTCAAAAGCTCCAAGCGATCGGCCGCCTCGCGGCCGGCATCGCGCACGAGATCACCACGCCGACGCAGTACATCGGAGACAACACGCTGTTTCTTCGGACGGGCTTCGATGACCTGCTTCGTGTACTGAAGCGCTGCGACGAGCTCGAAGCGACCGTGGCGCGCGGAGATGCTACCGAAGGCGCCCTCGATCGGCTAAGAGCGGCGAAGGAAGACGCCGACTGGGGCTATCTGCTCGAGGAGATTCCCCGGGCCATCCGCGAGACGCTCGACGGAATTGCGCGAATCACGGAAATCGTGCGGGCCATGAAGGACTTCTCGCACCCGACCGAGCACGTGAAGATACCCACCGATCTGAACGGGGCGATCCACACAACGGTGACCGTATGTCGAAATGAGTGGAAGCACGCCGCCACCATCGCTACCGAGCTGGATCCCGATCTGCCGATGGTTCGATGCCTACCCGGAGAGCTCAACCAAGCGCTTCTGAACCTCATTGTCAACGCGGCCCACGCCATCGCCGAGAAGAACGTGCACAGCCCCTCGGCGAGGGGCACGATCACCTTCCGAAGCCGTCGGACGGGCGGATGGGTGGAGATCGACGTGAGCGATGACGGCACCGGGATCCCCGAGGAGATACGCGATTGTGTCTACGATCCGTTCTTCACGACCAAAACCATCGGCAAAGGCACGGGACAGGGACTTACCATCGCGCGGTCGATACTCGTCGACAAGCTCGGCGGCGATCTTCAATTCGTCACGGCGGAGGGCACTGGAACCACGTTCACCCTGCGCATACCGATCGACGGAATCGATATCTCTGAAAAGAAGGCGGCGTGAGGTGAAGCCAAAGATTCTCTTCGTGGATGATGAGCCGAACGTGCTGGAGGCGCTCCGCCGCATTCTACGAGACCAGTGCGACGTCTGGGATACCCACTTCGCCCAGGATGCTGACTCCGCGGAAGTGCTACTGGATGAGCAGGAGTTCGACGTCGTCGTCCTCGACGTTGCGATGCCGGGAAGGGACGGGCTCTCCCTGTTGCAGGACATACGTGCGAACGAGAAGACCAAGGACATTCCGGTCATCATCCTCACCGGGATAGATAACGAGGGTCTGAAGGCGAGAGCGCTCAATCTCGGCGCGACGGATCTCCTTCGCAAACCGGCCGATCGCGATGAGCTTCGCGCCCGGTTGGCCAACGCGGTCCGATTGAAGTCCTATGAGGACAAGATAAAAGGGCGAAGTGAGTGGCTCGAGCAACGCGTCCGCGAACGAACCGAGGAGCTGGAGCAGTCCCGAACGGAGATCATCTGGCGACTGGCGAAGGTCGCGGAGTCTCGCGAGCGGGGAATCGGCAATCACGTCAGGCGAGTGAGCTACTACAGTCGCACGCTGGCCGACGCGCTCGGGCTGGATGCGGCGACCGCGCGCATGGTCTTCCTGACGAGCCCGCTACACGACATCGGCAAGATCGCCATTCCGGATCGCATTCTGCTCAAGAACGGGAAGCTCAATCCGCAGGAGCGCGTGATCATCGAACAGCACTGTGCCATCGGCGCGGAACGTGTCAACGATTCTGAGACACCTCCCCTTCGAGTTTAGTGACGATCTG
>CAZAMP010000019.1:0-75178 GCA_964486455.1 uncultured bacterium | reverse complement strand
AAACCGACTCGGGAGAAACGACCCGATTTGACGATCACAAAAATGGACTTCCGGGCAATCGCCACATTGACAGCGGAGCGGAAGTCGATAAAATGTTCACGATTTGAGTGGCGTGCGGAGCCTCCCCCACGGGAAGGCGGTCTGCGCGCTAGCACGGAATGGTTGGGTGGATGACCTGGGTAGCGCCGTGCAGGACGAGCGCAAGAGACGAGGAGTAGAATCATGCCAATGACCGAACTCGGCGGCAAGCAGCTGGAAATCGATGAGGATGGATTCATCCAAGATCCGGGTTCCTGGGACGATGCCGTTGCAAAGTCTCTCGCCGAGACCGAAGGTGTCACGGAGATGACCGACGAGCACTGGAAGCTCGTCAACTACCTTCGCGAGTACTATCTCGAATTCAACATGGCGCCGATGATCCGCAAGCTCTGCAAGCAGACCGGATTCCCGCTGAAGAAAGTCTACGAGCTGTTCCCGAGTGGACCGGCGAAGGGGGCTTGCAAGGTGGCGGGGCTGCCGAAGCCAACGGGCTGCGTCTAATCTGAGTATCCGATCGATCCGAACGCAAAACGCGGGGGGGCCGCCTGTCGAACCCCCCGCTTCTTCTTTACGCTCTGGTCCGATCCGATGGAGCTAGTGAGTCGTCCCCATGCGCGCCGCGCCCGCTCGCACCAATGCGGGAGCCCATCCTTCGACGCCTAGCGCGTGAAGGTGGCAGTACGTCGCCAGCGTGTTCTTCCGGCAGATCCCGTCGCGCTCCCCATCGACACCGTATCCACGGCGCACACGAAACACGAGTGTGATTTCATCTTCGTCCATGTCCAAGACGCGCGAGTAGTGAAACTCGTGTCCGTTGAACGACTCCCCGATCGGGAAGAACGGATTCTCCGCCGCGACATCCATGACCGAGTAGCCGTGCCCCTGTGGCCTCGGCCCAAACCCGAAAACAACGGGAAGAGCACCTGACATGGGATACGTATTGTCGTCCATCACGAGGCTCTTCCCGAGATAGACGGCGCCGGCGCACTCCGCGTAGACCGGGACGCCGGCGTTCACGGCCTCGGCGACCGCCTTCCGAAATGACGCGTTCTCCGCAAGGCGGTCCGCGAGCGTCTCGGGGAAGCCCCCTCCGATGTAGATCGCGTCCACCGTGGGAAGCGTCGTGTCACGCAGCGGTGATGCCTCGACAATCTCCCCCCCGGCCGCCGCAATCGCCTCGAGGTTTTCAGGATAGTAGAACTGAAACGCCTCATCGCGCAGAACGCCGATCCGAACGCGTGGCGTGCCGGACACCGGCGCCCGCTCCGGCTTTGTTGCCGGATCGACTGAAAGAGAATCAGCCGCCACGGCGATGTCGCGGATCGCGTCCAAGTCGAGATGGACCTCCGCGATCCGGGCCGCCCGCGCGATCGCTTCGGGGACTTGTGTGTGCTCCTGGGGAGGGACGAGACCGAGGTGGCGTTCCGGAAACGGAGATTCGGAAAAACGCGGGATGGCGCCCACTACGGGAAGAGCACAGTATTGATCGACAACTTCGCGAAGCAGCGCTTCATGGCGGCGACCCGCCACGCGGTTCAGGACGATGCCTCGAATCTCGACTTGGGGATCGAACTGCTGACAGCCCATGATCATCGCGGCCAAGGTGCGGGTCGTCTTCGTGCAATCACAGACCAGAACGATCGGGGAACGAATAAGCTTCGCCACTTCGGCCGAGCTGTATGTGCCGACGGGATCCATGCCGTCGTATAGCCCGCGATTTCCCTCGATCACCGATAGATCATCGGCGGTGCTCGCCTCGACGAACGAACGACGGACGATCTCCTCCTTGACCATGAAGAGATCGAGATTTCGGCAGGGACGTTCTGTGGCGGCGCTCAACCACGCGGCGTCAATGTAGTCCGCCCCCTTCTTGAAGGGGGCCACCGCCCAGCCACGATTGTGCCAGGCCGCAGCAACGCCTACGGCGACGAGAGATTTCCCCCCGCTTCCCCGCAACCCCGCGATCAACACGCGGGGCCGCTGAAGTCGATGATCGTTTGCGTTGGTCGGCATCTCGCCTACCGGGAGGTCTCTACCTCATTCCAATGAAACCGCACGGACAAACCTCGGCGCACTTGTCACAACCGTTGCACTTGTTGAGATCGAAAGTGAACGCGATGCCCGCCTCGTTCGGCTTGATAATCGCCCTCTCGGTGCACATGATCCAGCATTGTTCACACTGGAAACAGTAGCCGCAGCTCATGCAGCGCTCCGCTTCCTTCGCCGCCTGGTCGTGCGTCAGCCCCTTGTTCACCTCCGCGATCATCTGCGTCAGACGCTCCTCGATCGGAAGGCTCTCCTGCTCGACGCGATCAGCCTTCTCGTAGAAATCGAGGCGCATCTTCTCCTTGGTGATGATCGGAAATGGCTGCGGCGGCGGGGGCTCGATGCCGCGGAGACGGAAATCGATCGATTGCGCGGCACAGCGCCCATGTCCGATCGCGGTGCTCGCCAGAGCCAGGTTCACCGCGTCTCCACCGGCATAGAGACCGTCGCCCTTCTCCATGGCGCCCGTCTCATCGATCTTGAACCAGTCACGACCTTCGATGAGCGACTCGAATCCCTCGAAGTCGGGTTCCTGGCTGATCGCCGCGATGACCGTTGTGGCGGGAATCTCAAACTCCGATCCTTCAATCGGGACCGGACGCCGGCGTCCCGAAGCGTCAGGCTCACCCAACTTCATCCGGAGGCACTTCATGTGCGTAATAAGACCGTTGTCTACGGTGAAGCCGATCGGCGCGACGAGGTACTCGAGCTTCACACCTTCTGCCTGAGCATCCTCGATCTCCTCGTCGATCGCGGGCATCTCCTTGATCGTCCGTCGGTACACGATCGTCGTAGTCGCGCCGAGACGGCGGCAGATGCGCGCTGCATCGATCGCGGTGTCACCACCGCCCACGACGATGACGTTGTCGCCGACGTCGATCGTCTCACCGTGATGAGTTCGATTGAGGAACTCCACGCCGGAGAGAACGTTCTCGGCCTCTTCGCCTTCCACGCCTAGGCGCTTGCCTTTGTGAGCGCCGATGCTCAGAAAGACCGCCTGGTGCCGGCTTTGAAGCTCTTCGAGCGAGATATCGGTCCCGATCCGGACGTTGCACTTGAGTTCGACGCCGAGCTCGAGGATCTTCGCGATCTCCGCCTCGAGGACATCCGCCGGAAGCCGATAGCGAGGGATCCCCCAGAGAAGCATTCCGCCCGGTTTGTCCGCGGATTCGTAGACCGTCACGGGGTAGCCGACGCGTGCCAGATGATAAGCACACGACAGGCCGGCGGGCCCGGCACCGACCACCGCGATCCTCTCGGGACGAGTCTCGTCGACCGACTTCCGGAGCTTCAGACCCTTCTCCAGACCGAAGTCACCGATCGTGCGTTCGATCTTGTTGATCCCAACCGCCCCATCCAGATCGGTACGGTTGCATCCGGTCTCACATGGATGCGGACAGACGCGACCGCACGTGGCCGGAAACGGATTCGTCTCCGTGTAGATGTACCACGCCTCTTCGAACGCCTGCTCCGGGCTCTTGTTCTGTTTCGTTGCCTGGCCGATCGTGGTTACGAACTTCCGGACCTTGTTCCCGGCCGGGCAATGGTCCGCGCACGGAGGGTGCTTCTCGTCCTGGAACGGACGTTTCCCCGAGTCATGCACACCCGACGTCGCGCCCCTCGCTGCGAATGATTTCTTTTTCTTCTTCTTCTTTTTCTTCAGGACCATGATGAACCCTCATTCAGGCAGTTGAGTGCCCGGCACGGCTCCAGGGAATCGTTCGCATAGGTGGGACAGACGCACTGGCGGTCCCGTGCCCGGCCTTCTCGTGGGATCGTCTAGAGAAGCCCGCCCGCGCCCCCTCACAGCCAGCGCTCAGGCGTGACGACGTGCCCTATTCCTTCGGGGGCAATTCAACGTAGCTGCCCCCTTTGTACGTGTAGATGCAACGCCCCGAATCGATCAGCAGACGCACAGCCTTCTTACAGTCGCTTCGGCTGGCGTCGTCTCCATGCTGCTCGATCATGGTCTTCGTAAGCTCGCGTGCCGTGAACTGCCTTTGCCCCGTGTACTGCTTCACCAACTCATACATGGCTTCGGCCAGCTGCTCGATTGTCACCGCCATGTGTATTCCTCCCCACCCGGCTTAGTTCCCGCGCTGTCCGTGGACAGCATGCACAAACACTGATTCTGCTGCATGACATTGTAGTCAGAAAGAAAGTGACGTGGCAAACACATTCGGCCCCGAGATTGCACGCGAACCGGCCTCAGCGTGCGTGCCAGTCATCCCTGGATGTCGGATCGGTCCGAGCGTTCCATAAGGGTGGCCGCACGATCCCGTGTCACCACCACCCGTTCGCCCGGAAGGCGCGTCGGGGTACCGCCTCCCGCCCCGCCTTGACGGCCCGCATGCCCTTTGCTAGCGTGCCCCGGCGCGGAACGTGGGTAATCCTCCGCCTTCATGGCTCGCCGCCTGGATGGTCAGATCATGGAACGCTCGGAACGCACCGGCCGCGACCTCTTTCCCGTCTCCTTGTCTATCGATGGCGAAACAGTCATCGTGATCGGCGGAGGAAGGGTTGCGGAACGAAAGATAGAAGCGCTCGTCAGTTGTGGGGCACGGGTGACCGTGATCGCTCCACTCCTCAGCGACGCCGTCACCGGCCTCGTTGCCGACGGACGAGTGACCCACCATGAGCGGGTCTACGAGCGCGGAGACCTGGCCGGGGCGTTTCTCGCCATCTCGGCTGTCGACGACGAAGCGCTTGGAGCCTCCGTGTCCGCCGAAGCGCGAGAGCTCAACATCCCGGTCAACGTGGTCGATCGCCCCGAACTTTGCACGTTCGCCGTGCCGGCCGTTGCGAGGCGCGGGCGTCTGATGCTCGCAGTATCGACGGGAGGCGCAAGCCCGGCCTGGGCGGGACTCATCAAATCGAGGTTGCTCAACGACTTCGGGGAGGAATACGCGCGTTTGTTCGACGCCCTCGCGTCGGTCCGCAGACGTTGCATGGAGACGATATCCGATCCCGAACGCCGCGGTGCGGTTCTCCGGCGACTGGCGGACGAATCTCTGGTCCGAATCGCCCGCGACATGGATCGCGACGCACTCGAAGAGGAACTCTGGCGTCGCATCAACGAGTGGATGAAAGAATGATCAAACCCGGATCGGTTACGCTGGTCGGCGCGGGTCCCGGTGACCCCGAACTCATCACCCTTCGCGGCGCCCGCGCATTGGCGGAGGCGGACGTCGTTCTCTACGATCGCCTCGCTGGCGTGGAGATGCTTCAACATGCGCGCCCCGGGGCCGAACTGATCAGCGTCGGCAAGCGCTGCGGCGATCACTCCGTTCCCCAGGACGAGATCAACCGACGGTTGGTCGAGTTCGCACGGAGCGGCAAGCGCGTCGTACGGCTCAAGAACGGCGATCCCTTCGTCTTTGGACGAGGCGGAGAGGAAGCCGACGAGTTGGCGGCCGCCGGCATTCCGGTTGAGATAGTCCCCGGGGTGACGGCCGCGGTCGCCGCAGGTGCCGCTACCGGCATCCCCCTCACGTTGCGCGGAGTGAGCTCGTGCGTCACGCTCGTCACCGGTCACGAGGATCCCACTAAGGAACACTCCGACGTCGACTGGGCGTCTCTTGCGGCTTCGGGAAGCACGCTCGTAATCTACATGGCGATGGCGAATCTCGAGAAGTTAGTGACTCGTTTGCTGGATGCGGGCTTAGCTGGGACAACACCAGCGGCTGTGGTCTGCCGGGCCACGCGACCCGATCAGCGGCGGATCACTGCCAGGCTCGAGGAGTTGCACAAGCGGGTGACGGAAGAGCAGTTGACGCCACCGTCGGTCGTCATCATCGGCGGCGTGGTCTCTCTCGAAGAGGCCTGACGTCAGAAGAATCTGCCGAGCGCTTTGTCCGGACAAGATGCCTCATTCCCCGCCTACGTGTATCAACGACTTGATGGTCCGACCGGGAAGCTTGCTCCGACCGTCGAGAAAGTCCAGTTCGAGAAGAAATGCGACGTCACCGACCACTCCATCGCTGGCTTCAACGAGGCGGGCTGCGGCCGCTGCGGTCCCACCCGTTGCAAGGACGTCATCGACGATCACGACCCGCCGCCCCCCGGCGCATGCGTCTCGATGCATCTCAATCGCATCGCTTCCGTACTCGAGCGTGTACTCCTCGCGCACGCAATCGCTCGGCAGCTTGCCTGGCTTCCGTATCGGCACGAAACCGAGGCCGCGTGTTGCCGCGAGATATCCGCCCAGAATGAAGCCACGCGCCTCGATGGCCACGATGAGCTCTACTCCTGTCCAATCGATCAACTGCTCGAGCTCACGCATGGCGCGCGCGAAGGCATCCGCATCCATGAATAGCGTGGTCAGATCCTTGAAGACGATCCCGGGTTTCGGAAAGTCGCGTACGTCCCGGATGAGGCTCTCGAACGAACGGGAATCCGTCACGATGGCTTCTCCTCTCCCTGTTCCTCTCCGTCGAGCGGGAGCAGGCGCTCGGCGGCTTCGATATAGGCCTTGAGGCGTCGAAGCGCTCGCTTCTCGATCTGGCGGACGCGTTCGCGGCTCACGCCGAACTGGGACCCCGTCTCCGTGAGCGAACGTTGGCGCCCATAGTCGAAACCGTAGCGGAAGCGAATGATCGCCTTCTCACGGGTGGGAAGCTGCTCATCGATGACGCGGTTCAGCCACTCGAATCGCAGCTGCTCGTCGAGTACTTTCTCCAGAGGCGGCGGCGGATCCAGGATCTGCGATTCCAGGACGCCCTCGTACGCTTCCTGGGTGGACGCGAAGTCGAGGCTCTTGATGCCGTCGATCAATGCCTTTGCCTGGACGACCTTCCGCATCGGCTCCCCCAGCCCCTCGGCGATATCATCGAGTGAAGGGCGGCGGCCGAGCACATGCCCGAGGCGGCGCTCGGTCTCCAGGAACTTGTGGATCATCTGGAGAATGTGAAGCGGGATCCGGACGGTCCGCGAGGATCGCGCGATCCCTCGAACGATTGCCTGCCGTATCCACCATGACCCGTAGGTGCTGAACCGAAAGCCGCGCTCGGGATCGAAGCGCTCGACACCGGTGATGAGACCGATGTTCCCTTCCTCGATCAGATCCAGAAAGTCGAGCCCCCGATTGAGGTAGCCTTTCGCGATCTTGACCACCAGTCGCAGGTTCGAAAGGATCATGCGCTTACGGGCATGCGGATCCCCGATCTGCACACGCCTTGCCAGTGCGCGTTCCTCCGAGGGGGTAAGGAGTGGTGTGCGTGCGATGTCGCGTAGATAGAGGCGGGCGATGTCAATGTCGGCGGCCGTGGCATCGATCGGCGGCGCCTTCTCTTCCTCGGCCTGGCGGATGGAGATACCGAGTTCCCGCACAGACTCGAGGAAGACCTCGAACGTGTCGCCGTCGAAATCCTTCGCGTCCGCGAGCTTGCCGACATCCGCGGATGAGATCTCTCCGGCGACTTTGCCTTTTTCCAGAAGCTCTTTCACGCGGTCCGTGAAGGGAATTGGTGTGTCGGTCACGGTCAGCCTCCGAGATCGGTCGGCATTTGCGGCGCCGTCAGTGTCTTATCGTGAACTGCTCGTTATCACCCTCTGCCGCCGCCCATGCCTCTTGGACGTTGTCGACCCGGGACGATGGAGGTCCCTCGCGAACGCGGTCCAAGAACTTCGCCAGCGTCGCCTCAGATCCCTCCGCCAACGCCTCCACCGTTCCATCGGGCAGGTTTCGGACCCAGCCCGAGAGCCTCAAGGCGCAGGCCTGTCTGTGAGTGAAGTATCGGAAACCCACGCCCTGGACACGGCCGTGGATGATGAGGTGGACGCGCTTAAGGTTCATCGGCAGCTTCGCATGACGTGGTCGGGGCGAGTGGATTTGAACCACCGACCTCCTGCTCCCGAAGCAGGCGCGCTAACCAGGCTGCGCTACGCCCCGACACCCATGAATACGGGATGAACCCGCTCTCCTCTCGCCGACTCCGGAGCCGACTGCAGGGAACCCTGCTGAGAAGCGCGGACTTGAGATCTTACACTAGCCCCGAGATTCGTCAAGGTGTCATCTCGGCGATCAGTCCGAGAACAGGTGGAGAGCACCGGTCGACAGTAGTGTCACGATCACACCCGACAGCAGCACGCCCACAAGGATGGACGGAAGCGCCTTTCGGAACGGGACACCGAAAACGAACGCGGCGGCCGCCCCGGTCCACGCACCGGTGACCGGGAGCGGGATCATGACGAACAGAATGAGCCCGATCGCGCCGTACCGATCCACCACCTTGGCCCGGCGCCGGGTCCGCGCGAAAAGCCACTCGAAGAACCTTCCCATGAAGGATATGCGGGAGAGAAGTCTCGACGCCGGCTCCAGGAAGAGCAAGATCGGGACGATCGGGAGCATATTTCCCACGACGGAAAGCAAGTAGGCAAGCGGCCAGCTAAGACCTCCCCCCAACTGGGACTCGGGGACCAAGGCCCACGGAATGGCTCCACGCAACTCGACGATGGGCAGCATCGCGATGATGAGCGTCTTCCACTCCGGAGAGATTGTGCCCAGCCATGCAGTGATGTGTTCAGCCAACCGGCCATCCCTCCTCTCCAAGGAGCGGCACGAACGTACAGCCGCACAGGCGGCGCTCGTCGAACTTCTCCGATTCCGCGCGGGTCAGCTGCAGAAGGTCCTGGTAGCCGTGCTTCCCGACGGGGATCACGAGGCGGCCGCCGACCGCAAGCTGATCCCGCAGGGCGGGCGGGATCGAGGGCGCTCCCGCCGTCACGACGATGGCGTCGAAAGGTGCCTCCTCCGGCCAGCCGACCGAGCCGTCCCCCACCCGGAAGTGAACACGATCCCCGTACTCCAGCGAGCAAATCCTTGCCTCGACCCGCGACGCCAGGTGAGCGATGCGCTCAATCGTGAAGACTTCGACCCCCATCTCGGCCAGCACCGCGCACTGATAACCGGAACCGGTACCGATCTCCAGCACTCGCCCGGGCGCATTCACACCAAGCGCCTGCGTCATGAGCGCGACCATATAAGGCTGGGAGATCGTTTGCCCCTCGCCGATCGGAAGGGCCATGTCCTCGTATGCAGAGCGACGATGCGCCTCCGGAACGAAGAGGTGCCTCGGAACGGCGCGGATGGCGTCGAGGACGGCCTCCGCCTTGACACCGCGTGCCACGATCTGACGATCGACCATCTGCTGTCGTAGCTCGTGCCACGCCGCATCCGAATCCGCCGGCGCATCCGAAAAGGCGATCATCGCTTCAATCATCGAACCGCCACGCGGACATCGCATCGATCGTCGCGTGGTCGGTCAGCTCCAAGCTGATCGGCGTGATCGACACATAGCCGTCTGAGATCGCGGAAAAATCGGAGTGCTCTTGGGGTTCCCAGATGGGTTCCTCCCCACCGATCCAGTAGTAGTCGCGCCCGCGAGGATCCTTGCGGGGCACCAGCGTGTCCTGGTAGACGCGACGGCCGAGCTTCGTGACGCGGATGCCACGAATCTCATCGGCTCCGGTCGAGGGAACGTTTACGTTCAGAAGCGAGCGGCTCGGAAGACCGCGGCGGCGCGTTTCGCGGATGATCCGCGGGATCACCCGTTGAGCTCCGGCGAAGTTGCGTTCCCGAAACGTCGCCAGACTCACGGCGATGGACGGAATGCCAAGGATCGTACCCTCGATGGCGGCGCTGACGGTGCCCGAGTACGTAACGTCATCGCCCATGTTCGGTCCGTGATTGATCCCGCTGACGACCATGTCGGGCCGCACGTCAAGAAGACCGTTCATCGCGACCAGAACGCAGTCGGTCGGGGTTCCGTCGACCGAGTAGGTGTCGTTCCCCTCGGAGTTGATCCTCAGGGGACGATGAAGCGTGATGGCATGGCTGGCCGCACTCTGCTCCCGATCGGGAGCCACGCATATCACCCGGGCGATCGGCTCCAGGCACTCGCGAAGGGCGGCGAGTCCCACGGCTCCGATCCCGTCGTCGTTGGTTATCAGGACGGTGTACGGCATGAGCGTGATTCCGATCAGAAGGTCCGGACTGGGAAGGTGTCGTGCCGACGGAATCGAAAGCAGCGAATGGTCGGGGCGACTGGATTCGAACCAGCGACCACTTGGACCCCATCCAAGTGCGCTACCAGACTGCGCTACGCCCCGACCGTATCACCCTCTGTTTTTCGATCCGACGAATGGTAGCCGCGTCGCGCGAAAGCCGCAAAGTAAAATCAGCTCGCGTCGAGAATGCGAAGGAGTGAGCGGAGTTCCTCGCGGACCTCTTGGAGAACATCGTTGCGCGCACCGTCGTTGAGCGTGAGCTGACGCTCATCCGTGGTGGGAGCGTCGCCTTCCTCAGAGGTGGCAGCGGTCTCGCTCGGGGCTTCGGGCTCGGTCAGGCAGCCGTTCTCGAGGAGGCCGTGACGCCTGGCGTCGAGAAGCTTCCGCCTCGCACCGGCAATCGTGTAACCGTTCCGATAGAGTAGCTCGCGGATCGTGAGGACGAGATTGAGGTCGCGGGGACGGTACATTCGGTTTCCAGCCCGGTTCTTCTTTGGCTTGAGGATCCGGAACTGGCTTTCCCAGTAGCGCAGAACGTGAGGCTTCACCTCTGCGATTTCGCTCACCTCGCTGATGGAATAGTAGAGCTTTTCCGGCGCGGCACTCATGGCGCTACCTCCCGCGGCCGAATCGGGGCCGATCACATTCAGTCCTTCGGTCTGCGGACTTAGGCTGTTTCGACTACCAGACCTCCGCGCGAGGACGCCTGAGCATAAGGTCTCGGATGGCATCCCGCGGGTCTTTACCGTCAAAGAGAACGCTGTGCACTTCGCGCGATATCGGCATCTCAATGCGATGCCGCAGCGCGAGTTCCTTCGCCGCCCGGGTCGTCGGCACCCCCTCGGCCACCATCACCATTTCATCGGTTATCTCCGACAGTGAGCGGCCTCCGGCGATTTCCACCCCAACATGATGATTGCGGCTGTGAATGCTGGAACATGTCGTGATCAAATCACCCAACCCGGCGAGTCCCGCGAGTGTCTCGCGGCGACCACCCATCGCGGTGGCCAGACGGATCAGCTCTGCCAACCCGCGTGTGATGAGTGCCCCTCGCGTGTTGTCCCCGTACCCGAGCCCGTCCGACACCCCGGCCGCGATGGCGATCACGTTCTTGAGCGCGGCCGCGATCTCGACGCCCACCGTGTCGCTGTTCGTGTAGACCCGAAGCGTGTCGGACATGAGAAGTGATTGTGCGTCCTTCGCCAGCTTCTCGGACGACGAAGCGGCCACCAGCGCTGTCGGCATCTTCAGACTGACCTCGCGAGCGAGACTCGGCCCGCTCACGGCGGCGATCCGGTCAGGGCTGGCACCGATCAACTCGTCGGCGATGACCTCGGTCATCCGCATGAGCGTTGGAATCTCGATCCCCTTGGAGAAGGAGAGATGGAGAACCTCGTCGCTTGGACTCGTTGCGACGACGGCTCGCGCAACCTCCCGAACGGACTGGGATGGGACAACATAGAGGATCGCCTCGACACCCGCCAGGGCCTCTGACAACTCCTGGGTCGGCTTGATCTCGCGCGGCAAGGGGATGCTGGGCAAATAGGTGCGGTTCTCTCCGAGCAGACGGATCTCATCAAGGAGGTCAGGTTCGTTACACCAGAGACGAACCTCGCGGCCCGCCGATGCCAACGACAGGGCAAGTGTCGTCCCCCAATTGCCCGCACCGAGAACACAGACTGGCAACGACATATCAGCTTCTCTTCAGATTGAACTTGGGCTCCTGATTTCGCAGCAGTCTACTCAGGTTGGTTCGGTGGCGCAACACAATCCCGAGCCCCACGATCCAGGCCACGGCGATCAGAACACCGCCCCCCGGGCCGGGGGGATCGATCCAGGTAATCGCGACCGGAAGCGCGAGCGCGCCGAGGATGGAGGCGAGGGACATGTACCGAAGCAGGATGAGCGCAAGCGCCCAAGTTCCAAATGCGATTGCGGTTGCGAGGGGGGCCAGAGAAAGGAACACACCGAGACCCGTCGCCACGCCCTTGCCGCCACGGAAGCGATGATAGAGTGGCCAGCAGTGACCCATGATCGCCCCCACCCCGGCCGCGATGCCCAGAACCAGCGCGCTTGCATCGAAGACACCCGCCAGGACCCAGCGGGCAACCGCCACGGCGAGCGCGCCCTTGCCTATGTCGGAGGCCAGCGTCACAATGCCGGTCCGCAGTCCTACGGCCCTGGCCACGTTCGTGAAACCAGGGTTCTTGCTCCCTACCGAGTAGATGTCCACACCGTGGAAGATGCGCGAGAGAATGTCGCCAAGGACAAGACTACCACAGAGATAGCCGATCACCCCGGCTGTGGCGATCGCGATCACATTCATGGCCATCCCCCTATTTCCGGCGAAAGAGGAGCCGAATGGGACTTCCCGGAAAACCGAAGGCGTCACGGAGCCTGTTCGCAAGATAGCGCCGGTAGGATTCGATAACGGCGTCCGGGCGATTGAGCGTCACGACGAACGTTGGGGGCGCGATGCCGACCTGGCGTCCTCCACGGAATCGGATCATCCTCCCCCGGACGTAGGGGTGCGAGAGGCCCGCGAACGCTCGGGCCAGGCACTCCTCGACGGTCTCGTCCTCGATGCGCCGCCGAGCGGCGGCATGGACCTTCAGGACGGCCTCGGGAATGCGGGAGACGCGCTGCGACGTCTTCGCCGACACGAAGAGAGACGGGGCGTGCTTGTAGTCCGGCAGATGGCCCGCCGCCTCGCGCACCTCGTCGCGGGAGGTCAGGGTTTCCTTCTCCCTGAGGTCCCACTTGTTGAAGAGGAAGACGGTGGCGAGCCCGGCTTCGAAAGGCGTCGCCGCGACACGATGGTCCTGTCGCGTGAGCGGGCCGGACGCGTCCAGCACGACCAGCGCCACGTCGGCGCGCTCGATGCTGCGCGTTGTTCGAAGCGTCGAGAAGTACTCTACGGCCTTGGTTATCTTGCTTTTCTGCCTAAGTCCCGCGGTATCGACGAGTGTGAAATCCTGGTCGTTGTATCGAAACGGCGTATCGACGGCGTCACGGGTTGTCCCCGGAATGTCGCTCACGATCATGCGGTCCTGGCGGAGAAGCGCGTTCACGATCGAGGACTTGCCCACGTTGGGGCGCCCGATCACGGCGATCATGATCCTGTCGCTCCTGGCCGTCGGCGCGCGTGGCGGGATCTTCTCCACGACCGAATCGAGCAGATCCCCTACGCCCATACCCTCGAGCCCCGAAACGAAGTGGATCGGATGGTGCGCCAGGGAGGCGAACTCCTGGCTCTCGCTCTCGATTCGCTGCGACTCCACCTTTGTGACGACGAGCATTGTCGTCGCGCCCCGTCGACGCAGGAGATCGGCGATCAGGAGATCATCGGCGGTAAGCTCGCTCCGCCCGTCGACGGTGAATAAGACGAGGTGACTCTCCTGGAGAGCGATCTCCACCTGCTCACGAACGTGGCCTTCCATGATCTGGTCGCTCTCGAGAAGAAGACCGCCGGTATCGACCAGGACAAAGCTCCGTCCGTTCCAATCGGTCACGGCGTGGTTTCGGTCGCGCGTGACGCCCGACTCGTCGTCCACGACGGCGACGCGGCGTCTGATGATTCGATTGAAGAGAGTGGATTTGCCGACGTTCGGCCGTCCCACGATGCTCACGATCGGAAGTGCCTTCTTTCCCATCGCTCACACCTCTGTTTCAAGGCCGAAGCCGGACACGACGGGAACACCGAGGCGCTCTCCCAGCTCGGGAAGCGTCACATCGTCGAGGAAACGCCCGGACTCGTCCAGACAAGCGGGAGGCAGGCAGACGCGGTCCCCCAGGTCCCGATCTCGGAGCTGGCGCTCGACATCTCTGCCCACCAGCAGACCGGCAACCGTCACGGTGTGGCCGTAGAAGTCGTTGCGAATCGTGACGGAATCGAGAGCGAGCGCCGGGACCTCCGCCCCGTAGCGGCGCATCTCTCTCTCCATTGTCGGGGCGAAGAGCACTCCGGTCACGAGGGTCGCGCGGTGCACGCCTTCCGCGCGAAGCGCCTCGAGGGTTTGCTTCCCCTGCTGCTCCATCTGATGCATGAAGTGACGCGTCAACCCGATCCCGTCATCAAGTTGCGGATACCCGTCGTACTCCTCATGCGGTGGCGGATCGCGCTGCAGGAGACGATAGAACTCGTCGGCTAGATGGACGAAACCGAACCCGTACCGTTCCCGCAGTCGCTTACTCCACGGTTTCACCATATCAAGGATCGTCGCGGCGATTCCAGGGGTCACCGGCTCGAGGCGTGGAAGCCCTTCGCGGTGCCCGGTGAGTCCCACCGGAACAATCGCCAACGACTCCACGCCACGCGGGATCAGCTCCGCAAGGCCGGCGAGCGTTCGCTCCAGATCGTCGCCGTCATTGTAGCCCGGGCAGACGACCACCTGCGTGTGAAGCGTGATGTCAGCGTCGAGGAGGCGCTCGATGCGCGGGAGAATCTCCCTGGCCCTTGCCGTAGCGAAGAGACGTTCTCTGATCTCCAGGTCCAGGCTATGCACGGAGATGTAGAGCGGAGATAGACGCTGCGTGATGATACGCTGCATCTCCCACTCTTTCAGGTTTGTGAGCGTGATGAAGTTTCCATAGAGGAACGAGAGCCGGTAGTCCTCGTCCCGAACGTAGACGCCCTTTCGCATCCCCTTTGGGCTCTGATCCACGAAGCAGAAGACGCAGTCGTTCCCGCAGAGCCTCACCTTCGTCTCTTCCAGCGCGATCCCGAAGCCCGTGTCGAACCCCTCGCCTTCGTAGACGAGGTCGCGCCGCTCCGAATCGGGGCGCTCGATCACAAAGCGGAGACGATCGTCCGCGAGATGGAAACGAAGGTCCAGCTCGTCGCGAACCGGCTCGCCGTTGATGGAAATGATTGAGTCATCAACGCGTAGACCGAGGGCCTCCGCCGGACTCCCTTTTTCGATCGCCGCTATGCGCATGGTGATCACGACCAGATGGGGTGAAATGGAGCGGGCAACGGGACTCGAACCCGCGACTCTCAGCTTGGGAAGCTGATACTCTACCAACTGAGTTACGCCCGCTCGCGAATGTCGTCCAACTTGCGAGGCGACAACGATAGCCCGGCACCCGAACCGGGTCAAGCATCACGCAGCGACAGCTCGGTCGGCGGCTCGGTCTTCGCCCAACACTCCAATCGGGCCGCCACCCCCTCCACGTCCTCATCCGCCCAATCGAACCAGCGGATGTCCTTCTCACCCCGAAACCAGGTGAACTGTCTGCGAGAGAAATGCCGAGTCTTCTTCTTGATCTCGACCTTCGCCGCCTCTTCGCTGATCTCGCCGGCGATGCACCGAACGGCCTCCGGGTAGCCCAGCGTCCGATACCCCGGCCAGTCTTCGTCGAATCCCTCCGCCAGAAGTCGCCGAACCTCATCGAGGAAGCCGCCGTCGAACATCCGGTCCACGCGGGCTTCGATCCGCTCGTATAGGCGCTCGCGCTCGGTTCGGATTCCGTAGATCGGAGCCCGAAACGTCGCCATGCGGTCCGCGGCCTCGCGCTGGAGATCCGACGGTGCTTGTCCAGTGATCTCGACGATCTCCAAGGCGCGGACGACACGCTCCGCATTTCGCGGGTGCATCCGCGCCGCCGTAACGGGGTCAACCTCGGCAAGGCGGGCATGGAGCGCGGGAGCGCCGCTTCGTTCGCACTGCTCCTTCAGTCGCGCGCGAACGGCGGGATCCGATGGCAGTTCGGCCAGGCCGGAGCGAAGCGCCCTCACATAGAGTCCGGAACCGCCCACGATGAGGGCCGCCACCGAGCGGCGGGCTAGACCGCGCAGGATGGTGGTGGCCTCACGCGCGAACCGCCCGGCACTCCAATGCTCGGTCGGTGGGGCGATGCCGACGAGGTGATGCGGGACGCGCTCGAGTGCAACCGCGTCCGGCGCCGCCGTTCCGATCTCCATCCCCTGGTAGAACTGGCGCGAGTCTGCGGAGATGATCTCCGCGCCGACCTTCTCCGCCAGAGCCACGGCAACGTCCGTCTTTCCGACCGCCGTCGGTCCGACGAGAAACCAGGCTCGAATGTGATCGGTCGTCGCGTCCGTCATCATTCCCGGCCGAAGCGTCGATCCAGTTCCTTCAGCGAGAACCGAATGAGGGTGGGGCGCCCGTGTGGATCGCCATGGGGAGTGCCGGTGGCAAACAAGCTATCGATGAGGGCGCTCATTTCTTCCGCGGAGAGCGGGGTGCCGCTCTTCACCGCCGCCCGGCAGGCAAACGCCCGGGCGAGGCGTTCTCGCGTCTCTCGAACGGAACGTCCGGAGTCGACGTACTCATCGAGAACATCCAGCAGGAGGCGCGCAACATCCGCGCCCTGGTACCCGTCGGGAATTGCATGGATGATGATCGATCGCCCTCCGAAGCTCTCCACCTCGAAACCGATTCGCTCGAGCTCGCTCCTGATCTCGGAGAATAGCTCGAACTCGGACTGTCGGAGCTCGATCGTTTCAGGAAAGAGAAGCCGCTGCGACGTGGCCGGCGCCCCGGCCAACCGCTCGATGGCTTTCTCGTAGAGGATTCGTTCGTGGGCGGCATGCTGGTCGATGACGAGCACTCCGCTGTGCGTCTGGGCGAAAACGTATCGGCGATGAAGCTGCCAGAACTTCCTTTCGGCGATCGGCTCGGCTGGGGGCTCCTCGCCCGAGGGCGCATCAGTCACGAGCGATGGCTCTGACCATAGGTCCAGGGGGGGGCGCCGCGCTTGGGATGGCGGCGTCCCTCGATCCGGTGGAGACTCGCGCAGCAGATCCGGATGATCCAACTCCCCCACCGGCGAAAGGGCGCCGAGGGCCACAGCGACCGCATCTCGAACGACTTCGAAGATGAACCCCTCCCGGGAGAACTTCACCTCGCGCTTCGTCGGATGCACGTTCACATCCACCGAGGCGGGGTCAACCGTCAGGTGCAACAGCGAGAACGGGTGCCGGTTGCCCGGGATGAGATCCCCAAACCCTCGCTTGACGGCGTGGTTGAGCAGAGGGCTCGAGACGGGTCGCCCGTTCAGGATCAGGATCTGACCATCTCGTGTCCCGCGCGACGCCTCGGGACGTCCGATGAGTCCCCGGACCTCGATCCCCTCGACGTCGGCACTGATGACGAGCATTCCCTCAACGATGCGCCGGCCGAAAACCTGCGCCGCGCGCTCCTCAAGGCTCGTGGCTCTCTCGTAGCGGATCGGTTCCGCGCCGGTACGCTCGAGGGTAAACCGCACTTCGGGATAGGCGAGGGCAAGGTGAAGGATGACACGCGACGCCGTGCGGAGCTCCCCCCTCTCGGTCTTCATGAACTTGCGTCGGACCGGTACGTTGAAGTAGAGGTTTTGAACAAGGACGGTGGTTCCTTTCGTGCGAGTGGTCTCGCGCACGCTCAGAAGCTCTCCGCCCACGATCTCCAATTCCGACGCGTGCCCTCCGCCAACGGGACACGTGGTGATCGTCATCGCGCTCACCGATGCGATCGAAGGAAGCGCCTCGCCTCGGAATCCTAGCGTCGTCAGTCGCGAGAGGTCATCGACGTCACTGATCTTCGATGTCGCATGACGCTCGAGGGCCAGGCGGGCCTGGTCGGCTGACATCCCGTGACCGTCGTCCACGACGGAGAGCGACCGATCGAGGCTCCCATCGATCTTCAACGTGATCTGGGTTGCGCCCGCGTCCAGCGCGTTCTCGACGAGTTCCTTCACCACCGAGGCCGGTCGCTCGATCATTTCCCCGGCTGCGATCTTGTTGACGACCCCGGTCGGAAGGACCCGGATATGCGCGACGGTCATGCCGTGGAGGCCCCCTCCTTCCACGCGGCCGCGGGAAAGTGCGGTGCCAGCGCGGATGCCAGCGCCTGCGCCTGGTGAACGATCGAATCGACGGTCCCCGGTGTTGCCGCCGTTCGGAACAGTCCCATCACACCCTTGCGCTCGTTCTGTGCGAACGGCACGTGAACGTGCCACGTCCCTGCGTCATCGAGGAGACGGACCGGCTTGCCAAGCTTCTGGACGTGACCCAGGATCCCGGCGCCGGCCGGCCAAGCGAGTCTAACCTCGCGCGAGCTATACCCCCGTAGCATCTCTTCGGCGGGATCGAGAAACAGGAGAACACACTCTTCCGCCTTCAGCGTCTCCGCAAGGGCAACACACGTCGACGTCAAGGCATCCGCCGGATCTCTGGCCTCTTGCATCGCGCTTGCGAGTCTCCGGATCACGCCGTCCCACGCGTTCTGACGACGAAGATCATCCAGCTCGGCGGCCGTGCGGAGGGCGGGCGAGATCGAATCGAGAAGCTCGTCGACCGATCGCCGTCCCCCTGAGAGGTTCTCGCTGCCGACGAGAACAAGCTCGCCCGCTCCGGGTGACCCCGCTTCGCCAAGCGGAATGGAGATCACGTTCGGGGCGTCGGTCTCCCCTCGTAGAAAGCCCGGAAGCTCGCCTTCCGGTGTCACGCGGCGATCATTCCAAACAAAGGATCGTACCGCCTCCGCCGGCGCGATGCCGCCCGCGGGCGCGTCGGTCATCTCGACGGTCTTTCGCAATACCCATTCGTAGAGTCCCTGGAGCGTCGCGCTCGCCCTCGCGAACTCGTGGAGCATCCCATACGCCTCCGGCGTAACGGCATACATGGGTGCTGAATCGCGGCGGGGTCCGTCCGTCACCTCGACTTCGGAGTCCCTCACGTCTACATCCGCCGGCGCCGAGGGACGGTCGATCACAAGCTCTACCGAGTCGTGTTCGTCGACTTCCTCCGTGTGTTCTTCCGAGGGCCCCTCCGTCAGCACGTTCCAGGCCTTGTTCTCATGCCAGATCTGCTCGGAAGTGAGCCCAAGTGCGTTCCCGAGCAATTCGTAGACGTCCACGGGATCACCATGGATCAGAAGATCGGCCGCCGGAAGCGATTCCGGATCCTCGTCTCGATAGACGTCGACACCGAGAATCTCCGCCGTACGCGCCGGCTCACCGTTCTCGGCGGATGTCAAAATGCCGACGATTTCGTACCCGGCACCCGGGTTCAAATACAGGAACAGATCGAGACGCTCCTCGCTGATCCCCGCAAGGAGCACACGTTGTGTGGCCACCGCCTTCATTCACCTACCCTCCTGATGCGCTTGTGCAGAAGATGCTCCCCGCGCCCGCCGCGCGAGGTGGGTGCACTCCACGACGTCCGTCACGGGTGTGTCCATCATGCACCGATGGTGCCCCCAGAGACACCGGTTGCCGCCATGCACGTGACACGGGCGACAGCTCAAGGACCGCTCGACCACGTGGCTCGCCGCGAGAAACGGTGCGAAGCCGAATCGGGCCGTCGTCGGACCGAAGAGCGCCACGACCGGCGTTCCGACAGCTTCGGCTACATGCATGGGGCCGGAATCGCCGGTGATGAGCACGGACAGCCGCGCGAGGTGCGCCGGAAGAACTCCGAGCGAGCACGATACGATGCGGCCCCACCGATCCTCCCTGAGCCTCTCCTCGAACCAAGCTGCGAGGGAGTCCTCCGTCGGCCCGACGAAAAGCGCCACGCAGCAACCCGTATCCTCGTGCACTTGGCGTGCCGACTCGAGGAAGCGCTCTCGTGGCCAGCGCTTGTTCGCCCATCGGCTTCCCGGTGCGATGCCGATCCACTCGGCGTCCGCTCCAAGCGTCTCGAGCGCCCGCGCCCGCGCGTCGTCTGAGATATGCAGGCACGGCGATGCCGTTTCGCCTGCGTCCGTGAACGCGCTTATCGCGTCCAGGTAGCGCTCGTAGACCCGCTTGGTCTTCGCACCCCGCCGCCAGCCGAGGACGGCGAGCCTTCGCGCGACGCCGTTCTTCCGAACGGTCGCGCGCGGCAGATCCGCAAAGGGTCTCAGCAGGCGACGGCTGCGCAGAGTCCCTTGAAGATCAACGACCCCCGTCGGCCGAAAGGCACGGATTTCGTCCCGCGCTTCCACCTCACGGCCGGGAAGCGTCGCGACGACGGCATCCACCCGGGGATCTTCTCGAAACAGATCCGCGAAGGCCGGCCGTGTGGCGAAGAGCACGCTTCCACGATGTCGGAGCGCGTCCACGGCGACGCTGGCCAACGCAACATCGCCGAGCGAACTGAAGCGAACGATCACGATGCGCGCCGGCCGCCCAGCTACCACCGGTAACGCCTCACGAATTCCTGCTCGAAGTCGAACACGCTGCGAAAGCTCTCCAGCGAATCCTCATCGCGTTTGGAGAAAACGCCTGCCTCGATCAAGTTCTCCACGATGAAGCCGAAATCGAGCGTCGTCTTCACGCCCCAGGCCCGAAAGACGGTCGGGGCCATGAGACCGAAGCGCTCCATCGCATAGTCTCTCAGTCCAAAGAGCAGCTCACGCCCCGAGACGTGGCCTTTGCGTTTCAGTCGGCGCCGTGTGAACTCGAGGCCGGCAAGGACGAAGAGATAGGCCCCCTGGCGAAAACGTGGGTCGCTCTCGACTACGGCATCCAGCGTGGCCTCGATGTCACGCTCTTCGGTCATTCGAGCTCCATATGCTTGGAGAGTATGGTGTCCCGCTTCCATGAGCGGTCGTCCCTCTCCGGGTAGTCAGCAGTGTAGTGGAGTCCGCGGCTTTCGCGACGCGCGATCGCGCATCGTACGATCAGATCCGCTACCAGTGCGATGTTGCGTAACTCCACCAGGTCCGGCGTCAGGAGATACCGTCTGAAGTAGTCGACGATCGTCCGACGTACCGTCCGAATCCGTGAGGCCGCCATCTGAAGACGCTCGTTGGTTCGCACAATTCCCACATAATCCCACATCACCGTCCGCACGTGGTTCCAGTCGTGCTCGAGGATGATGGCGTCTCGAACACCGACCGCGTCGGCCGCATCCCATTCAGGCTCGAGCATGGCCGCGTCTGCCTCTTTGCCTTGAAGCAGCGCTTCATCGACGGCGCGCCTGGCGAGGATGACCGCCTCCAAGAGTGAGTTCGATGCCAGTCGATTGGCCCCGTGCATCCCCGTGTGCGCCACCTCCCCCGCGGCCAGCAGCCCCGGGAGGTCGGTTCGCGCATTCATGTCGGTGACGACCCCGCCACACATGTAGTGCGCCGCCGGCACGACCGGCACGGGTTCACGGGTAATATCTATCCCCAGGGTCATCAGGCGTTCGTGGATCTGCGGGAAGCGTCGGCGAACTTCGTCCGCGGCGAGATGCTCCATATGCAGGAGGACATACGGATCCCCGCGGTGCTTGAGTTCCGCGTCGATCGCGCGGGCGACGATATCTCTCGGGGCCAGGTCGCCGCGTGGATCATACTGCTCCGTGAAGGATGTTCCGTCGATCGTGGTCAGTCGGCCGCCCTCTCCACGGGCCGCCTCGGAGATCAGAAAACTCCGCGCAACGGAGTGATAGAGACATGTCGGATGAAACTGTACGAACTCGAGATTCGCCAGGCGTGCCCCAGCGCGATAGGCCATCGCCAGACCATCACCCGTGGCGATGTCGGGATTTGACGTGTAGAGATACGCCTTTCCCGTTCCCCCGGTGGATAGGAGTGTGACCTTCGCGAGGTACGGCCGGATCGCATTGTCGCCCGGCTCCATCACGAATGCCCCGAGACAGCGGTCCATCGACGGATCCGTGTCGACTTCGCCGCCTGCGCGTGAGCGCAAGATGAGATCGACGGCCAGGTGGTTCTCACAGAATCGAATGGCCGGGTGCGCCGTGGCGACCTCGACCAAGACGCGCTCGATCTCACGCCCCGTCAAATCGTGAGTGTGGACGATGCGCCGCGCGCTGTGTCCCCCCTCGCGCCCGAGCGCCAGCTCACCCTCGACATTCCGGGTGAACCCCACTCCGAACTCGATAAGCTCGCGGACCAGTTTCGGTCCTTCCCTCACGACGGCGTTCACGATTTCCGGACGGCAGAGCCCCGCGCCAGCATGAAGCGTGTCCTCGACGTGAGACTCGAACGAATCCGTCTTCGCGAAAACGGACGCGATCCCCCCCTGCGCGAGATTCGTGTTCGATTCCATCAGGCTCCGCTTGGTGACCACGGTGACGTCACCGTGGTCGGCCAGACGGATCGCGGCATAGAGGCCCGCGATCCCGCTTCCGATGACGAGGAAGTCGGAGCGGTTGAGCTGCACCATCTAGTTCCTTACCCCGTAGCGGGTTGCGGCTCTTCTCGGACGATTCGCTTGAACCTACGATCACTATAGGGGCGCTCATGGAGAGGCGCAACCGCGAAGGCGCGCGCAGCGGCTGAAACGAGCCCCATGATTGGCACCGCCTCTGCAACTGGGATGCGTGGTGCATTACAGGAAAACGTCCGGCCTGACTATTAGGAGGCGGAAGATGCGTGCTGGCATGAGTACAGTCGCGCTGGCGGCGATAGTGGCTATTGTCGCGGGATGCAGTCCAGATGAGCCCGCGCCACGGTCAATGGTGACCCTTGTGGGTTTGAACGCACAGGCCCCGCTGTGGAGCGATGTCCTGCACTACGGCGAGGATGAGATCCCGGACACGCAAGACGATTGGATTCCCGAAGACGCGGTCCTGGTGCGATTCGCAAACACCCCGTTGCAGGATCAACTCGATATCAAGGAGAACGGGGCGTTCGGTCTTGTCACCTTCAGCGAGTACCGCGTGACTTTCCAAACGCAGGCGGGTGCCGAAATACCTCCCGTGGGTGGAGGGTTCCATGCCACCGTCGCGACCGGCGACACGCTGGACATCAACGTGGTCGCGGTACCGGCGCTACTCAAGATGGACTCGCCCCTCGTCGATCTGCGAGCGGGCGGTGAGATCATCTCAACGGCCCACATGGAGTTCTGGGGAGTGGAGCGAACGTCGGGGGACGAGGTCTACCTCGATGGCAGCCTCGTCGTGAACTTCGGCGACTTCGGTGACGTCAAGGAGTAGGTAGCGATTCCAGCGCTCGGGTGAGCGACCCTTCTTCGTCGCTCACCTCCAGCCTGAGCTCGAGGACGTACAGCAATCCCTCGCCCGCCAGCTCCCTTCCCTCCGCGGTCGCGAGTATTCGTCCTTCATCCTTCGCGGTCGTTACCACCGCGTCCGCGCCCGATCTGCGGAGCGCGTCGCGCAGCCTCTTCATGTCTGCGAACGAATAGTGGTGGTGATCCGCAAAGGAGTGGCTCTCGACGACTTCTAAACCGACGCTCTTCAACATCTGCGCAAACCCGTTCGGATCCACGATCCCGGCCATCGAGACGACGCGTTGGGGGCTTCCAAGCCCCGAACCGCCGGCGACCCGGAGCTCCCCCGGCTCGAACGCGCAGTAGACCTGGGGAACGTTCGCTGCCCACCGTTGGATCGTCTCTTCCCCATCGCCAGGTGAAAGGTCGGGCTTCCAGCGGGTACGGACGAGAAGATCCGCCCGCCGTAGCCCGGATGGCGATTCCCGCAGATCGCCGCCGGGTAGGAGCCCGCCGCGACCCAAGGGGTGACTCGAATCGAGACACACGATGTCGAGGTCCCGGTGGAGACGTCTGTGCTGGAAACCGTCATCCAGCACGAGCACTGTCGCCCCCGCGTCCAGCGCGATGCGCGCGGCCTTTCTCCTGTCGGGCAAGGCGTACACCGGAACATCCGAAAGAGCACGCGCGTGAGCAAGCGCCTCGTCTCCCCAGCGCTCGAGCCCTCCTTCCGGCACGGCGTCGCACCACGGCTGAACCGGAACGACATCTCCGCGGGCCCGATAGCCGCGCATCAGAATCGCCGGCCGCGCGCCCATGCGCTGCAGGCGCCGGCAGACTTCCTGAGTGAACGGGGTCTTGCCGGTTCCACCAACGGTGAGGTTTCCGACGGATACCACGGGGCACTCGGCGCGAACGATCTCAAGGATGCCGCGGTCGAAGAGGCAGTTCCGCGCGGTGATTCCCGCGCCATAGATCGCGTTCAGCGGAGTCAGAAGTCGTCGTTGTTTCGCGGGAAACCGTCTCACGGGAGGGCCATCTCGTGCTGTCTCGAAACGTTGTGAAAGAAATCTCTGGCGAGAAGCTCATCGACGATGCGGGCGCTGGCGCCGCGTCCGGCCTCCGACGCAGACCTCGCCTGGCTACCCAAACGACTACGCGCTTCCGGATCACTCAAGACCTCGAAGATCGTGTCCGTGAGATCGTGAGGGCCATGCACTCGCCGCCCCCCGCCCAACTCCAGGAGGCGTGCGGCATCTTCCGGCCATGAAGAGGTGTCCCGACCAAAAATGACCGGTACACCGTACTGCGCGGGCTCCATCAGATTGTGGCCGCCGTATCCACCGAATGTCCCGCCGACCACCGCCACGTCGGCGCAGGCGTAGAAATCCCTGAGCTCGCCAAGAGTGTCGAGGAGGAGGAGATCGGTCTCTCCCGACAAGGTCTCCGGACGCGACCACCTGGAGAACGCAAGCCCTTCGTCGGTCAGCCGAGCCGCCGTGCTTTCGAAGACGGGAAGATGCCGAGGAGCGAGAACCCAGAGTCCCTCCAATCGGTCCTTGAGCGATTTGTAGGCGTTGATGACCAACTCCTCCTCGCCCGGACGGAGGCATCCCCAGACGACGAGATGGCGGTCGCCCGCGAGTTCCCCGATGCGGGCCACTCGCGCTTCGTCGTGTTCTTCCGCGGGGGCGTCCAGCTTGGTGTTGCCGAGAACCACGGTGCGATCCGCAGGCGCGCCGAGGAAAAGGAATCGTTCCCGGTCCTCTTCACTCCTCGCCGCGATGAGATCCGTCAGCTCCAACATCGATTTGAAGAGCGGGGCGACGCGCCGGTAGCTCTTGACGCTCCCGCTGGTCACCCGCGCGGACGCGAGACAGATCGGCACGTTCTTTCGCGCCAATGTCCGGATGAGGTGCGGCCAGATTTCCGTCTCAACGATGATCACGGCGGCGGGATGGACCGCCGAGACGAATCGCTCCGTGGCGGGCCACGCGTCGAGCGGCAGCAAGTGGTGGAAGCGCGCGGAAGGACATCGCTTCACTGCGCTGGATTGACCGGCAACCGTGGTCGATGTTACTCCCCAGTCGAGCCCCGGAAGCCTGCGTTCGATTTCGGCGGCGAGCGGAATCATCGTCGCCAACTCGCCCACGCTGGCGCCGTGATACCAGAGGGGGCGAACGTCGTCGGGCAGATGATCTACATGGCCGACACGCTCACGCAGGGCGGCCCCGGCGGCTACGCGACTCCATAGACTCGCCGCGCCGCCGACCGCGCTACCGGCAAGCGAGTAGAGAATCTCCCAGAAGGAGGTGCTCGCGCGTCGCTCAGCCACATGACCCTCCTTCTCGACCGACGAGGCGATCCGCGTGAGCCGATACATCGAGAAGCTCTCCGCGGAGCCGTGCAACCCAGGCGTCGAGGTTCCTTTCCGCATCCTCGGCGACGACGAAGGGCTTTCCGTGCACAACGGAGCAGCGCCCGAAGGGACGCGGGATGAGGAAGCGGTCCCATGACCGGAGGCGGCGGGACGGATGGGCCGAGGCGGCCGTAGGAATGATGGCTGCCCCGGTCGCCGCGGCGATGCGGACGATCCCTGGCTTGACGCTGTGGATCGGACCGCGTGGACCGTCGGGAGTCACACCGACCGGTCGCCCGTTTCGAACGGAGTTCGCCATGGCGCGCAACGCTTCCTGGCCTCCCCTCGATGATGAGCCCCGAATGGTGTAGAAGCCCATCCGCTCGATGACTCGAGCGATGAACTCGCCATCTCGGTTCCAGGTGACAAGCACGGTGATACCTCGGCCGCGGTGAGAATACACCAGGGGAAGCATGCGGCCATGCCAAAATGCGTATAGCAGCGGGCCGCCATCCTTGATCCGCGCGGCCGCGTCCGGATGAACATCCCACGTCCAACGGATCGTCCATGCCAATAGCCGGATGATGATCGGCGAGAATAGCTCGGCTAACTTGAACTGAATCAAGTTATTGCGAGAGAACCTAGGTGGAACTCCTTGTTCGTCATTCATTCCGCCCGCCCTCTCCGATGACACTCAGGACCTCCTCCGCGACCTGGCGAAGGCCCACACCACCCATCAAGGCGTCACGCACGCGCCCGTATCCCTCTCGCATCCGACAGGCGCGCTCCGGATCATCGAGAATGGCCGCCCCTTCGGCAGCCAGGCGCTCAGGGCGGGCCTCTCCCTGGAGCAGCTCCGGTACGACCTCTTCGCCGGCAACCAGATTCACCATCGAGACACGATCGAGCTTCACGAGCCGGCGTCCGAGGAACCAGGAGAGTGCACTCACGCGATAGATGACGACCATCGGGGTCCCGGCAAGCGCTACCTCCACGGTGGCCGTTCCCGAGGCGCAAAAGACCAGATCGGCCGCACGCGCGACATTGGTCGTCGGCGCTTGAAGAACGTCGTGTCCGTCGCTCAAGTGTCGAATGAGCGCGTCCGAGATCGTCGGGGCTCTTGAGACAAGCACATCCACCTCGTGTCCGGCGTCTCTGAGGCGCCTCACCGCTCCCGTCATCACCGGCAGATGCCGCTGCACTTCAGAGGCGCGGCTTCCGGGGAAGAGCGCAAGAAGCGGACGACCGTTCCCGCGGCCGATCTCTCGGCGGGCCTCGCCGGCGTCCAAGGCACACACGCGGTCGACCAGCGGATGGCCGGCATAGGTCACCGGAATGCCCGCGCCCTCGAAGAAAGGTGCCTCGAACGGGAAGATGACCGCGATGTGACGGCACCAGCACGCCATGGACTTGGTGCGTCCCGTGCGCCATGCCCATACCTGGGGAGCGATGAAATAGAAGACGGGAACGTCGCTTCGCTTTGCCGCTGCGGCGAGGCGGAAGTTGAAGTCCGGAAAATCCACGGGCAGAAAGAGATCGACCTCACCGGAGCGCAGAAGAGTCTTCAGGGATGCCATCACGCGGAGGATTCGCGGCAGGTGGCGCACAACCTCGGTGAGCCCGACGACACTCAGATCATCGATTCGATGAAGCAGTGTCGCCCCGACCGCCGCGAGCGCCTCACCTCCGACGGCAAGGACGCGCAGATGCGGATCAAGCGCGAGAAGCTCTTCGACGAGACGCGCGGCGTGCGCGTCCCCTGAAGCTTCACCCGTGACGACCAAGACTGTGCGCGGACGGGTCATCAGTCTCGCTCGGAGAGGCGAGCGACGTGCTCGGCGACGCGGGCCCGCACCATGAGCGCGAGCTCCAGCGCGCGGCGTCCGTCGGTGCCGTCGGCGAGCGGTCGCTGACGGCCGTTGATGGCGCCGATGAAGTCGGCGATCTCGTCCGCCAGGGGGTTCGCGTCCGCGAGGGGGCCGAGCTCACGACGCGTGATCAGATCCGCGATCGGAGGAAACTCACCCTCCGGACTCAGATCGGCGGCGTCTTTCTTCAGACCGACCCACTCCCCCGAGCGGTTCAGTAGATCGAGTGATGCATAGGCTCTCGGACAGAAGAAACGAATGCGCCTGAGCTTCTCCCGAGAGACGCGACTCGCCGTCACGTTGGCCACCATCCCGTCGCCGAAGGTCAGGCGGGCATTGGCGATGTCCACCCGACCCGTGATGACCGGAACGCCGGATGCATCAACGTGCTCTATCTCTCCCGGATGAACGGCCAGGATCAGATCGAGATCGTGGATCATGAGGTCGAGGATGACATCCACGTCGACGCTGCGTGGAACGAACGGGGCCAGCCGGTGCGCTTCGATGAACAAAGGAGAGCGGATCTCGTTCCGCGCCGTCCTGAAGAGCGGGTTGAACCGCTCCACGTGGCCCACGGCCAGTGTGAGGTTCGAGGAGGCCGCGAGGCTGATGAGATCGTCCGCCTCCTCGATCGTTCGCGTAATCGGTTTTTCGACCAGCACGTGAAGACCGGCTTCCAGACATTGCCGCGCGACGCGATGGTGGTCGCTGGTCGGAACGGCAACGACGACGGCATCACACGCCGAGAGAACGTCGCCCAGACTCTCCATGATCCGGCCGCCATACGCCTGTTGCGTACGGCACACTCGATCGGAGTCGATATCGTAGAGAGCGGTGAGCTCACACTCGGAGAAGGAGCGGATGTTTCGCGCGTGGAGCCAACCCATATGGCCGACACCGATGATCCCGACGCGGTTCATCGTTCTCAGCGCGTTATGCCGCGCCCTTTGCGGCGCACGAAAGCAACAAAGCGTTTGATCTCCGGAAGGTCGTCCACGTCGGTCTCGATCCTTTCGGCCGCTTCTCGGACGCTGTATTGCGAGCGGAAAAAGATGCGGTAGGCCGTCTTGAGGGCGGCGATCGTCTCGGGAGAGAAACCGCGACGCTTCAGACCGACCGTGTTGAGCCCGAACGTCCTCGGTGGAGAACCGGCCACCTTGCAGTATGGGGCGACATCCTGCGTGATTCTCGACGCGCCGCCGACGATCGAGTGGCAGCCGATCCGTACGAATTGATGAATAGGGACAATCCCCCCGACGATCGCGTAGTCCTCGATCGTTACATAGCCGGCGAGGGTCGCCACGTTTGCGAGGACGGTGTTGTTCTGGATCTCACAATTATGCGCGACGTGCCCGTAGCCCATGAGCATGTTGTGATTCCCGATCCGGGTCGTCGTTCCGGCCTTCGTACCCGGCTGTATCGTCACGAACTCGCGAATGATGTTGTCGTCACCGATCTGAACGTCGCTCTCATCGCCGGTGTAGGAGAAGTCCTGCGGGGCGGAGCCGATCGCCGCTCCGTGGAAAACCTGGTTTCGTTCACCGATGGAGGTGTTCCCCTCGATGAGGACATGCGGGCCGACCACGGTTCCGGCGCCGATTCTCACCTTCGGCCCGATGACACTGTATGGCCCCACGGTGACGCCGTCGGCGATGTCCGCCGCGGAATCGATTACCGCAGTGGGGTGAAGTCCCGTCAGCACGCCTTCCCCTCCTCACCCATCACGGCTCCACCACGCTCGACATCAGCTCGGCCTGACAGACGAGCGCGTCATCAACGTACGCCTTGCCCGACATCTTGCAGATCCGCCCCTTGAGGCGATCCATTTGAAGTACGAACCGGAGCTGATCCCCGGGAACGACCGCCTGGCGGAATCGCGCCTTGTCGATTCCGATGAAATACACCAGCTTGCCTTCGGGATCTTCGACGGCGTTCAACAGCAAGACACCGCCCACCTGCGCCATCGCTTCGATCAGAAGGACACCCGGCATGACCGGCTGGCCCGGGAAATGGCCCTGGAAGAACGGTTCGTTGATCGTAACGTTCTTGATTCCGACCACCCGGTCCCGGCTCATCTCCAGGATGCGGTCGACGAGAAGAAACGGGTAGCGATGGGGCATGACACGCAGGATGTCCTGGATATTGAAGACGAAGCCTTCCTTCTCGGGATCGTGGGGCTCCGGCTTGTTATGCGCCGTCAGTGGCTCCCGCACCCAGGAGCTGGGCTTCGCGGCGTCTTCCAGCGCCTTGGCCGTGCGTTTGACGAACGCGACGTGTGACTCGTGGCCACCCCGCACCGCCATGATGTGTCCACGTAAGGGGCGCCCCAGAATCGCCAAATCGCCCAGAAGATCCAGAATCTTGTGGCGGGCGAACTCGTCGGGAAAGCGCAGGGGCTCATCGTTCATCAGCTTTCCGTCGTCCACCACAACGGCGTTGTCGAGGCTCCCACCCTTGATCATGCCGGCCGCTCTAAGCATCTCGACGTCGCGGTAGAGCGCGAACGTCCTGGCCGGCGCGATCTCCGACATGAAACGTTCCGGCGAGAGTGTGAAGCTGTAGTGTTGCGTTCCGATCAATGGATCGTCGTAGACGATCGTGTAGGAAAGCCTTGTTTCGTCGGAGGGGACACCTTGTATCTCCACGTCTCCGTCGCGATACGCTACGGTGCGCGCCAAACGGTATTCCATGCATGGCACGTCGAGATCGACGATGCCCGCGCCCTGAAGGAGCTGCGCGATCGGAAGCGCCCCGCCGCCGTCCGGCTCCGGCGCCTCCAATCCATCCAGACTGATTTCCAGACTGTCGATTCCCAGTCCCGCCACCGCCGCGAGAATGTGCTCGACGGTATGGACCTGAGCGTCGCCGTCCTGGAGGATCGTTCGTCGCCCTTCCTTGCTGTCGTAGCGCGCCGCCGCCGGACACACCGGAATCCGCGGCGCTCCTTCGAGGTCACGCCGTACGAAGACGAGGCCAGCATCCGGCGGGCCCGGTGAGAATTCCACCGTGACTTTGTCGCCGGTGTGAATCCCGATCCCCGAGAAAGAGCAGGGAGAACCTATCGTTCGCTGTCTCCGGCTCATTCCACCTCTGGCTTCTGATTCGACTCCAGCTCGGCAAGACGCCGCTCCAGCACGTCGAGCCTCCTGAGCAATTCCGGCGTTCGCTTCGATGCGGCGACTATTCTCTGCGACTCCATGTGCGGTCGCGCCGGATACCCGCTGTATCGCCCGTCGTCCGGGATGTTCCGCGTTACGCCGGCCTGCGCCCCAACCATGACGCCCTTGCCGATCTTCTTATGATCACCGACCCCGACCTGGCCAGCCAAGATCGTGTTGTCGCCGATCTCGCAGCTGCCCGCGATGCCGACCTGCGCGCAGAGGATCACGCCGCTGCCGATCTTAACGTTGTGCGCGATCTGCACGAGATTGTCGATCCGGGTGTCGTCGCCGACCCGGGTCTCTCCCATCGTCGCTCGGTCGATGCAGGCGTTGGCGCCGACCTCCACGTGATCACCCAGGATCACGCGTCCGACCTGGGGGACCTTCTGATGACCGTTGGATCCGTCCTTGACGATCCCGAAGCCGTCGTCGCCGATCACTGCACCGGCGTGGATGATGTTGTCGCGACCGAGGACCGTCCTCTCGCGGATCACCACGTTCGGGTACACGTACGATCCCGCTCCGATCTCAGCTCCCGGACCGATGAAACACCCGGCCTGGATGACCGCCCGGTCTCCTACGATCGCTCGCTCACTGATGACGACATGGGGACCGATCGATACATCCTCACCGAGGTCACATCCCGCGCCCAATACCGCCGTCGGATGAATGCCGGGCACCGGATGCAAACGATCCCCGTGGAGGATCATCATCGCTTTCTGAAAGGCGAGGCGCGGATTGGGATTCCGGATGACGGCCGCACCGAGACGGACCCTGGAATCCCCCAGGATGATCGCCGATGCCTCCGTGGTTTCAAGATACGATTCGTACTTTGGATGCCCGAGAAACGTGATGTCACCTTTCCGGGCGTCCTCGATGCCGGCGACACCGGAAATCTCGATGGCACCGTCACCGATCAACTCGCCGCCTATGCGTTCGGCCAGCTCGCTCAAGCGCATGGTTCGTCATACTCCCTGCGTCCACCTCCCACCCCCAGGAGGCGAACGCAATGAGGCAGGCCGTGCGCGTGCATTGCGGACTGTATTGAGTCTACTAACCTCCCTCACCACCTGCGTCCGGCTCTTCCACCACTTCCCCTTGAAGCTCATCCAGGACACGATCGGTGATGTCGAAGCGATCATTCCCGTAGACGATATTGCCGTCCTGAGCGTCCAGGACGAGATCATAATCTTCTGCGTCGGCCACCGTTTCGATGGCCTTGCTCACCGCCGCATTGATCGGGCCGAGTAGCTCCTGGTTGCGTACGACGGCAAGCCCCCCGAGACCGAATATCGATTGCCGGAGATCTTCGAACTCACGCGTCTTGCGCATGATCTCCATCTGCATCTCGTTCCGGCGCACCTCGCTCAGCATGGGCTCCTGCGCCTGGAACTCCTCTTGGAGATCGATCAACAACGATTCCCGCTGGCGAAGGTCCGCCATCCAGCCGTCGTACTCGGCCTGATACGCCTGCTGGGCCTGCTGGTAGGCGAGGTACTGGTTGAAAATCCGCTGAGAGTCGACGTAGACGACGCTCGCGACATCCTGCGCCTGAGCCGCGGGCGGCGCGGAAAACGTCGCAAACGCCAGAAGCGTTACTGCCGACAGCACAACGTGTTTCGGCGTGAGACTCGATTTCCAGGACATACGAATATCACCTCTCGTTTAGGATCCGGAAGAGACTAGCAGAAAGGTTTGAGGGGCGCAAACGCTCGAGAAGGGTTATGGGTGGGGTGTGGAGTCGGCGTATCTTCCGGCCTCCCCGCTCACTACGCTCGCTCCGCGCAGACGCGAGTCGGCCGTCAAACCGATCGAACAGGCGGGCTCATCTCCACGAACAGTCCGCGCGGAATGCCGCTCGAACCACCCTCATCAACGGCGCAACCGCAACCTCTCCCACAATGGAATGCTCGTATGGTTCGTGCCAGGGCCTTCGCGCTGGGTTCCGTGTGGCGCGGAAGAGGGGTCGGCTCCGAGGCGACTAAGTCTACGCGGAACGAGCGAAACGAGTGGGGAGCCGGGACCTGATCCCTCTCCCGCGCCTCTCCCCCGAGCCGGCTAGAACGACTGACCGAGAATCAGGTGCGCCTTCCAACCGGGGCCGTCAGGCTGATCGCGATCGAAACCGTAGGCATAGTCGAATCCGAGGATCCCGAGCATCGGAATCTCCATCCGGCATCCCAGGCCGGCGCCCCGCTTCAGGTCATAGAGCGACACGTCGTTCAGATCGTTCCACGTGTTCCCCATGTCCATGAAGAGAAGGCCATGCAGCGGATGGGCGATCGGGAATTGGTACTCGGCGGTCAGGGTCATCATGTAACGGCCGCCAGGGAAACGGCTGTCGCCGAAGATATCCGTGATGATGTTGTCCCGAGGCACCACGTAGTAATCGTCATACCCGCGTAGGTAGTTGAACACCGTCCCACCCAGACGGAACGTCTCGTAGCCTGGAACATCCGCCCCTGCCGTGTACGGCAACAGGAAGCCCAGGCGCTCACGAACCATGATCACGGGGATCCAGAACGGTTTCACGTAGCTGCGATGATCGAGAATGTGCTTCTGATAGTCGACCGTCCCGCCCAACACGCCGCCGGCGAACTCGGAGGTCCAAGAGGTGCGCGTACCCGCCGTCGGATAGAACGGATTGTCGGTTGTGTTTCTGTAGATCCGGAAACGGAGTGAGTTCGTTCGACCGGCCGCGCCCAGGAGGCTTTCCCGGGCCCGCTCGCTCAAGCTACTACTGAGGTCGGTGATGCTCACATCCTGAACACGAAACGTCGTGAAGATGCGTGTGTAATCGATACCGGGAAACGGCCAGCCGACCGTGAAGCCCACGCCACGCGTACGGTACCGATAGTCGATACGCGAGAGGCGCGTATCGAAGATGTCCCCCCCGACGGAGATCGGTCTGTCCATGAACCAGGGCTCGGTGAACGAGAGCTCGTACTGGCTTCCACGTGAGCCGCGCTCGCCGCGAATATTGATGTTCCAACCATTTCCGAAGAGGTTGGGATGACCGAGCTGCAGGAATCCGGTGAGGCCCGTCGCGCTGGAGAAGCCCATCCCGGCGCCTGCCGTTCCCACGCTGCGCTCGACGACCGTGAACTCCAGATCGATATCGTTCGAGTCGTCACCCTTCGGATAGAAGTTCAGCTGGACATCGTCGAAGTAGCGTAGCTCGAAGATCTCGCGCTGTGAGCGCATGAGCGCCGATCGCCGGAAAACCTGTCCCGGATAGATCATCAGCTCACGCCGGATCACTCTTTCCTTCGTCCTGGAATTGCCCGCGATGCGGATCTCGCCGACCCGGCTTGGCTCACCCTCGCTGATCCGGTAGTGGATCTGCGCGCGATGACCATCCGAGACGGTTTCCTCCTCCTGCACCCTGAACCCCAGGAGGTAGCCGTGCTCGTTGTAGACTTCGGTGATTGCGGCGCTCCCGTCCTGAATCCTCGTCTCGCTGTAGGGATCGCCGGGCGTCCAGGTCATCAGGCGCCCGATCACGTCGCTCGAGATGCTCTCATTGCCTTCCCAGGTCGGCATGTCCAGCGTGTATTGCGGTCCTTCGGACACCTGGACGTCGATGAACATGTCACGTTGGTCGTCGGAATAGCTCGAATCGTATCCGAGCACCTCCGCATCGCGAAAACCGCTGTCGCGATAAAAGGAAGCGACCTTTTCCATGTCTTCGTTGAAGACGTCCTGCTTGAAGCGCCCGCTCCTCAGGAAGCCCTTCTGCTTCGTCTCCAGCTTTCCCCGGAGCTTATCGGTGGAGAAGTGCTCGGCACCGGTGAACGTGATGTCCCGGAGTCGGACCCGTTCCCCTTCGTCGATCCGAAATGTGATATCCACCGCCGAGGTGTCCGGCGACGTCGTCGGGAGTATGGTGACTTCCGCAAGCGGGTAGCCATCTTCCTTGTAGGCGATGAGTATCTCCCGTCGCGCGGAAGCGATGGTGGCGGGGTCGTGGAGCTGACCACGGGTGACGAGGATCCGGTCCGCGAGATCATCGGCGCCGATTTCCTCGTTCCCCATGAAACGGACGGAGCCAATGCGCGCGCGCTCCTCGACCTGAAGAAGCAGCTCCACTCGGCCGTCCGGGCGGAGTTCTCTCAGGAGCTGGATATCGGAGAAGAGCCGGAGGCCGTAGAGATCTTTCAGGCCTTCACGTGCGAGCCCAGGATTGTATCGATCACCGATGGATAGCGGAAAGCGGGAGCGGATGAGGCTTTCTTCCGTACGCTCGTTTCCTTCGATTCGGATTCCGGCGATCTCCTCGCCTTGCGCCGCCACCTCGGCGGCCCAGATCACGAAGATGGAAAGGACAAGAAACAGCGATCGGACAACACGCCGGCAGATCCGGTCGCGGCTGGCACGGCGATGGGGACCTTTCACGCCTAACAGCCTCCGCCTACGGGCTTGGTACCTCCGGCTCCGGCACGGTCGAATCGATCTCTTCTTCGACAGCCTCGAAGTGAAGGTCTTCGCCCTTCTTTGACACCTTGACCCGGTTTCCCCTCTTTACCCGGCGAGAGAGATAGAGTTCCGAAAGCGGGTCTTCGATGTATCGTTGAATGGCGCGACGCATCGGGCGCGCGCCAAGCGCGGGGTCAAACCCCTTGTCGACGAGCAGGCTGATCGCGCCCGACGTCATGTCCAGTCTGATGTCCTGCTCGCCCAGTTGCTTCTGAACGCGATCGATGAAGAGATGGACAATCTTCTCGATTTCCTTCCGGCCCAGCGAATGGAAGACGATGAGCTCGTCCAAGCGATTCAGGAACTCCGGATTGAAGATCTTTCGGACCTCGTCCAGGACTCGGGAGCGCATCTTCTGATAGTCGCTCTCGGGATCGCTCTTCGCGAAACCGAGACTCGTCGCGCCCTTGATGACGCGCGCGCCCACATTCGAGGTCATGATGAGAATCGTGTTCCTGAAGTCCACCTTTCGCCGCAGGCTGTCGGTGAGGTGTCCATCCTCCAGAACCTGAAGGAGAATATTGAACACGTCCGGGTGCGCCTTCTCGATTTCGTCGAGAAGCACGACCGAGTAAGGCTTCCGACGCACCTTTTCGGTGAGCTGGCCGCCCTCTTCGTAGCCGACGTACCCCGGGGGCGCGCCGACGAGGCGACTCACCGAGAACTTCTCCATGTACTCGGACATGTCGATCCGAACCAGGGACTCCGGGTCGTTGAAGAGGAACTGGGCCAGCACGCGCGCCAGCTCCGTCTTGCCCACGCCGGTCGGTCCCAGGAAGATGAACGTTCCGATCGGCCGTCTCGGATCGCGCAGGCCCGCGCTGTTGCGCCGGATCGCCTTCGCGATGGCCGTCACGGCTTCTTCCTGCCCGACGACGAGCTTGCCGAGCTCGTCCTCCATCTGGAGGAGACGCTCCGTTTCGGTCTCTTCGAGTCGCTGGACGGGAATGCCCGTCATGATCGACACGACTTCACCGATGTGGTCCACGTCAACGCGGATCTCTTCTTCGTTCTGACTCTGCTGCCACTGGGAGCGGTGGCCGCTCAGCTCCTTGCGCAGCTCCTTCTCACGATCGCGGACGCGGGCCGCATTCTCGAACTCCTGCTTCGAGATGGCAATCTCCTTCTCCTTCGTGATCTGCTCGATCTCTCGCTCGAGCTCGCCGATCTCGGTGGGGATTCCGGAGTGCCCGAGGCGGGCCCGGGAGCCGGCCTCGTCGATCACGTCGATCGCCTTGTCCGGCAGAAAACGGTCATTGATGTATCGGTTCGAGAGATAGACCGCCGCCTCCACCGCTGCGTCCGTGATGTTGACGCCGTGGTGGGCTTCGTACCTGTCGCGAAGTCCGAACAGGATCGCGATCGTCTCGGTAACCGTGGGCGGGTCCACCAGAATCATCTGGAAGCGCCGCTCGAGAGCGCCGTCCTTCTCAATGTACTTTCGGTATTCGTCGAGGGTCGTGGCACCAATGCACTGCATCTCCCCGCGCGCGAGCGCGGGCTTCAGCATGTTGGACGCGTCGATCGCGCCTTCGGCTCCGCCCGCCCCGACGATCGTGTGCAGCTCGTCGATGAAGATCACGACGTCGCCTGACTCGCGGATCTCGTTCATGATCGCCTTGAGTCGTTCCTCGAACTGGCCCCGATACTTGGTGCCGGCCACGACGGCTGCCAGGTCCAGCGTGACGATCCGCTTGTCCTTCAGCGTGTTCGGTATCTTGTTCTCCACGATCCGTTGCGCGAGTCCCTCCACGACGGCGGTCTTCCCCACGCCCGGCTCGCCGACCAGAATGGGATTGTTCTTCTTGCGCCGGGAGAGAACTTGAATCACGCGCTGGATCTCTTTTTCGCGCCCGATGACCGGGTCGAGCTTCTGTTCGCGCGCGAGCTGTGTGAGGTCGCGGCCGAACTGATTGAGTGCCGGCGTCTCGACCTTCTCCTCCCGCTCCGCCTGGGGGCCCTGGGAAGAGCCGCCGAGAAGCTTCAGTGTCTCTTCTTTGATGCGCTTGCGATCAAGCCCCTGCTCCATGAGAGCCTTCGCCGCAATCCCCTCGCCCTCACGGATCAGACCGAGCAATAGGTGCTCCGTGCCCACGTAGTTGTGGCCCATCTGATGAGCTTCTTCCACGGAGAGCTCCAGAACGCGCTTCGCCCGCGGAGTGAACGGGATCTCCCCGATGGTCAGCGTTCCGCCCGTGGCGATGATCTTGGATTCGATCGATTGACGCAGCTCATCGACATCCACGCCGAGCTTGTCCAGGACGGCGCAGGCGATTCCCTCGCCTTCCTTGATGACCCCGAGCAGCAAGTGCTCGGTGCCGATGTAGTCGTGCTGAAGCCGGCCCGCCTCCTCTCGGGCAAGGAAGAGCACCTTCCGAACCCGCTCAGTGAACTTGTCATTCATTGCGATATCCTCCTCGGGCCGCCTTCAGAACGCCGTCGGGCCGCTCCGGAGTGCGTTCGTCACTGGCTTATACCAGAACCGGGGCGCGATTTCTCCATCTACTGTTGATCGTTCGTCTCGATGGTCTCTCGGATCATATCGGCGCGAGCGACCTTGCGCTCCGCCGAGTCCATCCGGCGGTCCACGATTCGTTGTACATGCGCCGGCTGACACAGAATCACGATCTTGTTCAGGGTGTCGATCGTGGGCATGTTCGCAAGCTCGAGCGTCACGCCGAGACGGAGGATCGACGCGGCCGCGACCGCCTCCGCCGTGGAGATCATGCGGCAATGGGTCAGCGTCCCCAGGGCCCGGAAGACCTTGTCCTCGATCTGGGATCTCGCCGCCGACCACAGCCACTCTCTGGCGCGGCCTTCGAAGCGAAGGACTTCTCGGACGACCTGTTCCATCATCTCCAGAAGCTCTTCCTCCGACTTGCCTAGCGTGATCTGGTTCGAGATTTGGAAGAAGTTCCCGACGACATCAGACCCTTCGCCGTAGAACCCTCGTACAGAGAGCCCGATCTGAAGCACGCTGTCGATGACTTTGCGAATTTCCTGGGAGATCACGAGACACGGCAGGTGCATCATGACCGACACACGCATCGCCGTGCCCACGTTCGATGGGCATGCCGTCAGGAAGCCGAGCTGCTCGTCAAACGCGAAGTCGAGGCTCGCGCCGAGAGCGTTCTCGAGCGCCGTGGCCTCCTCCCAGCTCTCATAGAGCTGAAGCCCGCCTCGAATCCCCTGGACGCGGAGATGGTCCTCCTCGTTGACCATGACCCCGACCGAGTCGTTCCGCCCGGGAATGAACGCTCTGCAGGCTCCACCTTCGGCGAATTCCGAGCTGATGAGGTGGCGCTCCACCAGAACGTCGCGATCGAGAGAGGCCAGCTCGGCGATCCGCAGCACGTCGTCCGGAACCAGCTCAGGCGCTGTGGACGCCGAGGCGACGACATCATCGAGCACGCGCGAGAGATCCCGCTCTGAGGCGCGATTCGGAAAGCGAATGCCGTACAAGTTTCGGGCGAGGCGAACGCGCGTCGAGAGAACCAGTTCGGCGTCCGGTCCCGGCGAGATGAACCACCCGCCCTCACCACGGGCCAGGGCGGCCATCCGAGGTTCCTCGCTCATCCCTCCTCCTTGGCGGCTTCGCTACGGACGCCCTCTTCGAGCTTCTGAATGCGGTCCCGCAGTGCGGCCGCCTTCTCGAACTCCTCTCGGCGAATGGCGCGGTCCAGATCGGCCCTGAGCTGCCGAAGCTCTCGTCTCTCTTCCCGAACCGAAGGCAGCTCCTTGGGGACTCGACCGCAATGGGCGGACGCCCCATGAGCCTTGCGCAGGAGCGGCCGGAGCTGCGTCGTAAACGCGACGTAGCAGTCGGGGCATCCCAGCCGCCCGATTCGCATGAATTCCGAATAGAACAAGCCACACGACGTACAACGGATGCTCTCCGCTTCCGGGCTTGCCGAAACGTCCTTCGCCATCGACACGAGCTTTTGGGCGAGGTTCTGGATGTCACCGCCCGCGGCAGTGCCCAGCGAATAACCCCGCTTCTCGGCACAACCCCGACAGAGATCCAGATGGGTCACCTTGTCGTTCTCGATTTCCTTCATGTGAACGACGGCCGGCGACTCGTTGCAGATGTCGCACATCTTCTCCGTCATCGATGCTCCTCTTCCCCGGAGGATTCGACCCTCTTCGCCGGCTCTAATGAGCCGGCGTGAAGCTCCAGAACGCGGTCCGCCCGAGCGACCAGGTCGCCGCTGTGGGTCACCACGATGATCGATTGTCCCAACGCGTCTCTTAGATCGAACAAGAGATCATAGATCTCCGCGCCGGTCGCCGGATCGAGATTGCCTGAAGGTTCATCCGCGAGAAGCAAGTCCGGCCGGTTGACCAACGACCGCGCCACCGCTACCCGCTGTTGCTCGCCTCCGGAGAGTTGGGCCGGTCGATGCTCGGTCCGTTCCGCGAGACCGACGCGGGCCAAGAGGTCACGCGCCGCCGCGCGCGCCTCGCTGGGGCTCTTCCCCAGGATTCGCGCCGGCAACATCACATTCTCCAACGCCGTGAACTCCGGGAGCAAGTGATGAAACTGAAAGACAAATCCAATCGATTTGTTACGAAATCGCGCTCGCTCCCTCTCTCCCAGGTCAAAGACATTCTGACCCCGATATCGGAGCGTTCCGCCGTCGGGCCGTTCGAGCCCGCCGAGAATGTGCAAGAGGGTGCTCTTTCCGACGCCCGAAATCCCTACCACCGCCACGACTTCGCTCGGCCGTACCGCCAGTGTGGCGTTCTTGAGAACCTCCAGGCGGCGACCCCCGAGAACAAATGTCTTCCCGAGCCCATTTGCCTCGAGAAGCATCTCGCCAGGTGTTCTATCCGATTCGGATCCGGTCACATCCCCCCTCACTCGTATCTTATCGCCTCAACCGGGTCCATTCTTGATGCGCGCCATGCGGGATAAATCGCCGCCAGAAAACAGATAACGAGGGCAACGAGCGGCACGAGCACGAAATCGAGCCATTCCAGCCGTACCGGCAGCGTCCCGATGAAATAAACGTCATCCGGCAGGCTGACCAGGCGATAGCGGTCCAAGAGGCTGCTCAGCCCCCATCCCGCGAGCGCGCCCGCCACGACGCCGATCGAACCAATGAAGAGACCTTGGGTCACAAATATCCGGCTGATCGAACGCGCCTCCGCGCCCATCGCCCGTAGGATCCCGATGCTCCGACGCTTCTCCATCACGACCATGATGAGCGTTGAGACGATGTTGAAGGCGGCCACCACAACGATCAGCGCGGTGACGAGGAACATCGCCGCCTTCTCTATCTTCATCCAGGTAAACAGGTTACGGTTCTGATCGATCCAATTGCTTTGCCAGTACTCATGCGGACCCAGCTCCGAGACGATTGCCTGCCCGACCTCACGCGCGCCGTCAACGTCCCGAATGCGCAGCTGGATCGCCGTCGCGTGCGCGGTCGGGTCCTCGGTCTGCTGAAAAAAGATCCGCTGAGCGGTTCCGAGGTCGATGAGCCCAAGCGTGGCGTCGAACTCGTACATCCCGAAATTCAGGATCCCTGCCACGCGAAATCGCCGGACTCGGGGGATGAATCCGAGGGGGGACGGGGTCCCCGAAAACGGGAGTGTCACCGTGATCTCGTCCCCCTGACCGACCCGCAGAACGCCCGCGAGCTGCCACCCGAGAAGGATACCGGGGAGGTCGCCCGGGTCTCGTGGCTCAAGTGGGTCGGCGGGCGCCTCGAGACGATCAAGAATGTCCGTCACCCGGCGTTCTCGGTCGGGATCGATCCCCTTGAGGATGATTCCGTCATCGCCCCCGCGCCCATGATGTCCCGATGCGATCCCCTTCCCGTAGATGAACGGAGAGGCTCCAAGCACGTCCGGGCGCTCCTCCAGGCGATCGGCCAGGGCGGTGTATTCGGTTACTCCGTCCTCCCCCGCGCCGATGATCACCACGTGCGCATTCGTTCCGAGTATTCGTTCTTGAAGCTCCGTGCTGAAGCCATTGACGATCGAGAGCACGATGAGTGTCGCCATCACGCCGACGAAAACGCCGAGCGCGGCGATCACGGAGATGAACGATATGAAGCCGGTCCCTTTTCGGGTCCGCACATAGCGCTTCGCGATTTCCGTTTCGTAGCGCACCACAGGATTCCGTCCTGGTTTGTAGACCGGAGCCCGACGACCCGAAGAGCGTTCAGTCGCCTTCAGGTCTCAAATGTGGGAACAGAATGACGTCCCGAATGTTTCGTTGCCCACAAAGAAGCATACATAGCCGGTCGATCCCGACCCCGAGGCCGCCGGTGGGGGGCATCCCGAACTCCAGTGCGCGAAGGTAATCGTTGTCGAGGACGTGCGCCTCCACGTCACCTTTCGCCCGGAGCTCGGCCTGGCGTTCCAACTGCCGCCGCTGTTCGAGTGGATCGTTCTGCTCGCTGAACGCGTTGCCCAGCTCCATTCGCCCCGCGAACGGTTCGAAGCGCTCGACGAGCCGTGGGTCATCGCGGTGCACCTTCGCGAGCGGCGAGATCTCTCTCGGATAGTCCAACACGAACGTCGGCTGGACGAGATTAGGCTCCACGAGCTCCTTGAAGAGATCGTCGATGATGCGGCCCGCGGACGCGCCCGGATCGGTCTTGATGCCGCGTTCCTTCGCGACCGCGGCCAGCTCGTCCCGAGAAAGCTCCAGCGCGTCATGGCCGAGACGCTCGCTGAGCGCCTCCATGAAACGGATCCGCCTCCAAGGCGGCTTGAAGTTCAACGACTCGCCTTCGAACTCCAGCTCATGGCTGCCCAGCACATCCATGAACGCGGAGGACACCATCGACTCGCAGAGCTCCAGCATGCCCATGTAGTCCGTGTAAGCCTGATAGACCTCCATCTGCGTGAATTCCGGATTGTGGGACCGGTCCATTCCCTCGTTTCGGAAGTCCTTGCCGATCTCGTAGACGCGCTCGAGACCGCCGACGATGAGGCGCTTGAGGTAAAGCTCATCTGAGATCCGAAGGTAGTAGTCGTTGTCGAGGGCCTCATAGTAGGCCTTGAAGGGCTTTGCGAATGCGCCGCCGTAAACAGGTTGAAGAACAGGGGTTTCGACCTCCTGAAAACCACGCCCGTCGAGGAACCGACGGATGAAGCTGATCAGGTTCGACCTCATGAGGAAGATCTCACGCACTTCGCGATTCATGACGAGGTCCGCGTATCGCATCCGAGAACGCGCTTCGATGTCACGGAGCCCGTGCCACTTCTCCGGCAGAGGCAAGAGGGATTTCGCCAAGAGCTCGAACGACTGGACGCTGAGCGTTCGCTCCCCCGTCTTGGTGATGAAGAGGGTTCCCGCTACGCCGACGTGATCTCCGATGTCCAGCCCGCGATAGACCGCGTACGTATCGACACCGAGGACATCTTCACGGAGATAGAGCTGAAACCTGCCGGTTCGATCCTCGACGTGCGCGAATCCGGCCCGCCCCTGGCGCCGGTTGGCCATCACACGCCCCGCGATCGAGACGACCTCCTCCCGCTCGGAGAGCGCATCGAAGTCGCGTTCGATCTGCTCCACGCTATGCGTCTGTGGATACGAATACGCGTACCCGTTGATGCCTGCGTCGCGAAGCTTCTCGAGCTTCTCTATGCGAATCTTTCTGTAATCCGTGGCCATCGCAATCCTTCATCGTTCGGCGGAAGCGCTCTGATCGCGTTCCGACGCCTCGTTGTGCAAGAACCCGTGGGGGATGCCGCCCGTGAAGAGGCGGTGATGTTCCGCGTGTGGATTGACCAGAAGGCCCGACAGCCGCGTCGTGCTGACCGTCATCCGCTCCGCGCGTTTCCACCACTCCGACTCGGGGCCTTCGAACGTCGGGATCCACAGAACGCCCTCGCTCACGCTGACCCTTCCGATTTCCGGCAGCTCCCGTTCGATGCGTCGAGTCAGGCGGTCTCCCCGTGGACCTTCGCGATCCCAGACGAGAACGAGGAGACCTTTCCCCTCCACCGACGTGGGTTCGATGTACGCCTTCGCGACCTCTTTGTTCGGGTTCGCCAGCAGAGTCGATTCGTCGAGGAGTCTTCGCACCGTCCGCTGCGTCGTCTTCACGTCGTCGGTGGGGATCGCCAACTCGTAGTAGATGCCACGCATCAAGCTCGCAAGGCTCTTCCCGAATCCGAGGCGGCCAACGAGCGTGGAATGCGCCGTGACTGCCTGCGGGTCTCGTGTCTTGTTCCGGACGACAACCTGGCAATTCATGACGGCGACACTCCAAGGTAGCGGGCCAAGCTGCTGAAGATCTCACGTCCCGGCCCCGCGGCACCCATGAGAAGCGACGTGGCCGCATCCCCGCGCGCCCACCGGCGGCGTTCGTCCCCCCATGGTCCCGGAAGATTGAGTGGGAGCTGCCAGAGCCAGCACGCCCGCTCAGGATGTGGCATGAGCGCAAGCACGTTTCCCCCTCCTCCGACAACACCGGCCGCGTCCTCGATCGACTCGTTCGGATTGGTGGGGAAACCGTCCGCATCATCTCCGCGTGGCGTGGCGTATTGAAAGGCGACACGCTCTCCCTTGCGGAATTCGTCACGCAGCACCGGGTCGGCCGTCGTGAAACGACCCTCGCCGTGCGCCACCGGCATCGGTAGAAGCGTCCCCGCGTCCAGTCCCTCCGTAAACGCGCACGCGACGGAGGTGACCCGGAGATAGACCCAGCGCGTGTAGTATCCGCTTCTGGCTGGCATTCGGTTCGCGGCAAGCGCCATCCGAACATCCCCCGGCGGAGAGCCGGGCACGAGCCCCGCTTCCACGAGGACCTGCGCGCCGTTGCAGATACCCAGGATCGGTGCTCCCGATTCCGCGGCGCCGGTCAAGAGCTCCAGAATCGGTTCCCGCGCCGAGATCGCACCAGCGCGTACGCGGTCCTGATACGAAAAGCCTCCAGGCAGAACGAACCCATCGAAGTCACCCGTCGCCGGGGGGGCGTTCCATCGAATGATTTCCGCGTGAAGACCCGTCGCCTGAAGCGCCCGCGCCGTTTCGTACTCGCAGTTCACCCCAGGGAATTGAACGACCGCGATGCGGGGTCCCGCGCCTAGCTGAGCCATCTCTGGAGTCCTTCCTCCCAAATCCGCACCGTCCGGCGGAGATCGATTTCATGGCTTTCACCGGCGCGTCCGCAAACGTTGAAGACCTGTCGGTCCAGCACCTCTCCGAACACGGCCGCGGACACACCCGCCGCCCGAAAACGTCGACAGACATCATCCGCGTGTTCCGGTGTGACCTCCAGAACGACGGCGCCGGCCTCGCTGAAAGCGGCCACCTCCGGCGAGTTCGCCTCTGGAAGTGCCGAGAGATCGATCTCGGCCCCCAAGCCGCCTCGGTCCAGTGACGCCGCGAGCATTTCGAATACGGCCGTAAGAAGCCCGCCTTCGGATACATCGTGAGCGGCCGTGATCGAGGCATCGTCCGCCAGCTCCACGAGGGTCGAAATGAGCGCACGCTCGACGGCGACATCGAGCCGCGGCGTAGAAAACTCGAGATCCGCGACACGCGCGAAGAGCGTCCCTCCCAGCGCATCGTCGAATCGCCCCGCCCAGAGCAGGCGGTTTCCGGGGATCTTCACCGAGATGTCCCGGATGCGACGCACGTCTTTCACGGTGCCGATGCATGCGACGATCGGCGTGGACGGTATGGCGCTCCCGCCGGCCGACTGGTTGTAGAAGCTCACGTTGCCGGTGATGATCGGGATCGCGGTGTCGGGGTGTGATGGCATGCCGATCGCTTCCGCCGTCTCCGCAATTCCCCTGACAGCTTCGCGGAACGCCCAGAAGACCTCGGGGCGCTCCGGGTTGCCGAAGTTCAAGCAGTCCGAGAGGGCGATCGGCGAGCCGCCCGTCGTCGCCACGTTTCGCATCGCGCCGGCGACGGCCCAGGCTCCAGCCTCGAACGGGTCCTCTTCCCCGCGGTGCGGGTTCCCTTCGACGGCGATGGCCACGCCGGTCGGACACCCCGGGATCGGGGCGATCACCGAGGCATCGCCCTCGCCGGGCCGAAGGACAGTGGCTCCCCGCACCTCGGGATCGTAGTGGCGGTAGATATATGCCCGCGACGCTCCATCCGGGTGTGCGAGTATCTCGTGAAATCGCTCGATGATCTCATCGAGTTGCGCCGCCGGCCGAACCGGCCTGGCGCGCTCCACGATTTCCGGCGGTGTGGCTTTCCGATCGTAGCTCAGCCCCTCGGTCAGATCGGCCGCCCGACAGCGGACGACCTCCTTTCCGTCGTGCCGGACCACGACCATGCCATCGTCCCGAAACGGACCCAGGACGGTGGCCCCCGCGCCCGGGTAGAGCTGCGGAAGCTGGAAATCGCGCTCGTAGATCTCGATCACTCGCTCGGCGAGGCGTTCCGGGATAGCCCACACGAAGCGCTCCTGCGTCTCGGCGATCAAGATGACCTCCGGCCCGAGATCCGCCTCCGCCACACGGACCCGATCGCAGTCGATCGTTACTCCCATGTTGCCGGATGCGGCGAGCTCCACCGTAGCGCCGCCGATTCCACCGGCGCCGAGATCCTTGAAACCGATCTCAACGCCGGCGTCGTGCATTTCATCGAGGATGACGCGGTTCGCCTCCGCGAGAACGCGTTTGAGGAACGGGTCGGCCACCTGAACCGCCCCGATGTTCCTTTCCGCATCGGCGTCTTCGAGATCAGCCGAGGCGAAGGAAGCGCCGCCGAGACCGGACGAATCGGTCGGCTTACCAACGAGGATCGCCACGTAAGGCTCCTTCGTCGCGGCGGTCGGCACGCGGCTTCGGATGATTCGGTCCTGCTTGACCAGACCGAGCGCGATGACGTTCACGAGGCAGTTCTCGTTGAAGCGTTTCTCGAAGTAGACATCTCCGCCGAGATTGGGAACCCCCAGCGCGTTTCCGTATTGCCAGATTCCCTCGACCACACCCCGCGCGATTTCCGCGCACTTCGGAACGGACGGATCGCCGAAACGCAGCGCATCGAGCACTCCGATCACGTCGGCACCCATGCAATAGACGTCGCGCACGATGCCGCCGATTCCGGTGGCAGCTCCCTCTACCGGAAGCACCTGCGATGGATGGTTGTGACTCTCGTGGCTCATGACGAGGCAGTACTGCTCGTCGTTCCAGGTCGTGAACTTGACGACCCCGGCGTCCTCACCGGGACCGAGCACGACGTGAGATGGATGGCCGCTGAAGAATGTGCTGAGCGCTGCCCGACTGGACTTGTAGGAACAATGCTCGCTCCACGCGACATCGAAGAGAAAAGCCTCCGCGCGCGTGGGATCCCGCCCGAGGAGCCCGCAGAGCTTCTGGGCCTCCGACGGCTTGAGCTCGAGCCCATGCATCCGGAGCGTCGCCTGTATCCCGTCGGCAGGCCGCCCGAGGACGGATACGATGTCTGGAAGAGTGGTCATCCGAGCGTCCTTTTGAAGATGTCATCCACATACCGCAGCGCGCTCCCGAGGTCGAAGAGCATGTCGATCGATCGCGCGTCAAGGTGCGCGACAACGTCAGGATCATTCTTGAGACGCTCGGCCAGATGGCCGCCCTCTTCCCAGCATTGCATGGCATGGCGTTGAACGACCGCGTACGCCTCTTCCCTGCTCCCCATCGCTCTGGTGAGCTCCAGCAGGACCTTTCCCGAAAAGATCAACCCGCGCGTGAGCTCGAGATTGTGGGCGAGGCGGTCCTCATCGACGACGAGACGCTCACAGATTCCGTCGAAACGATGAAGCACATAGTCGGTAAGGCAGAGACTGTCCGGAAGGATCACGCGCTCGACCGAGGAGTGCGTGATGTCCCGCTCGTGCCAAAGCGCCATGTTGTCCATCGCCGCGTGCGCGTTCGCGCGAAGAACACGCGATAGCCCGGCCAGCCGTTCGCAGGTGATCGGGTTTTTCTTGTGGGGCATCGCGGAGGAACCTTTCTGGCCCTTTCGAAAGCCCTCCTGAAGCTCCCTGACCTCCGTGCGCTGAAGATGACGAATCTCGGTCGCGAAGCGCTCGATCGAGCCACCGATAAGCGCGAGCGTCGCCATCAGCGACGCGTGACGATCCCGGGACACCACCTGCGTGGAGACCGGGTCCGTATCGAGACCCAGCTTCGCGAGGACCCGAACCTCGAGATCCGGGGAAAGATGCGCGCAGGTACCCACGGCGCCCGAGAGCTTCCCGACCCGCATCTCGCCCGCCGCCCGCTCGAGCCGCTCCTTTTGCCGGACGAGTTCCGCGTACCAGTTCAAAAACTTGAGTCCGATCGTCATCGGCTCGGCGTGCACTCCATGCGTGCGGCCGATGCTCGGCGTCTTCTTGTAGCGCTCGGCCAGGTCCCGGACACGCACGATCACCCCGTCAAGGTCCGACGCGATGATCCGCACCGACTCGGCGACCCGCAGCGCTTGCGCCGTATCGAGGAGGTCGGACGACGTCATTCCGAAATGGACCCAACGACGCTCCTCGCCCATGCCGTCGACCAGTGCCGTGAGAAACGCGATCACGTCATGGTCGAGAGTTCGTTCCAGCTCCGCCACCCGCTCGGGCGTCGGGACGGGCTGCACGGACAACGCGGGTGCGGCTCCCTTCGGAGCCACGCCCGTCTCCTCGAGCGCGGCAACGAGCGCAACCTCGACATCCTTCCAGAATCGGAACTTCGTTTCATCGCTCCATAGAGCGCCCATTTCGGTACGCGTGTAACGACTGATCACGGCGTAGGCTTCTCCTCCAGAATGAACGAGATTTCCTGTAGTCTCCCGTCCCGCTCGATCTGCAGCGCGAGACGGTCACCGGGTGCCGCTCCGAATATCTCGCGCCTCGCGTCCCGGTCGGTCCTGACGGGGCGACGATTCACCCCGCGGATGATGTCATACATCTCCACACCCGCTCGATCCGCGGGGCTACCCGGATCGACCGCCATCACCAATAGCCCGTTTCGATTGGCGATCCCGAGGCGATGCGCCACGTACTGGTGGTTGATGTTCCACACACCGAGGCCGATCCAGACTTCGCGCACACGACCGTACTCGACGATGTCATCGATGATCCGCCGGGCGATGTGAATGGGGATCGCGAAGCCCAGGCCCATGCTTCCGCCGGTCGTCGAGAGAATGAACGTGTTGATCCCGATGACCTCTCCCATGGCGTTGACGAGAGCGCCACCCGAGTTCCCGGGGTTGATGGCGGCATCGGTCTGGATCATGTTCTTGTAGATAGCCCCGGACTCTGTCTCCCCCTTCACTTCCCGCTCGAGCGCACTCACGACGCCTACGGTTGCCGAGGGCTTGTGGTCCGTGAGCTGATAACCGAGCGGGTTGCCGATAGCGATCACCCACTCACCGACGATAAGATCTTCCGAATCGCCGAGCGGTGCCGCCGCGAAACGAAGCGAGTCCTCGCACTGTATCTGAAGCACCGCCAGATCGTAGTCGATGGCCCGCCCAAGGACGCGTGCGACGAAGAAACGGCCGTCCGGAAGCACGATCTCGATCCTAAGCGCATTTCGAACGACGTGTTCGTTCGTCAGGACCATCCCCATCGAGTCGACCATCACTCCTGAACCCATGCCCGGCACCGGCTCGCGGCTGCGGAAGAAGCGTCGAAAGAAATCGCCCCGACCGAAGGGAGAGTGGGATTGCTCAGTAATCGTTGCTACGGTCACGACGGCGTCGCTCACACGCTCCACGGCCTGAACGATCGCGTTCTCGCGACTCGCCGTAATTGCCGTCCCCACTCTCTCCTCGCTCGATGCGGGGGCGTCCGGATCGACGGGAGACACGCCGGGAGAGCGGAGACTGAACACAATGACACCAATGACGGCGCCAACCAGAAAGAAGAGCAGGAGCTTCCGGATCACCGCGGACTACTCCTTTCCGTTTGTTACTTTCTCCCAGTCCTTCAGGAAGCTCGCGAGGCCGATGTCGGTCAATGGGTGTTTCGTGAGCTTCTGGAACACACCGAACGGCATCGTGACGACGTCCGCTCCGGCGAGCGCGGACTCGGTGACATGCGCGGGATGCCGGACGCTCGCGACCAGCACCTCGGTGTCGAACCCGTAGTTGTCGTAGATCATCACGATCTGCCGGATCAGATCCATCCCGATTTCACCGACATCGTCCAACCGACCGATGAACGGGCTGACGAGCGTCGCGCCGGCCTTTGCGGCGATCAAGGCTTGATTGGCGCTGAAGACCAGCGTGCAGTTCGTGCGAATGCCCTCGTTGAAGCACGCTCGGATCGCCTTCACGCCTTCGGGAATCATAGGGACCTTGATGACGACGTTCTCCGCCAGCGCGGCAAGCGTTCTCGCCTCGCTCATCATCCCCTCAAAGTCTGTTGCCGTCACTTCCGCGCTCACCGGACCATCGACGACCTCACAGATCTCATGCACCAGCGAGTGGAACGACTCGAACGACTCGCGCGAGACGAGCGTGGGGTTCGTCGTCACACCATCGAGGATCCCCATCTCTTGTGCAGTCCGTATTTCCGTCAGATTGGCTGTATCGAGAAAGAACTTCATTGCACCTCCAGGTCAACGGTCGTTGCGTTCGTGCGACCGGGGATATCGGGCCATGTAGGCCCCTCATGCCGAGCGCGGCGATGCTAACACACCGATTCGGTGGCGCCAACGCGTCTACGTCTACCGGTCCTGGTACGGGTAGGGGGACGCCTCGGGCTCCACGCTCACTTCGTTCGCTCGCGCAGACGCGAGTCGCCCTCCAGCGAACCCCCACCCGCCCCGCCCACTGGGTCTCAGGGCCGGAGGAGCCCCGGCGGATAGTCGACGCGCATCAACGTGAGGCCGCAGGCGGGCGCGGTTGGTCCCGCCTCGCGCCGATCTCGGCCTCGAATGAGATCGGGAATCGAGTCGGCCTTGCGCCGGCCGGTTCCGACCTCGATCAGGGTTCCCACGATGTTCCGCACCATGTGATGTAGAAAGCGATCGGCTGCGATCCAGAACTCGATCCCCTTCTCCCATCGCCGCCAATCCGCGCTCCTTACCTCGCACGCCTTTCTCTCCGAGCTGTCCGCTGACGCCGCGAACGCATCGAACTCGTGTCGACCGAGGACTGCCCGTGCGGCACGGCGCATCGCGGATGTCTCCAATCCAGGACGGGGATGCCACGCGTGAGCGCTCTCCAGGGCGGAAGTGTGATCCAGCAGGCGATAGCGGTAAACACGACCCGTGGCACTTGCCCGGGCGCTGAAGTCTTCGTCCACGCGCGTCACGGAGCGAATCATGAGATCGTCGCCGGTGAGCCCGTTCAGGCCCGCCCGGATGCGTGCTTCCGTCAGCTCCTCGGTCGTTCTGAAGCTTGCGACCTGGCCTTCCGCATGGACCCCCGCATCGGTCCGGCCGGCCCCCACCGGCAGGACCTCCTCCCGCAAGAGCACCTTGAGGGCGTCACGTAACTCACCCTGAACCGTCCGACAATTCGGCTGAACCTGCCAGCCGTGAAAGCGCCCACCGTCGTACTCAAGAACGAGCATTAGGGTCCGAAGGCTCATCCGACTCCCCCCCACAGCGCGACAAGTAGGCCGAGAGCTATCGCCACGAATGCGGTGTCGTACCAACGCCAACTCTGTTGAAAGCGCAACGGTAGCGGCATTCCCGGCTCATAGCCACGCGCAGAAAGCGCCAGACTCAGACGGTGCGCCTTCAGGAGCGAGACCGCGAGGACCGGCACGAAGAGGGGACCCAGCGCCCGAGCACGGGCGGGTAGCGAGCCATCCAACCGATGACCGCGCATTCGCTGACTCGTAATAATGCGCTCGGCTTCTCGAAAGAGCAGGGGCACGAAACGGATCGCGAGCTGCATCTGAAAGAGAAAGACGTGCACACGTCCGCCGACGACCCGTTCGAGTGGCGAAAGGATTGATGCGCCCGCGTGCGCGATCGCGGCGCCTGACGTCGTCACAGTGAGTATCGCCGCCGCGATCCCCAGGTTCACCGCTCGCAGCCCGAGGGAGAGTCCGCCCATGAGGGACTCGCGCGTTACACGTATGCCCACGATCGGAACACGCCAGATCAGATCCTCACCCCGCATGAAGAGGATGTTCACACCCGCACCGAGGACGAAGAAAAGAAAGAGGACGACGAGGACACGGCGTGGGTGGCGGGCGCGACGAAGTGATGGCGCGAGAAACATGAGACCGGCAAACGCCAAACACGCGCCTCCCGCCGGACCGACGAGAAACGCCGTGAGCGCCATTGCGGCCGTGACGACCAGCCGCCCGCGCGGGTCAAGTCCGCTCATGACCGAAGCAGCCGCTCAGCGATCTGGATGGCGTTCGTTGCCGCGCCCTTTCGGAGGTTGTCACCGACGACCCAGAAGAGGAGCCCGCTCTCCGAGGCCGGATCGCGTCGTATACGTCCGACGAGCACGTCGTCTATTCCCTCCGCGTCTCTCGGTGTGGGCCACTCACGCGACACCCCGTCACCGACGACGAGGCCGGCCGCCCGCTCCAGCAACCCGGTCGCGTCGGGAACCGAGAGCGGCCTCTCCGTCTCCACGTGAACGGCGAGAGCGTGAGAGACGAACGTGGGAACCCGAACGCAGGTGAACGAGGCACGAAGCGCCGGTCTGTCAAGGATGCGACGTGTCTCCGCGAGCATCTTCCACTCCTCCCGGGCGACCCCGTCGTCGTCCAGGGCGCCGATCTGCGGGAGGCAGTTGAAGGCCAGTGGTTTCGGGAAGACGCGTGATGGGTCATCGTCACCACGCAGGCGACACTCCGCTCCCTGCCGAAGCTCGTCCTCCGCCGCTTGACCCGCGCCTGAGGCGGACTGATAGGTCGCGCAGTGCAATCTCCGGACCCCCGCCGCTTTGAGGAGCGGTGCGACCGCGACGACGAGAGCGATGGTCGAGCAGTTGGGATTCGCCACGAGCGAGGGCCGATCGTCCAGCAGATGTCCATTGACCTCGGGAACGACCAACGGCACGTCGATCGCCAGGCGATAGGCGGCGGAGTTGTCCACCACGCGGACGCCGTGTTCCCGTGCTCGTGGAATCCACTCCCGGGCAAGGTCGTCGTCGAGAGCGAACAGGGCGAGGTCACACGACGCGAGCGCCGTCTCACTGATCGCTTCGATCGCGAGCGACCCCTCGCCGAGGTCGAGCCTGCGCCCCTCGGATTCCTTGGATGCGAACGCCCGGAGATCATCGACGGCCCAACCGCGCTCGCGGAGGACCCGGAGCATCGTTCTCCCAACAGCGCCAGTCACGCCCGCGACGCCGATTGTCATCTTTCGTTATCCTCCCACGAACAGAATACGTAGGCGAGGCGTGGTGATCAAATCCCCCGACGCCGCGGTCCAACCAACCCAACCAGCACGAGCCCTGCGCAGATCGCGACGATCCAATCACCGGTCTTCGCGTAGAGGGTTTCCGTACGCTCCGGACGGATTTCCGCGCGAAGCGTCCCCGAAACGAACGTGCCGAGAGACTCCCGGACCCGGCCCGCGCGATCGACGAACATCGATATTCCGGTGTTGGCGCATCGAACGAGAGGCCGTCGCAGCTCGACCGCCCGAAATATGGCCATCTTCGCGTGCTGATACGGTGCCGGGCTGTCTCCGAACCAGACGTCGTTCGTGATGTTCACGAGCATGTCCGCGCCCTCGCGCACCGCCGCACGCGCAAGCCTCGGAAAGATAGCCTCGATGCAGATGAGAATGCCGGCCTCGTGATCTCCAAACGCCAGCGGTTCAGCGCTCGTTCCCGGCGTGAAGTCGGCCTGCCCGAAGTTGATCTCCATGATTCGCAGAAACCGCCACGGTAGCCACTCACTGAACGGAACGAGCTGACGCTTGATGTAGCGCAGCGTGTCGCCCGCCCCTTCCTTGAAGAGGTAAGCCGCGTTGAAGTGAAGAAATTCGTCACCGATCTCGTCGACGTCCGGCGTGCCGGTGAGCACCGGGGTCTCGTGCTTCTCGATCCACCTTCCTAGACGCCAGAGATGACTCCGAGAATGACGCAGGCGAAACGGCGTGGCGGTCTCGGGCCAAACGATGAGATCGGCCGGCTCCTGCACCGCCACACTGCTCTGCCTCAGACACTTGGAGAAGACCGCTTCCCGGTTTTCCGGATCCCACTTCTCCGCGGCCGAGAAGTTCGGTTGGATCAGCGCCACGTCGCACGTGTCGCCCGCCGGCGACTCGCCGAGCCGCCACCCACCGTAGACGAGCAGAAGTCCGACAAGAGCGCCGGCGACGATCCGCGATCGCCCCCTCCCCAGCACGGCGAGCGCCGCGGTCAGCGTCACGATCCAGGAGAGGCCGAAAAGTCCGAAGAGGTCGACCGTCTGGATCGTGACCGGCGCGTCGGCCAACGCATAGGCGATCGTTCCCCACGGGAAGCCCAGCACGCCTTGGGCACGAACCCACTCCATCAACACCCAAGCCGCGGGGAGCACGATGGCCACCGAGAGGCGTCCTCGACGGGCCGCAATTGAGCCAAGTACGAATGCGATGCCAACGTAGATCCCGAGGTAGAGGCCGGTCAGCAGAAGACTCGGCCACATGATCCACCTGTAGACGAGGTTCTCCGGAGAGAGGCGTGGGAGCCAATAGAAGAGCGCGATGAAGAACCCGATTCCATAGAGGTAACCGGTTGACCAGATCTCCCAGAACCCCATTCGGGGGCGCGGCCTCGCGGCACGCCGGGCAAGTAGAAAGAGCGGGGCGATCCAGATCGGTGTGAAGAGCCCGATGTACGGAACGGGCAGGAAGGCCGCGCTGAGCAGAGCGCCCGACACGAGCGCCAGCGCCGTGGCTCGAAACGACCTAGCCGAAGCGAACCTCCTTCCGCTCGGATGCCGAGGCGTAGATCGCACGCACTAGCGATTGAATCCTGACGGCGTCCTCTCCGGGCGAGATGCACTCGACCTCTCCGCTGATACAGCTCAGCATGTGGCGGATCTCTTCCCGAAATGACTGCACGAAGAGATGATGCCGAACGTCAACGGAGGGAGTGACGTCGTGAGCTTCTCCCCGGATTTCCCGAAGGATCCGGAGCGGGTTCATTTCCGCAATCCCCTGGGTCCCGAACACGTTCAGGTAGATCACGTCCGGATCCTGGACGCGGGACCATCCGACTTCCAGATTGATCGCCGCGCCGGTCTGCAGATGAATCAGCGCGGTTGCCGCTGTCTCCACTTTCTGCTCCCCCGGATCGGCGGGATACATCGATGCGCTGACCGAGAGTACCGGCGGATTCCCGATGAGGAAGAGCGCGAGGTCGAGAAGCTGCTGCCCCAGGTCCAGGAGGACTCCCCCTCCCGAGACAATGCGCTTCTCACGCCAAAGCGTTTCACCATGATCCGCCTGGCGGCGAAGCCAGCCTGCCTTCAGGCGGAAGACTTCGCCGAGACCCCCGCTCGCGATCTGCTCGCGAAGAAGCTGCGTGTCGCGGCGAAAGCGGTGACTGTAGCCGGCCATGAGGAGGCGCCCGGCATCAGCGGCGGTCTCCACCATGAGCGTTGCCTCCTCGACGCTTCGCGAGAAGGGCATCTCACAGAGAACGTGCTTGCCGGCCCGAAGCGCGGCTACGGCGACCGGGGCGTGGAAATGGTTCGGAAGGCAGATGTCAACCGTCTCGAAGTCACTGCTGCGGACGAACGACTCGAAGTCGTCAAAGATATTGGGAATATCGAACTTGGCGCCGACACTGCGGAGCTTGTCCGGATCGCTGTCGCAGACGGCGGTCACGCGGACACCCGGTAGGTCGGCGTAGGCCGGAAGATGGCCGAGTTGGGCGACGGCCCCCGCTCCAATGAGTCCCACACACACGTCTTGGGCCATGGCGATCCTCCTGGGACGGCAGTCTATCGGCGGCGGCAATGAGCGGCAAGTCCCTTCCCCCGTTGCCCGAACATGTCGGTTGGGGTCTTGGTATGTGTCTCAGAGCGCCATCGGATCGTCGTCCGATCCGCGAGGCCTGAGGCGCCGCACCTGTCTCTCCAACCCTCCGTTGACTCGAGCGGCTATGAGTGTTAGCCTCTTTCGCTGTTGTTTCATTATGACGTCAACGGTGCCCAGGAGGCGCATTTACATGCCACATCACAAATCCGCCCGGAAGCGGCTTCAGAAGAGCCGATCTGAGAGAACCTACAATCGGGCCATCAAGTCGCAGGTAAAGAAGGTCGTCAAGGCCACGAGCGAGGGGAAGGGCGACGATCTGCCCGAGGCGTACGCTGTTCTCGATCGTGCCGTCAAGAAGGGTGTCATTCCGGCGAACCGCGCGGCACGCACCAAAAGCAGGCTCACGAAGCGCACGGCTGGCAAGTCTGACAGCTAGGTCGTCGTAGCGGACAGCTTCTCCGGCGAGAACTCACCGCGAAAGACCACTCGCGCGGGACCGTGCAGCCAAGGGCGCCCACCCGCGCGCGTGACCCGAAGGCAGTCCCCCCCCCGCACACTGACGTCGACTTCGAATTCCGACGCGCCATCCTGCTCCCACCATGCCGCCGCGACGGCACCGGTCCCACAGGCCAGCGTCTCCGCCTCCACGCCTCGTTCGTATGTCCGAAGCCTGAGGCTGCCTTTGCCCGCGCGTTCCACGAAATCGATATTCGCGCCGTCCCGACTGAGAGACGCGTGACGGCGGAGTACCGCGCCCAGACCCGCCACGTCGGCCGTCTCGACCGATGGCACGTCGATGATGAGATGAGGGACCCCTACGATCAGGAAGGTGGCTTCGAGGCCGCGTACCACGTCATCGAATGCCATCGTTCTCGGTGGACTTGCCGGCAACGGCATCTCGACCGACACGCCCTCGCGCTCCAGGCGCGCGCCGAGTGATCCCGCCGCTGTCTCCAGCGTGAGATCGGTTCCGGTCGGGAATTCGCCTCCGGCGAAGAGTGCCGCGCACCGCGCCCCGTTCCCGCACAGCGCCGCCGCGCCCCCGTCCGCGTTGTAGTACTCTATCCGGATCGTGGTGCCGTCGTCTCGGTCCACGATGAGGACTCCATCCGCACCGATCCCGCGCCGCCGGTCGCAGAGCGCGGCCAGCGTCGCGCGAGAGAGCGACAGCCCCCGCACACTGTCCTTCGCGAGTAGCACGAAGTCGTTTCCTGCCCCATCCATTTTCACGAAGGGGATGCCCACACGCTACTCCTCAGACCAGGTGAACGATTCCGGCCGTCCCAGCATCAGACTGTCCGGGCCACCCGACTGCCCCGGTGGCACCCAGATACGGAGGGTGTCACCCGTGCCGGGCTCCATCGCCGCCGTATAGAGGCCGTCACCGTTCAGGTCACGCCAAACGACCCCGAGGTAGGCCCCGGGAGGAACATCCGTCATGCGATAGGCGCCGCTCCAGCCCGTAGGTTGATCCTCGAAGGTGGCGGAGCTGTCCGTCGGTGACCAGAAGCGCGCGATGATCGCCCGCTCGCAGTAAGCCGAATCGGCACGCGCAGTCATCGGAATCCGTACGCTGGCCGCGATTGCGACTGAATCCGGGATCGCCAGACTATCGACCGCCGCGCGCAGGGAATCCGCCGATCCGCGTAGACGATCGGGTTCGACCGCCGACAGAGAGTCCACCGGCGACACCACCTCCCCGAAGAGACTGTCGGCACGTGCCAGAAGAGTGCTCTTGTAAGCGATCAGGCTGTCCCGCTTCGCCATCATCGAGTCACGATCGGCAGCCCGGTGGTCGATCATCGCTGTCACGGCGTCGCACGTGCTATCGACGACCACGCCGGAGATCGTCCCAGACTCGTCGGCCCAGACGAGCTTGACCGATACATCCGTCGGGCCACCTGCGCTGTCGGGCCGCACCGGTTCTAGGGCGCGGCAGTAGAGATCCGACTCGGCGTCGAAGGCTCGGTCCTCGTTGATGTCGAAGAATGCCCCGATCTCATAGTCCCGGCCGATACGAAGACCGGGCAGGAGAAATCGGCCGCTTTCGTCGGGCTCTCCCACCGAAATCGCGAGAAGCGGATCGACGCTGAGCGTGTCGACGGGCGGCTCATCGAACGCCAGCATGAGCACCTCCCCGGTCGAGACCCCGATCCGCTCGAGACGGCCTGCGATTTGACCCCGCGGCATCGTGTCCGCGGTCGTGAAGACGACGATGGCCGGTTCCGCCAACAGATTGCCGCGCCGGTCCGAGATTCGACTGCGCAGCAACAGGGTGAGCGTCGTCTTGGGCGGCCATCCGTCTCGGGGAACCAGCACGAGCGTGTCGGCCTTCCAGAACCGGTCCCGCCAAACCACGTGCGGCCGGATGACAATCCCGTCCTCCACCGAGCTCCGGTTCATCCGCTCGTTGAAGGCGATCCGAAGCGGCCGATCCCACGCGATGCCCGTCTCGAAAAGGGACGGCGATGTGCCCAGGACCTGCGGAGGTGACTTGTCCACCGGGCCGCCGCTGGGAGGCATCGATTTACCGCAGGCAACGACGGTCAACACAATGGCGGCGGTCACCACCACGAGCGAGCGCTGATGTGCAACTCGCGACATCAACCCCTCATCAACACGTCCAAGAGACCCTTCTGCAGATGAAGCCGGTTTTCGGCCTCCTGGAAGACGACTGAATTGGGGCCGTCGATCACCGCTGCATCGACCTCCTCGCCACGATGGGCCGGCAGGCAATGCATGAACAACGCGTCGCCCTTCGCGTGCGACATGAGCGTCGGATTGACCTGGAAGCCCTCGAAACGCTTCAGGCGATCCTCGCGCTCATCCTCTTGCCCCATGCTCGTCCAGACATCCGTGTAAACCACATCAGTCCCGGTCACGGCGGCTACCGGGTCATTCGTCAATGTCACCGTGGCCCCGGCGCCCGTTGCACGCTCCATGGTCGCCGTGTCTGGGGGAAATCCGGCCGGATGGGCGATCCGAAGATCGATCTTGTAGAGGGCGGCGGCGTTGATGAAGGAGTTCGCACAGTTGTTGCCGTCACCGATGTAGGCGATCGCCAGGTCATCGAGCGACCGGCCGTTCTCTTTGATCGTCAACAGATCCGCGAGGATCTGGCACGGATGCGACAGATCGGTCAGCGCGTTGATCACGGGTATCGATGCGAATTCCGCCAAACGCTCCACGAACACCTGGTGAAATGTCCGGATCACGACGCCGTCCGCGTACCCACTGAGAACCCGGGCGATGTCTTCCACCGCCTCACGCGTGTCCATTCCGATCTCGCGGTCCGTGATGTAGAGGGCCGCCCCACCGAGCTGCGTCATGCCGACCTCGAAGCTCACGCGGGTCCGCAGACTGGGCTTGTGGAATATCATTGCCAGCGACTTTCCCTTGAGCTGATGGGAAGCACCCTCTCGGCGAAATGCCGCCTTTAGATCTTCAGCCCGCGCGATGACCCGGTCGCTATCTTCCCGCGTGAGATCGGCGATCGAGACGAGGTGCTTCATGCTCATCATCATCCTCCTTTTACAGAACGCGCGTTGACGGCCCGCCGCCTCGGCGGGCGATCGTCTCCGCCACGGGGGTGACTACGATCATAGGTCCGTCGAAGCCTGTCGACGGTCATGTGTGTGTAGATCTCCGTACTCGTAAGCGACCGATGCCCGAGCAGCTCCTGAACGGAGCGCAGATCCGCTCCTCTCTCGAGCAGATGTGTCGCGAACGAATGTCGCAGCGTGTGCGGCGAAAGATGAACGTGGTCGCTCACCGATCGCAACCACCGGCGAACGATATTCTGCACGGTGCGGCGAGACAATCTCCGGCCGCCGCGCCCGGTGAAAACAGGCTCAGGCTGGGCCGCCAGCGGAGGCGTCGGCCGATCGGGCGACGCGAGATAGGCGCGCAGCGCCGCTATCGCCGGGCCACCGAGTGGGGCAATCCTCTCCTTGCGCCCCTTGCCCCTCACCAGGACCGTGCCTTCACGGAGATCGATATCCTCCAGGTTCATCCCCACCAGCTCAGCGAGGCGCAAACCGCCTCCGTATAGAACCTCCAGGATGGCGCGGTCCCTCTCCTTCGCATCCGAAAGAGTATCGAAGAGCCGCGCGACCTCCTTCTGCGTGAGGTGCACGGGTAGGCGCCTTCCCTGTCGTGGCGTCGAGAGCTCCCGCGCGGGATTCGCCTTGCAGTACTCCCGCTCGACCAGATGGTCACCGAAGGCACGGAGCGCCGCCGCTTTTCTTGCGAGGGTGCGCGCCTGTTGCCCACTGACGCGAAGGGACGACATGTGACGCCGGAGCGCCTGGAACGTCATGCCCTCTTCGGGGGAAAGATCCTCAGGGAGCCCATTGACAAACTCCGTGATGTCGCGTCGATAACTCATTATGGTGTGAGGCGATAGGCCCCTCACATCCTGCAGCTCCGCGAGAAACCCCTTCAGGATCCGAAGGAGGACGTTTCCACCGTCATCCATCGACGTAATGCCTCCATGCTTCTCTCGCACATCGCCAGATGGCGCTCCCGCTTGCGCCTGACACGCCCTTCGGGCGGGGCCAAGAGGCCGAAGTTCACGTTCATCGGTTGAAACGGATCCACCATCGGGTTGGAGAGGTAACGTGTCAAGGACCCGAGCAGGGTTTCCTCGGGAGGCACGGCCGGCTCGCGCCGTTCCAGGCGGGCCGCCGCCCCCAATCCGGCCAAGAGACCCGTGCCGGCCGCCTCGGTGTAGCCTTCGCATCCGGTGATCTGGCCGGCGAGAAAGAGGCCCTTCCGGTCGCGATACTCCAGCCCGGCGGTCAGCAGTCGCGGCGAGTCGACGTACGCGTTTCGGTGCATGCTGCCCAGCCGTAAGAACTCGGCGTTCTCGAGCGCCGGGATCATCCGGAACACGCGTCGCTGCTCCGGGTACGTCAGGCGTGTCTGGCAGCCCACGAGATTGTACATATCTCCGGCGGTATTCTCACGTCTGAGCTGCAACACGCCGAACGGACGCTTGGCGGTCTTCGGATCGATGAGGCCGACCGGCTTGAACGGCCCGAAGAGCATCGTCCGTTCTCCCCGTGCCGCAAGCTCCTCGATCGGCAAACAGGCCTCGAAGAGCTTCTTCCGCTCGAAGTCCTTGATCGGGGCGCGCTCCGCGCTCAGAAGCCCCTCGTGAAAGAGAGCGTATCTTTCGGGGTCGATGGGGCAGTTCAGATAGTGATCCTCGCCCCGTCCATAGCGTCCGGCGGCGAAGCAGCTCTCCATGTCGATCGAATCCGCCGACACGATCGGACTGATGGCATCGAAGAAGAAGAGACGGTCCGGACTGCCGACGAAGGTGTGCAGCGAATTCAGGAGCGGCGCCGAGGTCAGCGGTCCTGTCGCCACGACGACGACACCCGATTCGGGGATATCCGTCACCTCGGATCGTACGAGCTGGATCTCCGGGAGCGAACTGATCGCGCTCTCAACGGCGTCCGAGAAGCGCCCCCGATCGACGGCCAACGCCTGTCCCGCCGGGACGGCCGCCCTTCTCGCGCAGGCCAGAATCATCGACCCCATCTCGCCCAGCTCTTCCTTGAAAAGCCCGGGGGCCGTTCCCATCCGATCCGACTTCAGGGAATTCGAGCATACCAACTCCGCGAGGCGGTCGGTCTGATGGGCGGGCGTGGGATTCTCGGGACGCATCTCGAAGAGACGCACATGATGACCGCGCCGCGCGATTTGCCACGCAGCCTCGCAACCGGCCAGACCCGCCCCGATGACGACGGCCTCGTCCCCCATCCTCTCTCCTGATCAGCTTGCCGGGATGATCATGCGCCGCGCGCTAGGCGGAACCGCAACACTTCTTGAACTTCTTGCCGCTGCCGCACGGGCACGGGTCGTTGCGACCGACCTTCTGGGCCACGCGGCGCTGCGGACGCTTCGCCCCGCCGCCGGCCGGTGTGGGATGGGCCTCGGTCGGTGAGCGTGAGTCACGACCCATTCTCTGCGCCGAAGCCTTCGAGGCTACCAATCGGTTGTCGGCCTCCGGTCTCCCCCCGGCGGCTCCGCCGATGGAACCAACCAACGGGGGCGGAGCGGGACGTCTCTCCACGCCTCTCGCTACGGGCTCGGACGGACCGGCTTGTAGGCGTGCGCGGAAAAGGAGCTTGATGGCGTCGTCGCGAATCAGCTGATCCAGTGCGACGAAGAGCTCGTACGCTTCCTTCTTGTACTGAACGAGAGGGTCCTTCCCCCCCACCGATGCCCAGGAGGCACCCTCTTTCAGGTGATCGATTTCATAGAGATGGTCGCGCCATTTCGCGTCGATCGTGCGGAGTAGAACGTGCCGCTCAATTTCCCGCATGACCTCCGCGTGGAAATCGGCTTCCCGACGCCGGTATATCTCCGCGGCCTGCCGCTTGAGCTCGTCCGCGAGACCCTCGCGGTCTCTCGTTGAACCGTCGAGCTGGAACGGAGACAGAAACGTGACCTCCAGATCGCCGACGAGTGGGCGCAGATCAATCTCTTCCAGAGGAATTCCCCCGGGGACGTGCTCAGACACCTTGTCTTCAACGAACTCCTCGATCATCTCGAGAATCTCACTGCTCGTATCGGCGCCGTCGAGGATGTCGTTGCGCCGCTCGTAGATGATCTCACGCTGCTGGTTCATCACGTTGTCGTACTCGAGCAGGTGCTTGCGGATGTCGAAGTTCCGAGCCTCGACACGTTTCTGCGCGGTCTGAATCGATTTCGTGAGCATCTGGTGTTCGAGCGCCTCGCCATCCTGCGCGCCGAGCCGTTGCATCCAGGTGGAGACGCGGTCGGTGGCGAAGAGGCGCATGAGGTCGTCTTCGAGGGAGAGAAAGAAGCGGCTCTGGCCGGGGTCACCCTGGCGCCCGCTTCGGCCCCGGAGCTGACGGTCGATCCGGCGGGATTCATGTCGCTCGGTCCCGATGATCTGTAGACCGCACGGCGTGTCGTCCTTGCACTCCTTGGGATCGTACTGATCACACTCGCCAGCGGCGGAGCCGGGGGCGAGTCGGCACGTCTTCCCCTTGACGATTTCCTCGCCGAGCTTGATGTCCGTTCCGCGTCCCGCCATGTTCGTCGCGATCGTCACGGCGCCGGGGCGGCCGGCGTAGCGGATGACGTCGGCCTCCTTCTGATGCTGCTTGGCGTTGAGAACATTGTGCTGGATGCCGCGCCGCTTCAGCATTCGCGACAACGTTTCCGAAACCTCGACCGTAACCGTGCCGACGAGCACCGGGAGTTTCTTCTCGTTCAGCCGCGCGATCTCGTCGATCGCCGCGTTGTATTTCTCGCGGCGCGTCCGGAAGATCACATCATTCTGATCCATCCGCCTGATCGGCTCGTTCGTCGGGATGATCGTGACGTCGAGATCGTAGATCTCCCAGAACTCCTCCGATTCCGTCTCGGCCGTCCCGGTCATGCCCGCGAGTTTGTCGTACATCCGGAAGTAGTTCTGGATGGTGATCGTGGCAAGCGTCTGTGTCTCGCCCTCGATCTTCACGTTTTCCTTTGCCTCCAGCGCCTGGTGCAGGCCGTCCGAGAAACGACGCCCCGGCATCAACCGTCCCGTGAACTGGTCGACGATGAGGATGCGCCCCTCCTGCACGACGTACTCGACGTCCTTCTCATATAGCGCGTACGCCTTCAGCAGCGTCTGGATGTTGTGGATGCGCTCGTTGCGAACCGCGTAGTCGCGGTGGAGCACTTCTTTGCGTTCGGCGCGCTCCTGGGGCGTTAGGCCTTCTTCCTGATCAATCTTCCCGATTTCCTCCGAGAGATCCGGTACGAGGAATAGATTCGGATCCGTGACCTCCTGCGCCTGGTCCGAGATGTTCACCGTGTGATTCTTCTCGTCGATCGCGTAGAGGAGATCTTCGTCGAGCTTGTGCAGGGCCTTGTCCCGCATGTAGTCCGCTTCAACCCGCTGGACGAGCTTCTTCAGTCCCGGGTCATCCGCCCAGAGTTTGAGAAGCCGCTTGTGCTTCGGCGCGCCTCGGTTGACCTGCAGTAGGCGTTCGCCGGCGCGGTACATCGCCTCGTCATCAGCATCGCTCTCGAGACTCTCCACCGCCTCATTCAGGTACTGAGTGATCTTCTTCGATTGCAGACGGACGAGCTTCTCGACGAGTGGCTTCATTTCACCGTGTTGCTGGATCGATTGCGTCACCGGTCCGGAGATGATGAGCGGCGTTCGAGCTTCGTCGATCAGCACCGAGTCCACCTCGTCCACGATCGCATAGCCATGTCCGCGCTGAACGCGATGCTCGGAACGCACCGACATGTTGTCACGAAGGTAATCGAAGCCGAACTCGTTGTTCGTTCCATAGGTGACGTCGCAGCCGTACTGGGCTTTTCGTTCCTCGGGGTTCATGTAGTTCTGGATACAACCGACCGTGAGGCCGAGAAAGCGGAGGATCTCGCCGACCCACTCCGAGTCACGCGTCGCGAGATAGTCGTTGACGGTGATCAGGTGCGCCCCACCGCCCGCCAGCGCGTTCAGGTAGAGCGGCATGATCGCGACCAGCGTCTTGCCTTCGCCGGTGGCCATCTCGGAGATCTTGCCCTCGTGCAGGATGATCGCACCCATCAGCTGCACGTCGAACGGGACCATCTCCCATGCCTGCTCGTGCTCCGTGACCTCCCAGGTGCGACCCACCTGGCGTCTGCAGGCGTCCTTGACGACTGCATACGCCTCCGGCAGAAGATCATCCGTCGTCTCGCCATCGGCCAGGCGTGCCCGGAACTCCTGCGTCTTCGCCTGGAGCTCCTCATCACTCAGTGCTTGAAGCGAACCGCATATCTCATTGATCTGAGCGATCATAGGGCCCAGTCGCTTGATATCCTTCTCGTGCTTCGTTCCGCCAAAGAGCTTGAGGACCTTTGCGAAGGGCCCCTTTGTAAATCTCGCAGCCATTGCTATGCGCCTTGTGGATGAGTGTCTATCGAGTGTGGTCCCGGAAGCCCGGGTTCATCACCAGCTTCCTGCTGCGGCCGGGCGAGGTTTCACTTTCCGGGCGATCGTAGACCTCTGCCGGGAGGAGGGTCAAGTAGACTCGAAGAAGCCGCGTCCGACCGCCTCCAGATCACCGTTCGCGGTCACCGTGATCACCCGCGGTCCGTGCAGAAGCATAACACCGGCGGTGGGGGTTTGGGTCCGTCGCGTCTCGAGCCCGCCCCCATCCGTGCAGTCATAGCTCCGGAGGATTCCGTCGGCCGTGATGCAAATGAGGCGATCGCCGTCCACGATCGGCGGCGCCATTGGCGTGCCGCCGAGTGGCTTCCTCCAGGCCACGTCTCCATCGGACGTTTCGATCGCCACGACCCAGCCGTCCCGAGTGGTCGAATAGACCTGCTCCCCGTCACCGCTGACGCCGCCCGCGAAAGGGACGCCCAGATCGCGGGTCCAGCGCGTCCGGCCGCGCGAGAGGCTGACCGCGTGCAGCACGCCGTCGGAGGCGGCGACGTAGAGTGTCCCCTTGTGGAGAAAGACGGGCGTTCGTCCCGGCGCGACGTGGATTCGCCAGCGCTCTTTGGCCGACCACGGATGGAACGCCACGATCGTCCCGTCCTCGCCGGTGACGACGCCGACGCCACTCGCGATTTCGAGTGAGCCGATGGGCGACTCGGTCAATCTGCGCTTCCAGACCGTCTTTCCCGTCTCCGCTTCGATCGCGAGGAGGTTCCCACCGACGGCAGCCCATACCCGATCTCGATCCGCCCTCATCACGCGAACCGGTTCACCGAGATCGCGTCGCCATTGGGTCGCGCCCGATATAGGGTCGAGCGCCGCGAGTTCACCGCCCTCCCCGCCGAGAAGAAAGCGCCCGGCGGCGAGGATGGGATCCGAGGCCGGAGATACCGCCGCCTTCATGCTTCGGACCACGCTTCCGGACGAGGCTTCGACGACCCGCACGCTTCCGTCGTCGCACGGAACGAACAGAGAGTTCCCGATCGCGAGCGGATGAAACTCAGCGGGCGATCGCAGGCTGCAAACCCAGGATACGTCCGCTCCGCCTTCGTCCGCCCTCACCACGGCCGGCGCGCTCACCTCCTTCGTACGTGCTTGAAGATGCACAAACGTCGCCAACGCCGCCGTCAATGCCAGGACCGCAAGCGAACGGTCCCGCACCGCCGACCACACCGATCGCCTCGTATCGGGCGGCGGCTCGACCGGCTCCGGTTCCGGCTTGGGAAGGTGGTTGAAACGCCCCACGATCAGCGCGCCGCCCCGCTCGGAGAGAGCCCGTGCGGTTTCATCCGTCGGGCTTGGGCGGGGACTCCGCTCCAACAAGCGCGGCAGCGCCGACAGCTCCTGCGCGTCCCGCTCGATCAAATCCCCACGGAAACCGAGAACGAAGTACTCACCAATGTTCGGTCGACTGCTACGGACGAACCAACCGTCACGATGGGGACGCGCCAGAAGCCGTGGCACACCGTCGGCCATGGGGGCGCTGAAGGCCAGCCCCACGCCATCGTCGTAGCCCAAGATGCCTTCGCCACGCGCGACCACGATCGTCTCCGGTGGATAGACGAGTGCGAGACTGAGCTGGACCGGTTCAGACGATTCGATCTCGGTCCGTTCCGTTCGCATCCGGACTTCCCAGGCGAACGCGCGAGCCGATTCCCATACATCGGTTGATTTGAAGAGACTGATCAGCTCACGGGCCAATCTCTCTGCGTGCGTCGCATGCTGCAAGACGAAGAAGAGCGAACGACCCTCATCGCCCTGACCGGACTCACTGTAGAGAAACGTCGTGTCGCCCGCCGACGCGGCCGGAAAGACCGTTCGCACGTGCACTGTCCGGAGCACTCTGGCCTCACTTCCGTTCGGTGATCCTCTGCATCTACCACGTGCCCGGATCGTCGTCAATCGACGAGCGGTAGAGATGACGGTAGGTCAGATAGCCTCCGATGACCGCACGCAGATAGCCACGCGTCTCTCGGTACGGGATCGTCTCGATCCAGAGCCAGGGATCGGGCTCCGGTTCGCCCCAACCGTACACGGCTTCCATCCCTGCGTTGTACGCGGCCACCGCCTTCAGAAAACCTTCCTCCCGCTCCAGGCCGACAAAGTGCCTGAGCCCGAGCCGCAGGTTGATGGCGGGCTCGAAGAGGGCGCGATCGATCAGGAGGGTGTCGACTCGAGCGCCGGGGGCGTCCCTGGCCTCCTCGATCGCCGTCTGGGCGAGAAGCTGCATCAGCCCCAACGCGTCGGCCGCGCTGCGGGCCTCGGGATTGAATAGCGACTCCCGCCGCATCAACGACATGATGAGAAGGGGATCAAGCTTCGATCCGGCGGAGTCGAGCCCCCTTTGGATCTCGATCAAGTACGCGGGTGGATGGCGCAGGCGCTGCGCGCGCGGCTCCGCGGCGGGAAGACGAAACCCCGCACGTAGCGCGACCTCTGGATAACCCAGCGCGAGCGCACCGAAACCGACCTGCGCAACCTCGTTTTTGTCCTTTCGGTGCCGGTGGATCACGCGTCGGAGCTCGCGCACCGCTGCGCGCCGATACCCGAGTCGTCCGGCGAGGGCGGCCTCCAGGAAGCGATCGCGTCCCCCACCCGCCACCGTGGATTCAAGCGTCCCCGCGCTCCCCCGCGATCCGGCATCAGGTACCCCCGGTGACCCGATCGCGCCCAAATCGGGCAGAAGGCCGGAGCAAACCGCCCGGGCGATGTATCCGTAGGGTCCACGATCTCTCTCGCGAACGCTCTCGTCGCGCGCACTATCCGCAAATGTGTCTCCCGTCTCCGTCCGACCCCGCTCCGCCCAGAAAAGCGCCCGCTCCCGCGACCCATTCTTCCGCGCGACCGTGCCGGCCCGCGCGAAGTCACCTCGGGCAACGTCAATCGCCCCGAGCTGAAACGCCGCGATCCCCGAGCGAAAGGCGCACTCGAACGCGTTCGCCTTCTCGTCCGCCGCAAGCGCGTAGAGACGCCTGGCGCTCTCGAGGCTGTCACCCACATGGTGCTCCCACGCGAGCTCGAAGAGCGCCGTCCCGCGGAGCAAAGAGTCCCCCATGGCTGCGCCGTAGGCGCTCACCATGCGGATCCACTCACCGCTCGAGCGTTCGATGCGCGCCAATGCCAGTTGACCGGACGCGCGACGGACGGGATCCGGCGCGCCCGCGATCGGCAGGAGGAGGTCGCGGGCCCGCGTGAAGTCGCGGCGTTTCCTGAGCCGATTAGCCACGTCCTTGCGCAGAGTGTCCGAGACCGCTTCGTTGAATTGTCCGTTCAGAAGACGATCCGCTATCTCACCAAGTCGGGTCGGTTCGGCGCGAAGCTCCGCGCCCCACGCGGTCAGCGTGTCGTGCCTCGTCGGGAACGTGGTCATGCGCACGAGACCGTTCCAGGATGCCGCGAGATCCTCACCCGTATCGGCCGACCGCAGAACCGACCGCCACTCCCGGGCGGCCGCTACGCTGTCGCGGTGCGCCTCCAAGAGCCTCGCGAGCTCTCGCCGCGCGCGACTCCGCTCCCACCGCCTCAGCGGAAGATCCTTGATCAGCCTTATGACGACGTCACGACCCGCGTGCGTGACTCCCAGGCTTCCATCCAACGCCGCTTCGAAAGCGATGTGGCTCACCAATCGACTCGACGATTTCATCGCGCGCCGGAAGGAGAGGCGGGCCGCGTCATCCCGGCCAAGGGCTCTGTTTGACGCGCCCCTGATCAGCACCGCCCACTCGGTCCGGTCGCCGGCGACAAGCGCAAGTGCCCCCTCGGCGTCTCCGCTCTCGAACGCGAGGACAGCGGCGATCCGTCGGGCTGGACTGTCTAGAAAAGGACGAAGGTGCGTGGGCTTCGACAGGCGCGGCGGCTCTCCGTCGGTCATGAGCAGTAGCCGTAGCGCGGTGGCAAGGGACGAGTCCGGACGATCTTTCCGGGTCCCCTTCTCCACGGCCGCGAGCAACGTCTCGCGACTGTTCGCTACGTCATGGGCCGCCGACTCGATCGCATCGAGATCGCCCGCCTCATAGCAGCGCTCTTGACCGGCGACGGCGTCATGCAACGCGTCGATCCGCTCGTCCAGCGACGCCGCGGAGAGATCACCGAACGCACCCGTTGCGAAACACAGAAGGAACAGTCCGTAGGGGATCATGCGCTTGGCACAAACGTGGGCACGATGCATCTGGCCTCCGCGACGTAACACTTCTAGTGCCGGCCTGGACTCAACGTAACAGGGTAACGCGACCGATCGATCCATCGAGACGATAGAAATAGACGCCCGAAGAGTTGCGCCTGCCGCTCTCGTCGCGACCGTTCCACTCCATGACGACCAGGCCGCCACCGCCTGACCGGCCGGCGAGACGGGCCACGCGGCGACCGGCCAGATCGTAGATCGTACAGACGGGGGATGTCCGACCGGCCGGGTCGACGACTATTCTGAACGGCGAGCTCGCGGGCACGAACGGATGCGGTCCGGCGCTCACGACAACCGCCGGCCCGTGCGATCGCGTAATGAAGATCGTCCGCGTCGCGCGCTCCACTTCGGTGCCGCTCTCACGGGACAGTATGCGGTAGCGGTTGAATTCGCCAATCAGCGGCCCCTCGTCAACTACCGTCAACAGCGTGTCACCGGATACGGACCATTCGCCGAGATGCACGGACGCCCCCAGCGGAGCACCTCCTCCGTCGACGCGCGTCCGATCCGCGACGACGACGCCGTCGAACGGGCGAACGTTTTCGACCAGGGAAAGGCGAAGCGTCACCTTCCCATCCACGTCACTCGGCGTGAAGAGATGAAACGCGACATCGTCACCGTTCGTCTCGAGCCGAATGTCGTCAACATACCATCCTTCGAAGAGTCGACCGTCGCCGTACGCATCCCGGTTGCTGGCAAATCGAAACCTCACCCACACGGTCTTCCCGTCGTACGCGGAGAGGTCGGCGGAAAGATCGCGCCACCCGCCGCTGTACCCGCTGAAAAGTGGATGATCAAAGAGATCGAACGTGGCGTTCGCGATCGGCTGGTGTGTGTATCCGCCTTCCGGTTCCACAACGCTCCACGTCTGCTTGTCGGTCGAGATCTCGATGCGTCCTCCATCGAACGCGTCGCTCGGTGGCGCCTCCTCCGCATTCATCCAGTCGCTCCAACGAAGCACGGATCCCGCTCCCAGGAGAAGCGGCGGCGAGACGAGAACCGCGTCGATGCTGTCCGGATAGTCCTGACCCGACGCGTCCCCGCATTTCATCGCGTGGCTTCCATCCGACGCTCTCGCCGTCGAGCGATGCCACGGATCGACGGCCCCGAACCCGACGCGATGGTGAAACCAGTTTCCCTGACCCGAGTCGAACGACTGGTCCGCCCCAAAGACGGTCCCGCCCACGAGGACGACGTTGGATGAGTCGGCTTCACCCTCTTCGGAGAAGACGAACCGGATCGGAATCTCGAACGGGTCTGTCCGGATCGTGTCGGAGATCGACAGAGCGAAGACACCCGCGTGACTTTCGATCGCCCCCGTAGGCATCGCGTCGATCTGCAGAGAGGCCGGCTCGATTGTGATGCCGTCCCGTCCCGGCCTCGGCGTGAGCGCGGTCGCGCCCGAGTCCAAACCGCGATTCTCGATCACGATATCAAGCGACCACTGTTCGCCGGCTTCCGGCCTGAGATCCCCGTTCCCAACGAGCTCGCGGAGATCGGTCGCCACGATCTCGAGGCCCGGCCCATCGGCCAGCGCGAGATCGAACACGATTTCGTCCACGCCCTCGGCAATCCCCGTCACGGAAACGCCGGAGGGGTCTCCGTCGTAGCGTCTCGAATCCGGAGCGCTCGTCGAGTCGAAGCGCGTGTTGCCGGTGGATCCCGGGTACGGATCACCCCCGTCCCCCGTGTTGCCGTTCCCGACCTCCAGATCGAAGAGACCGTCCGCCTGCTCCACGGCGACGTGATACCGAAACTGGTTGTTGTTCGTCGGAACGGTGTCGTCGACGTGATAGATGAGGAGGCCTTCGCCGGGAAGCGCCTGATCGAAGGTCCCGGCGTCGCGGCGCCGGTGTTCCAGCAGAAAGTACTCCGTGCCCGGACGCTTCTCCCGCCAGAGCTTCAGAATCCGCCCGCCGCTTTCCACCGGTCTCAGGGCGACGGTGCCGTCCAGCCCGTCGATCGGGTCGGTCACGGGATCGGCGAAGCCGAAGAGGCAGCGCGTCCATGGATCGGGATGGGCGGGATTGGAGTCCATCGGCTGCCCTAGTCTCGCGCCGCGGGCCATGAGTGACCAATCACCGAGGCCTTCGCCCTGCGTACCTAAGTCATAGAGATCCGGCGCACCGAATAGATGCCCCATCTCGTGTGCAAAGCCACCCAGGCCGCTCCACTCCGACATGAACACGTACGAACTGACGCGCACGCCGTCCGGTGTGGGTTCGTTCACGGTATGCCATTGGTGGGATTGGAACAGTCTCGGGTCGCCCGTGTCTTCGTACGCGGCGCCCGAGTGCACGACGAAGAGAAGATCCACGATCCCGTCCCCGTCACCGTCGTAGAGGCCGAAGTCGATGCCCGGATTGACCAGCGAGACGAGATCCTCGACCAAGCGTTGGCTGTTGTAGGGGTAGTCGCCGATGCCGAGAAAGCACCCGTCACATTGACCTTGACCGGTGTAGGTCCGGATCGGTTTGTTGAGACGTACGAGCCCGTGAACATCACCGACGAGCGAATACGTGCTCAGCGAGATCTCATCGTAGAATTCGCGCACGCTCGTCGTTGCGCGCCCGAAAAGCAGGGAGTCGAAGTGTGCCGGCGGATGCGAGACGGCGTCGAATGTCGTGTCCGCGAACTCGACCAGAAGAACCAACGCGCGTGTCTCACCCACCGCGCCACGAAGCGTCACCGGACCGGACGTCGCACCCCGCGCCCTGGCACTTGCCGTAAGGTCTGCGGCGGGAAGTGGAGAAAACCCCGCTTCAGGAGCAGGCGGGACGAACGCTCCGGCGTGCGGACCCGCCAAGACGGCGGCCAGAACTGCGAACCCCAAGATTGCGCGCATCGCGCTCGCCTCCGGCGGCAGCTATTCCCACTCGATCGTCGCGGGCGGCTTGGAGCTGATGTCGTAGACGACGCGATTGACGCCGTGAACCTCGTTCACGATCCGGTTGGAGATCCGCGCCAGATCATCGCGCGGGATCTCAGCCCAATCCGCCGTCATCCCATCGGTCGACGTGACGGCTCGTAGCGCGACCACGTGCTCGTATGTGCGCTCATCGCCCATCACGCCAACGCTTCGTACGGGAAGAAGCACGGCGAACGCCTGCCAGATCTCATCGTAGAGATCACGCTCGCGAAGCTCTTGAATGAATACCGCGTCGGCCTCCTGCAGCATCCGGATGCGCTCCCTGGAAACGTCTCCGACAATGCGGACGGCCAGTCCCGGTCCCGGGAACGGATGCCGTCCGAGGATCTCAGCGTCGATCCCCAGAACCGTTCCGACCTCACGCACCTCGTCTTTGAAGAGCTCTCTGAGCGGCTCGATGAGCTTCAGATGCATACGCTCCGGCAATCCACCGACATTGTGGTGCGTCTTGATGGTTGCTGAAGGACCACGGGTCGAGATCGATTCGATCACGTCCGGATAGAGCGTCCCCTGCGCGAGTATCGTGATCCCGTCGAGCTTCTCCGATTCCTCCTCGAACACCGCGATGAACTCGTTGCCGATGATGCGGCGCTTCTTCTCCGGATCCTCCACCCCTTCGAGCTTCTTGAGGAACCGGTCGGCCGCATTCACCCGCCTGATAGTGAGATGGTGTTTCGTGCCGAGAAGTTCCATCACTTCGTCCCCCTCGTTCAGTCGAAGGAGACCGTGATCGACGAAGACACAGACCAGTTGGTCGCCAATGGCGCGGTGCATGAGCGTCGCGGTCACCGATGAGTCCACTCCGCCGCTCAGCGCGCACAACACCCTATCGGACCCCACGCGAGCACGGATTTCGTCGGTGGCCGCCTCAACGAAGCCTTTCATGTTCCAATCCGGCGCCAGGCCTGCGATTTCGAAAAGGAAGTTCTTGATCAGAAGCCTACCCTGCGGCGTGTGCGCCACCTCGGGGTGAAACTGAATCATGTGGATTCGCTCGCCTTCATCACAGGCCGCGGCCACGGCGCAATCGTCCGTGCTCGCGACCAGACGGAATCCATCCGGCAGGCGGGTTACGGAATCCCCATGGCTCATCCATGCCTGAAACGGCCGCGCAACCTCGGAGAAGAGACGCGACTCGGTCTCCAAGCGGAGCATCGATCGCCCATACTCGCGTCGCGTCGAGCGGTGAACATCCCCCCCCAAGAGACGAGTGAGCACCTGCATTCCGTAGCAGATGCCGAGAATAGGGACACCCAGCTCCAACAGGCCGTCGGCGGGGAGCATGGGACGGTCTCCTGTGACCGAAGCGGGGCCGCCGGAGAGCACGATCGCCCCCGGTCCGAACTCCCGAATGGCGTCGATCGGCCAGTCATAGGGATGGACTTCGGAATAGACCCCCAGCTCCCGGACCCGGCGCGCGATGAGCTGATTGTACTGCGAGCCGAAATCGAGAATGAGTACCCGGGAACGATGATCGATCACCCTCTCCTCCACGTGTTGCGCGTCATGGCGCCGCGGTCAGCCTGATGTGCCCGGCAGGCTAGTGTCGGAACGCTCGACGGCCTGTGAACACCATGGTCATCCCGGCGGCGTCGGCGGCGTCTATGCTGTCCTGGTCGCGTCGCGAGCCGCCCGGTTGGACGACGCCGGTGCACCCGACTTTGGCGGCTTCCTCCACCGAATCGGAGAACGGGAAGAACGCGTCCGAAGCCATGACCGATCCGCGTAAGTCGTGTTGTTCGCGCGCCGCCTTCATGATCGCCACCTTCACGGCATCGACGCGACTCGTCTGTCCGGAGCCGATTCCGAGTGTTCGATCGGCGGTCGTGAAAACAATGGCATTCGAGATGACGAAGCGACACACCTGCCAGGCGAAGAACAGCGCCGCCCGCTCCTCCTCCGTGGGCTCTCGGCGAGTGACCACTCGAGGCTCCCATGACTCATCGAGCGCCTCTGGCTTGTCACACGCCTGAATGAGAAGACCACCCGAAACCGTGCGCGTCTCGGCATCGGTCTCCCACCGAGCCGGCTTCTCAGCCGCCAGTGCCGGGGACTCGAGCAAGCGCAGGCTCTTCTTCTTGGAGAAGACGGAACGAGCATCCTCCGAAAACGATTCGGCCGCTACCACCTCAACGAAGTTCTTCGCGATCGCCGCTGCCAGCTCGCCATCGACGCACCCTCGGAGCGCGATGACGCCACCAAACGCCGAAAGGCCGTCGCCCGCCCACGCCTTGCGGAACGCGTCCAGGAGGGTGTTGCCCACGCCAGCCCCGCATGGATTGCGGTGCTTGACGACCACGGCCGCCGGCGCTCGGAACGAGCGGACGAGACGACATGCGGAGTCCAGGTCCAGAAGGTTATTGTACGAGATCGCCTTTCCCTGAAGCTTGGTGACCCCGCCAAGCGCGAACGGATCCGCGCCTCGCGGAACATAGAACGCGGCGCCTTGGTGAGGGTTTTCGCCGTATCTGAGCGACTGGGACAGTGTCCACCTGCTCACCCGGCCGGCGGGCCACTCGGCGCCGCCGGCGCCGTCCTCGGCCCCCTGCAACGCGAGCGTTTCGGCGATCGCCTTGTTGTACGCCTCACAGCGCTGAAACGCCGCCGTCGCCAGACGTCGTCTTGTCTCGGCGGTCACTCCGCCTTCGGCGAGTTCCGCGATGACCGTCTCGTAGTCGGACGGGTCACAGACAACCACGACATCGGGCCAGTTCTTGGCGGCGGCCCGCAGTAGCGTCGGTCCACCGATATCGATCTCCTCCAGGAGCTCGTGCATCGAGATGCCCGGTCGGCGCGACGCCTCTTCGAACGGATAGAGGTTCACGGCCACAAGATCGATCGGGTCTATCCCGTGGTCCTTCAGTGTCGCCGCGTCATCGGTCCGATCCCGTCGGAAGAGAATACCGCCGTGGATGCTCGGATGAAGCGTCTTGACCCGACCGTCGAGTATTTCCGGAAAACCTGTCAGGTCCGAAACGCGTCGAACGGGGACTCCCGCGCCCTCGATCGCCCGCGCGCTCCCACCAGTCGAGATGATCTCCACGTTGCGCTCGGCGAGCGCGGCGGCGAACGTTTCCAGCCCGCGCTTGTCACTCACCGAGAGCAGGGCCCGGAGAACCGGCACGCGATCGACCGTCATGACGTCGCCCCTCCCCACTGTGGAGCCGGCTCATGCCGTGTGATCCGCTCAACGGCCGTTCTGTAGCGTTCCAGCGTCTGTGCGACCGCCTTGTCGTCGAGCGAAGGCGGCGGCGGACTATGATCCCACCCGAGCGTGTCGACAAGGTTTCTCACGTATTGCTTGTCCATCGGGTCCGGCTCCTGCCCGACCTGGTAGCTCTCGAGATCCCAAAACCGCGACGAGTCGGGCGTCAGCACCTCGTCGATCACGATGATTTCACCGTCGACGATGCCGAACTCGAACTTCGTGTCCGCAATGATCACGCCGCGCTCACGCGCGTGGCCGGACGCCAGCGTGTAGATCTGCAGGCTGAGGTCTCTCAGCTTCTCCGCATTCCCGACTCCGATCAGGTCGGCCGTCTGATCGAAGCTGATGGGCTCGTCGTGTCCCGACTCGGCCTTGGTCGATGGCGTGAAGATCGGCTCCGGCAGCTGCTGATATGGCTCTAGGCCGGCGGGGAGACGAACTCCCGACACAACCCCTTCGCGCCGATAGTCGCGGAGGCCACTCCCCGCGAGGTATCCACGGATGATGCATTCGACATCAAGACGCTTCGCCTTTCGCACCAGCATCGAGCGCCCTTCGAGCTCGGGAACTGAGCGAAACGGATCAGGGAACTCGCTAAGATCGCTCGTGATGAAGTGCGTTGGCAGCACCGACGCGAGCCCGCGGAACCAGTACGTCGAGAGCGATGTCAAGATCTTGCCCTTGTCCGGAATCCTCGTGGGCAAGATCACGTCATAGACGGAAATCCGGTCGGTGGCCACGATCACGAGCTCGTTCTCGAGATCGTAGATTTCCCGAACCTTGCCCGAGTACGCCGGTGTCTGTCCCGGGACGGGGTATTCAACGTGAGTCCCGACTGTCATGATGACCCTCCAGCGGCGGCCGACGCATCGGCGATCCGTACACGACCCCCTTCGATGCGCGTTCGCCCTTCTTCTATGAGCCGCACCGCTTCGGGATAGATCCGGTGCTCTTGCTCAAGGATTCGCTCCGAAAGAGTCTCCTCCGTGTCGTCCTCCGCGACGGTCACCGCGGCCTGAACAATGACCGGGCCGGCGTCCAGCTCCGGGATGACGAAATGAACCGAACAGCCCGCGATTTTCACGCCCGCCTCCAGCGCCTGTCGCTGGCCGTGAAGGCCGCGAAACGACGGGAGGAGCGAGGGATGAATGTTGACTATTCGTCCGCCGTACACCGCGAAGAACGTCTTGCCGATGACACG
>CAZAMP010000018.1:0-78974 GCA_964486455.1 uncultured bacterium | reverse complement strand
GGTTGCGACGGGACCAGCAGCGCAATGCTCAGCTGCGTAGACGTATACGGCAATGTGGATGGCGACTGGACAGACTGCATTGCCGATCAGTACGGCGTGGATGGGAACTTCTCCGGACATCCCCTCTTCTGCGACGCTCCGAGCGGCGACTTCGCACTGGCGGCGAACTCGCCGTGCCTCACCGGAAACCATCCCGATGAATACGATTGTGGACTGATCGGTGCGTTTGGTCAGGGGTGTGGGATCATCGGTGTTCATGACTGGGAAGCAACCAGGTCAACCGTAGAACTGTTCGTGACACCAAATCCATTTAGGCGCTCGGTCAGCGTGTCGTATCAAGTGGATCATGAGAACATGGCGCTCATGGTCTTCGATGTGGGCGGTCGGTTGGTCCGGCGATACGCATCTGATGTTGCGAGTGGGGTCATAGTCTGGGATGCGACAACATTCTCCGGCGCGCGGGTTGCCCCCGGCACGTACTTCCTGCAACTCGTGGCGAAGGGTGGAACCCAGACGCGACGCGTCGTCCTACTTCAGTAGCGGGGAGCCGTCCGGGACCTACTTTAGATAGCCCAGCGACCTGAGCCTCGCCTTGTCGTCTTCGGATAACTCGACGACCCCACCCGTGCCGACAGGGAGCGTTTCCACGAAGCGCCGCATCTCATCACGCAATCGCGCCGCGACATCGGGCTGTTCGGCAAGCAGATCGCGACTCTCCGCCGGGTCTTCGGCTACGTGGTAAAGCTCTTCTCCGGGCGTGGGCACCATCGTTTCGATCAGCTTCCAGCCGTCCAGCGTGAACGACTGCTGCTGAATGGTCTTCACCGCGCGAAGGCTCGCCTGGGCAAGGACGGGCGTGGATGAATCGGGTAGATCCTCGCCGCGAAAGGCCGGCGCCAGGCTCCGGCCCTGAACGTCACCGGTGGACGGAACGTCCATCAGCTCGAGCAGCGTCGGCAGAATGTCCACGTGTCGGGTGATGGTGTCCAGCGCGCGCGGGGAGTCGGCCCTCGGATCGTGGATGAAGCACGGCACGTGAAGCTGTTCATCATAGAGCGTGTAGCCGTGAAGCACGGATCCGTGATCAAAGAACTCCTCTCCGTGGTCGGCCACGAAGACGATGATCGTGTTCTCCCGCAGTCCCCGTTCATCGAGGAAGCCGAGTAGCTTCCGGAACTCGTCGTCGAAGTAGCGGATCTCCTGATCGTAGAGCGCGTTCAGGTGGGCGCCGTCGTCCGCGTCCGCGCTCAACCTGCCCGCGATGATTTCATCGAGCTGAAGGTGGAGACCGGTCATGACCCCGTCGTAATCGGGGTCGACGTACTTGAATCGGTACCGCAGGGGGGCCGCATACGGAGTGTGTGTTTCCATGTAGTGCAGATACAGAAAGAACGGTTCCCGTCGATCCGCCAGCTTCGCCGTGGCGGCGGCGCTGATCTCCTCCGCGATGGCCGGCTGGATCATCCCCCGGGCCGCGCGCTCCAGGCCGGAGACGACGCGCTTCTCGATCCACTCGTAGGTGTCGAAACCCTGGGCGAAGCCGAACTCCGCCTTCACGTTGATGTTCGCGACGTATCCGTAGCAGTCGTATCCGTTCTCGGAGAGGATTTCGGCGAGCGTGGTTTGCTCATCCCCGAGCGTCCCCTTCGCGTCGAAGTGAGTGAGCGGATTGACGACGCCGTGGCTTCGCGGATGAAGACCCGTGAAAATGCTCGCCACCGCGGGGCCCGTTCGCGATGCGTGCGAGTAGTGGTTCATGAATCGGATCGACGAATCCGCGAGCGCGTCGATGGTCGGGGATGTGTCGCGCTCGTAGCCGTGGTAGCCGAGATGGTCGGCGCGCAATGTGTCGACGAGAACGATGATCAGATTGGGGCGTTCGTCACGCGCGCAGCCGTACACGAAGAGCAGCAACAGCACGAGTGCGATGCATACGGCGGAACCTGATCTGTTCGTCGTCGGTCGCATTGCCCATCCGTTTGAGGGAAACGGACTGTATTGTCGGGCAAATGCCGAGAGGACTCAATCAGTAGTCGAGGCTTTTCACATGCACGCTGTGGCGTTCCTGTCCGGTCTCCACCGCATCGCTTTCGAGGAGATCGTCCATGTCCATGTGATAGGCCGTGTACTCGAACTCACCCGTGCGCGAGGACTCATACTCCGGTACATCGGGGCCCGGCGAGGCCACCGGCATAGGTTGATCGCCCATCTCGGTGCCGCGGTTTCCGTATTGGGTTCCCAAGACGAACGCCGCGATCAGTGCAGCGACCATGCCACCGACTTTGGCCGCGCGGCCCCAGATCGACGCCGAGGGCGTGATCAAACCCTCGCTCTTGAGCGTCTTCGCGATACGGTTCTCGAGCGATCTTGAGTACGCGCCGCTTCCGGACAATGAACGCAGAGCGTCCTGTTCGCGCGGGCTGAGTTCGTTCATGCCGTTGTCATCCATTTTGCACGCTTCCCACGTCGCTCAGCCGGGCACGCATGGCTCTTCGCGCCCGGGACAGCTGACTTTTTGATGTTCCGGTTTCGATACCGAGGAATTCCCCGATCTCGTTGTGAGTATACCCCTCGATATCATGCAGGATCAGGACTTCCCGGTAGCCATCGGGCAAGTGCGCGATGGCCCGTTCGAGATCGATCCGATTCAGTTCCCCGGCCGCCCTTCGAAGCGCCGGGAGCTCGTCGACCGCCCACGGCTCCGCCGGCTCCGTGCGGCGCTGCCGGCGCAGGAACTCGCGAGAGCAGTTGAGCGCGATCCCAATGAGCCAGCTGCGAAGGCTCGACTCCCAGCGAAACGTCTCCAGCCTTTCGATGGCGCGAACCCACGCAACCTGGAGGACCTCTTCCGCGTTCGATGCGTCGCCGCGCAACATGCGCACCAGGATCTGATAGATCGCCGGTGTGTGACGCTGGTAGATCGCGCGGAACACCTTCTCCTGTCGACGTCGCAGGAACTTTTCGACGAGCTTTCGATCCTCGGGATCGGGACCGCTATGTCGAGTGTCTATCAGTGCCATGGCTGTCGTAAGTATACTCTCTATCGGCGCACGCACGCGAAACGGGCGGCGCGATGGGACCCATTCGAGCCCCACCGCTCCGCCACCCTCCGCGGGGAGGGGATGTCGCTAGTCCGACTGCGCTCGAAGTAGCTCCTCGAACCGTCCGAGCTGCTTCTGGAAATACTCGTTCTCCGGGTCCTCCGCGACGGCCATACGGATGAGCGTGACGGCGTCGCCGCAGTCGCCCTTCAGGTTGCAAATCTCGGCCACCGTATCGAAGATGTTGGCCTTCTGGTTGCCCGGCTTGGCGAACTCGATGCCTTGGCGGGCAAGCTCCTCGGCCTCATCGAGATTGAACTCGTTTTCGAAGCACCACCACGCGAAGTTGTTGAGCATGTTGGCGACGGTCATCCAGTCTTCTTCTCCGGCCGCTTTGGCGAAGAATTCCTTCTTCAGCGCGATCGCCTTATCCTCGTCCTTCTCCACGTAGAGCGCGTAATCCGGAAGGAGGTTGACGCGCCCCTTCAGGAGCTTCGGGTCGTCCTCTTTGCCTTCCGTCTTCTCTATGGCCAACGCCAGGTAAGGCGTGTAGTAGCTGTTGTCCTTCGTGTGCTTGGCTACCTTGGCCATCGACATCGCGGCCTTCATGTACCCGGTGGCGCCACAGGTCTCGGTCGACACGACGCGGTCCGCCTGCGCCTTCACCTCGTCCGCGGTGAAGATGTTGTCGTACTCGCCCTGTGTCATCGCGCTGAGCACGTAGAGGTCGTAGTCGGTTTCGGAGTCGGGATTGAGCGCCTGGGCACGGCGGAAATAGGCGACGGCCTCCGCGAAGAGACCCTGATAGTCGCGTAGCTCTGCCAGCTTTCGCGCATCTGCTTCCGTCGGGCTTTCCTGGAAGCGCGCCATCCGCTTGTCAACCGTGATCGGGTTCTCGACGGCCGCGGTCAGATGCTTGACGAAGTTGTCGCTGTCCCAGTAGCCGAGCCACCGGTCCATCTCCTCGCCGTGGCTGTTCGTCAGAATGAACGTTGGGATCGGATAGTCGGACGCGTGGTACCGACGCGCGAGCTCGGCGCCCTCGCCCTTTCGCACGTCGATCACACACAGGACGACGTTCTTCTCGATCACATCGCGAAACTCGTCATCCTCATCGACGGCCTGATCGAACTTGCTGCATGACGTGCAGAACTCCTTGCCCATCTTCAGGAGGATCGGCAGCTCCTGCTTGGCCGCGAGCTTCCGCGCCGACTTGAACGACGTGACGTGGACGGGCTCCGCGGCAATGACCGTGCTCGCTGTCAGCAGAGCGACGATCCCGGCCAGCAGGACGATCGACTTGAATCTCAACATTTCAGGTCCTTTCGGATTGAGGGAGTTTCAGAAAGCTAATCGGGCGGTGCGTGCCGACTCCAGCCGGCCACATGCCGGTCGACCGCCGTCATTCCTGAGTGCCCTGGCGGCCCGGCAAGGTTGCACGGTCATTCACATGGCCGAGCGCGATGGGGTCCCAGGTCGGCTTCCCGGCTTGCGTTGGCGCAATCTTAGCGGTAGACTAACTTTTTGTGGACAGTTTGGAGGAGCGATGCCCGTGGAGCTGACGCCGAGCCAGGAGAGCTATCTGGAGTGGATCTATCGACTCTCCGAGGACGGCCGTGTTCGGGTCCGGGACCTGGCGGCACGCTTGGGGGTGAGACTGCCGAGTGCCAGCCGGGCGGTCTCGCAGCTCACCAAGCGCGGGCTCATCACGCACAAGGCCTACGGAGACATCGTGCTGACGGAGGCGGGCCGCCGCGCCGGAAGCGACATCGTCCGCAGAAATCGTTGTCTGACAAGGCTTTTCGAGGACATCCTCGCCATGGGGACGGCCGAGGCCCAGCCGATGATCAGCCGCCTGGGTCATCATCTGGGCCCGGAGGCGCTCTGGCGATTGGAACTGCTCGTCGGCTTCTCCCTCTCCTCCGATGCGTGGATCCGGCGGCTACAGCATCGAATCCACGCGCAGGGACGCCGGCGGCGCCTCGATTCGGCAACGTGACGCGGAGCTGTTTCGCGTTGAGATCCGTTGAATATTAGCCATAGCTAACTTCTTCAAACGACTGCATTTCGGGAAGCTTGCCCCTTGCGCCCGTTCGGCGCCGGTGGGTATAGTCTCGTGTCGATCGTCGGCGCGTGGGGCCGCGGCGGAGTCACTAAGAAGTTAGCTGCAGCTAATAATCTGTGATGAGGATGGTCGGATGCACATCCTGACCGGGATGATCATTGCCGCTCTCCTGCGACGGCGGGGAAAGGGTCGCGGGCAGAGATCCGCAAGGGCCGGATCGTCGGTGCCGGCGTTTCGCACCGGGCCTATCCATGTCGAGCACACGTTGCCCGGCCGCGCGCGCTTCCGCGTCCCGTCGCTCGTCGGGAACGAGGTAGGACGGGAGCGTCTCGAGTCGAAGCTCGGCGGGGTGAGCGGGATTCATCGTCTCGACATCAGTGCGCTCTCGGGAGGCGTCTTGATCCATTTCGATCCGGACGCGCTACGAGCCGACCTGCTACTCGCCGCGATCGCCAGACTGCTTGGGCTGGAGGAAGAGCTGGAGCGCGCTCCGGTTCCCACCGTGGCCCGCGAGCTGCAGGACTACGGACAGAGCGTCAACCGGGCGGTGTACGAGAAGACGGGAGGGCTCGTCGACCTCTGGACCTTGGGGGCGCTCGCGATGGCGGGGCTCGGCGTACGTAAGCTCATCATGGAAGGGCGAAGCTCTCTCCCCACCGGGTTCACTCTACTCTGGTGGGCGACACACATGCTGCGCGGTCGAGGCGCCGGGGAACACGCATGAAGATGTCCAACGCGGTTTTCCGACTCATCTTCAAGCCGCGCGTGCTCCATCGTCTTCCAGGACGTCTCCGCGTGCATCTTCCGTGGCTCAAGAAGGTCACCGGAAACCGGTCCGAGATCATTGATCTCTTGACGGCGCTCTTCACCGTTCCGGATCAGATTCGAGAAGTCAGCACCGACCACGTCTCGGGGAATATCTTGATTCTCTACGATGCGGCCAGCGTGAAGGAAGATGAAGTGCTCGGCTATCTGAGCGCACTCTTCGAGGTCATCCTTCGAAACCGCGAACGACTTGAGGCGCAACCGGCGGACCGGCTGTACGCCCGGCGTGGGCAGCTCGTCGAGTTCGTCAAGACGTCGCTCGATGGATCACTCGGGCTCAACCCTCATCTCACCGTACCGCAAAGACTGCTCACGGACTGAAGGTCGGACGATGTGGTGGAAACGTAGAAAACCGCTGACGCATTGCGAGATCCGCCACGAGCTCGCCGGCCGGATCCGCGTAGCGTCGCCCGCTCTGGGCTACCTGGGTGAGTACGTAAGTGAGATCCACGACCGCCTGATCGAGATGTCGGGCATCGACTCCGTCACGGTGTCGATCATCACGCGCAATGTTCTCGTCCATTGCGATCGCAGCCGCCTCGGCGGGGAGGACGTCCTCGATCTCGTCGAGTCGGTTGTGGGCACGTATTCGCTCGCGGCCTACAAGGAACAGCGCGCCGAGCAGGCGAGACTCACCGTCCAGGAACGTCGCCTTCAGGAAGAGCCGGTCAGCGAGTTGATCGGGCGGGTCGTCGCGACGACGGTGACGTTGCTCTTCGTCTGGATGCGCCGGGGTAGCGTGACGCCACCGACGACGTTCATCGGGCGGTTCTTGACCATGCCCGCGCTGACGAGCCTGTCGCTGGCGGTCCCAATACTCAAGAGCGGCTGGGCGTCGCTCCGGGAGAGCTTTCGGCCCAACGCGGATACACTCAGCGCGAGCGCCATCCTCTCGAGCATCGTCGCCGGTCGCGATACGTCCGCGCTCACGATCATTTGGCTCGCCGACATCGCCGAACTTCTCACGGCCTGGACCATGGAGCGAACGCGCAAGGCGATCCGCGAGATGTTGTCGGTGGGCGAAGAGCAGGTGTGGCGGCTTCGCAAGGACGGCACCGAAGAGCACGTGCCTCTCGATGCGTTGCAGGTGGGCGACCGGATCATCGTCCACACCGGCGAGAAGATCAGCGTCGATGGAAAGGTCGAGTCGGGCGAGGCCGCGGTGGATCAGGCGTCGATCACCGGGGAGTTCATGCCGGCGCGAAAGGTCATCGGCACGATGGTCTTCGCCGGAACCGTCGTGACGAGCGGGAAGCTCGTCATCCGCGCCGAGAAGGTCGGTGATGAGACGGCCGTCTCACGCATCGTCAACATGGTGGAGGAGGCGTCCCACCGAAAGGCGACGATTCAGGCGTTCGCCGACAAGTTCAGCGCTCAGTTCATCCCCGCGAACTTCGCTCTAGCGCTCCTCGTGCTCATCATCACCGGCAAGACGAGCCGCGCGCTCAACATGCTCATTATCGACTACTCGTGCGGCGTGAGACTTTCGACGGCCACCGCGCTCTCGGCGGCCATCTGCACGGCGGCGCGCTTCGGCGTGCTCGTCAAGGGCAGCAACTACCTCGAGCTCCTTTCCGAGGCCGAGACACTGGTGTTGGATAAGACGGGAACGATGACGGAGGGCCGTCCCCGCGTGACGTCTGTCGTTCCGCTACGCGACAACGTCGAGCGGCAGGACCTCGTGCGGCTCGCCGCGGCGGCCGAGGAGACGAGTACGCATCCGATGGCGGTCGCCATCATGGATCGCGCGCGTCGCGGCGGCTGGGAAATCCCCCGCCACACGGACAACGAAACGCACACGGCGCGCGGCGTCTCGACGCGGGTGGCGAGAAGCACGATCCGCGTCGGCAGCCGCCGCTTCATGATGGAGAACGGCATCGGCCTGGCGTCGGCGGAGGAAGCGGTGAGTGCGCTCGCTCGAAAGGGTGAGAACATCATCTACGTCGCGCGTGGTAAGTATCTGATCGGCGTGCTCGGGATCCAGGACTCGCTCCGCGAGAACATGAAGAAGGCACTGAACCGGCTGAGACAGAGCGGGATGGACGACATCATCCTGCTCACGGGCGACGTCGAGCAGCACGCCGAGATCGTCGCGAGCCGGATGGCGATGGATCGATTCGAAGCAGAAGTGCTCCCCGACGACAAGGCCGACACGATCCTCAAGCTGCAATCGAAGGGATCACGGGTCGTGATGGTGGGTGACGGGATCAATGACGCTCCGGCGCTTGCCTACGCCGACGTCGGGATCGCCATGGGCGGGACGCGAACCGACATCGCGATGGAGGCGGCCGACATCACGATCACCAGCGAGGAGCCGCTCATGATCCCCGCGGTGATCCGGCTGGCGCAGAAGACGATGGCGACCGTTCGTCAGAACTTCGGCACGGCGATCGGGGTGAACACGCTCGGCCTGGTGCTGGCGGCAAGCGGCGTTCTTCCGGTCTTCTGGGGGGCGGTCCTGCACAACGCCACGACAGTGGCGGTCGTGCTGAACTCGTCGCGACTTCTTCTACACGACGTGGAGAGAATACGGTGAACCGGAACGACGTCGTCCGAACGGCGGGGCAGGAGCAGACGGTTCGACCCGCGGTGACCATCATCCACCGCTTGCCCGGGCGCGTTCGCATGCGACTCTCCCACATGCCCGCGGACGTGGAGCGGATGATCGCGGCACTGAGCGGACATGCCGGGATCGAGCACTTGCGTTTCTCGCCCGCGACCCGCTCGCTTCTGGTTCGGCATCGTACCGCGCAGTTCACGACCGAGGAGATCGCGCTACGCGTGGCGATCGCGCTTTCGTTGGACAACGACGCCCTGCCGGTACGGCTCTTGGCGGAGCCGGACAAGGAGGACTTCACGAGCAGCGCGGTTCTCTCGGGCGTGCTGTTGCTGTCGGCCGGGCTTTTGCGGTGGGCGACGCGACGCCCGATGCGAAGGAGTCCCGCGGACTGGCTCGCCGGCGCCGGTACCGCCTACGCGGTGCTCGATCATGCGTGGCGGGAGGTGTCGGAGCGCGGCTACTACGATCCCGAGGTTCTTTCGCTCGGATATCTCGTGACGGCGTTCCCTCGGGGGAATCTCTTCAAGGCGTCGGTTCTGACGTGGGCGGCCACGTTTGGAAGGCATCTGTTCGAAGCGCCCCACGACGGCGTTCTCGTCCAGCCCGTCGTTCGGGAAGGAGAGGGCGGACTCGTGAGCTACGACATACATCTCACACCCGATCCGGCGCTCTCCCAGAGGCGCCGCATCCGACAGCTCATGGGGAGCTTTGTCAGTCGCGGGAAGACGGGCGGCGCCTACGGGCGGCGGCAGCTACTCGCCGAACTCAACGAGGTCGCGTGCGAGCACGGCGACGGGCTCGAAGGAACAGGGGGGCTGCCGGACGGCATCCGCCTGCGTTTCGGCTCGATGGTTGATGGACGATTGAATACGGACACATAGACCGGAGCTCTCGCCGGCGACCGGAGAGAGCTCGGTACGGGAGGATGCGACGAAAATGGCGGTAAACAACAACCACGTGACCGGCTTCGTCATCGGACTCGGAGCCGCGGCAGTCGGTTTCTATGCCTACAAGCGCAACCAGCGTCAGATCGATGGATGGCTGCGCAAGCAAGGAATAGAGATCTCCGGCGAATCGGACAGCGACTACGAGGCCATGGCGCTCGAGGATCTCGTGATGGAGAAGGAACGCCTCGAGGACCTCATCGCCGAGCGTGAGATGCAGGGGCAGGGAGAGGTGACGGGGGACGGCCCGGGCGAGTGATCGAACTCACTGCGTGATGGGCCGCGGTGGTCATGGCCACCGCCATCCCGTCACTCGAACCGGAATGTCTTCGCCGACACGGCGAGTAGAATGACCGCGCCGATGGACATCCCGACGACGTGCGGGATTGCGCTGAGCGGGCCCGCTCCGAAGCTGATCAGCTTGTGGAGCGCGTCCATCGCCCATCCGGTCGGCGTGAAGAGCTGCAGTGTCTGCATCCACGGGGGAAGGATCTCCACCGGCCACCAGCAGCCGCCCAGCGCGGCCAGCACGTTCGACGCGATCACGCCGATCGCGGCCGCCTGGCCGTCGGTTCGCGCGAACGTGCCGAGAAGCAGTCCGATCGCCGCCATCATCATCGCGTAGGCCAACATCACGACGAGGATCATGCCCCAGTCCGCTCCCCAGACCATGTTGAACGGCGGCAGGAGCGCGATCACCATGGCGAATGCGATCTGAACGATGGCGAGCGCGAGCTTGCCGCCCCACTTTCCGACGACGACGTTGAATCGACTGATCGGAGTCGACGCGAGACGTCGCAGAAGACCCTGACGTCGCTCGATCACGAGCATGATGGCGCCGCTGGTCACCATGATGAGCAACGTGAACATCACCATGATGCCCGGAATGGCCTGTTCGTATCCCGTGGGCGGGCGCGTTCGCTCGCCGGCCGCCGACACGTCGATCGATAAGGTGCGTGGCATCTCGTTGAGCCGCGCGAACCCTTCGGGTGTTGGTGCGTGGTCCATCTCGCCGCTCACGATCATGTCGGCGAGCACCGTATAGACCGCTCGCATCACCCGCACCTTGTCATAGTCGTTGGTGAGCCCACCCTCCTTGTACGCCAGCGCCACCGTGGTCGGCGTACCGGCAAGCACGGAATCCGTGAACGCAGCGGGGATCGAGAGGCGACGGTTGTACGTCGTGAATATCTCATCCGTCTCGGGCTCGACGATCTCATAGTCACGCTCTTCGAGCCGATGGATGAGCTGGTCGACGAGGAAGCCGGCGTCGGCACCCTGCCTCACGGCAAGTCGGTCCTGTCGCTCCGCTCTCGGTCCGAAGCCGCTCGTGATCGTTCCGATGAAGAAGAAGAATATGGGCGGCATGATGAAGACCCAGAGAAGCGTCTCTTTGGCCTTGAGCATGTACTGGACTTCTTTTCGTGCGATGAAGAGCGCGCTTTTCATCCGTCAACCCCGCGCGAAGCTCATACGCAGCCGCACGGCGCAGGCCACGAAGAGAACGACCGCCACCACCAAGAGACCGACGAAGGCGACGCCGAGGGACGCCGCATCTGCCATCTGCCAGATGATTCGCTTGAGATGCTCCAGCGCCCAGCCGTTCGGTGTCAGGCGGCCGACCGCCGCCATCCAGTCGGGCATCGCTTCGAACGGGAAGAAGCTCCCGCCGATCATCATGAGCGGAAAGATCAACACCGTCGTGAGCACGTTGGCGGCGCGCTGGCTGGAGGCCAGCATGTTGAGAAACGTCATGATTACCGTCAACAACACGCCCGCGAAGGCGGACCAGAGCGCGGCCAGCGGCAACGTCTTCCACGCGAGGTCGAACACGAGATAGCCCAGGCCGAGCGCGACGAGGCTCACGAACAGCATCATCACCGTTCCGGAGAGTAGCTTGCCGCCAAGGAAAGCGGCCGTGCTCTGCGGCGACACGACGATCCGCCGGAGCGTGTGTTGGTCCCGCTCCTGCCAGAGGTCCGCGGCGAGTCCGTTCGCCATGAAGAGGAGCGCCATGAAGAGGATCCCCGGCATGAGGAGGGTGCCGAACGTCGGGCCTTCCTGCTCATCGTCTTTCGATTCGATAGTTGTTTCGAGCCGGACAACCAGTGGGAACAGCATCGCCGAGATGCGATCCATGGTCTGGTTGATCCTCACGCTGAACGCCGCGATCCGTTCGTCGGGGAACGTGTTTCCACCGGCGGGAGGGCCGCCGGCGAACGCGCGAAGGTCGTCACCGATCAAGCGATGAACGTAGAAATGGCCGTCGACGAGAATCCCCAGGCTCTCTTCCACGATCGCCGGGAGAATACGCTCCGAGGGGTTGGTGACGAGGCCGAGGGAGATCGGCTCCTCCAGGAGGACCGCCCGTCCGAAACCGTCGGGGATCACGAGCAACGCGGTCGCCTCTCCTTTGTCCATGCGCGCGTGGCCCGCGCCCAGCTCAACTTCTTCCATGCGGATCAGGCCGCCCGCGGCTTCTTGGCTCATCGCGCCGATCAGCAGGCCGCTCACGAAGCTGTCGTCCTCATCGGCCACCAGAACGTGCGCCTGCGGCTTGACGCCGCCGCCTCCCCCGAAGGCAAGCATGATGAGCCCGCCGATGATGAGCGGGATCCCCATCCAATAGATGAAGCCCATGGGATCGCGCTGATGGCGGCGGATGTCCTTGAGGGCACTGCTCCAGACGAAGCGCATCGCTACTCCCTGAGCTCCCGCCCGGTGAGCTTGATGAAGAGTGTCTCGAGGCTGGGCTGTGTGAGCGTGCTTTCGCGCACCTCCGCGCCGATTGCCGCGAGCGCGTTGAAGATGTCGGAGAGCTTCTTCGAGGCCTGAGGCGTCGCCAACGTCAGAAGGGTCTCTTCCACCTGAACGAGCTCGACGTCGTCGACGCCGCCGAGCGCTTCGGGGACCGTGGTCGGGTCGAAGCGACCGAAGAGCCGGACGAGATCGCGCTCGCCGAGCATGGAGCGCAGCTCGGCGAGACTGCCGGCCGCGATAATCTTGCCGTGATCGATGATCGCGAGCTTGTCGCAGAGATGTTCGGCCTCTTCCATGTAGTGCGTCGTGTAGAGGACGCAGGTGCCGTTCGCTGTTTCGCTGCGAACGAGGTCCAACAGCCGCACCCGGCTCTGCGGATCGACGCCGACCGTCGGCTCGTCCAGGAGCAGCACCTTGGGCCGGTGGACGATGCCGCAGGCGAAGTTGAGCCGGCGTTTCATGCCGCCGCTGAACTTCTTCACCGCTTCCTTGGCGCGATCCGAGAGCCCGACAAGCTCCAGGACCTCGTCCAGGCGGCGCTTGAGCTCTGTACCCCCGAGCCCGTAGGCGGAGGCCCAGTAGTGTAGGTTCTCGCGGGCGGAAAGGTCCTCGTAGAGGGCGAGTTCCTGCGGGACGATGCCGAGCGTCTTCCGGGAGGCGGTGCCGTCGGTCACCACGTCGTGGCCCTTCACCCGGATGCGGCCGGCGCTCGGTTTGAGGAGTCCGGAGATACAGCCGATCGTCGTCGACTTGCCCGCGCCGTTCGGTCCCAGCAGCCCGAAGATGGCCCCCGGCTCGGCGACGAAGCTCACATCATCGACGGCGGTGAGATCGCCGTACTGCTTTCGCAGGCTCTCGACTTCGATCACGATCTGCCTCCGATGGCTATGAACCCAATCGCGAGATCGAAACGCGACATCTTGGCCACAAGTGTGTGAGTGTATGGGCATTGTGGTCTAATATCCAACGCCGATCGCGGGGTCCCGATATTGTCGACCCGCCGGTCCGGCTGAGAGCAGATCGGTTGAGCGGCCATCCTCGTGAGAGAGGTGATGCGCAGTGGGCTACCGAAACCTTCGCGAGTGCGTCGATGATCTCGAGCGTCACGGCATGTTGCGCCGCGTCGGCGAGGAGATCGATCCGCATCTCGAGATCGCCGAGATTCAACGGCGCGTCTACGCGGCCGGTGGCCCCGCGGTACTCTTCGAACGGGTGAAGGGGAGCCCGTTCCCGGCGCTGGGGAATCTCTTCGGGACCCCCGAGCGAGCGCGCTTCATCTTTCGCGACACGTATGAGCGCGTGAAGACGATCATGCGGCTCAAAGCGAATCCGTCCGACTTCTGGCGTTCGCCGATGACCTATGCCTCGTCGCCGTTCACCGCATTCAAGACGTTGCCGCGCCGAGTCGGCGGCGGCCCCGTGCTCGAATCCGAGACCACGATCGATCAGCTCCCGGCCATCGTCGGCTGGCCCGAAGACGGCGGCCCGTTCGTCACGATGGGGCAGGTCTACACGGAAGATCCCGATCGTCCGGGCGTCAGGCAATCGAACCTGGGGATGTATCGGAGCCAGCTCAGCGGAAACGAGTACGAGCTGAATCGACAGATCGGGCTGCACTATCAGATCCACCGCGGGATTGGGGTGCATCACGCCGCAGCGGTCCGTCGTGGCGAGCCGCTCAAGGTGAGCATCTTCGTGGGCGGACCGCCGGCAAACGCGTTCGCCGCCGTGATGCCGCTTCCAGAAGGGATGTCCGAGCTCTTCTTCGCGGGGATGCTCGGCGGCCGTCGCTTCCGCCACACGACTCGAGACGGGCACGTGATCGCGGCCGACGCGGACTTCTGCATCACCGGCACAATGTCACTCGACGAGGCGTTGCCGGAGGGGCCGTTCGGTGATCACCTGGGCTACTACAGCGACACGCATGACTTCCCCTATCTCAAAGTGCATGCCGTCTACCATCGACGTGACGCAATCTGGCCGTTCACGGTGGTGGGACGCCCGCCGCAGGAAGACACGACATTCGGCGAGCTGGTTCACGAGCTCACCGAGCCGCTGGTGCCGAAGGAGATTCCGGGGCTTCACGCCATGCACGCGGTTGACGCGGCGGGTGTGCATCCGCTCATGCTCGCGATCGGGAGCGAGCGCTACGTGCCGTTCGAGGAGCGCACACCGAAGGAGATCCTTACGATCGCGAACGCGGTGCTGGGCTACGGGCAGGCGTCGCTCTCGAAATATCTCTTTATCGTGGCGGGGGAGGACGATCCCGATCTGAATGTCAACGACGTGGAGGGCTTCTTCCGTCACATGCTTGAGCGGGTCGACTGGACGCGCGATCTTCACTTCCAGACACGAACGACGATCGACACGCTCGATTACACGGGGACGGGGCTCAATGAGGGTTCGAAGCTCGTGATCGCCGCGGCGGGCGCGGCAAGGCGTGCGCTAGCGACGGAGCTGTCGAGTAGCTTCTCTGTACCGGATGGGCTCGGTGATGCAAAGCTGATCCTGCCGGGGGTGCTAGTCGTCGGCGCACGTGCGTTCGTCGACAAGGACACAGGTTACGCTCAGGCCGAGTCGTTCGCGCGCTTGCTCGAAGCGACGGACGTGTCTGATGGAATCGCGCTAATCGTCCTCGTGGACGACATCACGTTTGCCGCCGAGTCGCTCTCCAACTTCCTGTGGGTCACATTCACACGCTCGAATCCATCGCACGACGTCCACGGGGTCGGTGCCTTCACCGAGCACAAGCACTGGGGATGCCGCGGGCCGCTCATCATCGATGCGCGGATCAAGCCGCACCACGCCCGACCGCTCGTCGAGGACCCGAAGGTGACCCGCCGCGTGGACGAGTTGGCCGCTTCCGGTGGACCGCTCCATGGGGTTTTCTAGGGGCGAGAGTGCGTTCTTCCTGATGATTTGTTTCCCCTATCCGATGTGATTTCAGTGGATTATATGTCTTGCTCAATGGCTGAGTAATCTTACTCAATCACTGAGCAAATTGTCGCTCGGGGACTTCTTCTCGCGCGACCCTCGCACGTTGTTTCGGTAGGTCGTATGTCACGGGCGCCTGAGCGGCGGCGTGGCCCTACATGTTGACAACGCCGCCGCTACGAAGCGCGGATTTGTGATGAACGCCTGCTATCAGTCCGCCCGCTCGGCGACGGCGGCGGCCTTTTCCGCCGCCCCCGCGAAGTTTCCCGCGCGCACAATCGAGATCTTCTTCAGATCGATGTACTTTCGAAACGCTTCGAGGATCTGCGTGTTCGTAAGCTCCGCGATTTTGGTCTCGAGAAGCGCGTCCCACGCGAGCGTGCGTCCCTGCTCCTGGCGACGCGCCAGCGCGCCGACCAACTCCCGCTCCTGACTGCGCGAGACCTCGCGTGACTGCAGCCAACCGGACTTTGCCTCGGCGATCTCCTCGTCCGCGAAGCCGCTGTCGAGAACGCGCTGGATTTCCTCCTCGAATGCCGTGATCAGTTTCGCGTCGTTCTGCGGCGCATAGATCGCGAACGCCCCAAAGGCTCCGACCTCGTCCCACGCGTCGGCGTAGAAGAACGATCCGACGCCGTAGCTGAGCCCGTCGGTCCGGCGGATCCGCGTAGCCAGACGAGAGTTCAAGAAGCCGCCGCCGGTCATGAAGTTGCCGAGAACCATGGCCGGATAGTCCGGGTTGTCGTCGCGCATGTTGACGCGTGTCCCGGCCCGAAACACGGCGCTCTCTTTGTCCGGCACCTCGATCGATTCGATGACCGCAGGCCGGTCGCTGAACTCTTCGGTGAGCCGCTCGTACGGCGTGGCGTTCTTCCAGTCGTCGAAGAGCTGCGAGGCGAGTGCCGTGGCCTCTTCCGGATCGATGTCGCCGACGATCCCAAGCTCGCCATAGCTCGCGCCGTAGAAGTCGGCATGGAACTCGGCGAGATCTTCGCGCGTCAGCAGCTTGATCTCTTCGATCTCCTCATCCAACGTGGCGGTGTAACGCACGTCCTCTTTCGGCCAGGGGTTCATGTGTCGCGCGTAAGTGATCTGGGCGAGCACGCGGGGATTGGTCGTCCACTCTTCGAGCTGAAGAAGCGTTTCCTCGCGCAGCTGCTCGAGCTCTGACTCCGGAAACGTCGGCTCTTGGAGAATCTCGGCCAGCAGCGCTAGCGCATCCGGGAAGTTCTCCCGCGTCGTCTCGATCGACCCGGTCACGCCGGCGGCCATGCCCCAGACAGAGACGCGCCCCTTGAGACGATCGATCTCGTCCTCGATCTCTTGGCGGGAGCGGTTCTTCGTGCCGCGGTTCAGCATGCGCGCGGTGATCTCGCCGATCCGCGCCTTGTTTCGGAGGCTCTTCTCGTCACCGAAGTGAAGCGAAAGAGAGAGGTTCACCTTCTCTCCGCGTGTCTTCTTCGGGAGGAGCACCAGATTGAGGCCGCCGGGCAGGCTTTCCCGCACGACGCGCGACTCGATGTTCTCCGGGGTCGCGTCGAATTCCTCACCCGTCGCCATCGCCTCGCTGCCGGCGTAGCCCTCGAGCAACTCGGCCACGACCGGGGTCTCGGGCACATCGGCGCGCGCCGGTTCGTCGGTGGGGACGTAGAGCCCAACCGTTCGGTTGGTCGTGACGAGATATTCGCCGGCCACGCGGTGAACGTCTTCGGCGGTGACCTGCTGCAGGTTGTCACGATGGAGGAAGAAGAGGCGCCAGTCGCCCTGCGCGCACCACTCGCTGAGACCGATTGCCGCCCACTGGGAATTTCTGAGCCGCATTTCCCAGTTGCGGAGTAGGTTGGTTTTCGCGCGGTCCACCTCCTCCTCGGTTGGGGGCGTCTCCGCGAATCCCTCGACGACCGCGATCATTTCTTCTCGCGCCGCATCGAGGGATCGATCCGCCCGGACCTCGGCCGTCATGTAGAGAAGGCCGGGGTCCGCGAAACGGTCCGCGCGCGCGCGAACTGTAGCGGCCAGGTTCGTCTCGACGAGCGCTTCATGGAGGGCGCCCGACGGCGTATCGCCCAGCAGGAATGACAGCGCCTGCACGGGCGCGTAGTCGGGATGCACAGCTGAAGGAATGTGGTAGGCGAGAGCGACCGCCTGCGTGTCGCCCACCCGCCGGAGCATGACACTGCGTTCGCCGTCCTGCGCCGGTTCGATCGTGTACGTGTGGTGGAGCGGAATGTCAGGGGGCGTGAGCGGGCTGAATTTCTCGTCAATGAGTGCCAGCGTGCGTTGGGCGTCGAACCGACCGGATACCACGAGCACGGCGTTGTCGGGCCGGTACCACTTCGTGTAGAACGCCTTCAGCCTATCGATCGGAACGTTCTCGATGTCAGACCGCGCACCGATGGTCGACTTGCCGTAGTTGTGCCAGAGGTAGGCCGTCGAGTAGACGCGCTCCTCGAGGACGCGCATCGGGCTGTTCTCACCCATCTCGAACTCGTTTCTGACGACGGTCATCTCGGAATCCAGATCCTTACGCGAGATGAAGCAGTTGATCATCCGGTCCGACTCGAGATCGAGGGCCCACTCGAGGTTTTCATCGGTAGCGGCGAACGTTTCGAAGTAGTTCGTGCGATCCACCCAGGTCGATCCGTTCGGGCGGCAGCCATGCGCTGTGAGTTCCTGAGGAATGTCCGGGTGATTCTCCGAACCCTTGAACACGAGGTGCTCGAGGAGGTGAGCCATCCCCGTCTCGCCGTAGCCTTCGTGCTTCGACCCGACGAGATACGTGATGCAAACTGTCGTGGTCTGCTTCGAAGGATCCGGAAAGAGAAGAACCTGCAGACCGTTGTCGAGACGGTACTCCGTGATGCCCTCCACCGACGTGACGAACTCGATTCCCTTTGGAAGATCGGACGTCGGAGGACTGTCGGCGACCGCGAACGGTGCGATGCACGCGATGAGTGTAGTGGCCAGCGGGACGATCAGGCGTGGAGTGGCGCGAAACATGAACGACTCCTTCCGTGATGTCGAAGGGGCCGCCCGGGCGTGCGTCGCGGCCGGCGCTACCGGACCGACCCGTATGAGAGAGCTAGTCAGATCGGCAAATAGTAATCCGAGGGGGGCGGTATGCGCCATGACGATCTGGGCCTGAAGCCCCGTGATCGGGGCGTGGCCGGTCCGTTCCGTCCTTGTTCGGCTAGTCCCTCACGGGCAGAACATGGATTGCCTTGATCACCAGCTGGATCTCGTCGCCTTCTTTGAGGTCGAGGTGCTCGATCGATTCCACGGTGAGAACGGAGGCCATCTCGGAGGGTGTCGTCACGTCGAACTTTACGAGACCCATCACCTGGCCCTTCTTGATCGACTTCACCTTGGCCGTGAGCTTGTTCCGCGCGCCGTACCGCATCGTTTCCTCCATTGTGTTCGACTCGCCAAGATCTCTATTACGTTCCGGATCTGTAGTGGCTCTTGATTCGGCTCCAGGATCGTACACGAATCGGAGTGGCTCCGCAGTTGTCGCCGCACAGCGGGAACGCGTGTTCTTCGATGTCTATCACGGCGAGATTGCCTGGGCAGATCTCGTAGGAGTTGGGAGTGCAGTCGGCCCACACCGCTTGGCCGACCCGCGGGTCGGCGGTAAGCCGAAACGTGCCAGTGAGCTCGCCGTAGAGAATGAAGTGGCCCACGCGGGCGTTCTCGCCCGGTGGGTTGTGGCACCCCCCCTCCCAAGTCACGGCGTTTCCCGCGCCACTTTCGGGCCAGCCGCCCTGGGGGATTTCGGCACCGCTTGTGCAAAGGTTCCAGTGCATGGTTGCAGGACCGTCGTACTCGATCCCGAACTGCAGGCCTCCTATTCCGTTCGGAAACCCACCTTCGCGGCTGACGATCACCCACAAGAACATCATGTTGGCTTCGGGCGGCACGGGATGGTTCTCCACGTCATCGCAGCGCGTGTAGTGGTTCTCCTCGAAACCCTGGCAACTTGCTCCATACCAGCCGTTCGTGAAGAGGTTCAGTGTCACCTCGGCATCGACGGGCTGCGCATCCGCGATTCCGGTGGCGAGCGTCGTTGCGATCAGAAGCGCCAGCGCGGGTTGGACGAAAACCTTCATGGGCGCCATGGCGGTCTCCTTCCGTCAGATGGAAGGGTAAGTATAACCCATGGTTGCATAGATCGATGCCGGAAGGTCTTTGCGCATTGCCGCGATCGATACGTGATATCCTCTCCGCTCGGTCATCACCTGCTTGAGAGGATGGCTTATGAGGCGACTGATTGTGGCCCTGACGTCGGTCCTTCCTTCGATAGTAGCGTTGCCGCTCACGTCGGACGCGGCCCTCCTCCGCGTTGCCGCGGACGAGTCAGGCGACTATCCGACGATCCAGGAAGCCATCGACGTTGCCAAGCCCGGCGATTTCATACAGCTCGAGGCAGGAACGTACAGAGGCGCGGGCAATCGAGATCTGACGTTCGGCGGCAAAGACATCGTGGTCATAGGGTTCGACAGCAGTCCAGAGGCCTGCGTCATCGATTGCGAGGGTAGCGCCGGGGATCCGCATCGCGGCTTCATATTCGAAAACGGCGAGACGGATGAGGCCAGGGTCGAGGGGATTACCGTACTCAACGGCTATGCGGACACCGGTGCCGCCGTCGTCTGCATGGAAGGATCGTCCCCGACGTTCCTCAGCTGCGTCTTCCTGGAATGCGTTGCGACCACCGCCGGTGGGGGCGCATTTGTTGCCGACTCGTCGCCGACGTTCACCAACTGTGTCTTCGAGGGGAACAGCTCGGAAGCGAGCGGCGGAGGGCTCGCTATCGCGGCCGGCCCTTCCCCGGTGCTTTTCGGCTGCCGCTTCATCGGAAACAGCGCGGCCGACGCCGGAGGAGGGATCCATGGACACGGCTCTTCGGCGCCCCACATCATGTATTGCACGTTCTCCGGCAACGCGGCGGGCACGGAGGGCGGCGGTATCTTTGTCGACGACGACTCGCTCTTCTTCATCGTGCTGACGACGCTCACGGGCAATGCCGCTTCGACGGGCGCTGCGGTTTCCGTTGGATCGCACGCGTCTCTCGTCATGAACGACTCGATCGTCGCGTTCAATGCCGATGGTGCCGCGGTCGCGTGCGGGCTGCTCTCGCAAGCGACGCTCGGCTGCTGCGTCGTCTACGGCAATGCGGGTGGGGATTGGGTCGATTGCCTCGCGGGGCAGGACGGACAGTTGTGGAACCTCAACGTGGATCCGGAGTTCTGCTCGTCCGATCCGGACGCGGACCGCAACTGGACGATTCAGATCGACTCACCCTGCATGCCGACCGACGATTGCGACTATCGCGGCGCGTGGCAGGAAGGGTGTGGAACGTCCCCGGTCGAAGACTCGACGTGGGGAAGAATCAAGGCCGCCTACCGTATAGAGCCTTCAGTCGACCACTAGTCCCGGGCCACGACACACATCGGCCACCATCCGTAGGTTCGGTAACCGAAGCTCGACTTGAGGATTCCGCAGAGGATTGCGGGGAAAGCATTTCGGCTCGTCTGAACGTCGACGTCATGTTAATCTGATTGTTCGATCATGAAATGGTAACGCCTTTTGGTGGGGAACTGTACGACTGACCCGCTCGGAAATGGCCGGGCGTGCGTCACACACGTCCACTCGAACGGCGAGCTCGAACGTCGCATTCAAACGCTCGGACGATCGCGATTCGGTGATCCCGACAAGGAGACATGACATGAGACGACTGACGGTGATGGTGCTGGCGGCGGCCTTTCTCTCTCTAGTGACGATTCCGGTCACGGCCTACGGCGCGCTCATCCGAGTGGCCGCGGACGGATCCGGCGACTATCCGACGATCCAGGCCGCCATCGACGCGGCCAATCCCGGTGACTTCATACAACTCGAGGACGGGACCTACACCGGTGCCGGCAATCGTGACCTGGATTTCGGCGGCAAGGACGTCATCGTCATGTCACTCAACGGCACTCCCGAGACCTGTATCATTGACTGTGAGGGCAGCATGGGAGACCCCCATCGGGGTTTCCTTTTCTACAGTCAAGAGACAGCGGTCGCCATGGTTTCGGGCATCACCATCGTCAACGGCTATGCGGAGAACGGCGCAGCCGTCTCCTGTGTGGAAGATTCAGACCCAACGTTCCTCAATTGTGTCTTCTTGAACGGGGAGGCGACCGTCGCTGGCGGGGGCGCCTACGTGGCCAACTCGTCGCCGATGTTCAACGAATGTGTCTTTGAGGGAAGTACATCCGATGGGAATGGGGGCGGGCTCTTCATTGTCTCGGGGCCGATGCCGGTCATCTCCGGCTGCCGTTTCCTGGGGAACACCGCCGTGGAGGGAGCAGGACTCTACGCGCACTCATTCTCATCACCCCATGTCACGTTCTGCACGTTCTCCGGCAACGCGGCGAGCGCCGGGGGTGGCGGCATGTACCTCGACCAGAGTTCGACGTCCTTCATGGCTACCGTGACCATGACGGGGAATACCGCCCCGCAGGGTGCCGCCATCTTCATGGATTCGGCCTCATCGATCACGATGAACCACTCGATCATCGCGTTCAACGACATTTCCACGCCGGTTCAGTGTGGTGGGCTCTCGGAGGCGAACCTCGTGTGCTGCGTCGTCTTCGGCAACACGGGCGGTGATTGGGTCGACTGCCTCGCGGGGCAGGACGGGCAGATGTGGAACCTCAGTGTGGATCCGGAATTCTGCGCGTCCGATCCCGACACGGACCGCAACTGGACGATTCAGAGTGACTCTCCGTGCATACCGACGGACGACTGCGGCTATCGGGGCGCGTGGCAAGAGGGGTGTGGAACCTCCCCGGTCGAAAAGTCGACGTGGGGGCAAGTGAAGGCGCACTTCACGAACTAGCCCCGGATTCGACGAACGTATCTTCGGCGCTTCGGCCTGGCGGGATCCGTCACAAACAGCGGCCACGACCGCGCCGATCATGAGCGATAGGCCTCCCGATCAGGAGGCCTATCCTTTTGTCCCGCAGTTAGTTCTGTCCTCTGTAAACGATTCCCCCCTCTTTCGCGACTCCATTGGCGTGAGGGCGCATCAGACGTCTGTCGGATGGCCTCACGATCATGAGAGGGCAAAGGAGGGACGCACCATGCACCCACGTCATACGAAAACAGTCAGGTGGCCCGCCATCTTGGCCGGAATCGCGCTTCTCGCCGCCGCGTCGGCGCAGGCGGACGGGATTCTGATTCCCCGGCCCATCCCGGGTGATCTGCCGAACCCCGACCCGTTCTCGATCGAGTATCACCGAGTGAACGTGTCGATCGAAGCACAGACGGCCACGACCAAGATCGACCAGGTCTTCGTCAACAACAACGACCGGGACATCGAGGGGACCTACATTTTCCCGATCCCCGAGAGCGCGTCGATCATCGACTTCGCCATGTGGATGAACGGAAAGAAGGTGACGGCGGAACTGCTCGCCGCCGACGAAGCGCGGCAGATCTACGAGGACATCGTCAGGCGCATGAAGGATCCCGCGCTTCTCGAATATGTCGGACGAGACATGTTTCGCGCACGGGTCTATCCGATTCCGCGTCACGGCGAAACGCGGATCCAGCTCGAGTACGAGGAGCTCCTTCGCTACGATGCGGGGCTCGTCGGCTATCGCTATCCACTCAACACCGAGAAGTTCTCGGCGACGAACCTCGACGAGGTCACCGTTGCCGTCGACATTCGCAGCGACGTTCCGATCAAGAGCGTCTACTGCCCGAGCCACGACACGGACATCGATGTCGAGGAGCGGCGCGCGACCGTCGGTTACGAAGAGAAAGACGTGAAACCCGACCGCGACTTCCTTCTCTATTACACGGTTTCAGAGAAGGACATGGGACTGAACCTGCTCACGCACAAGCTCCGGGGGGACGACGGCTTCTTCGCGCTGCTCCTCGCGCCAGGCGAGCTGATGGACGATCGTGTCGTCATCGAGAAGGACGTCGTATTCGTGATCGACGTTTCCGGATCGATGGTCGGAGAGAAAATCGATCAGGCGAAGGGTGCCCTCGAGTTCTGTCTCGAGCGTCTGAACGCCGGTGATCGGTTCAATATCATCACCTTCGCTACGGCCGTGAACGGCTTCGATGACGGCTTGGTGCGCGCATCGGACGACAACGTCGCGCGGGCGCGCCGGTTCGTTTCCAAGATCCGCGCACGCGGGGGAACCGCGATCGACAAGGCGCTTCGCACCGCGCTGGGTAGCGCGCGATCGGACAATCCGCAGATGGTGATCTTCCTCACCGATGGCGAGCCGACGGTGGGGGAGACCGACGTGGGGACGATCCTCGAGAACGTGCGTGATTCCAATGACGACCGGCTGCGCATCTTCACGTTCGGGGTCGGTTACGACGTGAACACCCATCTACTCGATCGTCTCTCCGCCGAAAACCGCGGGACGGTGGCGTACGTCAAGCCGGAAGAGAACATCGAGACCAAGGTCGCGAGCTTCTATTCGAAGGTGAGCGAGCCGGTCCTCTCGGATATCGCGCTCGACTTCGGGCGCGTCGACGTGAGCGACATCTTCCCCGTCGAACTTCCGGACATCTTCAACGGATCGCAGCTCGTGCTCTTCGGTCGATACTCGGACGGCGGGTCTACGGCCGTTCGACTGTCGGGGGACGTGCGCGGTAGCGAGAAGACGTTCGTCTATGACGCTCGCTTCGCGGATCGCAACAGCGACAACGACTTCATCCCGCGACTCTGGGCGTCTCGAAAGATCGCCTATCTGGTCAGCGAGATCCGGCTCCACGGTGAGAATGAGGAGCTCGTGGACGAGGTGGTCAAGCTATCGAAGGAGTACGGGATCATCACCCCGTACACGTCCTATCTGATCGTCGAGGAGGAACCCGAGCTGGCTCGAGAGATGGATCTTCGCCCCGAGGCGGGAAGCACGTGGGGCCACGTAGGCGACGCCCTCTTCTCGCGCGGTGGGCGGGGCTCTGTCGCTATGAGCGATGAGCTGAGCGAAGCGAAGAAGCGCGAGGTCCTTCCCGTCCAGGGCGAGGAACAGGTGCGGCACGTCGGCGGCAAAACGTTCTTCGGAGGGCCCGACGAATGGACCGACTCCGAATTCGACGCGGACTCGCGCGTCACAGAGATCGAGTTCCTGAGTCGTGAGTACTTCGACCTCATGAAGAAACACCCCGAAATCGGCAAGTTCCTGTCACTCGGATCGAACATCACCTTCGTGTTCGATGGCAGCACGTATCGGATAGCAACCTAGGAGAAGTGCCATGAGAAAGCTAATCACCATCGCGTCGCTCGCCATCATGCTCGTGGCCGGCGCGGCACACGCAAATCCTGAGATCATCACAACGCCCAAGGTGGAAGTGGTGTTCGTCCTCGACACGACCGGGAGCATGTCGGGACTCATCGAGGGCGCGAAGCAGAAGATCTGGTGGATCGCAAACCAGATCATCAAGGGGACACCTACCCCAGAGATCGAGGTCGGACTCGTCGCCTATCGTGATCACGGCGACGACTACGTGACGCGCGTCACCGATCTCAACGGCGATCTCGATGCCGTGTACAGAGAGCTCATGTCGTTCAACGCGGACGGCGGCGGCGATACCCCCGAGCACGTCAACAAGGCGCTCCACGACGCGGTGCATGAGATCTCCTGGAGTGACGATATCGAGACGCTCAAGATCGTCTTTCTCGTCGGAGATGCGCCGCCTCACGTCGACTATGACGACGGCTTCGACTACGAGACGGTCTGCATGGACGCCGTAATCGACAACATCGTGATCAACGCGGTTCAGTGCGGTGACATGTTTGAGACGGCCGGATACTGGGATGAGATCGCCCGCCTTGGTGAAGGCGAGTACACGTCCGTCGAGCAATCCGGCGGGATGCGAATGATCCCGACGCCCATGGATGACGAGCTCGCTGCGCTAAGCGATGAGTTGCACGACACGGTCGTGTTCTGGGGCGAAGAGGAAGAGCGGGAGTACGCCGCAGCCGGCATGGGGGAGCTGGCGAAGCTGGATGCGCCCATGGCCGCGGAGCGGGCGGCGTACAAGGCATCGAGCGGTCGCATGAGCGATCGCGACCTCATCGATGCCGTGAGCGCGGGCGACGTCTCGCTGGGCGATCTCGAGCCGGACATGTTGCCCGATGAGCTCGAGGGGATGAGCGAGGATGAGATTCGCGAGTATGTCGAGGAGCAGGAAGCCAAGCGCGGCGTGATCGAAGAGAAGATCGCTGACCTGAGCCGGGAACGCGACGCGTACATCGCGGACAAGCTGGCGGACGCGGGAGCCGACGACTCCTTCGACGCGCAGGTGCTCAAGATGATCCGCGCGCAGGCAGCGGCTAAAGGGATCGCGTACTAGACGACAGAATGAAAACCGTGCGACCAGGCAGACCGCACGGTAGAAGGCCCGGGGCACTCGGCTCCGGGCCTTCGTTTGTCATCGTGTCGTGATATCTCTGGGAGATCTTTCGCGCGACGCCTATCGGATCAAGATCAGTCGCTGGCTAACGCTTACGCCATTCTGCCGGAGGCGGGCAAAGTAGACGCCGCTCGCCAACTTTCGCTCCGCTGAGTCGCGTCCGTCCCAGACGACCTCTCCATTGCCCCCTTGGACGTCCAGCTCGCGCACCGTGCGCCCACCCGCGTCGTGGATCGTGATCCGGGCGGGGTAGCCCTCCGCCAAGTGATATCTGAGTGTCGTGAACGGCTGGAACGGATTGGGCGCGCTGGTCAGAAGCGCGGACGTGGCGGCGCGCTCGACTGCCGTCACACCCAGCGGATCCGGGATCTCGACAGTGACGAGGTTGCTGGGGCTGCTCTCCCCGCCCGCGTACACCGCGGTCACGACATAGTCGTAGAGCCCGGCTCCAAGATCGATGTCCGAATACGCGAGTGTGTCGGCGGCGGTCGTGTCGATCGGGAATTCGGGAAACGGAGTCCCCGGCGTCGTGCGATAGATATTGAATTTCAGGATGCTGCCCCACGAGCCGCTTCCGCCGGCGGGCAGTTCCCAGCTCAGTTCCACCTCGTTCGGCGCATCGAACATGCCCGAGAGATTGATCGGGTAGGGCAACGGGCTGGTTTCGGCAAGAACGGCGGCAACGGCGGCGCCGACATCGATGATCCCCCAGCCGTACGTGTTGTCCTCGCCGGGATCGCCCTTGTCGTTCGCGGTATCCATGAGGTACTGCTTGATCTCGTCGACGCCCAGGTCCGGATTGACTTGTCGCAAGATCGCGACGGCGCCGGACGCGTGCGGGCAGGCCATCGACGTTCCCGTTTTGCTTCCGTAGTCATCGCCGGGGAGCGTGCTGTAGATGCTCGTCCCCGGTGCCGTCACTTCAGGTTTGATCGTCACGCTGTCGCACGGCGACGGACCGCGACCGCTGTTCGGACGAATGGGATAGCCGAGCTGGTTGGGATCGACGTTTCCGACGCCGAAGTTCTTGTACGGTGTGTCGATGCGGCTCTCGGGGGAATTGACGGTCATGGAATCGGGCCCTCGGTTGTCGACCGCGATGGTATTGACGATGCCGGCCGCCTCGATGACGTCGATGGCCGCCCAATACGTGTCATCGCAGTCCAGCGTCGTGCCCCAGGAGTTGTTCACGACGTCGGGAACGTCGTCGATCGTGGTCGAGTTGCTGTCCGGGTCGGCCGCCCACTGATAGCATCCGATGATTTCGCCGACGTTGTAGCCGATCCATGCCGCGATCCACTTAGTGTCATAGGCAATGCCGATCGGATCTCCGCCCGGAGGCGTTGCGCACATGATTCCCAGAACGTGTGTGCCGTGATTCTGCGTGTCGTACGGGAACTCGGTTCCGCCGTAGGGATCACGCCACGCTTCCCACCACTCGACTCCGGTCTCGGCGCCGCGCCACGTGTCCGCCAGCGCCTCGTGGCTGCCGTCGGCTCCGGAGTCGAAGGAGCAAACGAGAGTCCCGCTTCCTGTGTAGCCAAGATCCCAGGCGGGGCCGACATTGATGCAGAACTGACCTGGGTAGTAGGTCTCCGTCGCAGGAAGTGGCTCGTCGAGCGCCGTCTCCGCGATACGCAGATCAATCGGTGCGTTGAAGTGAATGAGCCCGACGTCGGCTCGTAGCGTGAGGTCATAGAAGACGGAAGGTGTGGCGTCCACCACCACGAGGTTCGCTATCCAATACGGCTTGTAGTTGGCGACCTTGCCCTGGCGTTTGTATCCCTCGAGCGCTACGAGAAGATCACCTTGCGTGCGCGCGGCAAGGGATTGCGCCCGTCGAATGACGAAACCATGCCGGCGCCATCGGCTCGTGTACTCGCGGGCCGCTATCTCGTTCTCAATCCAGTCAAGGTCGAGCTGCTCGCTCAGCATGACGATTCCCGAAACGAACTCGTCAGGTCCCGCCTGTTGTAGCACCGGGATGAAGCTGTCTCCGATTTCCCCCGCGTGAGCGTGCAGTGAGAAGGCGATCGATAGGGCAAAGCACATCAGACTCGCGTGTCGCAAACGGCTACCCAGCCTGTGCATGAGTGGGCTCCTTCTACACATCCAGGATGTGAGGAACTGCGGTGTATGCGTGCCAGCATCACATGAACTGTAAGTATAATTATAGATTAGACGGCGCTCTTGGGCAACGTACTGATGGTAAACACGTTCCTGAGTTCCTGATTCAGGTATTAACTGAATCGGCAACGTAATCTTTTATCTCACGTGCTCACTTCTCTATAGTCCACTGGAACTCCGAAGGGTCCGTCGGGGACGATCGGAGGATGACGGCCTGGCGGCTGGCATCGACCGCCGCGCGGGCCAAGCAAGGTTCGAAGTCACTTGGAGGAAGAAATGAAGAAGGTCCTCGGTATTACGATGCTCTCCGTCTCGTTGGTCGCCTCCTGGGCTATGGCCATTGACATGACACCGGAGCAGGCGATGCACAAGATGATGAGCTGCACGTCCTGCAAGCCGATGATGGAATACCCGCAGCTCGGCCCGCAGATTCGCTACGATGTTCATGAGACAGACACCGGCTTCGTGTCGGCATTCATGCTCGCGGACGAAAAGCTGGTCCCACAGCTTCGCGAGTGCGAGTCGAAGTGCGCGGTCACGCGCAAGACCGCAATGGACTATTCGCCGAAGGAAGCGGAAGAGCATCTGTGTCCGTTCTGTTCGGGGATGCACGGCTTGATGTCGCGGGGTGACATCGAGGTTGAGGAGTTCACGACGGCCCTCGGCAAGATTGTCGTCGCGACGTCATCGACGAGCGAGGGCGTGAAGGCGCTCCACGCCTATGCCTCGATGGCCCGTGACACCAGCGCGCTTCTGGCCCGGGCCTCCATGCAGATGAAGGATCCGCATGCCGGCCACGATCATTCCAAGCACGGTCACTAGGCGCTCTAGCGGTCAGGATTCGGACCCCGTGCGCCGGGCGCATCTCGTGCGCCTCCGCGCGGGGTTTTCTTTGCGTGAACCTGTCTCCGTCGATATGACGGCGTTCGTCACGACGGGAAGCGTGTTCTGCGTGTGGGACGAAGACTCGACGTGTAGCGTGCGTGAGTCCGCGCTACGAGAAAACCAGTAGATGATCGCATTAGCATCTGAGCGCGCACGAAGACGGAAGCGATGAGCCGCGCCCGCTCGAGCTGTCGTGAGCGCTTTCTGATTTGTTTTTCGAGCGATTCTCCTGTAATTTTTATCATAATTCACTACCACGCACGCAATCACCACCGCGCCATTTCCGTAGACGCACAGACAAGGAGAATCGTATGCGATTGGCCGTATCCGACGACATGATGGCCCGCAAGACGTCCGGCGAGATCACGCAAGACCAGTTCGACCGATTTAGCAGCTTCGTCGAGCGTATCAACCAGGAGCTGATGCCGCATCCCGTGATCACGGACAACGCCTACACGCGCTGGTTCGAGAAGGGGGAGTACGGGCGCGAAGACCTCCGGCATTTCATCGTGCAGTTCTCGGTCTTCTCGAATCTCTTTCTCATCGCGCAGCTTCAGAAGACCATCAACGCGACCACACTCGAAGGCATGCGCGCGTCGAAGGAGATTCTCCTCAACGAGCTGGGTGTGATCTACAACAAGAAGGGCGGCAATGGCCGGCCGCAGGGCGTCACCGATCCGGACCGTGAAGGCGATCCCGATCTCGTATCCACCGAGGGAACCGTCGATGGCGGAATGTTCAAGTTCAAGGCCGCGCACTTCGAGTGGCTCTCCCGAATGGGCCGAGTTCTCGATCTCGAGTTCGAAGAGATGGGCAAGCGGCGTCACGGCACGCCGTCGACGCTCTTCTTCTGCGACGAGCTCGCGCGGATCTACGGCTCGGCAGATCCGAACATCGCCGAGGGCGCAAGCTTCGCGGTCGAGACGTGGGCGGCGGCGGGTTTCTGGAAGGAGCTCGTCCGCGGTCTCGAGATCTTCAAGAAGCGCGAGCAGTCCGATCTCCCGCTCGCGTTCTTCACCTGGCACGACAAGGTGGAAGAGAATCACAAGCTCCACGTCATGGACGAGCTGGAGGAGGCGTTCTTCACCGAAGGCTTCGACGAGGAGAAGTTCATGCGCGGCGGTCGCGACATGCTCGACGGCGTCAACGCGTTCTGGGTGGGGCTCAACGAGAACCGCATTGCGCGTGCGCACGAGAGCGCGGAGATGATCGCCTAGCTCCGCGCGAAAAATGCAGCCAATAAGAATGGGCGCCACTCGGCGCCCCTTCTGTACGTACTTCCTCTTCTGACACGATCCTACCGCATCATGACGATCTTGGTCGTTCCTACCGATCGCTCGCCAACGGCCAGCCGGACGAAGTAGACGCCCGCCGGCAGCGGCATGCCGTTCGCATCGTTTCCATCCCAGCTTACGCGCGACTCGCCGGCGCCGTATGACTTGGCCGGAACCGACGACACGATCCGCCCCGCGACGTCGTGGATCGTGACGGCAACATTGCCCGCCGACGTGAGCTCGAACCGGATCTCCGTCGACCGACTGAATGGATTCGGATTGACCGCGAGCAGCGTCGCCGCACCAGGGACCGCCTGATCGCCGTCCACCGCAAGCGGGTCATCCGGATCGCGACCGTCGAGCACCCGCGTACCGGTGTTGTCGGGATCGAGCCAATCTCTGAGCCGCGAGCTCTGGTTGCTTCCGTCGTCCCACGACACCGAGAAGCGTCCGTACCAGTCCGACGTGATCGACGAGCAAGAGGCATACCCGCCATGGAGCTGTCCGACGAGATGGTGGTTCTCGTCCCAGATCCCCGACCCGGACGAACCCGGCTCGGTCGTGCCGTCTTCCCAATCGTCCACGCGCCAGTGCGAACCGTTTCCGGGAACGCTGTTGCTCAAGTAGCTCGTGACGGTGATCGGGTCGTAGTTGAAGCTGATCGCCTTCTCGTCCGTGTTCGGATGATGAATGGCGGTGCATCTCTGCGGCGCGTTCTCTTCGCGGGCGTCCCAGCCCGAGTAGTAGACGTCGAAGTCGGGGTCGGGATCCTGCGAGAGCTCGACGAGGCAGAAGTCCGACGTCGAGTAGTCCGCGCGGAAGATCGTTCCCTGCTGGCTGTCGCTGAGGCTTCCGCAGCAGAGATCGCCGCAGTCCGGCGACTCGAAGTTCCAGTAGATCCGAACCGCGTGATCATTGCCGCCGCTGATGCCGCAGTGATCCGCCGTCAGAAAGTAGGGAGGCGGTGTCTCCGCAACGCTGTTCAGCATCTGACCCGAACACATCCAACTCCCGTTGATCGTGTACACACCTTCCGAGCGGATCTCGTCGCGCCAGGGATCGCCTTCGGGACAGACGACGTCGTTGTTGCACCAGCCCTGCATCATGTGCCCGTCCGGGTCCGAGTCGATGTCACCGAACCCGATGTAGTCGTGGTTGACCTGAATGATCTCGAGGGTCGGCGTGAACGCGGCGTCGGCCGGCACGTAGAGCTCCAAGACGATCTGATCGCCGGGAATCACCGGGCTCCAGAACTCGCGCTCCGCGATGTGATCCGCCGACCCGAACGGACCCACGTACGTGTGGAGATCGCTGGGATACATGTGAAACGTCGCGCCGACCGGGAGCTCGAACCCGGCGATGCCGATATTGATCGTGCGCGCGCCCTCCGAGACGACGCGGAGCCGCCACATCGTCCCGCCGTCGTTCACCAACTCCGGCGTGGCCTCGGTCAGGAAGTCGATGTTCACGAAGTGGGGAGCGGCGAAGCGAAACGGGCCGTCCCAGCCGGTGGCGTAGCGGTCCTCGTCCTCCTCGACGAGCGCCGCCTCGTCGACAGGTGGCATTGCAGTCCGGGCGACCGTCGACAGATCGGCGACCGATTCGGTGAAACTCTTTGGGGGAGCTTTAGTTACGGCGGCGGCGGGCGTCACGCCACTCAAGGCGACTGCAAGGGTGACAATAAATAGTGTCACGGTCACCCCGGCGGTCGGCCGTGGTGCGGCAGCATATCGGCAAGCTGACATTTTCCCTCCGAAGTTGCGGGGCGCAGACAAGCAATCCGTTGTTACGTAACCGGTTACACCAAAGCCGAGGCGTTCCGGCTCACCGGCGATCGGTCGATGAGGGGGATCTACTGTCAATAGATTCTATACCGACTTGCGAAAAATCGTCAACCTATCGCGGCCACCATCGCTCTGCACGGGGCGTCCGACGGCCGTCTCCGGCCGCGGCTACTCCGAAACCTCCCGAAAACCGAGCGCCTTCAGCTCCGCCCGGATCTTCTCCGCCGCGTCGTCCAGCGCCGCCGGGTCGGGTTCGCGCTCCGCGTTCGCGAAGTTGAGGTCCGACTCGCTCCAGATCGGCAACACGTGGATGTGAACGTGCGGCACCTCGAGTCCCGCGAGAATCACGCCGACCTTGGCCGGCGAAAACACCTTGTCGATCGCCTTCCCGATCTTCAGCGCAACGAGGTTCAGGTGGGAGACGAGCGACTCATCCATATCGATCCAATGATCGACCTCGGCGCGCGGCACGACCAGCGTGTGCCCGGGCTTGAGCGGATTGATGGTGAGAAACGCGACACACTGATCATCGCGCCAGACGAAGCGTCCGGGGAACTCGCCGTTGATGATTCGAGTGAAGACGGACGGCATGAGAAGCCTCCTTTGGGCGCGGTGCGCTACGATGAATCTGCCGGTTGGTCCGTTGCACCGCCGGATTCGTCGTTCCGCCGGTCGCTCGCGCCGCCGGCGCGACCCTCCATCGCCGCCAGCTCATTCTTGAGCAACGCGACCTCCTGGGCGAGCCGCCGGCTCCGGTTCGAGAGCTTCGTCGCGATGACCGAGAACGCCAGGAAGAACCCGGCCCCAATGAAGACGAGCAACAGCAACAACACCGCAGGCGCGTAGTCGATGCCGAAGAGATTCGCGAGTATCTCGACCAGGCTTCTCCACACGGCGAACACGATCAACAGAAGCGCCGCGAGAAACCAGATCAGACTGTACTTCTCCTTGAGATGATGCCGGCGGATCAGCTGCACGATCACGAGAAGAAAGGCTAATCCGGCGAAGAACGCGATGATCTGGAATCGCGTCACGGTTCGCTCCTCGTGGATGTTCCGGGGGAGCTTTCTGGCGTCCCCGGCGATCTCTTCCGCGACGGAAAGACCGGCGTATTGATCAGGACGGCCATCACGACCTTGACCATGTAGTAGATCGATTTGAGGAACGTGATCGACGACGTTCCGCCGCCACGCTTGCGCATCGTGACCGGCACTTCCTCGAGCCGCATGCCGAGCTGCACGAGCCGATTCACGATCTCCGGTTCGGGATAGTCCTCGGGATAGTGCTCAGCCAGGTGTCTGATGACACGGCGGGAGTACGCGCGAAACCCGGAAGTGGCGTCGGTGATCCGTTTCCTGAGCAGCAGCTTGCTCAGAACGGAGAAGACCATCGTCCCCGCCCGTCGCGCGCGTGGCCAGTCGGCGCGTCCGTCCCGGTTCAGAAAGCGCGAGCCGTTAACGCAATCGGCGTTGCCGTTGAGGATAGGCGCGATGAGCGACGGGATCTGATCAGCGCGATGTTGGCCGTCGCCGTCCACACGAACGACGAGGTCGTAGCCGTGCCGCCAGGCGTAGCGGAAGCCGGTCTGAACAGCGCCGCCGATCCCGAGATTGACCGGGAGGTCGAGAAGCTCCACGCCGGCCGCCAACGCGGCTGCGGCCGTGCCGTCCGTGGAGTGGTCGTTGATCACGACGATGTCGAAACCCGGACAGTGCTCACGCAGATCGGCGATTACGCCAACGATGTTGGCGGCCTCGTTGTACGCGGGAACGATGATCAGCTTCTGCTTCATCGTACGAGAGGCCCTATGGGGTTCGGCTCCGCCGGAAGCGGCGGGGCGGCCGGTGTGGTTCGGCCGTCCGCGCGGCTCGCGTTCCGGCGCAGGTTGCCTACAGCTCGCCCTTCTCGTGCCTCGCCTTGAGCTTCTCCAGCATATCCTTCGTCATCGCATCGAGGTCGTAGCCCGGCTTCCAACCCCACTCCTCGCGGGCGGCGCTGTCATCCAGAGACCTCGGCCACGAATCCGCGATCGCCTGCCGGAAGTCCGGCTCGTAGGTACACGTGAAGCCAGGCATATACTTCGCGATGCTCGCGGCGAGTTCGCCCACGGAGAAGCTGAACGCGCCGACGTTGAAATCAGCATGGTGCTTGAGCGTGTCGAACTCCGCCTCGGCGAGATCGATCGTCGCCTTGATGCAGTCGGGCATGTACATCATCGGGAGCACCGTGTCTTCGCGAACGAAGCAGGTGTATTTGTTGTGCTTGACCGCGTCGTAGTAGATGGCCACCGCGTAGTCGGTCGTTCCGCCGCCCGGCAGTGTTTCGCTCGAGATAATGCCCGGGTAGCGAAGCCCGCGGATATCCACGCCGAATCGCTGCACGTAGTAGTTGCAGAGCACTTCGCCCGCGACCTTCGTCACGCCGTACATCGTGGAGGGACAGAGGATCGTGTCTTGCGGCGTGTTGTCGCGGGGCGAGAGCGGTCCGAAGACGGCGATCGACGACGGCATGATCACGCGCGCCATCTCGTAATCGCGCGCCGCTTCCAGCACATTGAGCGTGCCGTTCATGTTCACGTCCCAGCAGAGCGGTGGGTTCTTTTCGCCGGTCGCGGAGAGGACGGCCGCCATGTGGTAGATCGTGTCGATGTTGTGCTTCTTGATCACGACGTCGAGCGAAGCGCGCTGCGTCACGTCGATGAAGTAGAACGGTCCGGAGTCGCGGAGATCGGGGGTGGGATCCGTCTTTCTCCCAGTCGCCACAACATTTTCCGAGCCATAGCGTTCCCGGAGTGCCAGCGTCAGCTCCGATCCGATCTGGCCGACGGCACCCGTCACCAGGATGTTTCTCATCTCCCTCTTCGACATCACCACACCTCCGATTGCTGTCCCCACGGGGCCTCCGGCACCCGATCCTGTCTGTAGAAAGGCCGGGAAAGTCTACTTGCGTTTCCAGGGGCCGACAAGCGGGAAGGAGGCGGGGAATCGCGCTTTCGTGGCCCGAGAGCCGAGCCTGGGCCCCCGGGCTTTCCTATTGGACCGCGTTCTGCTAAGAACTCGGCCATACGGGAGTATCTGCGGGGGACCCGCGCAGAGCAGGAGATCTGATGGGAAGCTTCCAGAGAGCGGTGCAGCTGGTCAAATGGATCATTGCCGCCGTTCTCCGTGCCACCGGCATATTGCGCTGGCTCAGGCGTCATCGCGCGCGGCGAGGGCAGATTCCCGTTCTCTGGCTGCATCGGGTCGACGGCGATCCGGACGCCCGCGTTCCGATGGGCGTGCCGACCGAGCTATTCGCGAAGCTGGTCGCGGAGGTCACCCGGCGATACCGAGTCGCCCCGTGGGAGGATTGCGTGTCGGCCGCCCGGCGCGGCGACCCCCGCCCGCATATGGCCATCACGTTCGACGATGGCTATCTCGACAATGCCGTCAACGCCTGGCCCATTCTTCGTGAGGTCGGCGCCACGGCCATATTTTGCCTCACCACGGAATTCGTCGCCGGGATCTCCCCGCTCTGGTGGGAGATCGTGGCCGCCACTCACCGCCCGGAAGGTGGCTCGGCCTATCCGGTCAGTGGCGTAGGGGAGGCCACGTACGGGCATGCGGCGGAGTCGGCCATCGCTCGGCTGAAGGGGCTGCCGTACTCCGCGCTTCGCGATGAGGTACGGGAGCTGATCGTCACGGCGGCGGCGCGGATCGACCCTCACGAGGTTCCCCAGGCCATGACGTTCGACCAGGCCCGCGCCATGCTCGGCGAAGGGGCGGAATTCGCCGGTCACGGCCGCGCCCACGCCATTCTGACCCACTGCACCGGTGCCGAGCTGGAAGGCGAGATCGACGGATGCCGAAACGATCTGTCCGAGCGACTGGGGAGTGGGCTCGAGCTCTTCGCCTATCCCAATGGGAGCCACGACGATCGAATCGTGGATCGGGTCCGAGGCGCCGGATTCACTTACGCTTTCACGACGGAGAAAGGCTACTATTCATTGCGCTCGGATCCATTTCGAATCCCAAGAATCGGGGTCAGTGAGCCGAAGTACTCACTGACGGGAAGGGACTTCTCCTGGACGCTCTTCGAAGCGGAGTTGCTGGGGGTTTTTGACGTCCTGCTGTTACGAAACTTGAGGTTTGGCAGGTCCGGCGGGTGAACAAGGAAGCCGAATGAGCAGTGTGACCGCTCCAACCACGCGAATGGGATGGGGGATCCTCCTGGCGGTGATCCTCCTGATGCTGCTCTTCCGTCTGCCTTTCCTGGATCGGCAGGGACTTCACGGTGACGAGGATATCAGCACGATCGTCGCGCGTGGGATCGCCGAGACCGGAGAGCCCCAGCTCCCCTCCGGTCATCTCTACCTCCGGGCCCCGCTCTATCACTATGTGATCGCGCCGCTCGCGGCCACGCATACGGACTGGCTGCCGCGTCTCGTGTCGATCTTTTTCTCGGTGCTCGGTGGGGTGGCGGTGCTCCGACTCGGTCGGCCATGGGTTGGAGCGTGGAGCGCTGTCGCGGGCGCGGTGATCTTCGCCGTTGTGTGGGAAGAGGTCATGCTTGGGCGATACGTCCGCATGTACTCGCTCTACTCACTTCTCGCGATGTTGGCGATGTTCGCGGTGTATCGGCTCTGGGAATCGGGGAAGCACCGCGATCTCTGGATAGCCTCTGCATTGGTCCTACTGTCGATGGGGGCGCACCAGCTAGGCGGGACATTATGCGTGCTTTTCATCCCGGTACTCGTTCGGTGGTCATCATGGCGCATGCGCCTTTCCGTATTGGTGTCGGCGACGGTGTTGATCGCCGTCGCCAAGTGGCACCAGGCCTGGAACCGGAGCGCGTTCATGGGCGGCCATGAGAATGCGGTGGAACCGGTTCCCGACATTGCCGAGAAGGTCGCCTCTCAGCCGATTCAGGATACGCTCTCCCAGGATCCGTGGGCGCTGTCGACGATGCTGATCGGGGACATCGGCCCTTACGCGCTGGGCGTCGTCTTCGCCGTTGTGTTCGCCGTCGTGGCCATCTCGGCGACCCGCGGGCGGCCGTGGCTCACTCGACTTCTCGGCATGCTCGGCCTCGCGTTCGCACTCGCGGCCGCCGGAGTGCATCAAGTGGGCGTGGCCGTCGCCGCCATGGTGATCCTGATTCTTCACAAGGACGAACTCTTTCCGGGCCCGACGGGATCACGGGCGCTTGCGATCGGGCTCGTCACCGTCATGATCGCGGGGATCGTCTGGGTTGTCGCCGCCAAGTCCATGGGTTGTGGACTCCGTGATTCCGTCGAGATCATCCTGCGTTGGCCGGCACGCTACCTCAGCTACCTCCTCGATGCGCTGCCGGTCGGCATCGCGGCCTGCGCGGGTGCGGTGGCGATCACCGTTCGCGCCTGGCGGGGGAACGCAACGTTTGGAGAGCGCTTTCTTCTACTGGCGGTGATCCTCCTGCTCTTGACCCGCGGGCTTCTCACGTGGAAGACGCAGGCCCGGTTTCTCGTCGAGATCTGGCCGCTTTGGGGGCTTCTCGCCGGCTGGTCGGTCGTGCGGGGTCTCGACTGGCTCAACCAGCTCGTTTCGCGGGGCGGGCCTCGGACCGCGCCCATGCCGATCGCCGTGACCGCGCTCGCCGCTATCGCGTTTCTCATGGGTGGGGTTCTGCAGAAGTCGACGGCCTACGTGACTCGTGAGACCGGTGAGGACTGGTGGACCCCCGGCACGCGGGTGGCGTGGGACATCGAGAGCGCCGTGGAATGGCTGCGGCCGCGGTTGGAACCCGGTGATAGGGTTGTGGCGACGGACTGGCTCATGACCTACGCTTATCTGGAGCGGGTCGATGCATGGACACGTTGGCGGGGGTGGGGCCGTCAGGCCTACGTGGATTCGCTCGGCACGATCCGAGATATCTACCTGAGCGCCGAGTTGATCCCGACGCTGGACGATTTCCTGGCATACTGCGAGAAGTGGCCGGTGGTCTGGGTGTTTGCCAAGGGATCTCACCTCAAGAGTGAAAGCGAGAAGATGGACCCGTCGCTTCAGTCGCTGCTGTCCGATCGTCCCGCCGATTTCGTATCGCCCGACGGAGCGACGAGCATCTACCGTTTCACTTGGGAAGACGCCGGCCTTACGGCAGAGCGTCCTTGAGCGGATCCAGCCGGAACCGAGTTCCAGCCGGCAACTGAATCTCGCCGACTGCGCATCCCCGGTCATCGCTTCGTAGCTCCATCAGATTCGCGAGACCCTTCACCATCATCCCCGTCGAGTCGCTCTCGTCGATGATCTCCATGCGGTACGCCGTCCTCGGCGCCAAATCGAACAGCAGGATCAGCTCCGCGTCGCCGTGCAGTCGATAAGAAGGTCTTTCCGGCGGAGGGTCGGTACGCGAGAACCCGAGCATCACGCCGTCGTGCACGAAGCCGGCGGTTTCCGCGTCCAGCACGAGCTGGAAGGTATCGCCATACTCCTCGTCGCTCGCCTGCAGCGCGACGAGGAACTCCTGCGCCGGCCCGGGCTCGATGGGGTGGATCTCGAGCCGCCAGGCGCCCGCCTCGCGCCGGCTGTAGCGTACTTCCGGCCGCCCGATTTCGAAGTTCCGCCCCATCGGCTGAGCGCCGGGAACGGGGTGCGCGCTGTCCACCCAGAACGAATAGCCGTCGCCTCCCACCTTGCGTGTCCGCGCATGCCGCGGCAGAAGCCTCGTCCCGTGAAGGTTCCCTCCGTTCGGTGAGCTTTCGATCGGCATCGAGCGCGTGACATGAAACGTGTCTCCCGCGTGCCAGCTGATATGCCCCGGCACGTCCACGTCCGATATCGCTCCGCTCACGACCGGTTCCTCGACGGTGTGCAGAAGCCAGCTGATCGGGAAGTCCGCGTCGCGGGCCTTCACGCGATCGTAGATCACCGCGATGCCGTCGGTGACGAGCACGCGCCGGATCCAGCTTTCCGCCTTCTTTGTCTTGACGTAGATCGCTTTCGGCCGAAGCGTGACCGAGACCAGGCTCCACTCGCGTCCGCCCGCGACGCGAGTGCGTACGGAGTCGATCCGCGCGCGATCGAGCACACTCCCCTCGGCAACGTCGCCGAGCTTCTCCGGCCGCCCGATGCTCTTTCTGATGTTGTCCTGCCCGCTGCGATCTCGGATCTCCTTCTGCCCGTCGTCACGGACGATCACGCAGTTCGCGGAGATGGTCGCCGTGTTGTAGTGGCCGTAGTGATCGTCGAACGCGGCGTAGTTGCCGGACTTGATGGCAAGCGCGCCGCGATAGAAGATCTCGAACCCGCCGACGGTCCAGTAGACGTTGTCACCCATGTAGTCGGACGCATCGATGTGAAAGACGAAGTCCCGGCTCTCGGGTGATACGTCCCATCCCGATCGATAGACGTATCGCGCCGCGCCGCCGTTGAATGCTTTGCTCGTTCCCATCGACTCGACCGTGGGGGGCTCCGGAGCGAGCATCGGATCCCAGAGGATGCAGAAGAGAACCGCCTCGTAGGCGGGCGGGACGCCGTCTCCGAGCAACCGGTTATCGATCATCCACGCGGTTTTGCCCAGGCGGAACTGACGCCCGATCCCGGCGAGCGCCTCGTAGCCGCGCGGCGTGAGCCTCCGGTGCCCCTGTCCCGTGGTTTGGCGAAGCCCGGTGCCGTCGGGCCGTGTGATCCAGAGCAGGTAGTCGACGACGTTGACGTAGTAGTCACGCGCGAACGCGTACGCGTCGAAGAGTCCCAGAGCGCGCATCGCCTCGGCGAAGTGAACCAGGCTCGCGAGATCCTTGCACGTGTATGCGCGGTCCTTGTGGTAGCCACCGTCGCGCGCGTAGTGGAGGCGCGTGCGGAGCACGCCGCCGCGAAGCTCGGCGCTTCCGGTGTCGGGGTGATGCGTTCCCTCGCCGGCCAATCTGTTGAAGCCGTTGACGAACGTCTCCCGGAAGTGGCGGTCCGATGACGCGTCTCCGTCGCCGAAGAACGTGATGCCGTTGACGACGCAGCTCGCCGCGGCGTTCGCCTCGAGGTTGTAGTAGGGCGACTTCGCGTAGTGTCCGGGCTTGACCCTGAGCCGCGCCACTCTGATCACCGAATCGATCTGAGCGCGCGTGAGAAGTGGGTAGATGTGGTCGTAGACCATCGGCATGAACTGGTAGCCTTCCTGCTTCGCGTACCACTTCTTCTGCCGAACTACGCGCATGAGTCCCAGGACGGCCTCTTTGCCGAAGCGCATGTCCTCTTCGATGAGGTAGACGAAGGCGAAGACGGACACCTGGACGGGGTTGTCCGTCGGGCCTTTCCTGGGGAGCTTTCGCTCGGCGTAGCGCCGGATCATGCCGTAGAGGTCTCGCTTGGAACCGCCCAGGCAATCCGCGCGCAGCGCCGCAAGCTCAGGTTGAGTCAGGAAGAGGCGCGGGTGGGGTGGGAGATCGTCCAGCGACGGCGCCGCCTGTGAAGGACCAGCGAAGGCGGCGGACGCAAGGAGCGCAAGGAGGAGCACCGGGAAGAACGCGAGATGGGCGGTGGACTTCGGCTTCATTGCCTTCGGGCGTTTTCGAAGATGTTGATCATCCGATCCGCCAGCATGCTCCTCGCGAACCGGTCACCCGCGATCAAACGTGACGCGCGCCCCATGGCGTCCAGGGTCGCCCTGTCGCTCGCGGCCAGCGTTCCGAGAGCCGCCGCCCCACCGTCGAGGTCGGTCGCCGGAGCCGTGAGGCCACAGCGGCCGTCGTCGATGAGCCGCGCCAGCTCGCCCGTGCCGAGCACGAAGATCGGTCGTCCCGCCGCGAGATAGTCGAAAACTTTGTTGGGGAGCCACTGTTCGTAGTGCTCGTGCGTGCCGCAGACGACGATCGTGGCATGCGCCGACTCGAGCGCGCGGAAGGCCTGCTCCTTCGGCATCGGGTCCAAGAAGCGCACGTTGGCGAGACCGTCGCGGCGGGCGCGCTCCATCAGCGCGGGCTTCACATCGCCGTCGCCGATGAGGCTGAACCGTATCGAGCCGTCGCATCGTGAGGCGAGGTCGAGCAGTCGATCGAGATGATTCCACTTGCCGTGGGCGCCGACGTAGTAGACCTCGAACGGGCCCGTTCGTTCAGGCGCGGGCGGGGGATCGGTCCGGAGCATCCAGTCATCGACGCCGTTCGGCACCCAGTGAACGTGTTCGGCGTCGAGCCCACGCTCGATCAATTCCAACCGATCGCCTTGCGAGACGACCACTACGTGCTCGGCATTGTCGTAGATCCACGACTCCATCTTTTCGGCGGCCCGGAGCTTCCAACCCGTTCCGATGACCCCGGCGACGACGACCGCTTTCGGCCAGAGGTCGCGCGCCTCGAACACGAGCGGCAGCCCAGTGAGCTTCGAGAGCACCACGCCCGCGGCCCCGGTCGTGAGCGGTGTCGAGGACGCGAAGATCACGTCGGGTCGCGGCCGGCGCGGGGCCATCAGCGTGGCGGACAGGGCGTAGGAGAGAAACGAGACGTAGCGTTTGTTCATGCTGCCTTTGTAGGCGTGATACGACCGCACGCGACGCACCGTGAAGCCGTCCTCCCGTACGGGCGCGGACAGCCGACCGCTGACAGATTCGTGGACTTTTCCGGTCTTGTGGTTCACCGCGCCGGTGATGATCTCCACGTCATGTCCCGCTGCGGTCCAGTGTTTGGCGAACTGGTAGGGCCGGCTGCCCCCGGGCTCGTCGGGACGGCTGTAGTACTGGACGATATAGAGGATTCTCATGACACCGTAATGCCTGTCTCCGTGGACGATGTCAAGAACGGGCATGAACAGGACGATGGTAGAGGTGGATAAGTATGCCGAAAGGACGCGCTCGTGATCCATCTCGTACACGCACGGACCGACAAGGATACCCCCGTCTTGAGCGGGGCAAAGGCCCGCTGCGTCGGACGGTGGGACGGGCAGGCCAGCGTCGCCTCCGTGTGGGTTTCGGACGACGAAACCGAGGTCGCCCGCTATACCGTCGCCGACGGGGAAATCGTCGTCATCGGTCATGTTTACGAGCTGATCTCGGAGTTCACACCCGACATGGCTGGCACCCGCGGCATCGAGCACCTCGGCCATCGTGACGGCGCCGGCGACGTGCTGGATGAGCTGACCCGGGCGAACGGCCGCTTCGTGGCCGTCGTGGTCGCCGGCATCGATCCGGTGAGCCGGGAAGAGCTGGTTCCGGGGACGCTTCGGGTCACCGTGGTCGCGGATAGGATCTCCTCACGCACGCTCTACTACGGCACGGCGGGAGGCACGGCCGTCGTGAACAGCTCCCCACAGCTCGTCTCGGACGCTCTAGGTCTCGGCCGAGAGATCAACGCCGGCCGTGTCGTCGACTACGTCGTGAACCGAAATCCCGTGGATGACCAAACGCTCTTTCGCGGAGTGAGAAGGCTTTACTGCGATGAGATGCTCCGCGTCGCGCCGGGGGAGACGCACCCCCACCGGATCGACCTGGCGGAGTTCGCGATGCGCGGGGGGTCGGTCGAGGACCCTTCCGATCCGCTCTATCGCCGGCTCGGCACGGGCCTCCTCCGGCGGGCGGTGCGAATTCGGGTCAACTACAGGCCGAACCAGGCGGTGACACTGCTCACGAGCGGGGGGTTGGATTCCCGCGTGCTCATGGCGATCGCCGCGGAGGTCGGTGCCGACGTCCAGGCGATTACGATCGGCAAGCGGACCGGCTTCGACGAATCGCGCGTCGCGGCCGACTTCGCTCGCCGGCACGGCTACCCCTGCCGACGGTTCATGGAAGAGGACCTGGATCTCCGGGGCCACCTGGAGCCGTACCTGGCCGCCACCGGCTTTCCACCCAAGTACTACAATCATTTGCTCTTGGCGGCCGCGGTCTCCGAGCTGGGCCAGCGGGAGGGGCAGCTCTGGACAGGCGACATGGGCACGGGCTCCATCTCCGGGTTTGCCCCGATCAGCCCCGGTGCCATTCGCGCGAGTCAGTCGCGACATGGAGCGCTCGTCGCTCGCGCCCTCAGGGCGCTTCTCCCGATCCACTCGTGGCTACCGAAGCGGCTCCGCGAGCCGCTGTGGCTGCTCTCTCTGAGCCCCGAGGAGCTGGCCGGAATCGCGGTGTGCCCGGAGCGGACGCTCCGAAACGGCCGAAATGTGATGTCGCTTCTCGGGCGGCGGAGCGCCGCGTTCGATCCGGCCCCGCACTTCACGGACGGCCTGGCGCGCGGCGTCGGCCGCCACCGTCTGGCCGAGCGGCACAGCTGGTGGTGCCTGTTCAATGATCATCTCTTCGCGAGCTCGCTCATCAGCCGGCGCCTCATTGCGCGCCGATTGGGACTCGCGCTGGACTATCCGCTGAAGGACGTTACACTTTTCTCGTTCGCCCAGGGGTTTCTCGCAAACCGACCCGACGGGAAGCGGATCGGGAGGAACTGGAAGCAAAGTGTCTACGAACACTTCATTCCGCGTTCCGAATGGATCCCGAATCGGGGGCTTGTGGGCGACCTCGCGCGGTGGTTCCGGGATCCGAGGAAGCTCGGCGAGTACCGGGACGTGATCGCATCGCGGGAGTGCGCCGAGCGTGGCATTTTCGATCGACGGGGGGTCCGGCGGCTCCTCGACAAGTCCGAGTTCGCCGACGCCGGTGGCCTGTCGCGTGCGGAAGCGCGCGCACTCTGGACCGTGCTGACGATGGAGCTTCTGTTCAAGACGGATGTTCTGCGGAGCACGCAAACGGATTTCTCATCGGGCCCGACATCAGGATCGACCCGGTCACCCCAAACCGCGGAAAGTGTGAGTCACTAGCCTATGCCATCACCCATGCGGATGGCCGCGATCCGCGCGAAGCGGTTCATGATCTACTCGTCCGCCGTGGCGAAGGTCCGTTTCTCGCGACACAACACGATCATCCTGCGCTACCACTCCGTCGCGCCGCAGGACGAGGCGACCTACGTCTCGACGACGATCTGCCTCGATCCCGAGCGCTTCGATGAGCAGATCGAGCGCATCGCGTCACACTACGACATCATCAGCTTGGATGACGCGATGGACCGACTGGAGAAGGGTCGCCCCGCCGGGTCGCGCCCCGGGGTCGTGATCACCTTCGACGACGGCTATCGCGACAACTACCAGTACGCCTTGCCCATTCTCCGCCGCCATGGGGCGACGGCGACGTTCTACATCGTTTCGGACTCCATTTCACCCGCGCCCGCCGTCTGGACGGTGAGGCTGATGCAGCTCTTCGCCGGCGGGTTCTCGCCGCGCGGCGAGTGTCCGGCACCCGTCGAGGTTGATCTCTCGAACCCGGCGGCGAAGGGCGCGTCCACGCGCCGGCTCACGCAGTGGCTTCGCGGGATCTCCGCGCCCGAGCGCGAAGAGGCCCTCGACGCGCTCGTCGCGTGGTCCGGAAACGGACGTCCCGACGATGCCGGAATCATGATGACCGCCGACGAGCTTCGAGAGATGGCCGACGCCGGAATGACGATCGGCGCGCACACGTGCACACATCCACTGCTGACCGCCGTTTCGCTCGTCGAGGCCGAGCGTGAGATCATCGAGAGCCGCGCCGTCCTCGAGAAGGTCATCGGACGTCCCGTGACCCACTTCTCCTATCCGAACCCGGGGAGCGGACAACACGAGAACGCCGCGGTGCGGGCAATGGTGGAGCGCGCCGGCTACCGCACCGCAACCACGTCGCAAAGCGGTATCGTGCGGGCCGACTGCGACCCGTTCGCGCTGCGCCGTTTCGGCGTGAACTCCGAGGAACAGGGACGGATGCTGATCCGCGTCCTGGGGACGGGGTAACGTGACAGAACCGATTCGCGTGGCGTACTTCATTCAGGACCTCACCACCGGTGGGGCGGAGTCGCACCTCGCCCGGTTGCTGCCCGCCCTCGATCGCGATCGGATCGCGCCCGAACTCATCGTATTCCATGAGCGGGGCGAGCTGCTCGACGTCATTCGCGATTCGGGAGTCGAGGTTCACGAGCTCGGCTATCAGCCGGGGTTGGCTGGGGTGCTCGGCCTGCGCTCGCGGCTGCGGTCGCTGCTGGCGCGAACGCGTCCGGATGTGCTCCATGCGTACGGTTTCCCGTGCGATGTTTTCGCGGCGATCTTCCCGATCCCACGCGGGCGAATGCGGGTGGTGACGAGTCGCCGAGGGAATCAACCGGTCCGCCGACGTCACTACTACTACAGACTCGCGAACAACTTCGTGGATCGCGTCGTCTGCGTGTCGCAGGCAACCAAGTCGTTCGCCGTCAAGACGGAAGGTCTTTCTCGAAAGCGGTCGGCGGTCATCCCTAACGGAATCGACCTCGCGGGATTTCCCGAGACGACCCCGGTGCCCGACACGCTCCGCGTGATCGGAACACTGGGCCGGCTTCGTCCCGTCAAGGGATCCGACCTGTTGCTCGACGCGTTCGCACGGTTGGATCGCCCCGACGCGACGCTCAAGATGGGCGGCCCGGCCGATCGCGCGTGGGGAGCCGCACTTCGGGAACGCCACACCGCCGACAAGGGCGTGGAATTTCTGGACGACGTCGACGCGCTGTCATTCCTGCCGACGCTCGATCTCTTCGTGTTGCCGAGTCGATCGGAAGGCATGTCCAACGCGCTTCTCGAAGCGATGGCGCTGGGACTTCCCATCGTTGCCACCGATGTAGGCGGGAATCGAGAGGTGCTTGCGGATGGAGAGGCCGGCCTACTCGTCGAGCCCGACGCCGGCGCTATTGCGACAGGCATACGATCACTACTGGACGATCCGGAGAAGGCACGCGGCCTCGCGCGGGCGGCCCGCAACCGGGTCGAGAACGAATACACGCTTGCGCGGATGGTTTCACGCTACCATGAATTCTATAAGGCGCTTCTGACATGAGCCATAGCGGGAGCAACATGACCATTCTGTCACCCGACCGATACGACGATTGGGACGCATGGCTCCAGACGGTCGACAGCTCGACCGTTCGGCAGTCGTCGTTCTACACCCGCGCCCTGGATCTCTACGGCCACCGCGCGGAGATACTCGCATGTGAAGGCGGCGTCGCGTTCACGGCCGCCGCGCTTCTCGCCATCCGCGATCCCGGGGTGGGCGTGGGACCGTTCGTTCGCACGTCCGGCGGGATCGCGCTAGCGGATCCGGCCGATCCGACGACCCTCGAGAGCTTTCTCGGGGCGCTCCTCGAACGCGCTTCCGAGCTGCGCGCGTCGGTCGTCGAGATCTCGCTCCAGATTCCCCGGCAGATCGGAGGGTCGCCGGTCGCGTATGCTGAGCCGCTTCAGGCGGTGTTGCGCAACGCGGGCTTCGACTTCGCCTCGCCACTCGGCACGTACTTCGTCGATCTCACCGCCGATTCGGAGGATGAGTTGCTCAAGGGGTTCGGCAAGAACCCGCGGCGCCACATCCGAAAGGCGATCAGAGAAGGGCTCGTCGTCGAGCGGACGGACTCTCCCGAGGATCACGAGGCATTCGGCGCAGCCCATCGCGGGATGGTCGGCCGCAAGGGGCTCGAAGTGCTGCCCGAGGAGTTCGCGCGCGAGGTGCTCCTGCCTCTCTCACGCGCTGGTTTGGGCGATCTCTACGTGGCCCGATACAGCGACGTGCCGCGGAATTATCTCTACGTGGGCGCCACCGGGAATCCCATCTACCACTGGGGGGCGCTGCTCGACGCCGCGCGGGAGAAGGGCTGTCCGCAAACCGGTCAGTTTCTCCACTACACGGCCATGTGCCGCTATCGCTCGCTGGGGAAGCGAATCTACAACTTCGGTGGGAGCCCCGGCCCCGAGCCGGAGCCGGAGCACCCGAACTTCACCGTCTGGAAGTTCAAGCACGAGTTCGCGGGCGACTACGTTCACATGATCGGGTCGTGGCAGAAGACACTCCGTCCGGTGAGCAAGGCGGTGCTGGATCTCATGCGGCAGGCGATGACGCTCAAGCGGCGGTTGCTCAGGTAGCGCGTTCTAGAAGTGGCTTCTCACGCGGGTGACTTGGATTGCTCGGGCCAGGGCAAGATCGCCTCGTGCACCGGAATCGGTATCCCCGCCTCGCCCTGCTCGTCGGGCAACACGGCCGTGACCGGTGAGCCGACGCCCGTGGCGAGAGATTCGATCACCCCGTCGATTGTCTCCGCTTCGCCGGCGACGAGGATGATCTCCCGGACCAGTCTTGGCGTCTCGGCATCAGACCCCAGCCGGACGAGAGCGATCGGCAACTCTCCGCTTTGATCGTCACCGATCTGCCACCAGCTGTCTCCTTCCGACCAGAGGTCGGTCATCTGCTTGAGGCCGCGGTGGCGGCCCGACACCGAGAGGTACAGCTCGATCGTCTTGTCGATCTCGAGGGGCGAGATAGAGTAACCGGCGGCTTTCCCTTCCGCCGTGACCGTCCGAGTGTGCGTCTCGGCGGAAGCCGTCTCCTCGGGTTTCTGCCAGCGCTGGTCCGTCTGCCGGGCCCTTCTCGCACGTTGCAGCCGACGAAGCTGTCGCCGAAGTGGAAAGAGGAGCGGGGAGAGAACGGTCTTCTTCACGGCTTCCAGAAGCAAGAGTCTCGGGCACATCTGGGTGAAGTGGTCTTTCTGCGCGCCGCGCCCGGGTAAGTAGTCGATCGTCTTGAGCGGCACCCGTTTGATGAGGTCCTCGTGGGCCCACCACATGAGGATCGATCCGGGACTGATCGCGGCCATTCGCTGGTCGTAGACGTTCCGATAGCCGATCGCGACGGGGCCGACGCAGAAGAACGTGATGGCCGCCGCCGGAATGCCGGAGATCTTGAGCACGTACGCGTGCGGCCAGTCGAGCGGCTGGGTTCGGTCCATGAGGCCCTGCCAGCGGATTACCGTGGACTCGGGGGCCGCGCCTTTCCAGCTATGGGGATGAAGGTCCACGTAGGTCTGAAGCGCATCCCGCGCCGGACGTCCACCGGGGACGAACGTCTCCAGCTCGAGCTCGCCCAGCCGCTTGGCGCGGTTGACCGATCGCTTGACGTTCTTCTCGACACTCTTGAGCGGCTTTCGGTGTAGGTCCCAGCTGTCGGCCACGCTCGCGATGCACTCTTCCTTGCCCTCGCGGATGAGGACGCGGTAGCCGGACTTCTCGAGCGCGCTCCGGAGCGCCTCGGTGGCGGGGTCCCGTGACGGGAGATTCAGGATCGTGAGATCCTTTGCGCCCGCGCGGGCGACCTCGTCGGTCAGGAGACCAAACGCTTCCGGATCGGGCTCCTCCGTTCCGATGATGGGGCGGTATCTCGGCCGCACCCCCACGCCGGCCCCCTCGAATCGGCCCGACGGATGACGGAGAAGGGGCAAGAGTGCCCGCGGGGCGTCCCCCTCGATCACGGCGGGGATCGAAAGCACCGAGCCCGGCTTCGGGCCGTGGGCTTCCATCCACGTCGAGAACCAGGCATGGCTGTCGAAGATGTCCGCATGGAGGCCGCGGGCCGGCGGAAGCGCGTTCCACGCGTCGGCCATCGGCTCGAGCGCATCCAGGTTGTCGAACGTTCGTGCCTGAAGTCCCATTCGCTCACGCTACTCCTGGCTCGGTCGCTTCCCGGTTATCGTATGTAGAGTTGCCCATCTGAATATCACGGGGATGCCATTGGTCGCCAGCCCCGCTTGGATCTCTCGGATGCTTGGGCTAATCTTCGCACGCTTTTAGGTCGATAGTTAGATCTATCATTATGTGTGTCACGGGGTCCATGATCGTTACGACCGCGGACGGAGATCGGCGCGACGGCCTACTGTTCCAGCAGGGCCATCACCGAGGAATCGCATGCTATTCAACTCGATAGAGTATCTGCTCTTCTTCCCGACCGTGGTCGCGTTGCACTTCCTCCTGCCGCATCGCTTCCGTTGGGTCATGCTGCTCGTGGCCAGCTACTTCTTCTACATGAGCTGGAACGCGGCGTATATCGGGCTGATCATTCTATCGACCGTCGTCGACTACTTCGCCGGTCTCGGGATGGCGAGAGAGCCATCACCGCGGGGGCGGCGCTTGCTTCTTCTGGCCAGCCTCACGACGAACCTCGGGCTGCTCTTCGCGTTCAAGTACTGGAATTTCTTCAACGAGAGCGCGATGCAGTTCTGCACGTCGATCGGGCTCAACTGGAGTGTCCCACCGCTCCACGTGCTGCTCCCGGTCGGCATTTCCTTCTACACGTTCCAGACCCTGAGCTACACGATCGATCTCTATCGCAAGAAGATCGAGCCCGAGCGGCACTTCGGGCGCTTCGCGCTCTACGTGGCATTCTTCCCGCAGCTCGTCGCTGGGCCCATCGAGCGGGCGAAAAACCTCCTGCCTCAGATCGATCGGGTCAAACGGATCGACTGGCACCGCGTGACGAGCGGACTCCAGCTCGTCCTCTGGGGGCTGTTCAAGAAGGTCGTCATCGCCGACCGGCTGGCACTCTACGTGGACTCGATCTACAACAACGTACCCGCGCACGAGGGGCCGTCGTTCTTGCTGGCGACGTACCTCTTCGCGTTTCAGATCTACTGCGACTTCTCGGGCTATTCCGACATCGCCATCGGATCGGCGCGCGTGCTCGGTTACGACATCATGTTGAACTTCCGCCGCCCTTACTTCGCGACGAGCATCACGGATTTCTGGAGGCGGTGGCACATCTCGCTTTCGTCGTGGCTTCGGGACTATCTCTACATTCCGCTGGGCGGCAACCGCTACGGCGTGAACCGCACCTACGTGAACCTGATGATCACGATGCTTCTCGGCGGGCTCTGGCACGGCGCGAGCTGGAACTTCGTGATCTGGGGCGGGCTCCAGGGCGTGATGCTGTCGATCTCGCGGATGACCGATCCCATGATCCAGCGTCTTTACGACCGGACGAAATCGCTGAACTGGCTGTGGGACGGGATCCGCATCGTCGGAACGTTCCATCTGGTGTGCCTCAGCTGGATATTCTTCAGGGCGGGATCGCTCTCGGACGCGACGACGATCATTGCGAGCATCCTGACCGAGACGGGCAAACCGTTCATTGATCCGATGACGCTCACCTACGGTACGCTTGGCGTCGCGATCCTCCTCGCCGTGCACGTCATGCAGGAGCGGGTGGGAAGCGTGCGCGAGACGATCGCGCGCTATCCGATAGGGCTTCGGTGGGCGTGCTGGTATGGTCTGATCGTCGGTATTGGCCTCCTCGCGGTGGACGGGGGAAGCCAGTTCATCTACTTCCAGTTCTAGGGGCGGTATGACTTCCGGAGATCGTTTAGGAGCACGATGAACATGTGGCGCAGGGCAATCATCAGCAGTCTGATCTTCATAGCCGGTCTCGTGATCATCGATCGGGCGGTCGGGCTGCTCCTCCGGTCCGCGCTCACTAAGGTCAAGACCGGAGAGACGGTCGGTCTCATCAACCGTGCGTGTGATCAGAGCGATGCCGAGATCTTCATCTTCGGAAGCTCGAGAGCGGTCCACCACATCGATCCGCGCGTGCTCACGCGGGAGCTGGGATACACGGCATACAACGCGGGGTGTGACGGGCAGGGGATCCTCTACGGACGCATGCTTCAGTCTCTGCTGCTCGACCGTGAAAACTCGGCGAAGCTCTTCATCCTCCACACGGAACCGCGCGATCTCTACCGGCAGGACGCCACGCGCGCCTCGATGTTCGCGCCCTACTACGGCCGAAACCCGGACGTCGATGAGATCCTTGAGGGTGCCGGGCGGTTTGCGGGTTTCAAGCTTCAGTCATGGATCTACCGCTACAATTCGTTGATCGGGCCGATCGTTCGCAATCTCTCGTTCCCGAACGAGAAGGGATACGATGGCTTCGTGCCGCTCGACGGGACGATGCAAGCGCATGAGCTCGAGGAGCAGGCCCGGAGGAACGCGGGGGAGACGCCGCCCGAGATTCGGCCCGAGCTCATCGAGACGTATCGCGACTTCATCGCCACGGCGCGGGAGCACGGCGTTCAGGTGGTGCTGGTGACGAGCCCGCGCTTCGAGCACCGTGACCGGGGGGCGGATGATCCGGAGGAGCACGACGCCGGACCGGCCCGAACCGCCTACACCGCGCTGGCCCGCGAAGAATGTGTCCCGTACCTCGCGGTCGACGGGACCGCCCATCCGTCATTTCAGGATCCGGAGTTCTTCCGCGATCGAAGCCATCTGAACAGCCGCGGCTCGACGCTGTTCACGGAGCTTCTCGCGAGAGAGATCCGCGACCAGCTTCCCGTTACCACCCTTCAGTACGCCGAGCGCGGCGAGCAATAATCCACAGGCGCCGACCTCGATAGGGCGATACCCGACAGAGCGGCACCTGCCGTCGCTCCAAGGCGCTTTGTGCAGTGTCAAAAAGCCGACACCCCTGTCGACGCCCATCCCTTAACTTGTTGTTAAAATGTGAGTTAAGTTTGTACCTGGGTACAATTTTCGGTGGATTTTCGGGTCCGGCGAAAAGCGGAGAACGTAGCCGCGTGGCCCAGGCCCGTACTGCCGCGGGATCGCGCTACCCCGGCAGCACTAGCCCGGCCAGGGCAAGACCGATTGGTACACCTTGATCGGCTCGCCGGGCGTTCCTTCGCCGTTCATTGCCGGCAGATCCGCCGTGAGCTCCCCGCCCGTCTCGGACGCCAGCGATCCGATGATCGTGTCGACCCGATCTTTCGCGTTGTCGTCCAGGAGAACGATCTCCCTGACCACGCGTGGGGTCGCGTCCTCACCGCCGAGGCGAATGAGCGCGGTCGGTGTCTCGCCGATCCGCCACCACGAGTCGCCCTCTTCCCAGTGTTCGGCCATGTCGTCGGTGCCGCGGAATCCTCCGGCGACGGCGAGATAGCGCTTCGTCACGGCGTCCAGCTTCAAGGGTGAAGCGGGAATCGGGTCACCGCCCGGGCCAGTCGTGAGCGAGCGTGTCGGCCGCGCCGGCGTTGTGGCCGGGCCATCCGACGCGTTCTTCTTGCCGTTGGGCAGATAGCGGCGCGCGCGGCGCGCGGCCCGTCGGAGCTGGCGCTTGAGCGGGAACGTGATCCCGGTCACGAGGCTCTTCTTCGCCGCCTCCAACGACAAGAGCGGTTCGCGGTCCGGACCAAGCTGGTCCTTCTGCGGGTTTCGACCGGGCAGGAAATCGACGATTCTCGGCGTCGACTCGTCGAAAATCCGCTCCTGAGCGCGCCACATGAGGATGGTGCCCGGGCTGGTCACCGCGAGGCGTTGGTCGTACGCGGTCGAGAGCCACGTGGCCACGTCACCGACGCGGAACCAGACGTGAGCGGCGGCGGCAACGCCGGCGATGTCCAGGATGAAGACGCGCGACCATCCCAGCTCCGCCGTGCGCGTGAGCAGCGACTGGCGGAGTGACCGGGTGGAGGGACTCATCTCTCCCTTCCAGCTCTTTGCATGAAGATCCGCGTAGTGCGCAAAGCCGTCCGCGATGGGTTCGCCGCCGGAGCCGTACATCGTGACGGTCAGCTCACCGAGCCCCTTGAGCTTGTTCGACTTGCTCTTGACGGTCCGGTCGTATCGCTTGAAGCGCTTCTTGTGCGCGGCCCAGCCGTCGTCGACGGTCGCGAGGCACTCGCTCGAGCCCTCACGGAGCGCCACGAAGTAGCCCGCGCGTCCGAGCGCGCCCGCGAACGACCGCACGACCGGGTCGCGGGACGGTAGGTTCAAGAGTGAAAGCTCGCGCGCGCCCGCGCAGGCCACCGCCTCGGCGAGCGCGTCGAGGATCGAATCGTCCGGCGCCTCGGTTCCGATAACGGGTCGATACCGGAGACGGCTACCCAGTCCCAACCAGTCCCAGCGGCGGGCCGACTTGGCGACGAGCGGCAGTACGGCGACCGGACGATCGCCATCCATCACGGCCGGAATGCGAAGCGTGTCCCGCTGCTCCGGCGACGCCGCGTCGCACCAAGCGCTCACCCACGCGTGGCTGTCGAAGACGTCAGCCTGAATCCCACGCCGCGTCGGCATTTCGTTCCATGCTTTCGCAAACGGTTCCGTTTCCAGCGCGTCGCGTCTATCTACTAGACGCCCTTCGAGTCCCATCCGTTTCTCCTCGATCGCAGTGTCGCCATCATCTCGGTCTCGATCCGGACCATGTTTTTTCGAAAATCGAGCTTATCGCGGACGAGCGCAAGGTTGTTCTCCGTAGCCCGGCGGCGACTGACGGGGTCTGCTATCGCGCTCCGGATCGCGCCGGCAAGCGCGTCGTCATCGCCGACCGGGAAGAGATCGCCGTTGGTGCCCGGCGTGATCCACGTTCGGTTCGCGGCGATGTCCGTCACGATCGGGTACGCGCCCATCGCCATCGCCTCGAAAAGCGCCGCCGACGCACCGTCGGTCGACGACGTGGATACGTAGATATCACTTTTCCCGAGCCGTTCGATGACACCGCTTTCGTCCTCGGTTCCCGGGAGGATCACGCGGTCGTCGAGCCCCATCTCCCGGACCATCTCCTCGATGCGAGGATGCTCCGGGCCATCACCGACCAACGCGGCCGAAAACGTGAGGTTGTCGTCGTCCAGCCGGCCGAGCGCGCGCACCAGCGTCGGAATCTCATAGAGCGGTTTGAACTGCCGAAGCGACAGGATGTTCACGGTCCGCGAACTGCTCCGACCGCTAGCGGGCTTGAATTTCTCGAGGTCCACGCCGCGCGGCTGGATGAAGATGCGCCCCTCCGGAACACCCAGTTCCCGTAGACGCGCGGCCACGTGCGGCGCCCAGGCCAGGACCTTTTTGGCGTGACCCAAGCTGATCGCGAGGATGAATCGGTTGCGGATGCGCTGAAAGAGGCTGTCATACGGATCCACGAGCACGTCGCCGCCCGCCGTGGCGCCGATGACGCACGGCGCGTTCACGAGTGCCGCCAGCAGGCCGTACGAGGTCATGTAGTACGCGATCGTGAGATCCGGCTCGAACGACGCGATCATCCGGCGGAGCGGACGGATAGCCGCGAGGATGTCTTTCGGGCCCGTCGGACGCGACACGTCGCCGCGTGTTCTGAGCGCGATCGTGTGGTCCGCGTTCCCCGGCGGGATCTCGTGCAGCGTTGCCGCGCGCACCTCATGGCCGCGCTCTTGGAGCTGCGCGATCCAGCGGCGCGCGTGCGGCATCGACGGCGCGGCCAGAAAGAGGATTTTGAGGGGACCGTCCGACATGATCCGGCCTCAGTCGGCGGTAACGACGCGCGCTACGTCGCCCCCACCCGCGATCCGCGTTACCCGGAACGTGCCGCCCGACGGCGTCTCGAACGACGCGACGTTCGATTGATCACGCACCGTCACCTGGGCCGTGAACCCCGACGTCAGTTCCTCGACGAGATACAGTCCCGGCACGAGGTCCGCGATGAGGTGTTGGATCGGTGTGAGCAGCGAGCTCTGGTAGCTGATCTGGATGTCCGGCTCTTCGTCGCGGCTAAAGACGTTGATGCGGCTCGTGCCGGCGAGCTGGATCTCACAGCCGATGTGCTCGGCGTCGACATCATCCAAGTAGTCGATCATCGTCGGCTGCGACTGCGACTTGGCCGTGATTTCGAAAGCGTGGAGGAACACGTGGTCCTTCCAGCCCGTGGCTTCCGTGTCGAGGACCCAGAAGCCGTAGGAACCGTTCGATCGCTCGGTGTTGCCGCTCGTGCCGGTCTGGCAGTCGCCCGAGCAGTTTCGGGCGCGGGCCTTCTGATTGAACTCCGCCTCGGGCAGCCAGAACTCGTAGCTGTTGTCCGCGTCGTTGTGGTCGTCGCAGCACGGCTTGTCGCCCGACGTGCGGCCCATGTTCCACTCGCCGGACGAATTCGAGCCGCCGACGCGCACGAGCTTTCGTCCGGGTCCGCCGGATGCGGCCGGGACCGGGTAGAGGATCGTGCCGAACATGCGGGAGTCGCCTACCACATCGTCGATCCAGCTGTCCCAACGAATCCGGACGGCGTCCGTGCTCCACTGCCCCGGCGTTCCGCCGTAGATCACGGTGTAGGGCGGCGTCCCCCCGGTCCAGGAACCGTCGATCAGCACGAAGCTGTTCGGGTTGGGGCAATGCCACCGGACACGCTTGACGGCGTTCGGATTGACGGAGGTTACGCGGTCGCACACCACGACGAACGTCCCGGCCTCGAGCATCACCTGACGGGTGGCGTTCTCGACCGTCGCGCCGTCCGGCCAGTCGTTGGGCGCGAGCGGGCTGGGGTAGGCGCGCGTGAAGTCGGCGTGCAGATATGTGTCGCCGTTCTCGAGTTGTTCCAGGCGGTCGACCCCTCCGTGGATGTAGTCCTCCCGAAACGGCTTGTCCGGCGCGTTCAGGTGGCAGCTCTCCCAGTTCACGCGCTCGGCCTCGAACTGGCATCCCTCGAGCTGCATGAGGTAGCGAAGCGAATCCGTCTCGCCCGCGATGTACGGGTTGTCGGGGTCGGCGACCAGGATCGTGTTGTACGAAACGGTCTGCGCGGCGTACCGCTTCGAGTGACGGTTCTCGGGGCGATCGTAGAGACCCGCGTGGGCCGAAATCACGTCATCGCCGCGAAAGATCGCGAGATGTCCCTGTGACCCGCCGTGCTCGTGACAGCCGAGCGTCGGGCCGCAGAAGAACGATAGGAAGACGGAGTTCTGATCGTTCACGTTGAAGTTCCAGTCGCTGCGAATGAACGTGTACTCCGACGTGCGTCCGTCCTCGACGGTCAGGTCCCCGAAGTGCTTGATGTTCGTCTGCATCGACGACTCGGGGTTCACGCGCTGGACCGAGCGGTCGTCGAAGAGGATGCGGAACCACACCTCTTTGTTTCCGCTGGCGGCGGTGGTCTGCTCTTCCGTTTCGTCGAGGACCCACAGCGCCTCGCCGTTCTCGTCGATCGAGGCGGACGGATACGTGTAGAGCCACTGCGTGTCGTCAACCAGACCGATGAGACGGCCGTCTCCGGTGCAGTCCGACTCGCGGAAGTTCGCGCGAAGCCGCCAGAGATAGGCATCATCGATCTGCCGGAAGTGATCGGCGTGCTCGAAGAACGGGTCCTCGTCCGTGACGGCGGTCCGCCAGGCGAGCGCGGTCGTCACGTCTTCCTTGATGCGCCGGTTCTTGTAGCCGCCGCACATCGGATACTGGCCCTGGTAGTTCAACACCCGCGCCAGATTCTGCTCGAGCTTCCGTTCATGGACGTGGTCGAGCCAGTCGTCGAATTCCTGCTCGATGCGGTTCCACGCGCGCGCGCCATAGTCGCCCTTGACGGCGAGACAGGCGCCGAGGAGCCCGTCCGAGGTCCACGGCGCGTTGTAGAACGGATCCTCGTAGTAGTCGGGGGAGTCCCAGGCTACCTCGACCTGCCGGCCGATGAGCGTGCTGATGCTGTCACGAAGCGCATGGTCGGAGCTGAGCGCGTTGTAGACCGCGTCGTACGCGTACGTCCAGTACGACCAGTTCGCGTCCTTGCCCCACCCGTTACCGGAGAGGATGCGCCCGATGATGCCGCCATTCCGGTCGCGTGAGTAGACGAGCGTTCCGCGCCACCACTCGATGAACTTCTCGCGGTACGAGTTTCCCTGAGAGCGATGCGAGTTCAGAAGGTACATCGTCGCAAGGTTCGCCATCTTGGTGCCGTTGGCGGCCGTGTCCCAGACCGGAATCGTCGATGGGTAGTCGTCCACCATCCCGGTGAGCTGCTCGTAGAGGTCGAGATGCGTGCTCCACTCGTTCGGGTATTGCGCTTGGTTGTTGCCGTCGGGGATCGCGCACCGCGCGCGGACCTTCGGAAGGTCTTCGGGCAACACGAACATGCGCGGGTGACTCGAACGAACGGTCAACCCGAAGCCCGGTCCCGCCGCGACGGCGACGAGGACTGCGATGCTGAGACTGATGATGATCGTGCGCGATAGCACTTGATTGCTCCTATGCATGGCCTTAGTGGATCAGTGCGGAATGATGTAGGCGCTGTAGCACGATAGTCTTATCGGCGCGCCGCCAGCCTATCGATAGTGGATGGTATCTGTCGCAGGATCCAGACCGCAACTAGTCGTGGAAATGGATGGCATCAGCAACTACATGGAGATTCCGCTTGAGGACAGGCCCTACCACGCAAGCGAATGCTACTAATTCATTGTGTCACATACACTTGTACAGCATGGAGCGGGCGATGTGGCTGGCAACAGCCAGCTTTGGATGATGCATCAGGTTGGAGGAACTCTCCAACCTGACACACCTCTAGGCAGGATTTCACCGTCGCCATCGATCTTCGGTGGCGTCCAGGGCATTCTTGAGATCCTCAAATCCAGCGGGCTTGACTAGCCGCTTCCCGGCAAGGTCAGAGCTTTCGAGATGCTGTCTCTCGTAGCGCACCTTTCGCCAGATGGCGAAGGTGCAAACCAGACCGAGGATTGCTCCCGCGATGCCGAGGAGTTCTGCGATCGGATACATTTTGCTCACTACTCCGGTCGGCCTGTCATGGTGTGAGGATCGTTGGTTTCAGTGTGATCACTGTACGCTGTCTTTGTTATCGGATAAATTCGTGGCCTCCAGGGACAGGGGCAAGACAGAAGAGGGGAGCATGAAGCGAAGCTGCCGTGGCTCTGCCGGTCAGTGGGCGTGGGGTGGGCTCTCCAGCTCGAACCCTCGATTTGACAAGCACTTAAGGTAGATGTCCAGGGTCTGGCGGGTGACCTCGTCCGCCTGAAACCGTTGCAGAAAGTCTCCGCGGTTCTCGCGGATCCGGGCGCGGTACTCCTCGATCCGCGGGATCATCATCTCTGCCTTGGCGATCATGTCGTCGAGCGAGTCCGACTCGAACGTCTCGCCGTTCACCCCCGTCTCGACCAGCTCGGGTGTGCCGCCGACGTGGCTCCCCAGAACGGGGATGCCCAGTGCCAGCGATTCCAGGATGGCGTTGTTGAGCCCTTCGCGAAACGAGCAGTTCACCGAGATGTCGAGGACCTGAAGCAGATCGGGCACGTCCCTCCGAAGTCCGAGGAGACGCACGCGCGACCCGAGGTCGAGCTGCGCAATCTGCGCCTCGATCTTCGGCCTGAGCTTGCCGTCCCCGATGAGCATGAACTCCGCGTCCGTTCCGCGATCGATAAGCGCGCGGGCGAACCGCAAGAACAGCTCGTGGTTCTTCTCGGGGGAGAACGAGCCGAGGAGACCGATGACTTTGCGGCCGGGCACGAGCCCCAGCTCGCGGCGCATCTCATCCGGTGTGCAGCGCGGCGCTTCGGTGGCGTCGTAGAGGTTGTAGACGACGTGCACCTTTTTCGAATTCACACGATGGAGCTCTATCGTGCGTCGCTTGATCGCGGCGGCGTTCACGATGTAGGCGTCGGTGAACCACTTGAGAATCTCCTCCGCAAGGCGGTACTTCGGATTGAGGCGCGGGTAGGTCGACCGGATCGCCTGGATCCGAATCGGAACGCCCGCCATCATCGAGGCGATACGCGCGTAGGCGCCCGCGTCGTACAGTTCCCCGTGAACGATGGTGGGTCGCTCGCGGAGCAGGATGCCGATGAGATTCCACATCCGGCTGACCTCGAGCGAGTGCCCGCGAGGGATCTCGTGAAGCCGGATCTTCTCCGCGGCGAAGGCCTGAGTCAGATCGCCGCCGCTCGAAAGCGTGACCACGAAGCAGTCCACGCCTTGGTCTTGCAGTATGGCGATTTTCTTCAGGAGCTGCCGCTCGGCGCCGCCGATCCCGAGCTCGCCGAGCACGAATCCGATCCGAAGTCGTTCGAGTCGTTTCTTACGCATGGCGGCCAGTGTCATCATGCGCTCCGGCGCCGTCAAGGCGCATCTCGATGGCTCGGGTACTTGCGTCATCCGAGCAAAGGGGCCACGATGCGTCGGATGGCCCCACGTATCATGCTCATCGCATACCGTTTCCCCCCGCAGGGCGGGGGAGGTGTCCAGCGCTCCGCGAAGTTCGCCAAGCTCTGGGGAAGACGCGGTGTGCCCGTGGCCGTGCTCGCGGGGCCGACCGCGGGGATCTGGCGGACGGACGACGGCTTAGTTGACGAGATCTCCTCCGGCGTGCCGTGCGTGCACGTGCCCGACCCGAGCCCATGGCTCCTGGTCGCGCGACTCCGACGGCGCATTCCCTCAGGCGGCGTGTGGCGCATCCTCGATCGCTTCCTCCACGTCATCATGATCGGGCTCGACGCGCTTAGCCTTCCCGATCCTCAGGCGGGCTGGTTTCCGTTCGCCGCGTTCGCCGGTCTTCGTCTCGCCCGCCGTTTTCGTCCGGACGTCATTCTCGTCTCGGGCCCGCCGTGGAGCCCGATGCTAGTCGCGAAGTTCTTGAGCCGCCGCCTCGGCATCCCACTCGTCCTCGACTATCGCGATCCGTGGACGCATCGGCTCTATCCGGACTTTCCACCCGACACCGTTCCCGCGGCGCTCGGGCTCTCCGGAATCCGCCGCCGGATCGCGTCGCGTCTGGAGCGCGGCGTGCTTTCCCATGCCGCGGCGATCGTCACCGCCCACCGCGCCGCGATGCGGGGCCGCGACCGCTTTTGGGTTCCGAACGGTTACGACCCGGACGACATCCCGCCGCCCGCCGAGCCCGAAGCCGAGCCGGCCACCGACCGCTTCACGTTGACCTATGCGGGAGGGCTCTTCGCGTGGCGAGATCCGCGCGCCCTCTTTCGCGCCATTGATGGTCTGCTCGAAGCCGGTACGATCGACGGCGATCGATTTCGTGTGCGGTTCTTCGGTAGTGTTGCCGGCGTCAGGTCGGTCATTGCGCCCGGGAGTCGCCTATCCCGCGTCGTGGAGCTTCACGGCTACGCGCCCCACGCCGAAGTTCTGCGACACCTTCGGGACGCCGGCGCGAACCTCGTGCTCGAGGGGGATCTGGGCGGACCCAACCGTCACACGCCGGGCAAGTTCTACGAAGTGCTCGCCGTGGGGCGGCCGGTCCTGTTGCTCTGCCCGGACGGCACGACGACGAGACTCGCCCGCCGGGTCGGCGGCTGCTGGATCGCCCATCCTAATGACGAGGAAGAGATCGCGCGGCAGCTGGAACTGCTCTACGAAGCGTGGAACCGTGGGGATGAGCTTCCGGGTCCGCCGCGAGACCGATTGGCGTTCTACGATCGAACGCATCAGGCCGATCGGCTTTCCCGCTTTCTCGAGAGGATCTGTCTCCAGAGGCCCTGACGCCAGAGAACCACGACCGTCAGCACGCACCATCCCACGCCCGACACGATGAGCGCCGTTATCGGTTCTTCCCCGCGCCACGCGTGGATCCCCCAGGTCATGAGCAACCCGACCGCGGAGGCCAGCGCCGGGAGGATCAGCCCGTGGTGCGGCACCAGCGTCGACCACGTCACGTCCAGGCGGCGGCGAATGTAGAGGAGACGAATGGCAAACAGAACGGTGTTGACGATGATCTGCGTGCCGGCCAGAAACCAGAGTGAGCCCATCTCGAGCGCCGCCAGTCCGAGTCCGATTCGAACCGGCAACGAGATCATCACGGTGATGAAAAGAAAGCGAAGGGCCGCGAGCGCTCGGAGAATCGGTTCGATACCGACGAGCGCGTGAAAGATGTATGTCACCACGAAGACGCGAAAGATGGGGATGGCATCCGCGTAGTCGGCCGTGAAGACGATTGGGACCGTCCAGTGCGCGGTGGCCGCGAGGAACGTGACGATGAGGAAGTAGAGCGGGAGCAGTGCTTCGGCGCTCTTTCGCCAGAGGACCGCCATGTCCTGGTGACGGCCTTCCGATTCGAGCTTCGAGTAGCGCGGCGCGGTCGCCGACCCGAGCGAGCCCGGAATGATCCTGACGAACGGGATCTGTGTCTTTCCGACGGAGTAGATCGCGAACAGCGCGGGGCTGAGTCCGACGGATACGAGAAACCGATCGATGCGAACGGACCAGATCTGAACGACGGTGATCACCGCCAGCATTCCGCCGTAGCGTAACTGTCGGGCCAAGACTTTCAGATCGAGCGCCGGGCGAAGGTAGCCACGCCGGACGAGCGCGAACATACCCACCACGACGTAGAGCAGCGCGAAGCCGATGATCGCGAGGCAGATTGCCGACAGCGACCGGGCCACGAGCGCGACTGCGACCAGCCCGATCGCCCGCGGCACGCCGACCGCGGCGGGTAGAAGCGCGGCGGTCCGAGCGGCGCCGACGGCGATCAACGATCGGTTGGCGAGCTCGAAGAAGACCGTCGACACCGCCGAGGCGACGGTCGCGCCGACAATGTAGAGAGCCCCGGAGCAACCGAACAGCGTCGCGAACGTGGACGGAAACAGGAGCGCCGCCGCGGTAACCAGCGCGGACGGCACCAGCGCGGCTAGGATGGCGGTCGAGATCTCTTCCGCGGGCCGACTGCCCTTTCGCGGAACGAAATACGTCACGCTCCGGTCGAGACCCAGCGGCAGGAACGGCACGAGCAGCGTGGCCGCCAGAGTGACCTGCTTGAAGAACCCGAAGTCGTCCTGAGTGAGAATCCGAACGAGGACGATCGGCAGGATGAGTGACGACGCGGCGTTGATACTCCGGCCGATCGCGAGCCACGTGGCCGTTTGCGCGAGCCTCATGAACGTGTCACTCCGGAAGCGGTGATGATCGTACGAGACGTGTCACACTATGGCCAAAGCACGGCCGGTGCAATCACTCGTCCCCGTTCTTCGATCCGTTGCCGGAGTTCCCCGAGACGAGGTTCTTGATGTTGAGCGCGAGCGATCCACGAAAGGTGAGCGGGATCGCCCAATCGCTGCGAACGCGAACGCTCTCGGCCCATCTCGCCTTGTACGGCTGGTCGCCCTTCATGTAGTCGATGGAACCGACCTGGTCGTTCCGCATCGTCCGGGCGAACATGTCGAAGCCGAGGATCGTGCCGGGGGAGAACCTCTTGTAGCTCTCGTCGTAGAAGTTCTTGAGCACGTAGAGCGTGCCGTTGTCGACCAGCGCGAGCTGCCCGGCGACGGCGCGTCCATCCAGATCCAGGAAGAGAAGCCGCAGCTTTTCCAGCGAAGAGAGTAGCGCGATCGCCTCGCTGAAGAAGTCCTTCCAGTGCTCGGACTGCTGCCAGCTCCGCGAGTAGAGTTCGAAGTAGTCGTCAAGAGCGGTAGGCGACTCGGCGATCGAGCGGTAGAAGCGCGTCGAGACACTCCCTTCCTTCGCCAGCCGCTTGAGTCCCTGGCGCTGATCGCGCCGCAGGTTCTTCGGTCGGGACGCGTAGTACGCTTCGAAGTCCGCGTCGAGCATCACGTGGCGGTTTCTGCACGCGTCGTTCTCGACCTCCACCGCCTTCTTCAGGCCGTTCGATCGATCCCGGAGAAGATCGGTCAACGGTGACTCTTCGGGAAGCGCCGTGATGCGGAGGATGTCCGTCCGGCATTCGCTCGCGAGATGCTGCATGAGGGCATCGATCCAGCCGGATAGCCCGTCCGGATCGTAGATGAGATCGTTGTTCGGCAAATGCCGGGTGCCGATGGTCTCCGTGATACGAACGGAGGTCGGGCCCTGTCGGACGGCTCGCGTGCGGAGCGGCGCGATCAGCCGGACGGCTTGCCCGTCACCGACCGTGTGGAGCCGGACGTCGCGGTCCTGGGCGAAGTGCTTCATCCAGAGTCGCATCCACTCGAACGAGTGGAAGAATCCGGGATGGCGAAGCGATGTGAGCCGCTCCCAGCATTCGACCTGCGTGTGAAACTGTCCGTTGATCTCGGCGGCGGATGCTGTGGCTCGTGTCGAAAGCGTCATTGTCAGGCCCTGGATGTCCTTGTGGTCTATACTCGGATAGGAGATCGGATCCCGTTTCGGCACGGTCATCGCCGGCGTGAACCGGCGCCATCAATAGGAGTTATCGGAAGTGCGGGAAAAATCCTGTAGCGCGTTACTGCTTGCGTGGCTTGTGGTTGGGGTCAGCGCCCCGTTCGCCGATCCGCTGGGGGGGCGGCCGCTGGAGGGGTTCGGCGCCGACACCGAGGGCGGGGCGGGCGGAACAGTCTATGTGGTCGACAGCCTCGCGGACGACGGTCCCGGCACACTCCGGGACGCCCTTTCGGAGTCCAATCGGGACATACGGTTCGCCGTCAGTGGGACGATCGTCCTCGAGTCGCCCATCCGCTTGACCAATCATCACGTCACGATCGACGGCTCGACCGCTCCCGACCCCGGGATCACGATCAGCCCGCCGGTGCCCGGTGCGTTCGATCTGATCCGGCTGGTTTCAACCGCTCCCGACACGGCACACGACTTCGTCCTGCACCATCTCCGCTTCGACGGCGGACACGACAATCTCCAGATCGGGCGGGGCGCCCATGACATCGTCATCGATCACTGCTCGTTCCGGCGGGCGGGCGACGGGAACATCGACATCATCGAGGATGCGCGCGACATCACCGTGCAGTGGTGCCTGCTGGCCGACAACCACAAGAACATGTACGTCTATCGGCACTACCAGGGCGAGTGCCCTGAGTGCGTGTGCGAGCGGATATCGATCCACCACAACCTGCTGGTCCTCGGCGACGAACGAAACCCGCAGATTCACGACTGTGGCGTCGTCGATCTCGTGAACAACGTCGTCGCCGATTGGGACCCGCCCGTTGACGATTGGGGAGGCGACCCCGGCTACGGGACCCGCTTTCGCCACTACGCGATGGGCAATCTCGTCAAGAACGTCTACGCGCCGGGTGAACGGAGCGACGAGAGTCTCGCGATCGTCCTGACGTCGAGCACCGAGGTCTATCTGGAGGGGAACATCATCCCAACGGAAACTCAGATCGACGCGACGGCGGAGACTCGCTGGCCCGCACCGCCCGTCACCGAGATGGCGGCCGCCGCCGCGCTCGCCGCGGTGCTTGCCGAGTGCGGTGCCATGCCGCGCGACGCGATCGATGAAGAGTACGTGGGGCTCGTCGACACGTCGGTGCCGATTGAGCGAACGGGGTGGGGTGCGCTCAAGGGCCGCTTCCGAAGATAGGCGCGCGGGCGCGGACGCGGGAGCAGAGCGGCGGAGCGAGAGCGACTACTTCTTCAGCCGTTCCGTCACGCGCGATACCTCTTTCTTGAGCCGCCGGGCGATCCAGGGCGCCTTCGCGATCGCGACGCGAACCGTAGAGCATTCACGCTCGTACTGACGCATCGGCACACGTGTCGCCTTGAACCGTTCTTTCCAGTACGCGAGAGACGGGATCGAGGTCGTACCGAACTCCGCAAATCGGTATCCGTTCTCGCACGCGTCCTGGAGCGCCGCGTGATAGAGAAGCTTCGTCCGGTGATCGCGCTGCCCGTCAGGCGACGACGGCATCTTCGAGAGGTAGCAGGTCGTCGGGGAATAGTGGCAAAGGATCGCGCCCGCGGGTGTGTCGTCAACCTTCAGAACGAAGAGCTTCGTCTTTTCCCGGAAGACCTCCAGACGTGCCGCCATGGCCTGCGCGGTCGGCGTTCGGCCCCCGTGCTTGTCGAACGTCGACTCCAGCATGCGCATGAAGTCGTCGAAGTAGCGAAACTCCGGGTCGGGTTCGACCGATGCGCCCGAGCGGCGTGCGCGGTTTAAGAGCTTGCGTAGATTGTGCGACCAGAGACCGCGCTCGACCTTCTCTTCGAACGGACTCTCCATCGGCAGGAAGAACGTGCATGGAAGCCCGCTCTCAGCGTTGTACTTCATCCGAAAGCCGCGGCGCGTGAGTAGCGGCGTCGGCGGCGTCTCCGGATCGGCCGATGGTGAGAGGCTTTCTCGGAGGATGAACATCGAGCACGCGTTCGCGTGATGGGCATCGATGTAGTCCAGAAACATGTTGGTCGCGTGGTCAGCGTCGGCTTCGCTCATGCCGCGTTTAAGCACGCAGCCTCCCGATGCGCCCTCCGGCAGCGAGAGAAGCAGCACGTGAAGTTTCATCGGCCGGCGCACGAAAGGAAAGATTCCGAGGATCTCGCCGCCGTCACTCTCGAGGATGAGCGGGATGTAGAGATCGCCGCGCGCTTCGTAGATCCGCTTCCAGTCGAAGTAGTGGAAGAAGCTGGCGTTTTGCTTGTCGACGAACGCGTCCCACCGCCCCCGGTCGGTGGCGGTGGCCTCGATGATCTTCATATCAGGCGGATCTCCGTTTGGCGGCTTTCCGGGAGCGCTCATCCGCGTAGAAGGCTTTGAGCGCGCTCAGCGTCCCGCGGATCCGCTTGAGCGTCGGCTTGATGTCGATGAGATCGATGTCGCTACGAACGTTCGGCCGGAAGAAGTCCAGGATGAACTGCCCCCACTCGCGGTGCGTGGCGGTGGCCAGCACGTCTCGGGGGAGGAGCCAGCGGTAGACGATCCCCTTTCGGAAATCCAGATCGGCCTCGACGGATTCGCCGGAAACGAGGCGCGCCAGCGCCACGACGTGATTCATCGCGGCCACCCGGGTCATCTCGATCGATGCCGAGACACGAGGATCGGCCTCGATGATGTACCAGCGACCGTCGTCGACGGAGTGCATGTAGTCGAACTTCACGAGCCCGTGCCAATCGAGTGACGTCAACAGCCGTAGCCCGCCATCGATGGGCTCCGCATGGTACTCGGTCACGGCGCGGGCGCTCACGCCGCCGTCGACGGGATACTCGTGCGTCTTTCGGTGAAGGCACACGTTCATCGGTTGGCCGTTCCAGTAGAGCGCGTGAAATAGATAGCCGGCGCCGCGCACCTTCTGCTGCGCGAGGATCGTGGTCTTGGGACCGATCGTTCGCATCTCGTCGAGCGCGGCCAACGCCTCGTCCGGCGTATCGGTCATCCGCACGCCTTTCGACGCGAAGCTGTCGTCGCGCTTGATCACGACGCCCTCAGGGCGAGCTTCGGCGAACGCCCGCACCTCGTCGTCCGTCGGATCGTAGAGCGTTTCCGGGATCGCGATCCCGGCCGCCTCCGAGCGGCGCGTGATTCCGGCCTTACTGATCGCGGTCTCGAACGATTCGGTCGTTGGGAAGAACCCGTTGATGTCGAGTACCGGACCGAACGTGTCGCGGTACCGCGAGAGAATCTGGGCGGAGCGGTCGCCGCAGCAGAACGCGCAGCCGTAGCCGCCTTCCTCGAAGACCTTCTTCCACCGTTCCACGTTTTCCGGGGTGTCGTCCCAGTTCTCCGTGCGGATCATCTTGCGGCAGTACTTCGATTTCGGCGGCGGTTTCGTTCCCCAGCGGGCGAGGAGGTCCGGTTCGAAGCCGGCCCGCCCGAGGCTACGGATGATCGCGAGTGACGCTTGGTTGTACTCGATGACAAGAACGCGCATGATTTCTATCTCCGCCGCTTATGTGTCCATCGTCGCGTGAGAAGATGCCAGAGTTCGCTCGCCCATGGCCAGGGGTCGTTCCAAGAAAATACCGCGTCTCGGGGTAGAGTGACGTAGGTGCCGAGCCACGCGGGAATCGATGACAAACCGGTCCGCTTGATGTCTTGTTTGAGTCTTTGAATATCGCGCGCGAAGTAGCACCACCGGCCGGCATTGCCCGGACGCTGCCGGATCGGCGCGACCGATTCCCCGGCCAGCAGGCGATAGGTGTCCTGGACGATGTCGATTCCCGCGAGCCGACCCATCCGATGCCAGAGTCCTTGCCTGGGGTTGATCTCGATGACACGGAGCTTGTCGTCGCGCCGCTCCCGTTTGAACTCCACGTCGCAGAGGCCTCGGTATTTGATCGATCGGAGGATCGCCTCGCTCTTCTCCACGACCTCGGGCTCAAGCCGGCACGTGGCGACGGCGGTCGACCCGTAGGTTTTGGGAAACTGCCGGATCTTTCGGCCCGTGAAGCGGGAGACCGGTTTGGCGTCCGGACCCCAGAGCGCCCCGTAGACATAGACGTCGGTGTCGTCCCCGATGATCTTTTCCTGCACCGCGACGGACGCACCCGAACCTTCCCACGGCGCGAAGAACTCGTCCCACTCTTCCGGCGAAGCGAACTCCTCGACCTTGATCTTCTTGCGCAGCGGGTTGTCTTTGAACGTGTTCAGTGGCTTGGCGACGAGGGGGTAGCGCATTTCTTCCGGGAGCGCCGGCGAGGGGCCCGCGTCGACGACCGCGAAGGCGGGCGCCGGGATGTCGAGCTCGCGCGCGAGCCGATCGAACTTCGCCTTGTCGAGAAGGATGTCGACCATCTCCTTCTCCGGAAGAAGGAAGAGGCAGCGCTCCGAGAGCGCGTCGCGATGGTTCGACACGAACTGCACGTAGTCGTCGCTGCACGGGATGACAACGAGCCGGCGATCGAACTCGGCGGCGAGCGAGAGGACAAACTCGCACAGCGGCTTGCCGTCCGCTTCATAGGTGGGTGGGCAGCGGCGTTTGTGGCCCACGCGCGACGCGAACCCGATGGCCGCGCCGCTCTCGATTCCGATGAGCGGGTCGGGCGCCTGCCTGAGCTGGTTCAGGCTGTGGAGTGCTCCCACGCCGTTCGCGGTGAGTCCGAGGATGAGCGCGCCCGGTCGGGTCACGGGTTGCATCCGCTAGCCTCCCCTCGCCGTTTCGCGCGCCCGACGATGGGCGCGTGACGGCCGGTCATCCAGCGGCCCGCTGAGGCCGTACGAGAAGACGTAGTAGCTGAGCTTCATGTACTCCGTCATGACCCAGAGGAATTGCCTTTCATCACGCCACCAGTATCTCGGCGCGAACCACTGCTGGTCGCACGCGATCGTTCGCAGATCCCACTCGCGATCCGCGTTCATGCGATCGAATACCCAGTCCGCACGCCGCGTGTGATAGGGATCGGTGACCACGAGCGCGGAACGGAATCCGTTTTCCTCGAAATACTCCCGACAGAGCATTGCGTCGTCATACGTGCTGAACGACGGCGCGACGAAGTCGATGGAGTCCCGGGGCACGCCTCGTCTCTCGAGCAGGTCGAGCCACCGCTTGTAGGGCGCGGGCTCGAATTCCTCGAACTCCGCCGCGGGCCCCGTGATCGCGATGCGCGGCGCGTAGCCGTTCTTGTACAGCTCGATGGCTTTGAGAATCCGATGCCCCGACTCGCCACCCAAGACGACGATGACGTCACTCGGAGCGGGATCTTCCGTGACAACCAGCCAGCACCCGATGCTTCCCATGATCGGCCGGCGGAGCGCGAAGAGCACCACCAGACCAACCAGCAGCACGATCACGATCCGTGACCGCCGAGATCGCGGGAGTCTTCGATACCACGGTACCGAGCTGGTTTGCGTGACCGACATGATCATCCCTCTTACTTATCGGATATATCCGAGGTTTCGGAGGAGTTCGATCATTTCTTTGTCGCCTTCCCCGGCCAAATCGATGCCGGGCGGGAGGTCCGCCTTCCGCTTGCCATAAGTCGGGATCTGGGAATCGACGACGGGCGGTTCGTCACCGCCGATCGGCCGGAAAAGGGACGTGAGCGGGCCGCCGGGCATGTCGTCGGCGGGAGGGTAGCCGCAGAGCCACAGCAGCGTGGGCATGATGTCGTAGATGCCGGCCTCGGCCGGTCGCTCGGGCGCGTACTCCGCGGGCAACCGGGCCATCATCACACCGGCCGGTGCGGCGTTGTGACCGTAGAGATCGTCGCGGATGCGCTCGAAACCATGGTCGGAGATCAACAATACGATCGCGTCGTCACCGGCGGCGTCGATGAGCCGCCGGGCGAGGTGGAATGCGTAGGTGTAGTATCGCGAGATGACCTCGCCGTAGCGCTCCCGATCCGCGTCGGTGACCGACGGCTCCGAGTAGAAGTTGGAGAACTGCATCGCCGGATGGCTCACGATGTCCACCCCGCGAAGGTAGATCGCGGTGACGGTGTTCGGGCCCGCCGTCCGGAGAAACTCCTTGCCCACAGCGAAATACGTCTCGTCCATGGCCCATGCCATCGGTAGCTCGCTTCGGATGTCGCGGTAGCGATAGGTCCGATTCGGGTCCTTGAGAATCGTCTCGGCTTCGTCCACCGGGACATTCATGAAGTGCATGAGCGTGTCGGCCGGCATGACATGGGGGGGACGGCGAAGCTCCGCCAGGTCCATGTCCAGCTCCGGCGGGAAGGTCACGTTTGCGATGCCGGCCACCATGCCGCTCTGTCGCGCGGTGTCCCGCCAGAAGAAGAAGCGATCGCTCACGAGACGGCCGTTCATCGGCAGCGCGGGCCAGGAGCACCACCAACCCACGACGTCGATGTCCCGGTCCGTGTCGTTGCCCAGGATCTCCCAGAATGGAGGGCGCCTCACGTCCAGGCTCGAGATGGGAATGGTTCTGACCACGCCGAGCCGCTTGGCGAGCCGGAGCCACACGAACGCCCCCGAGAAGCGGGGGAATCGTTGCAGCGGCCTCTCGAGGCCGACGACACGGCTCGAGGTGAAGCGAATCGCCCGATGGTCGCGCGGCCGGCACCCCGTCGCGACGCTCGTCCAGATCTGCGGAGAGCGGGTCGGGATCATGCTGGCGAGCGGCATTGTGACGCACTCGTCGCGCAGCGTTTCATAGTCCGGAGATCCACCGGCGCGTTCCCAGCGCTGAAGCGTTTCCCAGCAAAGCCCGTCGATCCCCAGCAGCACGATCGGCCCGTCATGAACGGCCGGTCCGGCGGTCGGCGGCTCGATCGGCGTCGGCGGCCTGAACGGAACCCCCGTCGCGAGCCCGACGACGATCGTCAGCAGTGTCGCGACGGCTCCGAGCGCGAGCCGAGGCACGGCGCGTGTGTTTCCCTTGCGATTGAGCCACGCGAGCACGACGAGGAAGAGAAGGACGGGGATGTGCCGTAGCAGGAGGCTTTTATGGCCGGGGCCACCGATCAGGCTGATCAGGATGAGCGCCGCGAGCGTCCCGGCCGCGAGCCACGCCGGGACCGACGCGACACCGCCGAGGCGGCGCGCCCATCGCAGTCGGTGCGTCCGCGCCAGGATGGTCGTGAGGATGAGCACGGCGACGGCCATCGGAATGCCGACGCCGATGAGGCAACCGAGGAGCAGCTTCGGGCTGTCCCACGCCAGCAGCGGAAGGCGGTTCATCCCCAGGATCCCGAGCGCCAGAATGACGCCCGACATCCAGGCTACGAGGAGCGCGGTCAGCATCACTCGGGTCCTTCCGCCATGGCTGCGTCGCCGCCGGACCTTGGCCGGCCGTAACAGGAGCCGTCGAGGCTGCGGGAGCGCGTCGCATCGACTGCAACCGGTACGACGTTCAGTTGCGCTCTGTCTCCGCCGACATCGAGACTATCGAGGAATGCGCGCGGAACACGACGATGACCGCGACCCGCACGATCTCAGTCGCGCCGGTCCACAGTCGCTTCGAGACCACGCCATGCCCATCTCCTTCGCGCACACGGCATTGGGTCAGGGCATTCTTTGACTTTTTCGGCGGACTGTCAAGGCGCCAGGCGGGGCGTAGAGCGCGGTTGTCATCGACAAAACGTAACGGTAGAGTCGACCGGCCATGAAAATCTTGATGTTCGACTACGAGTATCCACCGCTGGGTGGAGGCGGTGGCGTCGTGCACCGGCATATCGCGGAGGAGTTGGCGAAGCGCCACGACGTCGCCGTGGTCACATCCGGGCACAAGGATCTGGCCGAGCGTGAAACGGTGGGCGGTGTCGATGTCCACCGTGTGAAAGTCGTCGGTCGACATTCCCTCAGCACCGCGAGCCTTCCGTCGATGCTCACCTACTATCTGGCAAGTCTTCGCAGCGGCCAGGCGCTCATCGACACGATGAAACCGGACCTCATCAACACGCATTTCGCGGTGCCGACCGGCCCGTCCGCCGTGAAGCTCGCCCGTCGAAACGGACTGCCGCACGCGTTGTGCATCCACGGCGGTGACATCTTCGATCCGTCCAAAGCGCTTTCACCGCATCGGATACCGGGGCTCCGCCATACGGTCCGATGGGTGCTGCGGCACGTCGATCGGATCGTGGCGCAGTCCCGGAACACGCGGGACAACGCTCGGCGTTACTACGGGATAACCGGCGACATCGACATCATCCCGCATGGGCTCAAGCGCCCCGCCTTCGGACCGGTCGCGCGGAGCGAGCTCGGTCTCTCGGACGATCAGATCGTCCTGATCACGGTCGGGCGGCTCGTGAAGCGCAAAGCCAATCACGAGCTGGTGGAGCTATTCGCTCGGATCGATGACCGTCGCGCACGGCTCGTCATCGTGGGCGCGGGGCCCGAACAGGAGCGGATCGCGGACGCCGCGGCCCGGCACGGCGTCGCCGACCGCGTGATCCTGACCGGTTTCGTCAGTGAGGAGCGAAAGGTCCAGCTCATGCTGGCGGCCGACATGTTCGTGTCGACGACGCAGCACGAAGGATTCGGGCTCATGTTCATCGAGGGGATGTTCTGTGGTCTTCCCATCATCACTTACGATCACGGCGGACAGGTCGATATCGTAGAAGACGGGAAATCCGGTTTCCTCATCCCGCTGGGCGACGATGAGGCGTTCGTCGAGAAGCTGGAAGGCCTCGTGCGCGACGCCACACGCCGGGCGGAAATGGGTCGAATCGCGAATGAGGATTCCGGGCGCTACGTCGTCGAGGTATGTGCGGCTCAATACGAGACTGTTTTCGACGAGATGCTGGGGCAGGGAGTTCGACGTTGACGATCCCGTGGGTTTCGAGTGATATCAGCCTGGTCCTTGGTGAATCGACAGACAACCCGGAGCGAACGGCGTGAAGCGCAATCTCGTACGCAATCTCGACGCGCTCGATGCGGCCGATCCCTATGATGTCTGCGTGATCGGATCCGGACCGGCCGGCACCATCATCGCGACGACCCTCGCGGAGCGGGGGGTGCGCACACTGTTGCTCGAATCGGGCAACTCGCGTTTCGACTGGATGGTGGATCCGCGGCTGAAGGAGCTCGCGCGCTATGAAGTGAGCGGCGACTCGAACTATCCGCTCACGCGCACGGTGTCACGCGTCGTCGGCGGGAATTCCAACTGGTGGACCGGTCGATGCGAACGGTTCCAACCGACGGACTTCGGGCAACATCCGTACACGCCGAGCGAGAACCCATGGCCGGTCACGTTCGACGAGCTCGAGCCTTACTACTACGGGGCCGAGAAGATCCTGCGGGTTCGAGGCGGCAAGCTCTCGGAGTTCGCGCCGCCGCGCAAGCAGGATCTCCCGCTCCCGCCGAAGCCCGACATCAGCGCGCTCAAACGGTTGATGAAACAGGTCGGGGTAACGCTGGATGATTCGCCCACCGCCACGCCGGCCCATGCGTTTCGGTTCTTCCGCGTCCAGAAGGAGATCCTGCCGCGCTTTCTCGCGAGCCCGAACGGGACGCTGGTTTCGGGGGTCAACGTCACGCGGCTCCAGCCGAACGGCGACGGCCGGATCGGTGGTGTGCTGGCGAAGACGCTTGACGGTGATCAGAAGGAGGCGCGGGCGCGACTTTACGTCGTCTGTTGCGGCGGGATGCAGACGCCCAGGCTCCTACTCCTGTCCCGGTCCGAGCAGTTTCCCAACGGGATCGGCAACGCGCACGACCGGGTGGGTCGCGGGTTCAACGAGCACCCGTCCACGAACTTCTACGCGAGAATCCGGCACAATCGCGCGACGATGTCGATCGCGCACAGCATCGGCCGCACGCACCAATTCTACGAGACGTTTCGACCGGAGGGTCTGGGCGCCATTCACGTCGTGACGATCCAGTCGCTCGTCTTCCCGAATCATCTGCTGCGCTATCGCCTGCTCGACGTCCCGAAGCACGCGTTCAAGATTCTCTCCCGGTTGGTCTATCCAACGCTCTACATGAGCCCGACCTTCGAGATGAAGCCCGTCGACGACAATCGTGTCACGCTGTCGGAGACGGGTACCGATCCGTTCGGTGATCCGATCGCTCACCTCGCCATGAACTTCTCCGACGACGACCGGCGTCTGATCGACCGGGCGGGAGAGCTGATGCGCGCGACGCTCAACAGGGCCGGAGCGATGGATATCGAGGAGATCGAGCAAACGTGGTCGCGCCATCATCTCGGTTCTTGTCGGATGGGGGAGAGCGCGGCGACGAGTGTGGTCGACCGAAACCTGCGGCTCCACGAATCGCCGAACCTCTATCTCTGCGGTTCCGAGGTTTTCGTTACGGGGGCGGCCGTGCAGCCCGTGCTCACCATCTCCGCGTTTTCCCTTCGTCTGGCGGACCACCTCGCGAGCGTTCTGGCGCAATCCTGATGGGTGACGAGCGCGCGTCATCTGGCATCCGAAAGCCGCTGCTCTTTGCCTTGAAGCTCGTCATCACGGTCGGTCTGTGTGTCCTCATCGTCCGCTACGTGGACTGGCCGCGATTCTGGAGCGTGCTGCGGCAATCGAACCTCTGGATCATCGGGCTCGTCCTCGTGATGCGTTTCGGAGGACTCACGATCAGCGCGGTGAAGTGGCGGTTGCTTCTCGCGGGACAAGATCTTCGCTACGGTCTCGGACGACTCGTCAGGTGGTACACGGCCGCGCTCTTTCTCACGCACTTTCTTCCGTCGAGCATCGGTGGCGATGGCTATCGTATCTACAAGACCTGGAACAACGAGCGCGGTCGCGCGTGCGCGGTTGTCGCCATCTTCGCCGAGCGCGCGACCGGACTCCTCGCGCTGGTGCTGCTCGGGTACATCGCCGCGATCATCGTCTACGCTCGTGACGCACACGTCGTCGCCCGGGCGGTCATCATTGTGGTGACGATCGGTTTCGTCGTGGGTGGGATCGGCGCCTGGTTTCTCGTTCGATACAAGCTCGTCCACCGCTTCGCGAAGTGGAAGCTGGTGCCTGCCAAGATCGGCAGCATGCTGACGACGCTCTACGAACGGGCGGGCGACTTCCGCCGGCACCCCCGCGAGAACGGGCTGGTGGCGCTGATCTCCTTCGCCTTCCATCTGAACAAGCTCCTCGGAGTGTGGCTCATTCTCTATGCCCTGGGGGCGACCACCAACTTCCTTGAGCTTACGGTGGCCATGGTCACGGTCGAGGTGATCGGGCTCCTGCCGATCACCCTCGGGGGACTGGGGCTCGTCGAGGGGTCATTCATCTACGTGATGGGGCGGTTCGGCCTCGGTGGCGAGACCGGGCTCGCGGCGATGCTGCTCATGCGCGTATTGCTCATCCCGCTGAGTCTCGTCGGCGCGGCTTTCTATTTCATCGGGGATCGCGAGCCCGTCCGTCCCGGTGCTCCCGGTGCCGAATGATCTAACTCCCTGTCATCATGGTCGGTCTGTGCGAAGCGATCCCCGTGCGTCGGGAAGGCCAAGGAGCGCCGTTCGCGGAAATCGACCGGCGGTCGAACTGCGAAGCGCGATCACCGTGCGGCGCTTTCGTGATCGGCCCGTCAAAGAAGTGCACCAGCACAGCCCATCCGGAGCGTCACCCCATCCGATTGGCTCGGTTGCGTCGCTTCTCGGGGTCCGACTCAGCCGCGCGGATTGGCGCAGTGATCGCTATATGACCAATCCACTATCTAGCGGAGACCGCAGATTTCCGGGGGCTGCAGACTTCAACATCGACCTCGAAAATACCGATCTCAATAAATGGGCCGTTGTCACTGAGAAAGGATCCTCGTATCATGCGCACCGGTTTTGGCGCCCCCACATTGCTGATCTTCCGCCGGGCGGGCTGACGGCAAAACATCATCTGAGCATCTTGACTGGGCATCAAACGGGTGAGGGGTGCAACTTCCACGGGTTGTCTCCCGGACACGGAACGACATCGCACCGTCGTTCCAGCCCTCAACTGTCAATGCCCAAACTCAACTCCGTCGCTTCGCCGGCGACCGAAGCATTCATGTAAGAGGAGGGTTTCTCTTGCGCACCATCATAGGAACTGCATCGCTAGGCTGGGCGTGCTCTTTCGCGTGTTTGATTTGCATCGGCTGGACATCCGCCGCTATGGCAACCGCGCCGTATCCCCCCAGCACCGTCATCACGGACATCGATTACAACTGGTCAACCTTCAAACGCAAAGCCTCGGGAAGCGACAACTTCCCCATCACGTGGGGACAGGACAACAACCAGTACACGTCCTGGGGCGACGGTGACGGGTTTGAGGGTAGTGAACGCACGCCGCTCGGCGTCGCCCGTGTCGAAGGACCGCACGCCACCTTCGACGGCGACGATCTCTGGGAAGCAAGTGAGGAGAACGGTTGGGGCGGGAAATCCTACGGCATCATCGATGTCGAGGGAACGCTCTACATGTGGGTGTCCCCGGGATCGCTCGAGGACAACTGGAACTACGTGCGTCTCGCGTGGAGCACCGACGGCGGGAACACCTGGGACATGGATCTCGACAAGAGATTCGTCGAGGAGTCGGACGGCGTCGGGCTACCGACGTTCCTGCAGTACGGCCGCGGCAACGACGGCGCGCCCGACGACTATGTTTACAGCTACTTCATCGGGATCACGGATCCCTATCACCTCATCGTCCAGAAGCCGGGCGACTTCTACATCGCTCGCGTCCACAAGGACGATATGCTCGACGACACCGCGTACGAGTGGTACTCGAACGGTAGCTGGTCCAGCAACATCAATAACAAGACCTCCGTGTTCCACGATCCGGACGGCGTTTGCCGCGTGAGCGTGAGCTACAACCCCGGTCTCGATCGCTACTTCCTCATGACGGAGCACGACGAGGCCCGCCGCGGGCGGTTGGGCATCTTCGACTCGCCGACGCCCTGGGGACCGTGGACCACGGTCTACTACCAGGAAGGCGGCCAGTGGGAAGACCGCGGCACGGTTTTCTACTGGAACTTCGCGAACAAGTGGCTGAGCACTGACGGCAAAGACTTCGTAATGGTCTACAGCGGATCGGGCGATGCGGACGCCTGGCAGTCCGTGGAAGGCTCGTTCACCGTCTCGACCGGCGGCAACAACGCGCCGAACACGCCGTCGAGTGTCACGGCCACGGCTCTGGGGCAGACGTCGATCGAGATTACGTGGACGGATAACGGCGATCCCGATGGGGACGACGTTCAGTTCTACGTCCGGGAAGTAGACGACAGCAACATCAACAGCGACTGGCTGGCATTCGGAACCACCACGTGGACGGCGACCGGCCTCGATCCCGGCACAACGTACCAGTTCGAAGTCCGAGCCCGGGACGATGGCGACCCGCCGCTCACCTCGAATTGGGTGCAGTCGAACGAAGAGACCACCGATCCGTCGTCGAACAACCCGCCCTACGACCCCTCCGACGTGGTGGCCGTGGCACAGGGCCAGACGGTCATCTCGATCACATGGACCGACAACGGTGACCCGGACGGCGACGACGTCAGGTTCTACGTTCGCGAGGTGAATGATTACGGGATCAACAGCGGCTGGCTGGCGACGGGCGATACATCCTGGGATGCGACGAATCTGGACCCGGGCACGACCTATCAGTTCGAGGTCCGCGGCCAGGACGACGGCGAGCCGGGTCTCTACTCGAACTGGGTACAGTCGAACGAGGAAACCACCGACCCGGCGGTGAACAACCCGCCGCACGATCCCACGAACATCTATGCGACTGTTCAGGGACCGACGTCGATTACCATCACCTGGACGGACAACGGTGATCCGGACGGCGATGATATCCAGTACTACGTGCGGGAGATCAACGACACCGGCATCAACAGTGGCTGGCTCGACGTGGGCGTCGACCAGTGGACGGCGATCGGTCTCCAGCCCGAGACGGCCTACACGTTCGAGGTCCGCGGCCAGGACGATGGCGATCCACCGCTCGCGTCGAACTGGGTCGAGTCGAATACGGTGACGACCCAGGCATCCGAGAACAACCCGCCGTACGATCCGAGCGATGTGACGGCGACTCCGATGGGTCAGTCCGCCATCCGGATCACCTGGACGGACAACGGCGATCCGGACGGGGACGACGTCCGTTACTTCGTCCGCGAGGTGAACGATCACACCATTCGAAGCATGTGGTTGGAGTTCGGAGAGACGTCTTGGGACGCGACGGGTCTCGAGCCGGGCACGACGTATCAGTTCGAAGTTCGTGGGCAGGACAACGGCGACCCGGACGAACTCTACTCGAATTGGGTGGAGTCAAACGAGGCGACAACGGAGTCGACGGGTAACAACCCGCCGAACGACCCGACCGACGTGCTGGCGACGGCGCTTGGCACGACGAGCATTCGCATCGACTGGACGGACAACGGTGATCCCGACGGCGACGGCGTCCGGTACCTCGTCAGGGAGGTCGAGCAGCCCTTCGAATTCAACAGCGGCTGGCTTCCCGCCGGTACCACCAACTGGGAGGCGGCGGGCCTCGAGCCGGGCACGACCTATCAGTTCGAAGTGCAGGGCCGCGACGACGGCGACCCGATCCAGTACTCCCGTTGGGTGATGTCGAACGAGGAAGCGACCGATGAGTCGTCGAACGATCCGCCCGGCGCGGTCGATGGTGTATACGGGCGCCCGATTGTTCCCGGCACCACGCAGATGCTGGTGGTCTGGAATCCCGCGGAGGACGTCGACGGTCCGTCACCGATCGAGTATCAGGTCCACAACATCACGTTGGATACGTACTCGGATTGGATCGGTGTGACCCGGTTCATCGATGAGAAACTCGATCCGGGAGCGGAATACGAGTACGAGGTGAGAGCGCGTGACGGCGCCCAGGCCGAAGGCGAGTACGGAGACGCCTCGCCGGGCATGAGCATGTTGACGTATCCGCATCAGGGATTCGGCGCGGGAACCGACGGCGGACTCTACGGCGAGCAGTTCGTCGTGACGAGCCTCGCCGACTCCGGGGCAGGCACTCTGCGTGAAGCCCTTTCGGAATCCGATCGCTACATCACGTTCGCGCTGGGGGGGACGATCACCCTCGACGAACGCATCCGCGTGGATGTCGATCACATCACGGTCGACGGATCGAACACCCCGGAACCGGGCATCACGATCACCTGTCCGACGGGTGATGCCATCGTACTCGACAAGACCGGCACCGGGATCGCGCACGATATCGTTCTTCGCAACCTCCGCATCGAGAACTCCCTCGGCGTCAACCTCGCGGTCGACGGGCAAGAGGGAACGCTGGGCAGCACGTTGATCGTGATCGACCATTGCTCGATTCGCGGGGCGGGCGACACGAACCTGAGCATCATGAACTCGGCGAACGAGGTCGCTGTGCAGTGGTGTATCCTGGGCGGCAGCAGCGAGAACCTCCGTGTCGCGCAGTCCGCCGGCGATGTGACGTTCCACCACAACATCTACACACAAGCCGAGCGGAACAGTCCCTCGGTCGACGGAAACGACAATGGCGTCGTCGATGTCGTGAACAATATCATCCACGCGTGGGGAACGGTCGGATCGCACTGGTACAGCGACCAGAGCATTACGCAAGGAAACCTCATCGCCAATCTCTACGTCCCGGCCGACACGAGCGAGGCGGCGGGCGCCGTCACGATCGAGGGTGGCGCGGCGGTCTACTCTGTGGGGAACCGCGTCCCAGCCGGAGCCAACGCCAACGGGACAGCGACGGAGCGCTTCGAGGCGCCGGCTGTCTATGAGCAGGTGGCGGCGCAGGCCGCGGTGCTGGTCTTGTCCGAGGCGGGAGCGTTTCCGCGGGATGCGACCGACACCGCCTTCCTCGAACAGCTCGAATCCGACATCAATAGCGGATCGCACACGGATGTCCTGGCTCCGGCCCCCGTGAGTGACCTGGAGATTGTCGAGGTGGGTGCCGTGTGGGTGCGGCTCGGATGGCACGCGACCGGTGACGACGGACTCAGCGGACGCGCGTCGGGCTACGACCTGCGCTATTCAACGACCCCCATCGACGAGTCGAACTTCGAGGATGCGAGCCAGGTGCTCGATCTCGATCCGCCGGAAGATCCGGGTTCGGAAGAGGATGAGACCGTCACGGGGCTTCTGCCCGAGACGATCTACTACTTTGCCATCGTCGTCGAGGACGAGCAGGGGAACCGATCGTCCGTGAGCCCTCACGTATCGGCCGAGACGCTCGTCGACGACAGTCCCCTGGATCCGCCGGAAGAGGCTCCCGGGGCCAGATTCCAGGATGACGTGATCGTGGTGTCGTGGCCCGAGAGCAATGACCTTCGGGTCGTTGGGTATCACGTCTATCGAACGCGCGAGGGTGACTCGGAGATTCGCCTGACGGATACACCCACCACTGAAACGAGCTATTCGGACAGCGACGTCACCGGCGGGCAGGCCTATTTCTACCGGATCACCGGTATCGATGCCGGCGCTCGCGAGTCGGATCACAGCGCGTCGACGTGGATCCGGGCGAGCATCGGTCTACCGCCGGCGCTCACCATCGATCGGGTCTACCCGAATCCAGTGAAGTCGAACGCCGTATTCCGCTTCCAGATTCCGGAGTTCGGCCCGGGACATCCGGGCGGTATGCGGGTCACGATCGATCTCTTCAACGTGGCCGGCCGCCGCGTGAGTCGCGTCGTGGACGACTACTTCCTGCCGGGTGTGCGTGAGGTGAGCTGGTCGCTCGCGTCGGCGGAGGTGCCGCTCAGCTCTGGCCTCTATGTCGGTATGCTGAAGGCGGGGGGTCACAAGGCGCTCACGCGCATCGCGATCGTGCGCTGATATGGAACGACCGTGTCAAGCACGGTTGTATTTCGGGGGCGGCGGAGG
>CAZAMP010000017.1:0-79652 GCA_964486455.1 uncultured bacterium | reverse complement strand
TAGATTCCTGATGTCGCAAGGCGCCCTACTTCGGTGCGGCCGTCCCAGCGAACCGAGTGCTCGCCTTCCGGCAGCGTCCTCCCAACAAGCATTCTCACCATTCGTCCCCTCACGTCGTAGATCGCCAGCGTGACGGGAGCGGCGGACGCAAGCCTGAACCGGATCGAGGTCCCGGCCCGAAACGGATTGGGGCTGTTCGGCATGAGGAGCAGCGAATGAGCTCGCGTGTCCGGACTCACATCGGTTGTGGGCGGGGGAGGGATCATGTCGAACTTGGCAACAAAGACATCGGCGACGGCGAAGGTCGAGTCGTACGCCCCGGTCGTCCAGGGGAAATCGGACGACTGCGTGTAACCGGCAACGACGGCGTTGCCGACGGCGTCGGCGGCCACGGCGAGGCCGATGTCGTGCGGCGCGGCGCCCGCGGAGCCGCCGAGGTAGGTACTATATATCAACGTGTCGCCCGCGGCGTCCATCTTGGTGACGAAGACGTCGTGCAGCCCGCCAAACAGCGTATCGTACGCGCTTGGCGTCATCGGGAAGTCCGTCGCGTATGTCCGTCCCGTGATGATCGGGTTGTCGGCGCCGTCGAGGGTGATGGCCCAGCCCTCGTCCCAGTTGTCGTCACCGCCGAGGAAGGAGCTCCACACGAGATCGCTTCCGTCCGACATGAGCTTCGTGACATACGCGTCGACGGATCCTTCGCTCAACGTATCATCGAAGACGCCCGTTGTGGTCGGGTAGTCCCACGAGCGGGTCCGACCGGTGACGAGCGGGTTGTTCGACGTGTCGATCGTCAGGTGACCACCGCGTTCTTCGTCGGTACCGCCGAGAAACGTGCTCCAAGTTGTCGAGCCTGACCCGTCGAGCTTCGCGACGAAGACGTCCTTGCCGTCGAGTGTGTCGTCGTGGACGCCCGGCGTCGTGGGGAAGTCATCCGAAAGCGTCGTGCCCGAGACCACGGGAAGCCCCGCGGCGTCGAGAGCGATTCCCATGGCGACGTCTTCGTCGTCGCCGTCGAGGGAGGCCTCCCATATCAGTGCGTCGCCACCCGCCGAGAGCTTTGCGGCGTACGCCGCCGCCGTGGGGCCCCAACCCAGCCGACCGGCCACGCTGACCCGATCGTCGATAGGGTCTACGGCAATCGCGTTGCCGGCGTCGTACCCCTGCCCGCCGAGCAGCGTGCTCCAGATGAGGTTGCTTCCGTCCGAGCTCAGCTTGGTCACGAAGATGTCCGTGTCCCCGTCGAACGTCGTGTCGATCGCGCCGGCGGTCGTTGGAAAGTCGATGCACTCCGTCCAACCGGTTACGATCGGGTCACCGGACGCATCCAGCGCGACGGCGTGTGCGACGTCTTGTGCCTGTCCTCCTATCTGACCACCCAGATACGTGCTCCACATGAGCGTCTCGCCATCGGAGCCGAGCTTCGCCACGAAGACGTCCGACGAGCCGCCTAGTGTCGTGTCGTAGGATCCCGCCTGGAACGGGAAGTCACTCGAGCCGGTCACGCCCACTACGATCGGGTTCTCCGATGTATCGAGCGCCATCCCCATCTGCCAGACATAGAAGTGGTCCCATGCGCTCCCGCCGAGGAAAGTGCTCCACAGAAGTGTCGTGGGATCGAGACGTCCGGGTCTGAGCGTATCGTCCGGCATCTCCGATCCCGTGCTCCAGCTGATGCTGCCTGCTTCGTCGCGCGACGGACGTACATCGATGAGCGAGCCCGCGGACGTCGTGAGCAGGAGTTCGCCGGCGCCCGTCTCCGTGACGTCGAGCGCGCCGGCGTAGCTGAAGCCGACGGGTTCCACATCGACACCCGGTGCCACGGACAGTTCGTAGATCAGTCCGTGGGGGCTCATCCGGTACGTGATGTCCACGCCCGGCCAGACGTCATCGTAGGTCAGTTCGCGGTAGGCGCGAAGGTCGGTCCGCCACTTCGACCGATCCCGTCCGATGAAGCTGTTGTGGGATCCCACAGTGAGATCCGCCGGTTCAACGCGACGCGGTGCGGCGCCGGCGTCGAACGATATGTAGACCGCGCAACCCGAGCTGGTCGTTTCCACATTCTTGAGATCGATCACGATGCCGTCGAGCGTGAAGTAGACGGACGCGCGCGTTCCGGATGCGTAGTAGAGGACCTCCTCATCGAGCTGACCGGTGTTCTCGATGAAACCGACCGGAACTCCGCCCGCGGTTTGCGGGACAATCAGCACAAAGAGGAAGAGGAGCGAAGCACATGGGAGAAACGCCCGGGCCCTGTCGCTGGTCTTCACAGCGGGCTCCTTTCGGTGAGAAAAGCCGTCACGGGCAGGCTGCCCCCACATGGAAGGGGAAGGTGCGAAGCGAGATGAAGTGAGGGCCACCGACTCTACATTTTCAATGTTCGCATCATAAGGATACTGGGGGATCAGTACACGTATCAACGGCAAACGCCGCCCGTGAGCGGAGTTTCCAGCGACGAGCCGCGCAAGACATGCTGGTTCTCTGCGGTCGGCCGCAGCTCCCTCCCTCATGCTCTCTCGGTTCGGAGACGAGTATTCCGTGCTAGACTCCTCGGCACGAGTTACGACCCCTGCCTTTTGCACATGGGCCGGTTCGTTTCGAGGAGGCCCCGATGGGTTCGCGTCCGATCTATCTGGACTACAACGCCACGACGCCGGTTGATCCTCGCGTCGCCGAGGCGATGCTTCCGTTCCTTCACACGCATTTCGGAAATCCATCGAGCTCCCACGCGTACGGGCGCGTGACACGAGACGCCGTGGAGCGGGCCCGCGCTCAGGTTGCGTCGCTTCTCGGGGCATCTCCAGACGAGATCATCTTCACGAGCGGCGGTACGGAGTCCAATAACGCCGTGATCAAAGGTGCTGTGACCAGTTCGGGAATGAGCGCCCACATCATCACCTCGGCCGTGGAACACCCGGCCGTGCTGGAACCGTGCGAGACGCTCCGGCGGGCGGGACACGCGATCACGATCCTCCCCGTCGATTCCAACGGTATGGTCGACCCCGCGGACGTGGAAGCGGCGATCACGCCGGACAGTGTGCTCATCACCATCATGCACGCGAACAACGAGGTGGGGACGATCGAACCGATCGAGCGGATCGCCGAGATCGCCAAACGGCACAAGGTCCCGTTCCATTCCGACGCCGCCCAATCGGTCGGCAAGGTCCTCGTGAACGTGGATGCGCTCGGGGTCGATTCGCTCAGCCTTGCCGGTCACAAGCTCTATGCCCCGAAAGGGGTCGGGGCGCTCTACATACGCGCCGGAGCGCACGTGCCGAAGTTCATCCACGGCGCTTCCCATGAGTCGAACCGACGTGCCGGCACCGAAAACGTGCTGGAGATCGTCGGCTTGGGCGAGGCGGCGGCGCTGGCGGAGCGGGAGCTCTCCGGCCGTGCCGAGCACATGCGGGCGATGCGTGATCGCCTTTGGGCCGGACTGAGCGAGAACGTGGACGACCTTCGTCTGAACGGGCATCCTGATCTGCGCCTTCCGAACACCCTCAGCGTGAGCGTCAAGAACGCGGACGCGTCCGTGCTCTTGACCGAAATCGAGGAGTTCGTGGCGGTCTCCGCCGGCGCCGCGTGCCATGGGCACGGTGTCGACATCTCGACCGTGCTCCTTGCCATGGACGTTCCCCGTGAGTTCGCGATGGGGACGTTGCGCTTTTCCACCGGCAAGTCGACGACGGAGGATGACGTCGACGAGGCCGTACGTCTGGTCACCGACGCCGTTCGGCGGTTGCGCGTAAGCGACGCGTAGAAAGGACCGGGGCGGCCATGTCGAGGAGTTCGGGGCGCGCCAGACTGCTTCTGTTGCTGTCCGGCTTGATCGTGGCGTTTGTCATCGGCGAAGTGATACTGAGAATCGTCTATCTGCCGGATGTCGATCCGGCGACCGCCGTGATACATCGTCGCGCCAGTGATGACGACCTCATCTACGAGCTCGTACCCGGTGCCGAAACGACGCGGCACGGCGTGCACATTCGCATCAACGCCGACGGGTTTCGTGATGATCCTTTCCCGCCGACTCGCTCACCGGATGAATACCGCCTTCTGATTCTCGGTGATTCCGTGACGTCGGGCTTCCGGGTCGCGATGAACGACGTCTTCCCGCAACTGCTCGAGCGTGATCTGAACGCGCAAGGTGAGGGCGACGATCGCTCGTACGTCGTGTTCAATCTGGGAGTCTACGGCTACGCGACGGCGCAGGAGCTTCGACTTCTGGAGACGCGCGGCTTGGATCTCGATCCGGATCTCATCGTCCTCGCCTATGTGCTGAACGATCCCGATCTGGCGGACGGCGGGCAGGCGCGTTATTTCGCGAGGCCGCCGCTCGTGATGGTCCAGCTCGTTCGCGATGTGGCGAGACTCATTGCCGCCAAGAGAAGTGGTGCCGAGTACCACCATTGGATCCACGAACGCCATGCGAAAGAGGTCGAGGATCAGTTTCGCCGCATGGGAGCGATCCAACGTCGGACCGGTGTCCCGATTCTCGTCGTGCTCATTCCCGCCTTCTCATGGGGAGAAACGTATCCCTGGGTGGATCTCAACCTACGACTCAAGCGGCTGGCGACGGAGCACGGCCTGCGCTTCCTGGATCTCTGGACGTCGCTCGGCCGCCATTCCCCTCAGGATGTGGGAATGGACATCTGGCATCCCAACGAGCGCGGACATCGGATCATCGCGGATGCGCTCGCCGATGAAGTGCGCGCATTCATGGGCGGCACGATGAGTGAGGATTAGCCGCTACGAGACGACGAGCCGGCCCACGCGCAGGAGCGCCATGAGAAAGCCGAACAGCGTGGCGGCCAGCAGCACGAAAGCGATGATCGTGGGGCCGCGCTCCTCGCGACGGCCGGGTCGGGGCGCGATCAGCGTAGACGTGATCCATCCGCCGGCGAACCCGCCCAGGTGGGCGAGGTTGTTCACCCCCGACATGAAGAACCCGAAGGCGAAGAGAATGACAGCCCACTGCAAGACCTTCCGCGAGAGAACCTGTCCGACGCTTCCCCCGAGCCGCCTTCCGTAGACGATCAGTGCCGCCAGCAGACCGAAGACCGATCCCGAGGCGCCGATGGTCCACGCGCCGCTCACGACATCCGAAAGGAGAAAACCGGCCGCGCCGGAGACCGTGAAGATCACGAAGAAACGAGCGGGGCCGTAGGCCGCCTCGACGTTCGGTCCGAGCTGGCGGATCCACAGCACGTTAAAGATGATGTGCAGCAGGTTGCCGTGCAGATAGATCGACGTGAGCAGCGTCCACCAATGGCCGAACTTGAGCACGACCGGGCCGCTCGTCATCCCCAGCGTGTAGAGCGCCCTTCCGCTGGGGGAGAGGATACCCAGAAGACCGCCCGAAGGCGTCAGCGCGCTACGGATGTCCAGCGCGAGACTTAGCGCGTAGAGAACGACACAGGCGATGGGAATGGCGGCGACGGCGTCGAGGTGGCTGCCGAAGAAGCGCTGCACCATCGGTCCGAACCCCCACAGCCCGGGCTTCCACGCGCCGCAATGCGGGCAGCGTTCCTCGCTGATATTGATGAGCTTGCCGCAGCTCGGGCAGATCATCGAGCCGTTCGGCGGTCTGGACATGTTTCACCTTTGGATAGTCGGAGACGACGCGCCCCCGGAACCTAAGTGGCGCGTCGCGGGATGATGTGCATCCACTCGTGGGGATCCGGGCCGCGCCCGTACTGAATCCCGGTGATCGTGTCGAAGAGGCGCTGAGAGATCTCACCTGGCTTCTCGCTCACCGGAATCTCCTCGCCGCGGTATCGAAGCGAGCGGATCGCGGACACCACCGTGGCGGTTCCACATCCGAACACTTCCTTGCATCGGTCGCTCCGGACCGCGTCGATCAGCTCATCGATGGCGACGCGTCGCTCTTCGATCGGGATGCCCCATTCCTGAACGAGCTGCATGATGCTCTGTCGCGTGATACCCGGCAAGATGCTTCCCGTGAGCGGAGAAGTGACGACCTTGCCGTCGATCACGAACATTACGTTCATGGCGCCGATCTCTTCGATGTAGCGATGCTCGACCGCGTCGAGCCACATTACCTGTGCGCAACCGGCCTGGTTGGCCTCCGCCGCGGCCGCGAGGCTCGCGGCGTAGTTGCCCGCGGCCTTCGCCTCGCCGGTTCCTCCTGGTACCGCACGTACGTATTTTTCCGTGACCCAGATCTTCACCGGGTTGAAGCCCTCGGCGTAGTAGGCGCCCACGGGGCTCAGAATGATCGTGAACACGTACTGAGACGCGGCGCGCACGCCTTGAAGCGGCTCCGTCGCGAACATGAAGGGGCGGACGTAGAGCGACTGCATCTCGCCGCGCGGAACCCAGGCCCGTTCGACATCGATGAGCGTTTCGAGGGCCTCCATGTAGAGATCTTCCGGGACCGCCGGCATCACGAGGCGCTCGCAGGATCGTGCAAATCGCCGGGCGTTCTTGGTCGGGCGGAACATGCCGACCTCACCGTCCTGACGATAGTAGGCCTTTTGGCCTTCGAAGCACGCTTGTCCGTAGTGTAGGACCGCGGCGGCGGGATCGACTTCAAAGGCGCCGTACGGGCCGATCTTCGCGTCGTGCCATCCCTTGCCTGCGTCGTACCACACCGTGAACATGCGGTCGGCGAAATAGCGGCCGAAGCCGAGATCCTTCTTGAGTATATCCTCGCGACGCGCGGGGTCGGGTCTGAACCCGGAGTCTATCGTTATGCCCATGTCCCCTCCCATCTTCGAGGCCCCCCAGGGCCGAGTCCGTACACCCCATATTTGTAACATTTTGCGCCACCGTTGTCATGGGCAAGCCGGATTCTGCAATGCGCGTCGGCTCATTATGTTCCATTTCAGCCGGCCACTGCATCGTGCGGCTCATCTCAATCGTTTGTCATCAGCCGGGTTGGTCCGTCGTTCTTGGCGTGGAAAATGAAGACGGCGCGGCCGATGGTAATGATGAGCGCAGGCGATTCGACGTTTGCGGTTTGGGTGACACCTTTCGATTCTTGAGAGTCCATCGTATGCAAATTGTAGTCGCTGAGGACGATCGCGTTTCACGCACGATGATTTCCCGTACCCTCGAGAAATGGGGGTACAGCGTGCACGAAGCCGCCGACGGGCGCGATGCGTGGGAGATGCTGCAGGAAACAAAGTCTCAGCTCCTCGTGACCGATTGGGAAATGCCCGTCATGGATGGGCTCGAGCTCTGTCGTCGGGTCCGCGCTGCCGCGCTGCCGTACTACGTCTACATCATCCTCGCCACCTCCAAGGGTCTCAAAGAAGACACGATCGAAGGACGCCGCTCGGGGGCCGACGACTTCCTGGCAAAGCCGTTCGAAAGGGAAGAGCTGCAGGTCCGGCTTCGTGTTGCAGAGCGCATCATCACGCTTGAATCCCAGCTTCGTGAAGCGCGGTCGCGGTTGGAGATCATGGCCTCGATCGACGATCTCACCGGTGTGGCGAACCGGCGTGCGGTACTCAAACGACTTCATGAAGAGCTCTCTCGCGCCGCCCGCGATCACACGGATCTGAGCGTGGTGATGGCCGATATCGACCACTTCAAGAATCTGAACGATACGTGGGGACACGCCGCCGGCGACCATGTGCTCAAGGAAATCGTCGCGCGCTTCGTGCAGGAAGGCCGCGAGTACGACGTGGTCGGACGGGTGGGAGGCGAGGAGTTCGTGGTGATTCTTCCGCAGACGTCGTTGGCTCAGGCGGAGCATCGCGCCGAGCGTCTTCGGTCGGGCGTGGCCCGAAAACCCGTCATCCTTGCGAACGGAACAACGGTCGACGTGCGTGTGAGCCTGGGTGTGGCGTGCGCCGTTGGAGGCAACGCCCCCAACACCGACGTATTGCTGGCCGGTGCCGACCGTGCGCTCTACCGCGCCAAGGATCAGGGCCGCAACCGCGTCGAGACGGAACCCGATCTCGGACGGGCCGCGTAGCCTAGTACGTCTTCAGCTCCCCGATCGCCTCTTCCACAGCAACCAGGACCTCACAGTTCTTCACCGCGTCCGCCATCGCGTTGTGATCGGTGAAGAGCGGGCGATCCTCATCCAGATGCTTCACCCGATTGCGAACCGCCGCCTTCCCGGCGCGCGTTCCCGTTCCCGGAGTGAAGTCGCGGAAGTCGAGCGCCTGCGCCCCCGCGATCAGCTCGATTCCGAGGATTCCGTGAGCGTTGTCCAGAATGCGTCGCGTTTTCTGCGCCGTGTTCATGGCCATGCTCACGAAGTCTTCCTGGTCGGCCGCGGCCGGAATGGACTGGATGCAGGCCGGCGTGGACTGAATCTTCTGGTCAACGATGAGCATGTCCGCGGTGTATTGGCTCAACATGAGTCCAGAGAACATGCCGGCGCCTTTCGTCAGGAAGTCCGGCAGACCTGCGCTGAGAGCGGGATTCAGCATGCGATTGAGCCGCCGCTCCGATAGGACGCTCACCATCGTGATCGACGCTCCGACCATGTCGAGCGGCATGCTGATGGGAGTTCCCTGGAAGTTCGCGCCGGTCAGCACGACGTCTTCATCCGGGAGGAAGATCGGATTGTCCCCGACACCCTTCAGCTCGGTTTCGACCTGCTCGCGTGTCCAACGGAGGTGATCGCGCGCCGCTCCGATGATCTGCGGCGTGGATCGCATGCTGTACGCGTCCTGGACGCGGTGTGGGAACGACTTGTCGAGAAGCTGACTGCCTTCGATGCAGGCGCGAATGTTCGCGGCCGACGAGACCGCCCCGCGGAAACCCCGAAGCTCGTGGAGTCGCGTATCGTACGGCTTCGTGTTGGCCATCAACGCTTCCAGCGTCATCGCCGCCGCGATCTCGGCCTGCTTGAGCCACCTCTCGGTGTCGTGGACGATGAGGCAACCCATCCCCGAAACCACGTTGCTGCCGTTGATGGTTGCGAGTCCGTCGCGTGCCTGCAGCGTCACCGTCGGAATGCCCGCGCGCGACATCGCTTCGGCACCGCTCAGGCGTTCACCCTTGTAGAACGCTTCACCTTCTCCCATGAGGACGAGCGCCATCTGGCTCATCGGTGCCAGGTCGCCGCACGCGCCGACGCTTCCATTCTGGCACACGACCGGCGTTACACCCTTGTTGAGCTGTTCGCAGAGCGTCTGAGTGATGATCGGCCGGCAACCGGAGTGGCCAATGGTTTGCACGTTGATCCGCGTGAGCATGGCCGCGCGGACGACCTCGATGGGAAAGGGGTCGCCGATGCCGGCCGCGTGGTTGTATATCAGGTAGCGCTGGAATTGCTCGAGCTGCTCGGGGGCAAGGGTGATCTCGGAGAACTCACCGATCCCCGTGTTCACCCCGTACATGATCTCTCCAGCACTGATCTTGCGCTCCAGCATCGCCCGGCACGTTTCCAGCCGGGCGATGGCGTCCGGATGTAGCTCTACCTGCTCGTTGTGCCTGGCCACCCTCACGACATCGTCGATCGTGAGTCCGCGTCCGGTGATGACGACGCTCATGACTTCCCATCCTCCCAAAGTCCCTGAGTGATTGAGCAACACCGGAGGATACGGCATCCCGGCGCCAAGGTCACCAGGGGAATGCCCGTGCCGGTTGTCAGAATTCCCGCGAATGGAGTAGAATCATGGTGTAACGAGGCCAGCTCGACGATCCAGCCGGGTCGGATCATCCCTTCGCCGAAACGGAGTGAACCCACGATGTACGCCCGATTCCCCATATGTCTCCCCGTGCTCGCCGCCGCCCTGTGCCTGGTCGGAGTCGGTCCGGCCGCGGGGGAGGCGCTCCCCATCCTAACCGACGGCTATTTCGACGATTGGACGGTTGGCCCCGTCCACACCGATACCGAAGGGGACAACGGGCCGTCCGGGATCGATTTCGGCGACATCTGGGTGGCCGAGGATGACGACTTCCTGTTCATCCGCTTCGAGATGACGGACGAGCTGCTCCTCCAGGACAACAACGATGTGGCGCTCTACATCGACACCGATTCGAACGCCGGCACGGGGGTGCAGGTCGAGAACATCGGCGCCGAACTCCGCTGGCAGTTCGGTCTGCGGACCGGGAAGTTCTACGGCAACCCGCCGCCCGTCACGATTTCCTGGGAAGACATCCGGATGAGGGTCCTGCCGAGTTGGTCGTCGGTCGGCTTCGAGATCGCCATCGGCAGAGACGCCGAGCCCGACGGCTCCACGCCGCTTTTCACCGGCGACGACATCCGAATCCTGATCCGTGACGAGGACGGTGACGGCGACATCGTGCCCAACTCCGGCGGGTTTCTGAACTACACGTTCGTCAACGAATCGCTTCCACCCGAAGAGCCGAACTCGATGGAGAAGGAGAGCCCCGACCATGTCCGGTTGATGACGTACAACGTGCTCCAGGACAGTCCGTGGTCGGAGCAATCGCGATATGATCGAATCCTCTCCGCGATCGAGCCGGAGATCATCAATTTCCAGGAAATCTACGATCACAACCTGGCCCAGATACTGGCGCTCGTTGAGAGCATGCTTCCATCCGGTGCCGGAGAGGACTGGTTCGGCTGGATGGTCAACGACTGCGCGACGATCAGCCGCTATCCGGTCAACGGCGTATGGACGCTCGACGGCAACGCGGCGGTTTTGCTCGACACCGAGGCATTGCTCAACCGGCAGCTTCTCATCATCAACGCGCATCTTCCCTGCTGTGGGAACAACGAGGGCAGGCAAGAAGAGGCCGATCGGATCATGGAGTTTCTCCGCGACGCGATCACCGTCGGCGGGACCGTCGATGTTCCATCCGGGACAGGTGTCGTGATCACCGGAGATCTCAATCTCGTGGGCGACGGCCAGCAGATCGCGACGCTTCTGACCGGCGACATCGCTGACGAAGGAACCTACGGGCCGGACTTCGATCCGGACTGGGACGGCACCGCGCTTACGGACACGCCGGCGGGGCAGACCGAGCTCAGAATGTCGTACACCTGGCGAAACGATGGCAGCACGTACCTGCCGGGGCGGATCGATCTCATCATCACGAGCGACAGCGTGCTCGGGATTGGAAACCACTTCACCCTCTACACGCCGAACATGTCGCCGGCGGAGCTCGCGGCGGCCGGGCTTCTGGCCAACGATACGTCCGAGGCATCCGATCATATCCCGGTCGTGGCCGATCTGGCCGACGCCGTCGTCGACCATGTCGCGGACGACGTGGCGTCGCTCCATCCGGCGCTCCATGTCTCGCCCAACCCGATGCAGGGGCGTCTCGTGGTGAACCTCTCGATCGAGCGCGCGACCTCGATGCGCGTCGATGTGTTCGACGTGACCGGACGGCGCGTGCGGCGTATCGCCGACGGAGCGATTGGGTATGGCGCCACCGGTCACACGCGCGTAGTCTGGGATGGAATGACGGACGCCGGGATCCCCGCCGCGGGCGGCGTCTACTTCGTTCGCGCCGAGGGCGATGCGGACGGCGTGCCGTTCTCGGCGTCGACACGGATCACGCGTCTGGACTGACGCCCAGCCGGAGAGAGCCATGTTCTGTCCTCAGTGCGGTGCCGAGTACGTTCCGGGCGTGACGACATGTGACGATTGTGACGTCTCGCTGGTTGATGAACTGCCCGAAGGACATCGGCCCGAAAACCTCGATCTCGTGCTGATCCGCAGCTGTTTCGGTCTCGTGGAGGCCGAAGAGCTGTCGCGCGCCCTCGAACGCGAGGGGATCCGCTGCTTTCTCAACAACGAGAACATGGGAGCGCTTTTTCCCGGGGCGATGGGTGGCGTCAGCGGGGCCGGGTTGGGGCGTGTCGGGATCATGGTTCCGTCGCCCATTGCCGACCGCGCAAAGAAGGTGATCCGTCGGACGCTTCAGAATCTCGAGGGGGACGAGGCGGCGTCACCCCGCGCCGACTCTGACGATGGTTAGTCCGGAGGTGTCCGCTGGAAACGTTCATCGATGCCTTCGGTGAGGTGGTCGGGCGCCGTCAGGATCTGACCCTCGATCCCGTGGCGGGCATCATTGCCCTGCTCATCCTCGCTGCTTACGCCGCGCTTCGCCTCACCGGGAGACGGAAGTCCCGGCGCCAACAGATCGCCGAGATGGAGGACGCCGACTTCCCCGAGGGAGTCGATCCCGTCGCGGATGAAGGGCCTCAGAAGAACGCGTAGACGCGTTTCCCGCCCTGTTCGAGCCGATCAGCGAATCAGCGTCATTCGCGTGGTTGCTGTGGAACCCCCGATATCCAGGCGGCAGAAATACGTTCCCGACGGCATGTCCTGACCCGCGGCGCCGCGACCGGCCCAGCTCATGGCGTGCGACCCCGCAACTCGAGCTTCCCGATCTACGAGAACACACACCGAGCGGCCCGCCACGTCGTAGATCGTCAGGCTCACGACGTCCGTGGCCGGTAGGTCGAATCGGATCGTCGTCTGCGGGTTGAACGGATTCGGGTGATTCTGAAGGAGACCGGCCGCCGTCCGAGGAATGGAGTAGGCATCCTGCCCGTCGACGCCGACCGTAGACTCATCCGTGAGAATGAACAGACCACCGTAGCCGTTCGAGACGTAGACGTGTCCGTCGTGCGTTCGAACGCGCTGGGGTGCGAGAGTCATCAAGAAGTAGCCGACCTCTTCGGGTGAGGACGGCTCGCTGATATCGATGACGCGAACTCCATAGTAGACATCGGCGACGTAGGCCCTGTCTCCCGCCAGCGCGACATCGAGCGCGTGTCCGGGGGTGTCGCATTCGCCCACCAACGTCGGTGTGGTGAGATCGCTGACGTCAAAGACCTGGAGGCCCGGATTCCCGCCGGCCACGTACGCGTGCCCGCCGGCCACGGCGACGCCAAGCGCATACGATGGCGTTGCCCCGAAACCGAGCTCCTTCGGACTAGTGGGATCACTGACATCCACAACGTGAAGGCCCTGATACCAATCCGTCAGGTAGGCGATCTGATCGATCACGGCGACGTCGGCGGACGATTCGTGCTGAAGGAAGACGCCGATCTCCACGGGCACGGTCGGGTCTTGGACGTCGATCATCGTGAGACCGGAGCGAACCACGTAGGCGATATCGTCCACTATTTCCACTCCGCCCGCGTTACCGCCCAGATCCAGGGTGGCGACCTCCACCGGCAGAGCCGGATCGGCGACGTCGAACACATGGAAGCCGCCGTACCCATCGGTCACGAAGGCGTAAGTGTCCTCTATCTCGGAGCCGGACGTCGGTGAGTAGATCGGACCGAATCCCGAAAACGCCGGAAACGTCGGATCGCTGACGTCGACGACATAGAGACCCGCGACGCCCTCCCGCGTTTGCGTGTCACGGTGACCCTCGACCGGAGCGCCCGGTGGCTCGCCGCATGAGTAGCCGCCCGCGACGTACGCGAAGCTTTCGTCGATGCGCGCGTCGGCAACGATCCCGAGAGTGAAGTACCAGCCGGTCTTGTTGGGTGCCGCGGGATCTTCGATATCGACGACGTGCAGACCGCGGTAGCCACCGCTGATGTACGCGTTATTCCCATCAACCACAATGCGCCGATTCGATCCGTAGATGTCACACGTGCCGACTTCGAAGGGGGCCGTGGGTTCGCTGACGTCGACGACGCGCAATCCCGGTTCGGAGTTCGAGAGATAGGCGTAGTCGCCAATCGTGGCGACATCGTAGTTATAGTCGTAGCCGTCCGAGACGAACATGCCGACCTCGACGGGTTCGGCCGGATTGCCGATGTCGACGATGATCATGCTGCGCCCCAGCGGGACGTAGGCAAACTTCCCCTCGACGTCGATGTGGCGCATGTTGCTTTCGATGTTGCAGACACCGATCACGACGGGTGTGTCGGGATCGGTGACGTCCACGATCTTGAGCCCTTGAAGCTCGACCAGCAGATGGACTGTCGTTTCGACGAGATCGAGGCCCTTGCAGCGACCCTCGAAAGGCACAATCGCGGCCTGCGTCGGCGCGGTTGGGTCACTCACGTCGATTACATGGAATCCGTCGAGCTCGTCGGAGACATAGGCGTGGCCGTTCCCCACGACCACATCGAACCCGTACTCGGGGGTGTCGCATGATCCGGCCACGAACGGGGACGTCGGATCGCTGACGTCGATGATCCACATCGGCGCCCGCCGTCCGACGAGATAGGCGTAGTCGCCCTCGACAGTGATACCGCGGACATAGCTCTCGGAGGGGAACGCATCATGATAGAGGGGGAGGAAGGCGACTTGGGTCGGATCCCCGCTCGACGAGATGTCGAGCACCAGGAGACCGCTCCCGGTCGCGCAGTAGGCGTAACCATCCTCTATCTCGGTATCTTCGATCGTTCCGGGAAGACAGCCGACGAGGTCGACGTTCCAGCTATCCTGAGCGGTTACGGTTCCAACGGTCACCACACACAACAGAACTATTGAAGATGCATGGAAACGTCTCATGACTTCCTCCCGGCCTGAGTAGCGGAGACGTATCGTGGGCGAATGCGCGATCTCTATATGATTCTGAGGGTTTGACCGACGTGAGTCAATTCCCCTGATTTCTCGCGCTCGTGTGGATGGTGGATATGATCGTCCGACTCGGTCGGGTCGTGGTCTCACTCGCGCTGACGGGTGGTGAGGATCAACGGGTGGGCACGATAGCGCTACTCGTGACCGGTCTCGCGAAGGCTCGCGAACGGCAGTACCAGTAGCCGCGAGGTCATGGCGAACTTCCCCGTCAGACGGTCCTTCGCGGAGACGATGACGCGGTTGGTGGGCCGCGTCAGCGGTTCGGTCGGCACGAAGCGGATGATTCCCGTTTGTGGATCAAAGCGCCCGTCGACACGTCCCCACTCCGAGACGAACATGTTCACGATGCCTGCGTCGAATTGGCCCGGTTCAACAATGCGAAGCGAGATCGCCGCCGGCGGATTCGCGGAGAGGAAGCCGTACCGTGGCTCTTCGTCCGCCGCATGGAGCGGCGTGATCTCGAGCTTCGCGATGAAGTCGTCGAGGGTCATATCGTCACCGACGATCGCGGCACGCGGAATCCGGTCCCACGGCGTCTCCGTGTCCACGGCTCCGGGGTCCGACGTGAACATCAGCGTGAAGTCCGCCGCCCTCGCGGCCTCGACGACGACCGCGTTGTATTCCCCGTACGGGTAGGCGAGGAGATCAGTCTCGATTCCGCGGGAGCGGAGAATGCGCTGAGACTGATCGAGCTCGTCGTGAACCCGAGCCTCGTACGCTTCGGGTGTCTCGCTCCTGTGCGGCAGCGCGAGGTGGGGATGTGTGTGGGTGTGATTGCCGATGACCACCCCCTCGGTGGCCATCGTGTCGATCATTGCCCATGACATGAACGCGCGATAGTCATGCTCGAGGCCGTAGGTCCAGACGAAGAGCGCATAGGGGAAGCCGAACTCACGCAGGATAGGACGCGACACGCGGTAGATCGACAGATACGGATCATCGATCGTGATGAGCACGCTCTTCGGCGCGAACGGCTCGCCGCTCTCGAGATGTTTCCGGAACTCCTCCATCGACAGCACCGTGTAGCCCTCGTCCGAGAGATACTGCATCTGCCTGCGGAATTCGGTTTCCGACGTATTCGTGGTGGGGAATTCCGATTCGCCGAAGCGGTGGTAGAGAAGGACGGTGAGGTGAGACGATGGCGCGTCGGCCCGCGCGGGCGCCGGAGTCGCCGTGGCGCAGAGCACGGCGAGGAGGATCGCACACGAGGTCGCGACGATGTTCAGACAGGCGAGGGGACCGCCCGGTCGTGGTCCGGGATCACCATTCAACGATCGTCCCCCAGGGGTATTCGAGCTCAGCGATGTCGTAGCGCGTGAGGAAGTCGAGCCCGACGGAGTAGAGCTCGGCCCGAGAGCAGCGAGCGAGCTCCCGTTCTCCGAGAACCTCAAGTAGATCGTCTATGTACGCTCGGCCTCTCGCGGAATACGGGGTCAGCGTCTCGGCCAACGCGTGCGGATTGAGCGGCTCTCCGATCTGTCGCTGCGCTGCGCGGAGCTCTCGGAAATCCTGGTACGCGGGGTGGGTGTTCAGATTCCTCATGTAGGCTCGCAGCGAGGCCAGAATGGAACGAAACGACTTCACCCGGTGCGTCGCCCCGGAGTCCCGCTTCGCCGGGACCATGCCGCTGTCAGAGGTGTCATAGGTCCATTGGCCGAAAATCGCGTTGCCGGAACGCGCGAACCGCGAAGTGCCGTAACCCGACTCGATTGCTGCTTGCGCCAGCACCAGGCTCGCCGGAATGATGTCCACGCGCGGGAGAAGCATCTCTTCCAAGATGATCGGCTTGCGGGCCGGCCGTCGTTGGATCTTGTAGGCCCGCATGAGATCGCTGAGCCACTCCTGCTCGGTCGACGGCGCGACGAGGCCCGTCGGATCGAGCAACCTCACCAGCCTGTCACGGTCCCGCTCCAGCCGGCTGTTTTCATAGAGGACCAGAGGAAGAAGCGCGCGGAAGAAGATGCGTTTCTTCACCTCGACCGGCATACGGTCCAGACCGTCCGGGATACTGAGAAGCGCGACGTTAGGGACCCGAAGTGTCCCGTTCTCAACCATGAACCAATCGAGGATCTCGAGCATATCGGCCACGGAAGTGGGCCGCACGTAGTAGAGGGCGGGCTCACCGGTCGTTCTCAGTTGCGCGCCTTCTTCGGGCGGTTCCTCCGCCGGGGGAGCGTGCTCGCACGCGAGCCCCGAGAAGAAGACCAGAAGGAGTCCCGATCCTATGGTGATGATGTGTCGCAAGCGAGGTCCCTCGAGTCCGAGCGCCCGTTGGGGGCGCCGCTGCGTATCCCGCGGGCAGGTCAGGGAGGATACCAGGACGGGCCTTCGACTGCGAGCCCGGCTCGCGGACGCCGGCACTTGTCTCCCTGCTTCTCAATCGGCACAATGACGCGCTGGGGGGAGGTGTCGCACGGAGCGTGCCGCCGGATCGGTCGGAATGAGGGGGTGAGTTGTTGCATAACGAAAACCCTATCCTTTACCAGGTCAATGCCCATACCTGGTTGGCTCATCTCAGCCGCCAATCGGGTCGCGAGCTCAGCCTCGCGGACGTTCCGGACACGGCGTTGGACGAATTGGCCGGCCTGGGATTCGATCTGATCTGGCTCATGGGCATCTGGACCAAGGGAGAGCTGGGGCGGCGGATCGCGCTGGACCACCCGGACGTTCGGCGGGAATATGATGACGCGCTTCCAGGCTGGTCAGAGAGTGACGTGATCGGGAGCCCGTTCGCGATCAAGGAGTATGTGACCTCGCCCGCGCTCGGGGGAGATGATGCGCTGCTGGCGCTCCGCCGTCGGCTCGCTGAGCGCGGCATGCGTCTGATCCTCGACCTCGTCCCGAATCACACCGCCCGAGATCATCCCTGGGTCGCCGGGCACCCGGAATACTATGTCACCGCTGACGCGTCGGAGGCGGATGCCCATCCGGATCGATACTCGGTCATCGAGACATGCCGGGGCCCCGTCGCGGTGGCATTCGGAAAAGACCCTTACTTCCCGGGATGGACGGACACGGCCCAGCTCGACTACCGACGCTCGGAGTGTCGCGACGCCATGATCGGGCAGCTCCGCCGCCTGGAATCGCTCTGTGACGGTCTCCGCTGCGACATGGCCATGCTCGTCCTGGAAGACGTGTTCGCACAGACCTGGGGTGGTGGAGGTGAGACGGCGGATCCGTCGTTTTGGTCGGAGGCGATCGGCACACTGCGGCGGGGCCGGCCGGATTTCGTCTTCATCGCCGAAGCGTACTGGGGACTCGAGCCGCGCCTCCAGGATCTCGGCTTCGACTTTACCTACGACAAGGGACTGTACGATCATCTCTGCTCGGGGGACTGGACGGCTGCCCGCGATACGATCCACGAGCAGGGAGACCGACTGCGACGGGGCGTGCATTTCGTGGAGAATCACGATGAACCACCGGCCGGGGTTGCCCTGCCGTGGCCACGGCTCCGATCGGCGGCGGCGCTGGTCGGCACGCTCCCCGGTATGCGCTTCTACCACGAGGGGCAGTTCGACGGGCGTCGCACGCGTCTCCCGGTCCAGCTGGCGCGCGCGCCCGAACCCGCCCCGGATCCGGAGAGCGGTGCGTTCTACCGCGCGCTCCTCACGGCCACGCTCGACGAACCTTTCCGGTGCGGGAGATTTAGGTGGTTGGAGTCGTGCGAGCCGGGCGGCGGCTACAACGAGTCGGCGATTCTCGCCTGTGTGTGGGAACTTCCGCCCGATTCACGCCGCTTGGTGGCCGTCAACCTGTCACCTGAGCCGGCGCGAGGTTACTATCGGCTGGGCGCTCCCGACCTTGTCGGCGGTCGAATCCGTCTGGTGGATCAGCTATCGGGCTGGACGGGCGTTTTGGACGAAGGATTGGCCGCGGCAAACCGAGTCGATCTGGAGCTGGAAGGGCACCAGGCGCGAATCCTGAGACTCACGCGGGAATTGACTAGGCCGTGATCTTCATGGCCTTTCGGAGCTGGCGGCGCAGCCGATGCATCTCACGCCGGGTCGTCTTGAGCTTCGCGCGATCCTTCTCAGCGAGAGCCGAGTCGCGGACCTTCTTGAGCTCCTTCATGCCCGTCTTGATCGTGGCCTTGTCGATGCCGACGACCGCTTTGTGGGGCTTCTCGATGCCGAGCTTGTCAGCCAGCAAATCGATGAGCTGCTCTTTGCTCATGCCGATGGCGCCCTCGACGTCGGGGTACTCCTTGGCCATCTCGCGGAGTTTGTCGACGGTCGTCTTTTCCAATTCGTGATAGTTCATTCCGTTGGTTCCTTTCCCACTCGGTCCGCCCGCCGGGCGACCCCGCTTCGGACCGCGACGCGAGTGTAGCGGCGGGCGGGTGCCGAATCCAGTCTGCGGCGCGTTGACACCCTTGAGGGCCGGTGCTAGGCTACCGCAACTTCAACAGCCTAGTGCGTTTGGCCAGATCGGACGTCACGCTGGCGCGTCCGCCGGCACGCTGTCAGGGGCCGGGGATGATGGGGTGGAAGTGATGACAAGCTTAGCCGGGGTGATCCTGCTGTTCGCCACCGCCGCGGCGGTGGCGCTGATGATGCTGATCTTGGGCAGCGTGCTGGGACCTCGCCGGAAGTCACCCACCAAGATGCTCGCGTTCGAGTGCGGAAACCCGCCTTCCGGGGACGCGCGAGCGCGTTTCAGCATCAAGTTCTATCTCATCGCCATCATGTTCGTCCTCTTCGACGTCGAGGTGGCGTTCATGTATCCCTGGGCCGTTCTTTACCGCAAGCTCGGCCTGCTCGGCTTCATCGAGATGGGGATCTTCGCGCTCATCCTCGGTTTCGGCCTGTTCTACGTCTGGCGACGGGGAGTGCTTGAATGGGACTAGAGCAAGCGCTCGAGGGAAGTGTCGTCCTCTCCCGCCTCGACCGCGCGGTGGGATGGGCCCGAAAATACTCCATCTTCGTCTATCCGTTCGTGACCGCCTGCTGTGGCATGGAATACATGTCGGTGGCCTCATCCCACTACGACCTGGATCGGTTCGGCGCGGCGCTCCCGCGATTCTCGCCCCGGCAATCGGATATGCTGCTCGTCGTGGGGACGATCAGCCACAAGCAGGCCCCCATTCTCAAGCGAATCTACGAGCAGATGTGCCTGCCGAAGTGGGTGGTTGCGTTCGGGGCGTGCGCGTCGGTGGGCGGCCCGTATGACAACTACGCCACGGTGCAGGGTATCGATACGATCATTCCGGTGGACATGTACATCCCAGGCTGCCCGCCGCGGCCTGAGACGGTCTTGGACGCCATCATGAAGCTCCAGGACAAGATCCAACATGAGAAACACACGCCGCTTGGGCAGAGGATCGAGGAATGACCGGCGACGCCGCAGAATTCCGCTCGGCCGCTCTTCGCAAACTGGTCGAGCTGTTTCCCGATCGAGTTCTCCATGCGCACGAGCAGCATGGGGACGCGACGGCCGTCGTGCCCCGAGAGGACGTTCTCGAGGTCCTGCAGGTTCTTCGTGAAGACGTCGACCTCGACTTCGACATGCTGACGGACGAATGCGGCGTCGATCGCGACGGGCATCCCGAGCGTCACGAGCGATTCGAGGTGGTTTGTCATCTCTACTCGACCCGCCGCAGCCATCGGCTCCGTGTACGGATCCCCGTGCCCGAGTCGGATCCGGTCATCGACAGCCTGACCGCGATCTGGAAATCGGCGAACTGGTTCGAGCGGGAGATCTGGGACATGTACGGCATCCGGTTCCGGAACCATCCGGATCTCCGGCGCCTGCTTCTCTACGATCAGTTTGAGGGGTACCCGTTGAGGAAAGACTACCCGATGACGAAGCGGCAGCCGCTCGTCGGCCCGAAAAACTAGCGGGCGGCATGTGGACGACCGAGGAATGAAGACCGAGCACGACATCGAGATGCCGCGGATCGAGCGGGACGCGAACAATCCCGAGAAGACGCTGATCTACTCGGAGGAGGGTCCCGACGGCGAGCAGTTCATGTGGCTCAACATGGGGCCTTCTCATCCGGCCACGCACGGAACGATTCGGCTCAAGGTCAAGCTCTCGGGCGAGTCGATCGCGGACATGGACGTCGATATCGGCTACCTGCACCGAGCCTTCGAGAAGAGCTGCGAAACCCACACGTGGACCCAGGCGCAGGTCTTCACCGACCGACTGAATTACGTATCCGCGATGATCAATAACTGCGGCTACATGATGGCCGTGGAGAAGCTCTTCGATATCGAGGTCACCGAGCGCTGCAAGGTGATCCGTACCCTCATGTGCGAGGTGAGTCGCGTGGCGGACCATGCCACGTGCGTTGCCGCCCAGGCGATGGAGCTCGGGGCGATGACTGCGTTTCTCTACCTCATGAAACTGCGCGAGTGGCTCTGGGAACTTGTCGAGGACGTCTGCGGCGCGCGCGTCACGACGAACTGGGCCAAGATCGGCGGCCTGTGGGATGATCTTCCCGAAGGGTTCGACGAGAAGGCGCGCCACGCGTTCGCCAGGTCGGCGGACGTCATCGACGAGACGGACAAGCTCCTGACCCGAAACCGCATCTTCTACGATCGCATGAAGGACGTCGGGGTGTTGAGCCGGGAAGACGCGATCTCCTTCGCCGTCACGGGCCCGTTTCTGCGCGGAAGCGGTGTGGCCTACGACGTCCGCAAGGATCAGCCGTACCTCGCGTACGATCGCGTAGACTTCGACGTGCCGGTCGGCACGACGGGCGACAACTACGACCGCTATCTCATTCGAATGGAAGAGATGCGGCAGTCGCTCCGCATCGTCCATCAGTGTCTCGACATCATGCCCGAAGGGCCAGTCGACGTGGATGACAAACGTGTCGTCTACCCGCGCCTCGACAAGGTGTATACGGAGATGGAGGCGCTGATCCAGCACTTCAAGCTCTGGATGCGCGGGCCCGGCCAGGGGATCCGCCCGCCCGTCGGCGAAGCATACAGCGCCGTCGAAGGGGCGAACGGGGAGCTCGGCTTTTATGTGATCTCCGATGGTGGCGACCAGCCGTTTCGAGTGCGCTGTCGTCCGCCCTGCATGCCGCCGATGGCCGCGCTGCGCGAGCTCTTGGTCGGACACATGGTGGCCGACGTGATCCCCACGTTCGGGTCGATCAACATGATCGGAGGGGAGCTCGACCGATGAGCGAGAAGGTCCTCACCCGCCACTTCGGCGTTCCCGACAGCCGCACGATCAAGGTGTACGAATCGAACGGCGGCTACGTCTCTGCGCGCAAAGCCGTGATGGAGATGAAGCCCACGGAAGTGATCGACACGGTCAAGCAGGCGAATCTCCTCGGTCGCGGAGGGGCGGGCTTTCCGTGCGGCGTGAAGTGGGGTTTCGTCCCGGTCGATTCACCCAAGCCGAAGTACTTCGTCTGCAACTGTGACGAGTCCGAGCCGGGGACGTTCAAGGATCACGAACTCCTTCTGAACGATCCGCACATGCTCATCGAGGGGCTCATCATCGGTTCCTACGCCATCCACTCGAACCGCGCCTTTATCTACATGCGCGGCGAGTTCATGAACCGCGAAGCGGTTCTTCTCGAGGCGATCGAGGAGGCCAAAGCCGCGGGGTATCTCGGGAAGAACGTGTTCGGAACCGGTTACGAACTGGAGATCACGACCTACATGGGCGCCGGCGCCTACATCTGCGGTGAAGAGACGGGGCTCCTCTCCAGCCTCGAGGGCTGGCGCGGACATCCCAAGCTCAAACCGCCGTTCCCGGCCGTGAGCGGTCTCTACGGATGCCCGACCGTGATCAACAACGTGGAGACGATCTGCTGCCTGCCGCACATCCTCGAAAGGGGCCCGGAGTGGTTCAACGCGCTGGGCGTCGAAGGGGAGGGCGGTACGAAGCTCTACGGCGTGAGCGGGCACGTCGAGCGTCCAGGCCTCTATGAGCTGCCCATGGGCACCAATCTCAAAGAGCTCATCTACGAGCACTGCGGCGGCATCCGGGGCGGCAAGACGCTCAAGGCCGTCATTCCGGGCGGCAGCTCCGTGCCGGTGCTCAAGGCCGATCAGATCGACATCGAGATGTCTTTCTCCGGCGTCAAGGAGGCGGGCAGCTTGCTCGGCTCGGCGGCGGTCATCGTGATGGATGAAGACACGGACATGGTCCTGGCGTTCAAGTCGGTGATCGACTTCTACGCCCACGAATCATGCGGTCAGTGCACGCCCTGCCGTGAAGGGTGTCGCTGGCTCAAGCAGATCACCGACCGGATCGTTGCCGGAAAGGGTGTGCCCGGTGACCCGGACCGGATGGTGAGCATCGCCCAACGCATGGTCGGCCGAACGATCTGTGTGCTCGCCGACGCGGCTGCCATGCCGACGGAGAGCTTCGTTGCACAATTCCGGGACGAGTTCGACGCCTACATTCGGGGCGGTGAACTCGTCGGGGCGGACGCGTCAGCGGCACCGGCCTCCTGACGGCTGAGAGGAACACATGCCTCGCCTCACGATAGACGGACAAGGGATCGAGATGCCGGCCGGCGCCACCGTGATGGAGGCGGCCGAGGCGCTCGGGATTCTCGTTCCGCACTATTGCTATCACGCCGCGCTCGGCATCGCGGGGAACTGCCGGATGTGCCTCGTCGAGATCGAACGGTTACCCAAGCTCGTGACGGCATGCACGCAGCCCGTGATGGACGACATGGTCGTCTACACGAAGTCGGAGAAGGTCCTCGAGGCGCAGCGAGACGTCCAGGAGTTCCTGCTGAAGAACCACCCGCTCGATTGCCCGGTGTGCGATCAGGCCGGCGAGTGTCTTCTGCAGGACTTCTACATGAAGTACGCGCAGCACGACAGCCGGCTTCTCGAATCGAAGAACAGAAAGACCAAGGCGAAATCCATCGGGCCGCGAATTATCCTCGATCAGGAACGCTGCATCGTTTGTACGCGTTGTGTTCGGTTCTTGCGGGATGTGACCAAGACCGGTGAGCTGGGTGTCTTCGGGCGAGGGAGCCGGGAAGCGTTGGACATTTTCCCCGGCGTCGAGCTCGACAACGACTATGACGGAAACGTCGTCGATCTCTGTCCGGTGGGAGCGTTGACCGACAAGTCGTTCCGCTTCCGCGTCCGCTCGTGGTATCTGGACCATCGGGTCTCGGTCTGTGACGGATGCTCGACCGGATGCAACGTCTTCGTCGACATCAACATCCAAAAGACTTACAAGAACGAGGGGAAGCGGATCGTCCGTTTTCGACCGCGGCCCACCCCCGAGATCAACGGCCACTGGATCTGCAATCACGGCCGCTACAGCTTCCGCAAGCACGAGGAGGAACGCCTGCTCGTGCCGCGAATACGCTCGGGCGCGGGCTGGCCGGACGACGTGGACCGTGCGCTCAAGACGCTGACCACGACGCTTCGCGAAGAGGTCGAGGGCTCCGGTGGGAACACGATCGGCGTGATCGTGGCGCCGTCGGTCTCGAACGAGGAAGCGCTTCTCATTCGGAAGATCTTCGCCGAGTCGATCGGCACGCCGAACATCGATCATCGCATCCCGGGGCTTTCGTGCGAGTCGGGAGACGATCAAGAGCCCGTCGACGGACTTCTCCGCCGCCGTGATCCCTGGCCGAACAGCCGGGGACTCGCGGAGATCGGGCTCGTTCCGCGAGACGGCGGGCTCGATACCGAGGGCATGATCGAGGCGGCCGCGGCAGGGTCTCTCACGACACTCGTGATCATCGGTGTCGATCTCACCGAAAGCGGTCTATCGGCCGAGACGGTGCGGAAGGCGTGGGAGGCGTCCACCGTGGTGGCGTTCGTCAGTCATCGATCGGAGATGACGTCACACGTCACGGCGGCGCTCCCGATCGCCACGCATCTCGAGCGGGACGGCACATTCGCGAACTACAAGGGTGCCGTGCAGCGGTTCCGGAAGGTGGTCGATCCGATCGGGGAGACGCGGCCTCTCCTGCCGATACTGTCGCAGCTCGGGAGGCTCCTCGACGTCGACGGGGTCGAACTTTCCGCGGAGTCGCTCTTCGAGGAGATGGCGACGACGCTCCCGCTGTTCGACGGCCTGACGCTCGATCGACTGGATGAACAAGACGCCGCGCTGCCCGAGCCGGTTGAGTGGCTTGATACCTGGGTGGTTCCGCAGTTGTAGGGGAAGTCATGGACGCGTTCGTCATCATCTCGGCGCTTGCGAAGGTGGTCTTCGTCATCGGCATCCTTCTCGGGTCTGCCGCCATCTTGACGTGGGTCGAGCGGAAGCAGAGCGCGATCATGCAGGACCGCATCGGCGCCAATCGCGCCGACATCCTCGGCGTGCGTATTATCGGTCTCTTTCATCCGATCGCGGATTCGCTGAAGATGTTTCTGAAGGAGGACTTCGTTCCTCCCGGCAGCAACCGATTCATCTACTGGCTGGCCCCCGTTCTGGCCCTGATGCCGGCGCTCGTCACGTTCGCGGTCATTCCGTTCGGAGACGTCGTGTCGGTAGCGGGCCGCGAGGTCAGCCTGCAGATCGCCAACCTGAACGTCGGGATTCTCTACATCTTCGCGATCGCCGGCTTCGGCGTCTACGGTGTGGCGTTGGGCGGCTGGGCATCCAACAACCGATTCGCGCTGCTCGGATCGATCCGAGCAGCCGCGCAGATGTTCTCCTACGAGATCGTTCTCGGTCTCTCGATCATCGGCGTGGTTCTCATCTACGGCTCGCTCGAGCTGGGCGAGATCGCTACGCGCCAAGGCGATCTCCTTTTCGGGTTCCTGCCGAAATGGGGCGTGTTCGTACAACCGCTGGGCTTCGTTCTCTTCATGGTGGCCGCCTACGCTGAGACAAAGCGGGTCCCCTTCGATCTCCCCGAGTGCGAGTCGGAGATCTTGGGGTTCAACGTCGAATACAGCGCGATGAAGTTCGGAATGTTCTTCCTGTCGGAGTTCGTCGAAATCGTGGTGCTGGCGGCGCTCCTCACCACGCTATTCTTCGGGGGATGGCAGTTCCCGTGGCTCTACGCGGAGGGGTTCCGCTGGCCGGGAGGTGCTGTGACGGCCGTGCCCCACGGACTCGTTGTTCTGATACAGGTGCTGTCGTTTTTCGGGAAGGTGGTTTTCTTCATCTGGCTGCAGATGCTGGTCCGTTGGACACTGCCGCGATTCCGCTATGATCAGCTGATGAGACTGGGCTGGAAGTATCTCCTTCCGCTCGCACTCGTGAACATCTTCATCACGGCCTTCGTGATGCTTTGGGTATGACGATGACCACCGAAGTCAACAGATCGCCCCAGCGCACCGTCAACGTGAAGATCCTCATACCGAAGAAGTTGAACTTCTGGGAGCGGATCTACCTCGTAGAAATCGTCCGCGGGCTGTGGATCACGGGAGGTCACTTCGTCACGAACATGGGTACGCATCTCGCCAACGCGATCATTCGGCGGAACAATCGCCAAAAGGGCGAGACGGTGACGATCCAGTATCCGGAGGAGAAACGGCCGTACTCGCCGCGACTGCGGGCGAGGCATCGGATCATGCGGCGCGAGGACGGTAGTCCGCGCTGCGTGGCGTGCATGATGTGCGAGACGGCGTGCCCCGATCACTGCATTGAGATCGTCGCGGAGGAGAGTGAAGACCCGACCGTCGAGAAGCGGCCGAAGTCGTTCGAGATCGACATCCTGCGCTGCTGTTTCTGCGGTCTATGCGTGAAAGCGTGTCCCGAAGACGCCATCCGAATGGACACGGAAGTCCTCGAGATGGCCGAGCCCTACCGTGAGATCCTCTACGATCGCGAAAGCCTCACGTTATTGGGCGACAAGCACGAGACGACACGCAAGGGAATGGGTGTCCCGGCCGAGTAGTCTCCGACCTCAGTCGATCACCGCATGTGGGTTCTTGAGCGCGGCGTGAAGTCGTGCCGCGGCATGACGGAAATCCTCCCGACGTTCCATCGCTTCTCCTTTCTTCCACTTTTGCAGGAACGACCGGAGAAGAAACGTCTCGTCCGTCAGAAGCGCGGCTGTGGCGCCGAGTTCGGTGAAGGCGTGACCGATTCGTTTGGGACCGAGCCGAACCGCTTCGGCCACGCATGCATTGACCTCCCGATCGCACCGCTCGTGCGCGAGCATCGCGAGAAACCAGATCGTCTCTTCCGACGGACGATACGCGGCGTCGCCGAGCGTGCGGACGGTCGCGGCGCGGCGGCTGACGAGATGGGCGGCGTGAAGTGCGGTACCAATCTCGGGGTCCTGGGATAGTCGCGAATCGAACGGCCGCATGTCCCGCCCGAGAAACTCCACGAGATCGGCGATGAGACGGTCGTCCTTCCGGGGACCGGAGAGCCCGATGTCGCCGAGCGCCTCCGGGCTCAGGGCGGTCAACCTGGGGTGACCGGGCGTCGATCCGGGCCCGAGCGCCTCCAGGACGATGCCCCGCAGCATGACGTGCGGTATGCCGAAGTGCTTGGCGGCCGAGCGGATCTCGGCGTCGAGCGAGAGGGGGGGGCGCGACTCGAACTCGATCTCACCCGAGTCCGACCACACCGCGCGGTCCACGCTCCGCCACGTCGCGGGAAGTCCCGGTGGCGGATCGATGAGAGGCACCGGCGCGGGATCCGCGATCTCGTCGGCGAGTTGAACCGATCCCGCCACAATTCCCACGCTGGCGACCATGCCGATCAGACCGATGCACGGCAGGATGAGTCGAAGCATTCGATGGCCTCCGGGGGACGCGTTCCGAGGGAATCATCGGCGTTTCTCGGGCTGACGGCCACCGGCAGAACCCGTTGGCGTGATTGAGCCTTACGCGACCGCACGGGAGCGCTGCGCCGATATGATGGCTGAAATCGGCCGCGCTGCCACGGGTGCGAACCCGGGGATCAGCGGGAGGAGCGCGACTTGCTCACGTAGGCGTCGACCCGGCGCCCATAGGCGTCGGCAAGCCGGAGTGTGACGGCGCCCTGCGCTTCGAAGCGATGCCCGTCAATCGCCCGCACCGGGAGGATCTCCCGCAGGCTGCTCGTGATGAAGGCCTCACTAGCCCGTGCCAAATCGTCAACCCGGACGGGGCGGATGTCCACCGGCACATTCATCGCCGACGCCTCTTCCAGGACGACGCCGCGCGTGATCCCGGGCAGAATCCGCCCATCGGTGTCGGGGGTTGTCAGACGGCCGCCCACGATGAGGAAGAAGTTGGACGTCGCCCCTTCAAGGATCTCACCGCCGGCTCCCGTGAGAAGCGCCTCGTTCGCACCGGCGCGAATCGCGTCGTTTCGGGCCAGGTGGTTCGCAAGGTAGCTCAGGCTCTTGATTCCGGAGACCGGCGAGAACCGGTTCGTTGAGGTGATGATGACCGAGACGCCGCTTTCCGCGTCGGGGATTCGCGGCAGCGGCCCCAGTTCGGCATAGAAACAAGGGGCAGGGTCCGCTGCGGGATCCTCACCGCCGGTCAGTAGCACGCGTCCCCGCGCATCCGACATTCGGTTACGGATCGACAACTCGGCGAAGATGTCGGCGAGACAGTAATCGGGCGGTGGAATCTGCAGGATGCGGGCCGCCTCGCGCATCCGAGCTTCGTGCCGCTCCGCCAGGAACGCCACACCTTCATACAACCTGAGTGTCTCGAACGAGCCGAGGCCGACGATGAGCCCCATGTCGTTCGGCGAGAACGATGCCTGGTCGCGCGGGATGTAGCGTCCGTCAAAGAAGACTGTCGACGGCAAGATGTCCTCCGGTCACCCGCGCCGTATGCGTCTCGACCGCCGGCGCGAGGAAAGCCTTTGCCTTTACCAGTGTCTCCGCGAATTCCTCGTCCGGGTCGGAGTCGGCAACGATGCCGCCCCCGATTCCGAGTTTGCCAACGCCATCGACGACGCGCATCGTGCGGATCGCGACATTGAACACCATCCGGCCCGAGAAATCGATCATCCCGACGGCTCCCGTGTAGACGCCCCGGGCATGAGGCTCGAGGTCCTGAAGGATCTCGACGGCGCGCCGCTTCGGGGCGCCCGTGATGCTGCCGGCCGGCAGCGCGGCCGCCAGCAGGTCCCAGCCAGTGCGGTCGCGCGCGAGGCGTGCCTCCACGCCACCGGAGAGATGATAGAGCGTTGGATGGACATCGCACCGGCGGGGCTCCGGTACCCGAACCGACCCGTACTCCGCCACGCGGCCCAGGTCGTTACGCATGAGATCGACGATCATCAGAAGCTCGGCGGCGTCCTTCTCGCTACCGAGGAGCTCCGCCTTGAGGCGTCTGTCCTCCGAGGGCGTGGCCCCCCGCGGGCGGGTGCCCTTGATCGGGCGCGTGGCAATCTGGCGTCCGTCGACGCGAAGGAAGAGCTCGGGGGATATCCCGAGCGTCGCGGCGCCGTCGCGCTCCACGAGGAGTGCGCTGAAGGGCGCGGGATGGGTGCGTCGCAGGTGATCGTAGAACGCGGCGGGGGAGGTCGGCAGCTCGACGCGCAGCATCCGCGTGAGGTTCGCCTGATAGATGTCACCCGCGGCAATGTATGCCTTGATCCGTGAGAGCGCGCGCACATAGGGCCCGTGGGGGAGCGAGTCCCCGATCACGCGCGGAGGCGGCATATCTCCCCTGTCGTTGCGCGGGACGTCTGATCCATCGTCGTTCAGCGCGTCGATCCATGTGTCGGGCGCGTGCTCTCCATCGGTCCGTCGGAGACCGGCGCACGTCAGCTCGAGCGCGCCGTCCCGCAGGCTGACCACTCGGTCGTGAACGTCGAAACGCACCAGCGGTTCTCGAAGGCGCCGGTGTGTTAGCCCGAGCATGCGCTCGCCGAACTCGTAGGTGATGGCACCAACGGCCGCCCCCGCAAACGGGGGATCGCCGTCACGTCTGAGGATTTCCGTCACGCGTCTGAGCGGGCCGAACGGATCGGTCACGTCGAAGGGTTGCTCGAACCGGCAATCCCGATCAGGCCAACGGACGGTCCACGTGTCGTCGATGAGTGTGACGGAGAGCATCGGGGAGTGCCCCAGGAACGTCCGCTCGCCCAGCCCCGGGTAGCCGGCCGCGCCGTCGAGGCGAAACGAGCCGGGACGATCGAGCCGTGTGCGGTTGATGTGGGCCCCGCGGCGGGGCAGTCGCCACGTCCGGGTCGGTCCGCGCGACGCGGCGACGCGACCGAACGTTTCCCAGAACTGGTCGGGCGTTACGCGACGCACGGAGACCTCCAGACGGCGGCCGTGTTGACGAACGGAGGGCTACATTGATACGATTCGGACGTGCGCTTTTCCGGTTGACCCCCCCGGACGCACCCGGAGGAAACATGCGTTCCGTTCTTCTCGTCTGCTTGGCCGTTGGACTTGCCGTGACCGCCGTCCACCACACCGCCGGCGCGGACACCGATACCGCGGACTCCGGCGACTCCACCGAGACCTTCGTGCTGGAGGACGTCCTGCGCCTCGTGAAGGGTGGGATCAGCGACGAGGTCGTCATCGCGAAACTGCATGAGAGCGGCGCGGTGTTTCACATGACCGTCGACGATATCCTGAGATTGAAGCGCGAAGGCGTGAGCCAGACACTTCTCGCTGAGCTCGTACGCACCGGGATCGGGGACATCCACCATGAGGCCAAGAGTCGGGTCCGCGAGTTGCCGTACGGTCATGCGGTTCATGTCGCACCCCGTGTTCATCTCGTGAGGCCGTGGCCCCGCACCTGGTATCGCCATCGGTCGTGGAGACCGATCGGTCGTTGGCCCTACCACCGCCACAGAGATCCGTGGTGCCGCGACCCGTGGCGGTACGGGAACGATTGGTGGTAGCGGTGGTGCTAGGCACCCTCCCGCAGCGGTCTCAGCCGGGCGGTGAAGTGGCGCAGCACGGGCGCTTCCTCGATGATCTCCAGGCCCCTGATCTCGTCCCGCTTGCGCGAGATGTCCCTGACAGATTCGGCGACGTAGTTCAGCTGGGTGGACGTGTAGACGCGGCGGGGAATCGCCAGCCGCACGAGCTCCAGCTTGGGAAACACAGGCTTGCCGTCCACCGTCTTTCCGAACATCAGGCTGCCGATCTCGACGCCCCGGATGCCGGCCTCGACGTATAGCGCGACCGTGAGCGCCTGCGCCGGGAACGCGCTTTGCGGAATGTGCGTCAGAAACCGTTTCGCGTCCACGTAGATGGCGTGTCCCCCCACCGGCTTGATGATCGGGACGCCGTATGAATCGAGCTGGCTTCCCAGCATGTTGACCTGCTGAATGCGATACTCGAGGTAGTCCTCTTCCAGGACCTCCCTGAGACCGCGGGCGATCACTTCCAGGTCGCGTCCCGCGAGCCCGCCGTATGTCGGGAAGCCTTCCATGAGGATCAGAAGCACGGTGATCTTCTCGGCGATCTCGCGGCTGTTGAGCGCGATGAAGCCTCCCATGTTGACCAGACCGTCCTTCTTCGCGCTCATCGTGCAGCCGTCGCCCTCGGCGAAGACCTCGCGGGCGATCTCCCGCACCGACTTGCTCGCGTATCCCGGCTCACGCATCTTGATGAAGTAGCAGTTCTCGGCGAAGCGACACGCGTCGAAGATGAACGGGATGTCGTACTTGCACAGGAGCTTACGCGTCGCACGGATATTCTCGAGGCTCACCGGCTGACCGCCGCCGGAGTTGTTCGTGATCGTCATCATGCAAAACGGGATCTTGTCGCGTCCGTGCTCCTTGATGACGGCCTCGAGCTTCTCCAGGTCCATGTTCCCTTTGAAGTCTTCCTCGCGCAGCGGGTCGTAGGCGGCGTCGATCACGCAATCCACGGCCGTTCCGCCCTTGTATTCGACGTTCGCTCGTGTGGTGTCGAAGTGGATGTTGTTCGGAACGATGTGACCCGGCTTCACCATCACGGAGAAGAGCAGGTTCTCGGCCACACGACCCTGGTGGGTGGGGATGACCTTCTCGTATCCGAAGATCTCCCGGACGGTGTCGCGAAAGTGATAGTAGTTTCGGCTACCCGCATACGACTCGTCGCCGACCATGAGACCGGCCCATTGATTATCGCTCATCGCGCTGGTGCCGCTGTCGGTAAGCAGGTCAATGAAGATCATGTCGGCCGGCAGCAGAAAGATGTTGTAGCCGGCTTCGGCGATCGCCCGCTCACGTTCTTCGCGAGTCGTCTTTCGGATCGGTTCGACGACCTTGATTTTGTAAGGCTCTACGACCATGTCATTGCTCCTTGGATCTCGATAGAAGGGCAACAACAGGTATCACAGAGGCGAACGGAAGAGCAAGTGATGTCTCTGCGGGAGGGGGGGAATCCTAGAAGAACACCGTCAGCGTGGCCCTGTGGGTATCGCCGGGCGTGTGCGCCTCCGGGATGAATGCGTAGTCGAGGGCGATCGGCGCGACGAGAAGGCGCGTGCCGGCGGACGCCCGACCCTTCATGTCGTCTCCGCTGCGTCGCGCTTCCCAACCGGCCAGGAGGTGCCAGCGAGAGCGCCAGAGCTCCGCGTCGGCCGCGATGTTCCATCGGTCCAGCGCGTCTCGGTCCAGGTTGGAGGCGGCGCCGACCACGATGCTGACGGACCCGGGGGCTGACAGCGCGGCGGCCACGACGACCTCGCGCGGCTGACTCTCTTCGCGCCAGTCCCACGAGAGGCGACCGATGATGTTTCTGAGCGATGCCGCGATGCCGACCCGATCATGTGGACGAACCTGAACACCGACATCGAAGGAGTAGCCGGTGGCCCTTACCTCCGGAAGTGTCGAGGAAGCACGGAGATAGCGTGCCGTGACCCCGACGGCCGCCCGCGGACCGACCGATCGCGCGAAGCAGACGGCCGGCGCGTACTCATGATAGGTCTCGCCGTCCAGATCGACGCTGAGCGCGCTCAGCCCGACGCCGAACGCGGGTCCGGTCGACCTGTGGCTCACGACCTGGATCGAGTCCCCGATGACGCGTGTCTCCTCGTGGCCGCTCCGCCAGGCGAACGCGAGCGAGGTATGTCGGGCGAGTCCCAGCCCGTAGACATCGTGATAGGTGGCCTGAAGGTGGGGGAGCCGCAGATCGGCGAGCGCGGCCGGGCTCCAGAGCATGACATCCGCTTCGCCGCCCAGCGCGCCGTAGCCCTCGCCCAGCACGGCGCCGCGCGCCGAGCCGCTGCGAATGGCGAACGCGCCCGCGGTCTCGGTGGCCTCCGCGCCAGTCGCGCCGCAGGCCAAGGCCGCACCGATCAGCAATATGAGGGCTTTCCTCGCAGGCATATCACTTCCTCGTAAACACGAACGCCTTGTTCACGGCGCGGTTGCCCCCATTCTCATGAATGGTCACCCGCGCGACGTACGGCCCGCTCAGCACGAGCTCGCCGGAGCGGTTTCGTCCGTTCCAGCTGAAGCTGTGGGCTTCGCCCGGATCGATCTCCGAGCCCTGCCAGATGAGATCACCCGAGAGGTTGAAGATGTCGAGGTCGATGCGCGTCGGTCGACGCTCCAGAGTCACCTCGATCGCGTCGCCCGGTCTCACGCGTGACGCGATCCTCACGCGGACGTCGTCCAGACGAAACAGCTCGAGCAGTGACGATGGAGCGGAGGCGTGGCCGAACTGATCGAACGCGACCGCGGTGAGCGCGTTCCGACCCATCACCAAAGGCACCGTCACGTCGAAACCATCGGTCAGGCTGTCGACCGGCGCTTCGGCGACTGCTTCTCCATCCCGTTCGATCTCGATCCTGAACGCGTCCGGCGCCGTGCCGGAAAGGTCGACCCGGTCTGTGAGATAGGTTTCACTCGCCGGGCTGTCCAGCGTGGGGGCCTCGGGGCCCAGATCCGCCAGCGTCGCGGGGATCACGTCAGAGGTGTCCTTTCCGCACGCGGCGTCGCTCGCCGTAACGAAGATCTCGTATCCGCCTTCCGGCCTTCGGTTCTCGGTATGCAAATCGTACGACACGTAGGCGTCGATCCAGTACGCGTACAACGAGTCGGACCCCACACGGAGGGAGTCGGGGATCTCCAGCCACGGGGTGGAGTCGACGACCGAGGGATGGAGGAAGGGGTCGAACTCCGAATCGATGGCGCTGAAATTCCCGAACACGCTGGAGACGCTCGTGTCGGGTGAGGCGATCCGGGCTTTCACACGAATCGTGTCTCCACTCGTGAAGACGAATTCGGTGTCCAGGCTGTCACCCGCGGCGTCGATCAAGAACGCGGACTCGAAGCGAGGCGGCGAGTTCGAGAGGCATACTCCCAGCGAGGTCATCGTCTCGACGTAGACACCGTCCCGGATCCAGACACGGATCGGAAGAGAGGCCCGGTCTTCCTTCGTGCTCGCCGGACTGATTTGATAGAGGATCCCGAAGACGCCGGGAAGGCTTCGCGAGATGACGTAGCCGTCCCAGTAGGTCGAGTCCGTGTCGATGTTCGAGAAGTCGGCCCAGATCGAGTCCGGTTCTTCGTTCGTTTCGCCGACCAGCGCGATGAAGTCGCCGTTTCGGAAAGGACCGCTCTGTCCGGCCAGCTGAAGCGTGAGCTCGGGCGGCGTGGTGTCGATCCGGACCTCGACGGAATCGGCATCCTCGCCGTCGTCGTCCCGTGCGTGAATGACCAGGTCGTACGTGCCGTCGGCAATCGTCGCGCCGGACGTATCACGACCGGTCCAGCCGAAGCTGCACGGGCAATCGATGTCCACGTCGACCGTGTCCTGGCCGATTATTGTGGCGACCGCGGTGCTGTCCTGCATCAGCACGCCCCGCAGGATCGCGGAGCTATGGTTCGAATCGATGCCGAACGTGATCGTCAGACTGTCGAAGGCCGCGTGCCCGTCCGGGCTGATCACCCGCGGCGTGGCGTCGAGATCGAGGATCTCGATTCCCATGGCTGGTTGGGCCACGAACAGCGTGACGAACAGTGTCAGCAGCCGCGCACTACGCATCAGTCGGTTTCCCCTTCCGCCTTTCGCCAGGCGAAATACTCAGCCAGGATCCGTCCGTGGTCAAACGCGATCTCGTCGGGGAGAGAATCTTCGGTGAAGAGCCTCGCCTCGGCGGCATCATCGCCACCCACCGGGTCCCCCCCCGCGTCTGCGGTGAAGACGACCGACACCGTGTGCCGGCGCGGATCGCGTCCCGGTTCAGAATACACGCGAAACTGCCGGAGGTTTCGAACCACGAGCGACGTCTCTTCGAGAACCTCCCGCGCGGCGGCGGCCTCTACGCTCTCACCGGTGTCAACGAACCCGCCGGGGATAGCCCAACCCGGTGGCGGGAAACGACGCTTCACCAGCACGACTGCGTCGCCCATCGCGATCAAAACGTCGACCGTGAGCGCGGGGCCGCTTTCGATCGTGAAGTCAGCCCCACACGCGGGGCACTCAACGTTCCGCGCCATCCAGAATCTCCGAAACGTGAAAGATCGGATCCAGCTCGACTCCCGCCTCCAGAAGCGCCTGGCGTCCCCCCTCGTCCCGATCGACGATGCACATCGCCCGATCGACCTGTCCGCCCGCGCGGCGGGCCTCCGAGATTCCGTGAATGATCGACCCGGCCTTCGTGACGACGTCGTCGAGCACAACGGCTCGCCATCCGCTCTGCAGGTGTCCCTCGATCGCGGCCCCCGTGCCGTGGTCCTTGACCTTCTTTCGAATGATGAACGTCGGCAGCGGCGTTCCCTTCAGATGGGATACCGCGGCGATGGCCCCGAGGATGGGATCGGCCCCCAGCGTTGGGCCACCGACCGCATCGATCTCGAGTGCGGAGAGCTTGTCGAGGAAGAGCAGCGCCGAAAGGAAAGCACCCTCCGGGTGCGTGGACGTCTTGCGGAGGTCGAGGTAGTAGTGACTCTTGGCGCCGGATCTCAGCGTGAAATCGCCGAACTTCAGGCTTTGCGTTCGAATGACATGCTTGAGTCTTTCCCGGGCCTCCTCGATAGAGATGTCGATCGAGCTCACCGGTCGGCCTTTCGTTGTGTGGCGGAATCGTGCGATCCGAATTCAAGTCGAGGATGGTATCCGAAGGCCCGGCCCCGGTCAATTCACCGAGACACACCTTGATTCGGCCTGGCCCGCCCTTAGACTCGGGGCAATCACGACACACCACGGACGCTGATCATGCCGAGGAGGGTGCATGCGAGAAGAGGAGAGGGGATGGGAGCACCGGCTTTCCGCCCCCGCGACGGCCTCGCGTCTCTTGGATGGGATCGGAAGCCCGCAGGACGGTCCCATCGTCGCGGCGCGATGGAACAACCAAATCGTCGATCTCAATACGGAGCTGACCGGCGCAGGCCGGATCGAGCCGGTGTTCAAAGTCTCCGAAGAGGGGATGGTCATCGTCCGCCGGAGCCTGTGTTTTCTGTGGGGCAAGGCGACCGAGGACGTGCTACCGAGTCGCGCTCTCGAGATCAATCACTCGATCGGACGCGGGTTCTTCGGCGTGATCGCCAACGCGTCGACCGACCTCGGTGAGAAGACGGCATCGAGCATCCGTGATCGCATGCAGCAACTCATAGACGCCGACCTCCCTCTGGTGGGGGAGACACTCTCCAGGGAGGAAGCGATCGAGCGCTTCCGAAAGGCGGGAAAGACCGACAAGATCGATTCACTTCGATACTCGACCGCTGAAACCGTCACGATCTATGAGCTGGATGGGTGGATCGATTCGTTCAGCGGGCCTTTGGTCTCGACGTCGTCGTCGCTCGCGCCGTTCGACCTGCTCTACTATCCGCCCGGAATGATCCTGCGGTTTCCGCTGCCGGGAGATCCGGATCATCTGCCGACCTACAGGCAGCATCCGAATCTCTTCCGCGTGTTCCACGAGTTCGAGCGGTGGGGACGTGTTCTCGAGGTGCGCGACGTTGCGCGGATCAACGAGCTCATCGACCGCGACAAGATCGCCGAGTTCATCTTGATCTCCGAAGCGTTTCACGACATGAAGATCTTCGATCTCGCGCGATCGATCAAAGGGCAGGCGGAGTACCTGCGCCTCGTTCTGATCGCCGGGCCGTCGGCGTCGGGGAAGACCACGTTCTCCCGGCGTCTCCGGCTCGCGCTCCGCGTGATCGGGCTCCGGCCCGTAACCCTCGGCGTGGATCACTATTTCCGCGAGCGGGCGGACACTCCCCGGGACGAGCATGGTGAGTACGACTTCGAGCATCTCGAGGCCATCGATACGGAGCTCTTCAGTGAGCACCTTGTGCGCCTCATCAAGGGCATGGAAGTGGAGGTGCCGCAGTTCGACTTCGAGACCGGGTCGCGCCGATCGGATACGCGGCCCGTTCGCGTGGAGCGCGATCAGATCCTCATCGTCGAGGGGATCCACGCGCTGAACGACGGCTTGACCCCGACCGTGCCGAACCACTTGAAGTTCAAGATCTACGTGAGCGCGCTTACGCACCTGAAGCTCGATCGCCTGAACCGGATCTCGACCACCGATACGCGCAAGATTCGCCGGATCGTCCGGGACAACAGCTACCGGGGGACGGCGGCGGATGAGACGCTCAGAAGGTGGCCATCGATCTCGCGCGGGGAGCGGCGGTGGATCTTTCCGTTTCAGGAGACGGCGGCCGGGATCTTCAACTCGGCGCTGCTCTTCGAGCTTTCGGCGCTTCGACCCCTGGCGGAGCCGCTGTTGCGACAGGTCACGTCGAACGCGCATGAGTACGCGGAGGCGCTCAGGTTGCTGAATGTGCTGGCGGCTTTTCGCACACTCGATACGTCGCACGTGCCGGCCAGTTCGATCCTCCGAGAGTTCATCGGCGGCAGCGTGTTTCGGAAGGGAGTCTAGGGATGGGATCATGACCGAGGCCGAAGCGGCATCCGGCAATCGGCGACATGACCTGGACGCACTTCGCGCATTTGCCATGCTGCTCGGAATCGCTCTGCACGCAACGCTCTCTTTTTTCGAGTTCCCGTGGGCGGTTCAAGACCGTTCGCAACACCCGGCGTACGGCCTTCTGTTCGGTGCGATTCATGGCTTCCGGATGCCGGTGTTCTTCGTCCTCAGCGGCTTCTTCACGGCGATGCTGTGGAGACAACGCGGTCTATCGGGTCTGATCAAGCATCGGGCACGTCGCATCCTGCTTCCGTTGGTGTTGGGCTGCGTGACCATCGTGCCCGCTGCTTGGATGGTGAACGCCTGGGCGAGCGCATCGGCGACGCCGACGGCGCGCGGAGCGGACCGGTCGGGGGAAGATATCTGGGCAGCCGCCGCGTACGGAAATCTCGACGCGCTTGCAGAGCACATCGACACCGGAGTGGGACTCGGTCGGGAAGGAACTGCTTTCGGGTTGACCCCTCTTGCCTGGGCAACCATCTCCGGCCAACCCGAGGCCGTGGAGTTGCTGTTGCGCTCCGGCGCGGATCCCAATGCCAGGTTTCGCGGCAACGACACCGCGCTTCACAGCGCCGCGTTTTTCGGCCGCATCGAGTGTGTCGCGCTGCTTCTGAATGCGGGAGCCGATGCGTCCGCGCGCAACGGGCGTGACGAAACGCCGATGAATTCCTTGAAATACGGCCGGGGCATGACGGAGTGGATCGCCAGGCTGCTGCGGGTGCCAATCGACTTCGATGCCGTCATCGTCGGCCGAAGCGAGGTCGCCGCCTTGCTGGAAGCCCAGATCGCATCCAGCTCCGCCGCGTCGCACGGAGGGCCTGACGTTGCGGGCGACACACCCACCACGCGACTGATCGTGACGCTCAAGTACTTCCCCCTTTTTCACCACCTGTGGTTTCTGTGGCATCTCTGTCTGCTGGTGGCAGGCTTCTCTCTGGTGGTTCTGCTCCCCCTCAGGTCGCCGCCCGTTTGGGTGGCGAGTTCTCCGTGGTGCTGGTTCTGGTTGGTCCCTCTCACGTTGATCCCGCAGGTTGCAATGCGCGAAGGCGGGTCGTTTCCGGGCTTTGGGCCCGACCTCTCGTCAGGCGTGCTGCCCTTCCCGCACGTGTTCTTGTTCCACGCGATCTTCTTCGGATTCGGAGCTCTCTACTACGGGGCGAGGGATGAAGCGGGACGGTTGGGCCGCGCTTGGCGGGTCTATCTGCCTCTGGCCCTGCTCGTGGTGTTACCGCTTGGTCTCGCGTTCGGTCACTACGACGAGTGGACCCGAACGCTTCTGGACGAAACGCTTTGTCGGAGACTGGCTGCCCTTCTGGAAGCACTCTACTCCTGGCTCATGGTTTTCGCCCTGATGGGGCTCTTCAGTCGGTTCCTCTCCGGCGACCACCCGCGGATACGCTTTCTGTCTGACTCCTCCTACTGGCTCTACGTTGCTCACTTGCCTCTGGTTGTCGTGGGGCAGACGATCGTAAGAGACTGGCCGCTTATCTCCTTCGTGAAGTTCGCTCTCCTCGTCGGCGCCGTGACCGGCCTGCTGTTGCTCGTCTACCGCTACGCCATCCGCTACACATGGGTCGGCCGTCTGCTGAATGGTCCGAGGCTGCGGCCGACGACTCCGGGCTGACAGTGTAGGGCGCCTCCCAGGAGCGAGCCGAGGATCGCCCGCCCCGGCGCCGGGTGGTGACTCTCCGAGCAACTAAGTCTGCGCGGAGCGAGCGTAGCGAGCGGGGAGCGTAGAGAGACCCCCTCCCGCAACCCACTCCAAGACAGCAAAAAAGGCCCGCCCGAGCTCTCACTCGGGCGGGCTCAGGAAGGACAGGTCCCCTATTGTCCTTCCCTCTCGCCATCAATTCTTATCGGCGACCCGAACTCAGTGCTGAATATCTTCTCCATCATCCGGGTCCACGGGGCCCCACTCGGATTCATCGAGGCCGCCGCGGCCACCGCCACCGGCGCTGCCCGTCTCGTCGACGCCCGTCGCGACGAGCTCACGCGCATCAGACGGATCGCCCTCGACCTCGTCGCTGCTAACGGCCGTGATGCGGAAGTGATAGGTCTGCCCGGCTACCAGGTCATCCAGGACGAGTCGGCCATCAGGCACCAGCTCGGTATTGACCATGATGTAGGAATCCAGCCGGAGCGGATCCGGATCGTACAGATAGACGTTGTAACCTGCGACCTCGACGTCGTTCGAGCTGGGCGCGTTCCAGCGGAGCATGTCGCCTTCTTCAACCCCGCGGTGGTTTACACCCACCGGAGCTCCAGGAGCGTCCACTTCCACAGCGGTTCCACCTTTACCGCTGGGAGACGTCGTCGTGCTGTCATCACCGCACCCGACGAGCAGGAGAACGGCGACGACCATCATGGTCGCCTTCCACCATGCAGTCTTCATGGTTCTGAGACCCCCTTGTGCTTGGCTTCAGTTGGTTCCCTGGAGACCCTGGTTGCCACTTCCCCGGTTCTCCGTGTACGTGATCCAATGCTGACGATGAGCCAGTGAGCAATCCGCATACCATCCGAGGGACATGGAAGGTCGTACACACGCAGACGTCTGTAACGTATTTATTGATAGTTGGTTACAGCGACTGTCGCTGGAGGCTCCGTGAGCCTCTACGGGCCGAACGGTCGAACCCATACGCGAAATCCATTGCATGATGTGGGTGGTCATTGCAGGATGCCCGCCGCAAGAGGGCTGAACGTGTAACTCGCAATCTGGTTCTTACCAATCGAATGGGCGTTCCAATTCACGTATGGCGTCGGACGGTGTCGCTTCTGCTCGCTCTGATTCTCCTCTCACTCGTGAGTGGGGATTCCGCGATGGCGGATTCTTCCCAGCTCTTGTGGCCGTTGAACCTGAGGTCGGCTCTCACATCCACCTTCGGGGAGCATCGAGGCGGGCGCTTTCACAACGGGATCGATCTGACAACCTGGGGCAAGACCGGCGTTGCTGTGCTCGCGGCCGGCGACGGCGAGGTTGTTCGGGTGAAGGCCTCCGGGGTCGGCTACGGCCGCGCCCTCTACATCAGGCTCGACGTGGGGCGGATGGTGGTCTACGCGCACCTCGAGGACTGGCTGCCCGAAGTCTCCCGATACGTTCGTCATGAGCAGGAGAGTCGGGGGCTCTACGAGGTGGATCTCTTCCCGCCGCCGGGCACGTTTCGTGTGAAGCGCGGCGAGGTCATCGGCTATACCGGCCATAGCGGAGCGGGTGGGCCGCATCTTCACTTCGAGGTCCGGTCTTCGGGAGGTGACAGAACCATCAATCCCCTGATCGTCGGCTATCAGGTCAGCGATCATCGGGCCCCCGTCTTCCATGACGTCACCATTCGTCCCGCAGAACCCGGCGCGCGTGTGAACGGATTGCACCGCCCCCTGACCGTGTCCGTCAAAGAGATCTATCCGCGCCGATACGAGATTCCGGCGGTCACGACGAGCGGCGCGGTTGTCATGAGTGCCCATGTATTCGATGAAGCGGATGGGAAGGACCTTCCGCTCGCGATCTACCGCGCCACACTTCTCGTCGACGGCATCGAGCGCTACTCGGCCGTGTTCGACTCCATCGCGTTTCGCGAGCAACGTGAGGTGGACTTCGTCTATGACCCCGAGCGGGCCGACCGGGGAGAACCGCGTGTCCGTCACTTCTTCAAGCGGCCCGGCAGCACCATTCGGCTGCATGGAGATCGCGACGGCAGTCTTGATGACCTTGCGCCCGGCTCCCACCAGCTCCTGCTTACGGCCGCCGACGTCTCCGGCAACACGAGCAGTGTGCGGCTACAGCTGATCGTGAGTGATCCGCCCGTGATCGGAACGTGGCTTCTCGAATCCGACGGCGAAACCACCACGGCATTGGTTCACGCCCGTGATCCCGAGGACGCACCGCTTTCGCTCGTCGCACGGCCGGTAGATGATTTCGGCAGGGAAGGGGTTCAGCTGACGCGCGTCTCTCCCGGCTGGTTCGCCTGCAAGTCGGATGGGGACTCGCCGCTCGTGATCCGCGCCATCGACGGCAGTGGCGTGTCGTCCGAGCCATGTATCGTGGGCGTGGGCGATCGCGCGATCGTCCGGCCTCCGGTGCTCACGTCCGAGGCCCGGTCCCACAGCGGCATCCTGACCGTACGCGTGGCGGCCGATCGGCCGCTCATGGGTGCGCCCACCGCGATGGTTCACGGAAGCACAGCCGGCGGACGCCCGGTCGTCTCGCTCGATGCGCCGGACACGTTCAGCGTTCATCTGCGTCCCGATGGGATCAAGGGTCACGTCGCGATCGACGTGCACGCGATTCCGCTGTCGGGTGAACCGTTTCAGGCTCGGCTCGATCTAGACGCGCAGGCCGCCTCGCCGGGGGACGAATCCGAAATGATCTGGGGTGGCACGACGTTGCGAATCGGACCGCGGACGCTCTTCGCGCCGGCTTTCGTCTGGGCCAAAGAGGCCGGCCTCCCGGCACCGCTGGGTGACGGTCTTCGCCGAGTCTCTTCCGTGGTGCGGCTTCACCCGGCAGAACTCGTCTTGAACGAGCCGGCGGAGCTCTGGCTCGAGCTCCTCTCGGGCATGTTCCCCGATCGCGCCGCTCTCTTCGTCTACAACGAGAAGAAATCCCGCTGGGACATGGTAGACAACCTGATCGATTCCACGCGGGTCGGCGGCCAGATCCGCCGCCCGGGGATGTTCTGTCTCCTCCGGGACATCGCGGCGCCTGTGGTCATCGGGACGCGGCCCGCGGATGGGGACACCCTCTCGGATCGCCGCCCGGAGATCGCGGTCACCATGGAAGATACGGGATCCGGACTCCACTGGAGCGGACTAGAACTGACCCTCGACGGGGCGACGATGATCGCCGAATGGGATCCGGAGGCCGCGGAGCTGCGGGCCCGCCCGGTCGTCCCCTTGGCAAGGGGGACTCACATTGTTAGAGTCTCGGCCACTGATCGGGTCGGAAACGCGGTCGAGCGGTCGATTAACTTCAGCTTGGCGGAACGATGATTAGCACGTGGCTGGATTTCGAGAGACAGATCATCGAGTTGGAGCGCCGGATCGAAGATCTGAAGAACTTCACGTCGACCGAGAAGATCGAGTTGTCTGATGAGCTGACCCGTCTCGAAAAGAAGGCGGATAAGCTCCGGCAGAAGACGTACTCGAGCCTCACCCGCTGGCAGCGCACCCAGCTGGCGCGCCACCCGCGGCGCCCCTACACGCTGGACTACATCGAACGCATGTTCGACGATTTCCTCGAGCTCCACGGCGATCGTGGCTACTCGGATGACGAGGCGATCGTCGCCGGACTTGCCCTTCTCGACAGGCGGCCGGTCGTAGTCGTGGGCCACCAAAAGGGACGCGACACGCGCGAGAACATCCGGCGGAACTTCGGGATGCCGAATCCGGAAGGCTACCGGAAGGCGCTCCGGGTGATGGAGCTTGCGGCTCGATTCAAGGTACCCATCATCACGTTTGTCGACACCCCCGGAGCATATCCCGGGATCGGAGCGGAAGAGCGCGGGCAGGCCGAGGCCATTGCCAGAAACCTGAGAGAGATGGCCCGTTTCCGCGTCCCGATCATCGTCGTCGTGATCGGCGAGGGAGGCTCCGGCGGGGCACTCGCCATCGGCATTGGAGATCGCGTGCTCATGATGGAGTACGCGGTCTACTCCGTCATCTCGCCCGAGGGATGCGCGGCGATTCTCTGGCGCGATCGGGCCAAGGCACCGCTTGCCGCCGAGGCGCTCAAGCTCACCTCTCAGGACCTCGACGCGCTCAACGTCGTCGATGAGATCGTCGAGGAGCCGACCGGTGGCGCGCACCGCGCAACCGACCAGGCGGCGCAGATACTCAAAGAGAGAATCGTAGCGAATCTGGATGAGATCGCCGACATGGCGCCCGACGAGCTCGTGAAGGCTCGGTGCGAGAAGTTCCTGCGAATGGGCGTATTCGAAGAGACCGTCGGATCTCCGTCTCAATCGAGATGAACCTGTCAAGGCGTCCGCTGACAAAGCGGGCGAGCAAAGCCTTCAAGGCAAGAACCCTGCCGCTGGCCCGCAGGATCTTCGTCGGCGCGCCCGACGCCACGTCCCTCTCGAGTCTCCTGGTCATCAGAACGGACTATCGTCTCGGCAATCTGATCCTGATGACCCCGTTTCTTCGAAGGCTTAGAGAGGCGCTGCCCGATGCACGCATCGGCATGCTCGTCGGCGGTATGTTCGCGGGACTTCTCGAGCGGTGGCCCTGGGTGGACGATTGGATCGTCCAGGACAAGCGGCGCCACATCCTCGCTCCTTGGACGTTCGTAACCTGGATATCCGGGATCCGTCGCGCCCGATGGGACACCGCGTTCGAGATGTCCAATCACAACACGCACTCGTACTACAATTGCGTGATGACACTCGCGTCGGGAGCCGGTCGCCGTGTCGGATTCGCGGAGCCTCGAAACCAGGAGACACTGACGGATTCGATCCCGCCGCCCGATGAGTTCGTTCACTTTTCGCTGGCGCCGCTCGATCTGCTCCGCGCTCTGGGATTGGAGGCACCGGCCGCCCCGATCGAGTGCCCGCTTCCGGACGTCTTGGGCCGGAGCTATCGGGACTGGGTGGACACCGAAGGTCTCGGACCTTCCGGCACGAATGAACCCGTGTACGCGGTGGTACACATGGGGGGACGCGGTGGGAAGGCGTGGCCGTTCGACGCGTGGGAGCGGTTTCTACCGCACGCACTGGAGCGATTCCAGGGCCGCATCGTGATCGTGGCGGGACCGGGAGAGTTGGATCGGTTGCCGAAGCTCAAATCCGCCGATGCGGGCCGCCTGCTCATCGCGCCGCCGATGGAGATCATCGATCTGGGCCATTTGCTTCGCGGCGCGCGTGGCTTCGTCGGCTGCGACACGGGCGTCATGCATTTGGCGGCGGCGGTCGGGACACCCACCGCGGCGCTCTTCTTCCAATCGAACCCCTGGCACTACGCGCCGCTCGGGCCGAGACACAGTGTGGCCTTGCTTGCGAATCCGTACGGGGTAGAGACGGAGCGATGGGCGCGCGGTGTGGAGACACTCGAGCGCGCGAAGCTGTTCACGACGGCGTGGCAGGCTGAAGCGTCACGCGTCGGTCTGCCCGCGTCGGATGAATCTGCCGTCGTCGCCGTCGCGTCGGCATTCGCGGCGGCCGTGGTCGGTCCGAACGAGGCGAACCGTCCGGAGCCATACCCAGAAAGGGCTCCCTGATTCGGGGCGGACGCCGTACTCTGACCCGGCGGGGCCGCGTCTGATCGAACGATCGCCGCAACGCGGGGCCCGCGACGAACAACCGGAGAACGCGGATGCGTTGGGATCTCGTCAAACTCTACGGACGGCTGCTGAGGTTTCTCGGGCCTCACGTCAGCATCCTTCTCGCCGCGGTCGCTTTCATGGTGTTCTTCGCGGCGCTCAGCGGTTTCTCGCTGGCTATGATCATCCCGTTCACCGAGATCGTACTTTCCGGTGACACGCCGGCAGAGCTCTCCGACCGGCACAACCTCGAAGTGGAAACGTCAGCGGACGGCGTGACAGAGCTCAGCGGCGACGGGGGGAACCTGAGGCAGTCGCTCGAGCGGGCCTTCTACGGTGCTATTCGCGGCGATGATCGACGATCGACACTCAACCGATTCTGCGTCGTGTTGGTTCTGATATTCCTGTTCAAGAATATCTTCTGGTACGCACAGAGCTTTCTGATCGTTCGCGTCGAGCAAAACGTGATCCGTGACATCCGTAACCGCGTCTTCGAGCACTACCAATCTCTTTCGCAGGACTACTTTTCGCAGAGCCACTCCGGGACGCTGATCTCCCGCGTTATCTACGACGTCGATCTCATCCGCGGAGCCATCGCGAACGGGTTCGCAAGCCTCATCCGTCAGAGCCTGCTCCTGATGGTGTACCTGATCACGGTCCTGATCGCGAGCTGGCAGCTGTTTTTCTTGGCGATCCTCGTCCTGCCGCCGAACCTGTGGCTCATCGATCGGATCGGCCACACGCTCAGGCGGTCCAGCCGCGTGTCGCAGACGAAGCTCGCGCGGTTGACGGCCGTGTTGGGGGAGACACTCGGGGGGATGCGCGTCGTGAAGGCGTTTGGGCTGGAAGGACACCGCATCGAGCGTTTCTCAACTGAGACGCAGAGCTACGCTGGCGAAATGGTGCGCATGACGCGGATCGGGTCGCTCGCCGCACCGCTGACGGAGATGCTCGGGGTGCTCGTGGCGGTCGTCATCCTCTGGTACGCCGGCTCACGCGTGGCGGCCGACGGGGAGGCGTCGGGGCGATTCATGCTTTTCATCGTCGGCATGCTGTCGATGATGCAGCCGATCAAGATTCTCTCTCAGGTGAACATCACCATCCAGCAGGGACTCGCCGCGTCGCGCCGCGTGTTCGACGTGCTGGATTCCGTCCCCACCGTCAAGGACGGGCCCGACGCCAGGCCGGTGCAGCGTCTCGAGAAGGAGATCCGGATGGAGGGTGTGGGGTTCGCGTACGACGCCGACACACCCGTTCTCCGGGAAATCGATCTCACGATCCCGAGAGGATCGGCGGTCGCGCTCGTCGGCCCGTCGGGAGCGGGGAAATCCACGCTTGCGGATCTCATCCCGCGCTTCTATGACCCCACCGAGGGGCGCATCACACTGGACGGATCGGATCTTCGTGATCTCCGAATCGCCGACGTGAGGCGCGAGATCGGTCTCGTCACGCAGGACCCGGTTCTCTTCGAAGGGACGATCTACGAAAACATCGTGCTGGGCCGGCGTAACGCCTCGCGCAAGGAGGTCATGGCGGCGGCCGAAGCCGCCAACGCGGCGGAGTTCATCGAGCGGATGAGCGACGGATATGAAACCTGGATCGGCGAGCGCGGGCACATGCTCTCGGGGGGACAGCGCCAGCGACTGACGATCGCGCGCGCGATTCTCAAGAACCCATCCATCCTGATCTTCGACGAGGCCACATCCTCACTGGACTCGGAATCGGAAACCCTCGTGCAGGCCGCGATCGACAACCTGCTTCGGGACCGGACGTCAATCGTGATCGCGCACCGCCTCTCCACGGTCCGGCACGCGGACACCATCGTGGTTCTGGCCGACGGGAGGATCATTCAACGCGGTTCTCACGACGAGCTCCTCGTCGAGGGCGGGCTGTACCGACGCCTACATGACATGCAGTACTGCGATCGGGTCGAGGAAGCGGGGCCGGGAACACCCTGACGCACGGTTCAGGAATCCTTTGGTGAGTCCTTGAAGAGGTTCTCCAGAGCCTTCTTAGCCTTCGTCGACGTGTCGGGTCTTTTCTTCACGGCCCGCCCGGCCTCCGACGGCTGAAAATACTCACAGAAGTTCGCGCGCTCGCGATTAGCCTGAAACTCGGCCTTTGGCTCTCGGCACTGGTTGTGCGCGTGTGGATCGTAGAACTGACACTGAACACACGCGTGCAGATCCTTTCCGCAGGCTGGGCAGCTATCCGTTCGGAAGATACGATCCTGCGATCCGATCTCGGCGCTGCAGAAATAGCAGAGCATATCGTGCTCCATCAGGTCCGACGCGTTTGAAAGGGTTTTGGTAGCTTGGCCGGGAGTATAGTTGGGCGATCTCGTCAGGCCAAGTTCCGACGCACGATCGACTTTCGATCGATCACGCGGGAGTGGGGGAGTGTTTGACACGTTTGGGCGCCCCCTGTTACCGTTTCGCGGCCGTGTTATCAACGCTATGTTTCCCTCCCGTGGACAAGAAGACGCGAATCGCGTGCGGCGGAACCGACCTGCCGGTATCGGGTTCGAAGGATGTACCCGGAAGTGCCGGCCGGTCTCGGACAATCCGGTTTGGTCCCGGCCGCCGAACAGGAGATCGATGTCATGAGTCTCAAGCCCGAACTCTTGGATATTCTGGCCTGTCCGGCATGCAAGGGTGACCTCGACTACGATCGCGAGAACGAGAAGCTCATCTGCCAGTCGTGTCGTCTCCGGTTCAAGGTGGAAGATGACATACCGAACATGCTGGTGGATGAAGCGGAGAGGTTCTGATCCGGATGACCTCGGGCGCGCACGCCGCCGCCGGGGCCGCCATCGGCGCGATCGTCGGCGACCCGGTGCTGGCTTTCACCCTGGGTGTGGTTTCCCACGTCGTGCTCGACGTTGTTCCCCACTATGATCTGACCGACTATCGGGTGGACGTGGTTCTGACGATTCTCGTGGCAGGTGCCGTGGCGGCTCTGTCCGGATGGCACACCGGCGTGATCTGGGGTGCGGTCGGGGGGTTCGCGCCCGATCTGGAAAACCTCCTCTTCAAGATGGGCTGGATCCGTGAGCGGCAGCGAATCTTTCCCACGCACGTCGGACCGCTCCCTCACGGGCGGAGTCTCGCGCCGATTCACGGAATCTGGCAGCTGGCAATCATCGTGGCGGCTCTCTGGCATGTCACTCGCTGAGGTGGTCAAAAGATGACGCGTCGATTCACATTCAGGTCCGTCTTCGCTGCTGCTTTCACGTCTTTGATCGCAACGTGCCTCGCATCGGCGGGCGAGGCCGAGATCAGTGTGGAGCGGTCCGACCCCGACGCCATCATCTTCACGATTCGATTCGATACTCCCGAGACGCGCGAGGTGATTCTGGGCGGCCGCAGCTGGCTTGACGTCGACGTCCGCGGTTGTGACCGCACGGATCAAACCGGCTGGCCGGAAGTTCCGGTACGGACGCTGCTACTCGGCATCCCTCCGCAAGCCGTTGTTTCGAGCGTCGACGTGAAACCGCTTCGCACGACGTATCACGGCGGGGCGCCGATACGGCCGGTTCCGAGCCCGATCTCCGAGCCGGGGAATCGACTGGCGCCGCGCGGTTGGGCAATCGAGCCTGCATGGAACGATGCGGAGGCGGGGCGTTATCCCGCAAGACACGCGGAGCTTCGCAGCGTGTCGTGGTGGCGAAACCGACGCGTCGCCCGACTGGAGCTGTCACCCGTCCGCACGCGGCCCGGGGCGGGCGGCTTCGAGTTCGTTTCCGAAATGCGTGTGCACGTCCAGCTGAGGTCCACGAGCAGTCCATCGCGGAAGAGCCGCGCCGCGCGCTACGGCGACGATCGCCTGGATACGTGGATCGACCGGCAGCTCATAAACGGACCGCAGTCACGCGACTGGCTGCGAAGTGAGTCGCCTCGGTACATGCGGGGCGTCGCCGACTATTTCTCGAGCGCTTCGAACTGGATGCGAATCGAGACGGAAGGTGAGGGGATCACGCGCGTGACCGCCGCCGAGCTTCAGGCCGCGGGAGCGAGCGGTACGATCGACGCCACCACGCTCCGGCTCTTTGTGGGCAGTCCACTCGAGCTTTCATCCGTCCCGCCGGATGAGGATCCGGACAATCCGCCCTGGATGACGGAGCTCCCCATTCTCGTGGAGGACGGCGACGACGGAGAGCTGGACGGCAACGATCGAATCGAGTTCTACACGCAGCCGGTTGACGGCTATCACGATGATCTCGTCTATGGCTCGGAAGACACGACTTACGTCATGCACCAGTACACGGATGTTCGCGTCTATTTCCTGGCCTGGGGCGGAAGCCTTACGGGCGATCCCAAACGCCTCACGGACACGGTCGAAATCGTCACCCCCGACCAGCTCGAGGACGATACTCTTGTCGAATCCGTGACGCAGCGCGTCCATTTCGAATTGAACAGACACTTCGACGGCTCGCCTCGCGAGAACAACATTCGGTGGGAGAAGTGGTGGTGGAACACCGGCTTCAGGCGAACGGACGGGTCGTGGAGGATCGCGGGTGAGTTCGGCCTTCCCGGTCACAAGGCCGGTTCGGAAGGATCTCTCTTCTTCCGGTTCTGGGGGGCCACCGACAATCGCAACGGGAGTCTGCCGGACCACATGGTGGATACGCGGATCAACGGCAATGAGCTCGCTCGTCAGGAATGGGAGGGGCTGACCCGGCACGACACTGACACCACCGGAACCTGGTTCATTGAGAACGGGAACGATTTCCGAGTGCTCGTCTATGGAGGGGAAGACCCACACTACCCGGACTCCGTGGTTGTGCGGCTCGACCGCGTCTACCTGGCGTTCCTGGAGATCCGACACGAGCGCGAGCTCGGGTGGACGGGAGATGATCTGATCTTTCGCGCGCCTTCGATCACGGGCGATGTGCGATACCGGATCGTTGATTTGCCGGATACGCTCGTGGACGTCTATGACATCACGAATCCGAACGATCCCATTCTCCTGTTGGGAGGGACGTTCACCAGCGAGGGGGCTAGATACAGGCTGGAGTTCGAACGCAATGAGTCGCCCGAGCCGCCGAGCCGATACATCATCGCGCCCGAATCGAGACGGATGGATGCCGTCGACATCATGCGGCGGCCGCCTCCGATCGACGCCGCGCGGTTTTTGCGGGAGCTCCGGGAACCCATCGACTACATCATCGTCTACCACGAGGACTTCGCGGCGTCGGCCACGGCGCTCAAGGCGCTGCGGGAGCAGGTCATCCACGGCTTGGACGATCCCCAGGTGCTCGCCGTGCCGGTGCAGGACGTTTACGACGAGTTCTCTTGGGGACTTCCCGACCCGACCGCGATCCGCAACTTCTTCAAGTTCGCCTACGAGAACTACCGGGACCCGGGGCAGCCGACGGAGCCCCGGCTGGCTTACGGCGTGCTGATCGGAGACGCGGACCTCGACCACCGCGATTTCGCCAATGCCAATGAGGTGGACTACATTCCCGCGTGGTCGGAACGCTACGACGCGAGCCTTGCCGATGATTACGAAGCGAGCTGGCCGTCGGACGATTACCTGGGTCTCTTCGATGGGCCGAACACCGACTACACGATGGAGATCTCAGTCGGTCGGATCCCCGCGCAGACGACCGTGCATTCGTCGGCCATCGTCGACAAGACGGTCACGCACGCGCTCACTCCCGATCGAGGGGCCTGGGTCATCCGGTCCGCGATCATCGCGGACGATCTCTGTCAGCGCGACCAGCCGGACGGCCTCCAGTGGACGCACACGTCCCAGGCCGAAAGCCTGTGCGATACGCTTCCGTCGGAGGTCACGTGCACGAAGATCTACCTGGTTGAGTATCCGGATCCCGTTACCGGCACTGAATGCCGTCTCGCGGACAAGACGGCCGCTCGGGACGCGCTACTCAACGCGATCAACGACGGAGTCTGGCTGGTCGACTACGTTGGTCACGGTGGGGAAACGGTGATGGCCGATGAGCGCGTGCTCGAAAGCCCGGACGTGCCGTCGATGAAAAACGACGGCCGCTACTTCTACTTCATCACCGCCTCGTGTTCGGTGGGCAAGTTCGACGCCGTGCACGAGGGGCTTGGCGAGACCATCGTGAAGCAGGCGGGAGGGGGATCTGTCGCCTCCTACAGCGCCGCGGCCGTCGCCTATTCGGGTAGCAACATCCGACTCAATCGAAGCCTCCTGAGCTCGTTCTTCGCGGGCGAGAGTACGGACGGGGATTCGCTGCGGACGATCGGCGAATCGGCCGTTCTCGCTTTGGCGCTCGCGCCGGGCAACAACAGCCACAAGTACAACGTCCTCGGCGATCCCGCGAGTGTCATGGTCTGGCCCAAGTACGATGCGGAAATCGAGTTGGTCGTGGACGACGCGCCCCCCGCCCCGGAGGATGCCGAGGCCGACACGACCTACACACTCTGGCGCGGGCAGGTGGTTACGGTTCGCGGCACGATCACCGACGACGACGATCTCCACGTGAGTAACTTCTCCGGGACCTCACGACTCGAGGTGTTCGATTCAGCGTTGTTCCGCGACCGTGAAGATGTGGCCGCGGTCGACTACCATCTTCCGGGCGCACCCATCTACCGCGGTGACGTCAGCGTCGAGAACGGGCAGTTCGAGACGCAGTTCGTCGTGCCGACCGGGCTTCGGCGTGGTGCGAAGGGTCACGCGGAGATCCGATGCTACGTGACCGGCAGCGGCAACGACGACGCCTTGGGGCACATCGTCGGTATCACGATCCCCGACACCTTGAAAGCGGGCACGGTGCTCGACGACGTCGACGGTCCGACGATCGCGCTGAACTTCGACGGCTCGTCCGAGGCGGTGCCGTTCGGGTCCTCGATAGATGTCAGCCTCGAGGACGACAGCGGTATCTATATCACGGAGTTGCTGGACGCCCAGTCGGTCATTCTGACCTTCGAGGAGCCCGGCAACTACGTGGTGTCGATTCATGATCTGGCGGCCGATATCGTATTTGAGGATGGTTTCCGGCAGGCGGATGTCAGCGTGCCCATCCCGTCCTTACTCGAGGCGGGACGGCCCTACCTGGTCAAGGTGCGGGCGTCCGACAACCTGGGCAATCGGTCGACTTTGAGCCAGGAGATCTACCTGGTCGCATCGAGTGAGCCCGAGCTGGAACGCGTTCACGTGTACCCGAATCCGGCCCGTGATAGCGCCGGCTTCTTCGTCGACTTCAACGTGCCGTCGGATATCGAGGTCACGATCTACTCGATCACGGGTCGGCAAATCAAGAAGCTGCAAGGATTTCGACCGGCGGGGGTGGGGCGCCGCGAGCCGATCGTCTGGGACCTCCGTGACGAAGACCTCGATCTCGTCGCGAACGGGTCCTATTTGTACGTGATGGATATCACGCCGGCCGACGGCAGTCCGTCTCACAGGCGGCAGGGTTGGGTCGCGGTACTCCGATAGTTGTGTCCGTGGCGCGTTTCTTGACCGTCCCGATGACCGGTGATACGATCCTTTGCGGTTGTTCGGAACTTACGCTCAGACAACGGTGTACAATGCCAGTATTCATACGGTTTCACCGTTGCCGAGCCTTCCGGGCCTGACCCGGAATTGGAGGATATGATGCGGCGAATCGTTGCCCTGGCCCTCATCCTCGGTGTGCTCATCGTGCCGAATGTCGCTGAGGCGCAGTCGACGGCGGGTGCGCAATCGCTCCTTATCACACCCGGAGCGCGCGCGGACGGAATGGGTCGAGCCTACATTGCGCTGGCGGACGATCCCACCAGTGTCTGGTGGAACGTCGGCGGATTGGCGTTCACGAAAGAGCGGACCGCGACCCTCATGCACACGAAGCTGGTGCCGGGGCTCGCGGACGACGTCTACTACGAATACCTCGGTTTCAGTCAGCCCATGGAAGATGTGGGTGGCGTCGGCGCCAACATCATCTATCTGACCTACGGCAAGTCGGTGGCCGTCGACGAGTACGGCAACGAGGGCGAGAAGTTCGGGAGCTATGAGGTCGCCGCGACCGGCGCCATCGGTTTCAAGCTCAACGAGAAGATTGGGTTCGGAGCGGCGCTCAAAGTCGTCTACGTGATGTTGGCCCCCGCGTGGGCCACCCCCGAGAAGAAGAAGGGCGCTGGAAGCAGTTTCGCCGTTGATTTCGGTTTCTTGTATCGGGAGCATGGTGTCATTCCCTGGTTGGGCGGTACCGATCAGCTCAACGTCGCGGTCGTGTTGACGAACGTGGGCCCGGACATCGCGTTCATCGATGAGGGGCAGTCGAGTCCGCTCGGTCACATCCTGAAGCTGGGGATCATGTACGAACCGTACAGAGGAGAGACGACGGCGTTTCGAGTGACCTACGATCTGAACCAACCGATGATCATCTCCGAGGACATCGGTTTCTTCGATCGACTCGTCGACATCAAGAAACCGCTCTTCGGTTCGAGAGAGCAGCCGATCCAGAACCTCGGTGGAGAGTTCGCCTACACCCAGGGCAACATCCTTGCGGCGGCCCGATTCGGATACGTCTACGATCCGGAGGGCACCATCGAGGACTGGACGTTCGGCATCGGTGTGGGGCTTGGGCAGTTCGGAATCGACTGGGCGATGGTTCCCCAGGCGAGATCTCTAGAGGAAAACGTTCACAAGTTCTCCATCAACGTCAAGTTCTAGAGGTGGGCTGAACCACGACCCATTTCGGAGCGGGCGTTTCCACCGACAACCCCTCCGGGAGGAGGGTATCCCCTCCGGTTTGGGAGTTCTATGATGCGGCGGGTCCCCGTAGTCCTTTGTATTGGTGCCTCCTTTTTTGCGCTGAACGCCTTTCCGGCGAATGCGGGGACGCATCGGTCGGCGTTCGCGCCCCCGAGCGTGCGGCTCACCCCGCCGGACGAAGCGGCTGCTTCTCCACTCCTCACGCCTCCGTCCCTCTTCGGCAGTGGACTCTTCGCGCAGCGAGTCATCGAGGAAGATGAAGAAGAGAAGCGAAAGGCTGCCGCTCAGCGCGAGCAAAAGCCCCTTCGAAAGAAGAACCCATGGGTTGCGATGGCGTTGGGCGCGGCGGTGCCGGGCGCCGGGCATGTCTACGTCAAGGGACCGGGGCTGACGTCGTTCCTCTATGCCGGGGCCGAGGTGGCCAGCTGGCTTCTCAAGTACACGTGGAACAAGGACGGCAATGACAAGATAGATGAGTACGAGGACTACGCCTGGCGGGGGGATCTGAAATACACGCCGGACGACGAGTACGAGTGGACGCCGGACCCCGACGAGGGCCACTGGTCGTGGACGCGGTGGCGCACACAGCGAGGGCTGCCTGGCGGGTGTCAGGAGGGCATGCCGTGGGATGAAGCGGACAGCCTGCTCGTCCACTTCTGGCACGATAACCGCCACGAGTTCTTCGAGGACATCGGAAAGTACGACCGCTACGACTGCGGATGGATGCAGGCGTCCTTCCGCACCACTTATGTGTCGATGCGGGATGAAGCGAACGATCTTCTCGGGCGCGCCCGGACCATGTCACAGGTTATTCTGCTCAACCATCTGGCGAGCGGTATCCATGCGTTTTTCGTCGCCAAGGGTCACAATCGTCAGGTACAACCGGCCACACAGATCGACTGGGACATTCGGCCGGACGCCGACGGGGGAATGCGAGCGCAGCTGCTCGTGAGGAGACGCTTCTGATGACGCGTGTGGCGATTCGATCGATCGTGGGTGGGTTGCTGGGCGGAGCGCTCATGCTCGTCGCCCCGCCGGACGTCCATGCAACGAGCGTATTCGATTCCGAGCGCGCGGTCGGGGTCGACGCGCTACTCGCGAATCAACTCGATGGCATCGGAGCCGATCCGGCGCACCAGACCGACGACGGTCGGGTGGCCGGCCGCGGTGGGAACCGGCGTGTCAAGGCGATGCTCCTCTCCCTTTTGGTTCCCGGCTTGGGGGAGTTTTACGCGGGAAATCGAGGATGGGCTTATCTCTTCTTCGGGACGGAGGCGGCGATCTGGTCCGGCTTCGCGTGGCAGAGAATCCAGGGCAATCTTCGGGAGGACCGCTACGAGGAGTTCGCGGAAGTCTGGGCCGGCGTCGATAAGGCCACCGGCTGGGACGAGTCGTACTACACCAACCTTGGTCGCTACCCGACCTACGAAGACTATCGGGTTGTCGCGATCCGGAGCCAGGAAGGGGATCTCTATCCCGTGGAAGCCCATTGGGAGTGGCAGACCGACGAACGGCGTCTTCGATACGGAGATATTCGCGCCGACTCGAACCGGTCTTTCCAGCGCGCCGAATTCATCGCCGCGTCCGCGCTCCTCAATCGCGCGCTAAGCGTTGTCCATGTCGCCCGGAGCGTGAAGAACACGCCGGCGTCGTCACTCAACCTCACGTTTCGGCCGAACGATTCCGGCGGGATCACTCCGTTCGTGGCCTGGCGAACGACCTTCTGATCGACGATGGACCCGATGCGGGCGTTCATCGTGACCCGGCGGCCGATCGGCGCGGCCCGGCCGGGTTTTCTGATTCTGGCGACTGCCTTGATCTGCGCCTCGCTGGGTTGCTCGTCGATGCCCCGGCAGCAGCTCACCACCCGCGTAGCCTCCGTTCCGCAAGCGATCTTTCATGAGGTAACGCCGGCGTTCACGCTGGACGAGACGGCGGGGCTCTCCGTGCCGCTCGATATCGAAGTGGACCCGACCGGCCGCCTCATCGTTCTTGACGCCGAGGGGCCGGATCTTCACGTGTTCGACGTAGCGGGAAACGCGCTTGATCGCTGGCCCGTTTCCGGCACGTCCGATCTCCCGTTCTTCAGACCGCAGTCGCTCGGGATCTCGGGACTGTCGCTTCTGCTTCTCGATCCCTCGGAGCGCGTCATCCTCCGATTCGATCTCCGCGGTCAATTCCGGGGTGTGGCCCTCGACCTGGACGACGCGTCTCTGGTCGATCGCATCGGCTTCTTCGAACCCGCCGGTTTCGCCGTGGACAAGAGCGGACAGCTCTTCATCAGCGATCGCGATGGTCACCGACTGCTCGTCTTTGATCCCGCCGGTCGGTTCGTGATGACCTTCGGCGGGTTCGGCGCCGGTGCGGGACAGCTTCGCCGTCCCACCGCGCTCGCGACGGACGAAGCGGGACTCGTATACGTTGCGGACACGGGGAACGGCCGAATCCAGCTATTCGACGGGTTCGGCGCGTTCGTGCGCATCGTCGATCTGCCCGCTCCGCCCGGCGCCGCCGCTCGGATCCCCTCGGCGGTGCGACCGTTCGGGGACGGCACGCTGCTCGTTGCGGATGACGGTGGCGTCACGGCCGCGATTCGCCCGGACGGCGAGACGCTCTTCGAAGGGGTAACCGGGGTCGTGAACGAGATGGCCGTTCATCCAGCGGGGAGAGCGTTCCTGCTCCAGCGCGATCTCGCGCGCATCGTGGCGGTGGACCCGGAGGGATTCTGATGGTCCGGGCCTCGATTCTGCTCGGTCTCTGTCTCCTGGCGGCCGGGCTCTCACAGGCGGGCGAGGAGGCCGGAGACGGGACGATCCTCCGTTTCGCGCCCGGCCGGGGCACCGATACGTTGAGCGTCGGTCCGGGACAGCGGCGGATCTGTCTCCGTCACTCGCCGCTCTTGCTTGGAACCGCGGCCGTCACACGCAACGGCGTATCGCTCCTGGAAGGTACGCACTATCGCGTCGACGCGGATGAGGGGTGTCTCGAGTTCTTCACCGCGTCACCCGAGAGCGCCCGCTTGGTTGTCCATTATCGCTACCTTCCCATCACGGCGCGCCTCCAATACCAGCTTCACCGACCCATGCCGCTCGATGCGGAAGCGACACCCGAGATTCCGGAGGCGTTCGACGATGGCGCCGACGCCGGCGGGAAGCTGATCGTCGGCGGCAGCAAGACGTTCGTCGTGGAACTGGGATCGAACAGGGACGCGGTGCTGAGGCAGGGACTCGATCTCTCCGTGCGTGGGCGGCTTTCTCGAAATGTCGATCTCGAAGCAGTGTTGAGCGATCGGGATTCACCCGTCACACCCGAAGGCACCTCGAGCGAGCTCGAGGAGCTGGACAAGGTATTCATTCGCGTCACGTCGCCGGAGGTCGAAGCCACATTCGGCGACATCGCCGTGAGCCAGCCGACCGGCCAGTTCGCGAGGTATGAGCGTCAGCTCGAAGGCGTATGGGTGAAACGGCCGGAGGGCCGACTCCGGCTGGGCGGACTTGCCGCGAACGCGAGAGGAATGTACCGAACCGCCGAGTTCTTCGGTGTCGAAGGCAAGCAGGGGCCGTATCGACTCGCGGACGCGGTGGGAGGCGCCACGCTCGGCGTGGTGCCCGGAAGCGAAGAGGTGTATCTGGACGGCGAGAAACTTCGACGGGGCCAGGATCGCGACTACACCATCGACTATGCGGTCGGGGAGATCTCTTTCACACCGCGGCGGCCCATCAGTTTCGACAGCCGTATCACCGTGGACGTCGAGGTTCAGAACGAGGAGTACCGCCGCCAGTTTCTGGGAGGTGAGGCCGGCTATGAGGACCCGAGCGGGCTCTGGCGCACGCGGGCGATATTCTTCGCCGAACAGGACGATCGGACGGCGCCCCGCGGATTCAGCATCGACGACGAGGAACGCGAGATTCTCGAGTCCGTCGGCGATGACGATCCCATTGGCGAGACATTCGCGGCGACGAACGTCGGCGCCGGCAACGGTGACTACGTGAAGGTGGCCGCGGACAGCCTCGCGCCCGCGCACTTCGACTGGGTCGGCATGGGAATCGGCGACTGGCGCGTCTCATTCATCCGTGTCGGAAGCGGTCTCGGAGCCTACCGCGATTCCACGCTCTCCGACGGATCCGTCGCATACATCTTCGTCGGAAGCGGGATCGGCGACTTCGAGCCGGGCCGCAGCCTGTCGCGGCCCGAAAGCCACACGATCAGCGATGTCCAGTTCGATCTCGACAGTGAGCGTCTTACGCTGTCGGGCGAGCTGGCCGTGAGCGCGCTCGATCGGAACACGTTCTCATCCCGAGATGATTCAGACAATGAAGGCATAGCGGGGCGCGGGGAGATGGCGCTTCGCGGCATGACGTGGGCGTCCGGCGCCGGCGGCGTCGAGCTCTTCGGCCGCTGGCGATCCGTGGATGCCGATTTCGTGCCGCTCTCCCGGATCAACGAGTCATTCGACTTCCTCAGCTGGGGATACGACCCGTCCGGCCTCGACGCGGGCGACGATCGCGGTCTCGTGGGTGTGACGCTGCGGCCTGGAGACGGCGGCGAGCTCTCGATCGAGACCGGGCGTCTTCGGAGCGGAGCGATGTTCAGCGCCGACCGCGCGGCGGCACGCTACCAACGCGGTGGTCGCGTCACGACCCGTCTCAGCCTGGAGCGTACATGGAGTGAGCGTCCGACCGACGCGATCACCGGCTATCGTGAGGTCCGCGCGGGGGTCGTGAGCGGTGCATTCGGCATTGTGCACCCAACGCTGCGCCACCGTCACGAGCTGACGCGGGCGACCGGGGATTCCCTCATCAGCGGAAACCGATTTGAGTCATGGATGATCGAGACCGCGCTGAGGCCTCATGGCCCGCTGGCGCTCCACGCCGATTTCGAGCATCGCGTCGACGACAGCCGCGACGATGAGAGCCGCGGAGATTGGCACCGGTCGTCCACGACCCGAGATCGCGGCGCCCGCCTCGAACTCAGCCGGTGGCGCGGCATCCTCGGTTCGGCGGTGTATCGCCTGCGGAACCTGGAGTCCGAGACCGTGGGCGATTCGCGCGAGACCGATCTCGCCCGCCTCAACCTGGAGGCGCTTCCGGCCGCGGGAGCGCTCCGCCTGATCGTGGACTATCAAGTCACAACGGAGGCCGTTCTTCCCCGCGAGAAGGAGATCACCTTCGTGGGTGACGGGCGCGGGAACTACGACAGCCTGGGGGTTTTCGTCGGGACGGGGGACTATGACGTCGACATCGTGCAGTCGGGCGAGACGGAGTTGCTGTCCCGGATGGACCTCTCGTTTCGCGCCAACCTTCTTGGGCGTTCGGAAGCGACGGCGCCGGCGTTCTGGCGGCTGGTCCGGGCCACGACGTTCGGTCGGCTTCGGCAGGCCTCCCGGTTAGCGTTCGAGCGGCTCCTCAACCCGTTCGATGCGTCGCTCTACTCGACGAGTCGAAGCACCGTCGAGGGTGCGCTCACACTTCGTCAAGAACTCTCGATGTTCCCCTCGGCGCGCGTGTCGCCCGGCGTTCGGTGGGAGCGGTTTCGGCACGTGGACGGGCGCTTCGCCAACGTTCGGGATCGGCGGGAAGAGGACGTCGTCGCGCTGCGGGTCCGAAGCACGCCGCGGTCGCGATGGACCGTGATTCTGGAGGGCACCGCCGAAGAGACGCGAGACGTCGTCGAACGACTCGATCCCGAGTACGCCCGGGAGGCGGAGGAGTATTCCAGTCGCGACGCGACGGGCGAGGTCATCTTTCAGCCGTCGCCACCCTGGACGATGTCGATGGAGGGAGTCACGGGTCGAACGGAGCGAACCGGCGATGACGAGATCGAAACGCGCGTGGAGCTCTCTCCCCGGCTCACGTGGGCGCCGGGCCGCTTGGGTCGCATCGAAGGACGACTTCGATGGGTGGACGTTCGGACGCCGCTCAGCAGGCGACGTCCGGTTTTCGGATTCGGGATCGGTCAGGCCAGCGGGGTCGAGTGGTCGCTGGTCGCCGACTACCGCATGCGCGAGACCATGACTGTGGCGGGAACGCTTCAGGCATCGCGCCCGCGAGGGGGTGAGACACTCTACGACGGGCGAATGGAATTGAGGGCCTACTTCTGATGCGGTCTCTTCAGCCAAAAGGCGCCCTTCTCGGGGCGCTGGTTCTTCTCTTCAGCGTTGCGGGCGGAGTCTCCGGATCGTTCGCCGAGGAGATCGTCTATCAGGGTGATTATCCGTACGCGGACGGCGAGCTCGACCGGATTCTCGGCATTGCCCACACCCGGACCGCAACGGAGGCGGAGATCGCCGCTGCAATGCCACGACTCGTCGAGCGACTCGTCAGCGATGGGTATCTCGATGCCGTCATCGAGTTGGCACGTGCTGATGAGGGCGTGATCGTGGACGTCCGCGCGGGTCGACGGGTCACCGCTTCGACGCCGGCGATCGTCGGGGCCCCGGCGGAGCTCCGATCCACCGTTGGCGATGCGATTGCGATCGTCGGAGGAGGGCCGCTGCAGGCGCACGATCTCGAGCGCGGGCTCGAGCGCGTGGCGGTGAGCCTCGCAGAAGCGGGCCATCCGTTCGCCGAGGTGCGGGCGATCGACTTCGCGCGCGACGGCGGGCGCCTCGCCTACCGTGTGCAGGTGACCCCCGGTCCGATCGTCGTGATGGATTCGCTCAACATTGGCGGTCTCAAGGTCACGCGACCGGCGACGGCCGAGAAGATCGCCGGCTTCGGGCGGGGGGAGCGCTATCGCGAGCGACAGCGTGACGACATTCGACTTCGGCTGCTTCGAAGCGGTCTCTTTTCGCAGGTGGGGGATGTGGCGTTGCGTGTCCTTCCCGACGGAAAGACCGGGGTATACGCGTTGACCGTGGAAGAGGCGCCGTCCACGCTGGTCCACGGTGTGGTCGGGGTGGGTGGACAGGGCAAGGAAGTCACCGGTCTCGTCGACGTTGCCATCACGAACCTCTTCGGGACCGCGCGCGCATTCAAGGTTGTGTGGGAGGGGCGCGGGCACGGACGGGCGTTCTATCAGATTGCCTTCCGTGAACCTTGGATCATGGGCTGGCCACTCGCCGCATCGGGTGGCTTCCGGCAGGAGCAGGAGGGGGAGGCATTCACGCGGACCGATTGGACCGGCGAGCTGGAGCTTTCGCTGACGGATCGCCTGGGCGTACGGATGGGATGGCAGTCGCACGAATCGGTGTCGCCCGTCGGAGACCCACGCCGAAGCACACGCCGGAGCAGCCGCTTCGGATTCCTCTGGGACAACCGGGACCATCCGTTCGTACCACGCCGGGGGGGGAAGATCGACCTCACCGCGACGAGGGGTGACCAGAAAGACTATCTACGGGAGGGTCTCGTCACGAAGCGGCCCGTCACGACGCTGGAAGCGCTCGTCGAGGAGATACCGCTGGCGGGACGCTGGCACGCGATCCACGTCGGAATGCGCGGGTATCTTCGCGAAGCGAAGGGCGAGGCCGTTCGAGCGGAGGACCTGTACGCAGTCGGCGGAGCGGAGACACTTCGTGGATACGAAGAGAGGCGTTTCCGGACGGGCCGGGCCGCTCTCTTCTCCATCGAAGGGCGCCGCTACCTCCGTCATGATGGGTCTCGCGCGTTCCTCTTTCTCGATGTCGGCTATCTGGATCCCGCCCGCAGTCTGGGAACGGGTGGGGATCGATGGAAGCTCGGTGCGGGAGTCGGTCTCCGAATCGCCAGTCGCGTGGGGCTAGTCGGGATCGATTTCGCGGCGTCCGAAGAGATCGCTTCCTACGAGGAGATCCGCGTCCATTTCTCGGTGCGGGGGAGGTACTAGGCGCGCCGCGCTCTTCGTGCCGATACCGTGCCTTCGGCGCCGGTTCCAGGCGTGACCTTTCTCCGTCGACCCGCTAAACTCATTCGCTTGGATCATTAGCCCGCGCGTTCGCGACCGCGGTGGCGAGCAGGCGAGGAATGCGGGTTGACGCCTAGGTCTGTCAGATCGGGGACCACGCACGTGACTAGAAACTCCCTGGGATGGCGCCGGGGGCTGGCCCTCTTGGGGCTCTTCCTCCTTTCGGGTGCCACCTCTCTCGTCTATCAGATTCTCTGGGTGCGCGAGCTGTCGCTCAGTCTCGGGAGCACCGTCTACGCGATATCGATCGTCGTGAGCGCCTTCATGGCGGGGCTCGCGATCGGAAGCGCCTACTTCGGCGGACGGGTCGATCGGTGGGGTTCGCCGCTTCGACTCTACGCGATCCTCGAGGGCGGCATCGGCATCTGCGCCCTTCTCGCGCCGCTCGCGTTCCAGGCCATCGCTCAGGCCGCCGCGGCGTCGCCCGACGCGCTCGTCCCGTCACCGGCCACCAAGTGGCTGCCGTTTGTAGCGAGCTTCGTCGTGTTGCTTGTCCCCACCACGCTCATGGGCGGCACGCTTCCAATCCTGAGTCGCTACGTCGCCTCGTTCCGCGGCTCGCGCGGGGCGCTCATCGGAGCGCTCTACAGCTTCAACACGATCGGCGCGATCGTCGGCACGGCGCTTACGGGCTTCGTGCTGATCCGTCTCCTCGGGATCCGAAGCGCCACGCACCTGGCCGCCGCGGGGAACATGCTGATCCTCGTGATCGCGCTCATTCTGGCTCGGATCTGGCCGGGAGACCGCGTGACCGAGGCTTCCGAGGAGGAGCCGGCGATTGAAGCGGAGCCCGCGCGGCTTCTCGGAGCGGTAACGCTCGTCTACTTCGTGAACGGGCTCGCCGGACTCGCCTTCGAGCTCCTATGGACACGCGCGATCGTGCTCTTCACGACGAACACGATCTACGCCTTCACGGTCATCCTGACGACCTTTCTGCTCGGCCTCGGGATCGGCAGCAGCGCCATGTCCACATTCGTGTCCCGGATCCGCCGGCCGCACGCACTCCTGGGTGGTCTTCAGTGTCTGATCGCCATCATGGCGGCGATCACCCCGTTCGTGCTGAGCCGGATCGGCCTGGGACTCTTCCGTTGGGCCGAGGACGCCGCCCGACCCCTGGGGCTCGCGGGCGAGGTCGTCAGCGCCTATGCGGTGGCCGTGCTCTTCATGCTTCCGGCCACGTTGCTCATGGGAGCGTCATTCCCGCTCGTGGCCCGCATCGTAGCCGGCGCGACCGATCGGGTCGGGCGCGCGGTGGGTCGTGTCTACGCGCTGAATACGGTCGGAGCCGTCTTGGGGAGCCTTCTCTCCGCTTTCGTCCTGCTCCCGGCCATCGGTGTCGAGCGATCGATCTTGGTTTTCGCCCTGGTATGTGCCGCGTCCGGGCTCTATCTCCTGATCCGGGTCCGTGCCCGGACCTGGACCGGAATCGGGCTGGTCGGGGTGGTGGTCGTCATCGTCCTAGTTGCATTAACTCCCAACCACTTCCGCCAGATGCTTGAGAAATCGCTCGACAAGGAGTTGTTGTTCTACCGCGAGGGAATCGAGGCGACGGTAGGCGCCTACGACAGCGAGCGGGCCGCGCGGCCCGTGCTGGTCATCAACAGCACCGCGTTGGATGACCGGGGCGTGGTCCATCAGCTGCTCGCACACCTCCCGGCGCTCTTCCATCCGGATCCGAAGCGGGCGCTTGTGCTGGGCTTCGGTGTCGGTATCAGCTCTGAAGCGTTTTCCGCCCACGGTATCGAGACAAACGATTGTGTGGAGATCTCACCGGCGGTACTGGATGCGGCACCCTACTTCGCCGAGATCAACGGCGACATCGCGTCTCGGGGCGACCCGAACTTCACGGTCTACGAAACCGACGGGCGCAAGCTTCTTCTCGGAAACGCGCGACCGTATGACATCATCGTGCTGGACGCGAACTCGGGCAACCTCCGAAACGCCGGCGTCGGGAAGCTCTATACGCGCGACTTCTTCGAGCTATGCCGGAGCCGCCTCTCCCCGGACGGAATGGTCACGCTCTACGTGAGTCCGAACGGGAGCCTCAGCGAGTTCAAGATGGTCGCCCGCACGTTCATGGAGGTCTTTCCACACACCACGCTCTGGATCGACCGCGTCTTCGGGCAGACATCGGTGCTTCTGGGTTCGCAGCAGCCGCTCAGCATTGACCTCGACCGCTACCTCGAGCGCATCGATCGCCCCGCGGTTCGCGAGGACCTTGCGCTCTTCGACCTGGATCCTCCTGGAGCGCTTCTCTCCTGCTTCCTCATGGGGGAGGAGGTGTTGAGCCTCTTCTGCGCCGATGGTGATCTCAACACGGACAATCATCCGGTCATGGAGTTCTATCCCCTGGGAATGGATGTCTTTGCCGCAGACGATCGCCCTCTTTCCGATAGCGGCTTTCTGCTCTTTCGGGAGTCGCTCGTCGATCGGCTCCCGCTGGTTTCGGCATCGGATGTGGCGAAGCAGCTCCACGACTATCTCGCGAGCGGAGACCGGGCGACATCTGCATTGCTCGAGTCGTGGATCCACGGATGGTTCGGAAACCGGGAGCACGCCCGCTCTGCGCTGAACGTCGCGGCGGCGATGCACCCGGAATCGGAGGCCCTTAGATCGCGAATGCGATACGGCCGCCGGCACCTAGAAGAAGCACGTTCAGCTGCCGACACGGTTGCGAGCTATGAGAACCTCGCGCGTCTCTCACTCATCGAGATGAGGCGCGGGCTCTACGATCAGGCCGCCGTTCACTTCCGGAGGGCCATCGACACGCTCGAGGATCAACCGACCGCCGACCCGACGGTCGCGCCCGCTGCGCTCTATGCAGGGGCCGCCCGCTGCGCGCGTGAGCTCGGGCGTCTGGGGCAGGCCAAGGAATACCTCGATCTCGCCGAGCAGACGGGAGCTGACGTGACCGTCGAGCGGCTCGAGGTCGAGCTCGTCGATGCCGCCGGAGATTCGGCTCGGACCGTCGCGCTGCTCAAGGAGATGCTGACCGCGTCGATGAAGCGCGTCGACATCGTCAAGATGCGCGAGTTGCTCGATTCGCTGAACCAACGGGGAGCCAGCGAGGCGCCACTTCGTCTCATGGAGGCGCGTTGCCTGGAGGCGCTCGGCGATGTCGCGGGAGCCTATCTGGTCTACGAGGACGTTCTTGCGTCGGCACCGGCTTCGGACGAAGCGCGTCACGCGCGCGATCGCTGCGCCGTCGAGCTGGCCGCACGGGCGGATGTCTTCCGAGACGCCTACGGCACGCGCGCGACGGGTTTCATTCCGAGCACGTTCGCAGGCGGGCGCGTCTCCTATCACGATCTGCCCGTCCGGCAGCACGACGACCCGGCGCTATGGATGGAACTCTCCCAGAGGTACGTCCAGGCGCGTCGGCCCGTCCTCGCCTACCGGAAGGCGCGCGCGGCCCGTACGTTCGCGCCCATGAATCCGGACGTCTACGTGGCCGTCGGTCGGGCGGCGGCAGGCGTCGGGAACGCCGACGTGGCGAGAACGGCTTTCACGAGGGCGCTGAAGCTCGACGGCAGCCTCCAAGCGGCGCGCCTCGCGCTTCAGCAGCTCGGTCCGTGACCGGATTGCGCGCGCGTTGACTTGACGGTCTCCTCTGGCGATCATGGGTTCCCCGATCGGTCACGCCCTCAACGGAAAGAGCCGAGATGCTCAAGAAGCCGACCAAAGTCGAGCGGAAGCGGATGGAGGAGCTCCAGGAACTCATCCGGCACCACGACCGCCGCTATCACGTCGATGCCGACCCGGAGATCTCGGATCGCGAATACGACTCGCTGTTTCACGAGCTGATCGAGCTGGAGAAGCGGTATCCGGATGCGGTGCCCGATGACTCGCCGACGCATCGCGTGGGTGGGACGTCCGTAGAAGGCTTTCCCAGCGAGCCCCACACCGAACAGATGCTGAGCCTCGACAACACCTACGAGGAGTCCGAGCTCCGCGAGTTCGACGAGCGCGTCCGCAGGCGCCTCTCGACGCGCGCGGTCCGCTACTTCGTCGAGCTCAAGATCGACGGTGTCGCGGTGAGCCTGCGCTATCGAACCGGCCGTCTTTCCCAAAGTTTGACGCGCGGTGATGGCCTCACGGGCGATGTCATCACATCGAACATCCGGACGATCCGTGACATCCCGCTTCGATTGGAGTGTGATGGCAAGCTCGACGACGCGGAGCTTGAGGTCCGTGGCGAGGCGTACCTCTCGAGAAGCCGTTTCGAATCACTCAACGCCGAGAAGGCCGACGCCGGGGAAAAGCTCTACGCCAATCCTCGAAACACGACGGCCGGAACCCTGAAGCTGCTGGATGCCGGAGAAGTCGCGCGACGGAAGCTCGGTGCCTTTGTGTATCAAGTTCTCGAGCCCGAGCGACATGGCCTCTCCACGCAGGAGGAGGCGCTCGAGTTTCTGGTCGATCGGGCGTTCCCCGTCAACGACGCCCGCCGGGTCTGCAATGGGCTGGAAGAGGTCATGGCCTTCGCGGAGGAGTGGTCGGATCGCCGATCCGAGCTCGACTACGACATCGACGGAATCGTCATCAAGCTGGACGACTTCGCCCTTCAGCGCCATTTGGGCGCCACCGCGCGGTCGCCCCGTTGGGGCATCGCGTACAAGTTCGAGACCGAGGAAGCCGTCACCACCGTGAAGGAGATCAGCTTGCAGGTCGGCCGAACGGGTGCGGTTACACCAGTGGCTGAACTTGAGCCCGTAACCCTATTGGGTACCGTTGTTAAGCGGGCGACGCTTCACAATATGGATGAGATTGCCAGGCCCGATGTGCGGCTGGGGGATGCGGTTGCGATCGAGAAGGGCGGCGAGATCATCCCGAAGGTCAAGCGCGTGCTCCTGGAACAACGGCCGAGCGGTGCGACCGTATTTGAGGAGCCCAGCCGGTGCCCGTCCTGCAAGAAGGGGCTCGTTCGGGACGAGGGCGAGGCAATCCTTCGCTGCACGAATCGCGCCTGTCCGGATCAGGTCCGCCGGCGGATCGAGCACTTCGCCGGGCGCCAGGCGATGGATATCGAGGGTCTCGGTGACAAGCTCATTGAACAGTTGGTGGCTGAGGAGCTGATTGCCGATCCGGCGGATCTCTACTCACTCACCGCGGCGGAGTTGGCGGATCTGGAGCGCATGGGGGAGAAGTCGGCGGAGAACCTCATCCAGGCGCTCGAAACGAGCAAGACCCGGCCGCTCGCAAGGCTCATCTTTGCGCTCGGGATCCGGCACGTCGGGATCGGCGCGGCAAAGGTACTTGCGAGGAAGACCGGATCGCTCAAGAAGCTCATGGCGAAGGGGCGGAACGCTCTCGCCGGAATGGACGACATCGGCGACATCATGGCGGACTCGATCGTTTCATACTTCGCCGATCCACAATCGCGTGATCTCATCGAGCGACTCGGTGCTGTGGGTGTGAAGCCACGTGTCGAGCGGGCGGCCACATCCGGCCCCGGTCCGTTCGAAGGACTCACCTTCGTCGTCACCGGAACGCTCACGAGTGCGACGCGCGAGGAGATCAAAGCCCGCATCGAAGCGCTGGGCGGACGCGTGACGGGCAGTGTGAGCGGCAAGACCAACTACCTCGTGGCCGGTGAAAACCCCGGATCGAAGCTGAGCAAGGCCGAATCGCTGGGCGTCGAGGTGGTCGACGAGGAAGGGTTCGATCAGCTTGCGACGGGCGGAGGGCGCCCGTGACCGAAACGTCCGAACCCACACGGCGCGCATCCTTGGTCTCCGAGGCGTTTGAGACGCTCAGGCAATACTGGCCGGAATTCGAGCCGAGACCGCCGCAGGAACAAATGGCGGAGTCGGTGTTCAATGCGTTCCTCGCCGGAGGGCGAGTGGCGATCGAGGCGCCGACCGGCGTGGGAAAGAGCATCGCCTACCTCATCCCTTCACTACTCGCGGCGCGGGACCTAGAGCACCGCGTCGTCATCTCGACCTACACGAAGAATCTTCAGCAGCAGATCGTCGCCCGCGACGCGCCCCGTATTCGAGACGTCATCGCTCCGGAGCTCAAGATCTCGTTGATCAAGGGACGCTCGAACTACGTGTGCCACCGGAAGTGGAACCGCGTCACGCAGGAAGAGATTCTCCCCGGGGCCCGGCCCGAGTTCATCGAGCGCGTTCGTGACTGGGTGTCCGAAACGGAGAGCGGCGATCTGGAAGAGTTCGGTGCACGAAACGCGCGTGAGTGGGCGTGGCTTCGCGAGCTCGCCGCCCCCGTCGACGTCGATCCCGCCGTGCTATGCCACCAGGCCCCGCACTGCTTCGTTCGCGATAGTCGGCGGCGTGCCGCCACCAGTCCCATTCTCGTGGTGAACCACGCGCTACTCCTGACGCATCATCTCACGGCGGCGAGTGTCCTTCCGGACTACGACATTCTCGTTGTGGACGAGGCGCACGCGCTTGCCGACGCGGCAGCGCACGCGCTGGATCGCACCGTTTCGAGCGGTCGGCTCCGATCGGTGCTCGCGCGGCTGACGGGCGGTCCGGAGCTTACCCTTCTCGGCGGCGTGCACCGGCTTCTGGCATCCCGCGCGCGCGGCTCCGAGTCACGGGAGAGCGGTCCCGTCGGTCGCGTCACCGAAGACATCGCGGTCGTCCGGCGCATCGCCGAAGCATACTTCCGCGAACTCGCGCTCGCGCTGGGAGATCGCGACCGGCGATACCGACGGCATGACGCGGAAGCGGGGCTCCTGGGCGAGGCCGTTGATTCTCTCATTGCGGCGCTCGCGACGCTCGTGGAACGACTCAAGCCGCTCGTATCGAGACTCGGGGATGGGGTGGGTGAAGAGGATGAGCGTGACGCCGAGATCATCCTGACGTTTCAGGCCGCCGCGGGCGGGGTTTCGGAGTTCCTGGAGACGCTCCGCTTCGTCGTGGAAGTGCCGGACGAGTCGTTCGTCTACTGGTACCAGCCCTCACCCGAGCCCGCGCTCGTGGCCCGTCCGCTCCATCCGGGCGACGCGCTGCGAGACAATCTCTTCGGCCCGCTTCACAGCACGCTCCTCTGCTCCGCCACTCTCTCGATAGGGGAGGACTTCCGGCATTTTCTCGATCGGGTCGGCATTCCACCGGATGAGGTGGAGACGCAGGTCGTGGGAACGCCCTTCGAGCTCGAACGCCAGGTGCTCGCGCTTGCGCCGCCAATGCCGTCACCGAACGACCCCCGGTACGCGGAGCGGATCGCCGGCACCGTCGCGGCGTTGGCCCGGGCCGTCGGCAAGAAGATGATGGTTCTCTTCACGAGCTTTTCGATGCTGGAAGCGGTGCACACGATGCTGAGCGACGCACTCGAGGACGATCCGTGTGTGGTGCTCGGCCAATCGGTCGACGGGCAGCGCGAGACGATCACGCGCGCGTTTCGCCGAGCGGAGCGCGCCGTACTGCTCGGCACGGCGAGCTTCTGGGGCGGCGTCGATTTCCCGGGCGACGAGCTGGAGCTCCTGGTCGTCGCGCGCCTCCCGTTTCCGGTTCCGAGCGAACCTATCGTGGCCGCTCGATGCGAGGAGATCGAGGCGGACGGCGAGTCGTCGTTTCAAAGATTCATGATTCCGGAGGCGGTTCTTCGGTTCAAGCAGGGCTTCGGTCGCCTAATACGAAGAGGCTCCGACCGCGGCGTTTTTGCTATTCTTGACCCGCGCATACGGACGGCGTCCTATCGGCGCCGATTCCACGATGCGCTTCCGGTTCCCGTTGTGGAGACGAAGAGTGTTGACGATGCGGTCGCGCGGGCCGCCGGCTGGTTCCGCGACGGTCAGGTGAATGAATAGGGAGGAAGGGATGTCTGCAGCCACACGAAGCATTCGCGCCCCACGCGGCACTACCATCACCTGCGAAGGCTGGCAGCAGGAAGCCGCGATGCGCATGATCATGAACAACCTCGATCCCGAGGTGGCCGAGCGCCCCGAGGATCTGGTGGTCTACGGCGGAACGGGACGTGCCGCGCGGTCGTGGGAGGCGTTTGACGCCATCGTCCGCACGCTGAAGACGCTCAAGGGCGACGAGACGCTCTTGGTTCAGTCCGGCAAGCCCGTGGGTGTGCTGAAGACTCATCCCTGGTCACCTCGCGTCGTGATCGCGAACTCGCACCTCGTGCCGGCATGGGCGAACTGGGACTATTTCCGAAAGCTGGAGGCGGACGGACTCATCATGTTCGGTCAGATGACGGCCGGCTCGTGGATCTACATCGGAACGCAGGGCATCCTTCAGGGCACGTTCGAAACGTTCGCCGAAGCCGCGCGGCAACACACCGGCGGATCGCTCAAGGGAAAGATCGTGCTCACCGCCGGGCTCGGCGGCATGGGTGGCGCCCAGCCGCTGTCGGTGACCATGAACGACGGCGTCTGCGTCTGCATCGAGGTGGACCCGGCCCGGCTCCAGCGACGGATCGACATGCGCTACCTCGATCGTGAGGCCGCTTCCCTCGACGAGGCGCTGAGCATGGCCGAGGTCGCCGCGAAGAAGGGGGAAGCGCTCTCGATCGGTTTCGTGGCGAACGCCGCGGATACGCATCCGGAGATCGTGAAGCGCGGTTTCAAGGCGGACTTCGTTACCGATCAAACATCAGCCCACGACGAGCTGGACGGCTACGTCCCGGCCGGCATGTCGTACGAGGCCGCTCTGGAGCTTCGCAAGAAGGATCCCAAGGCCTACATCGAGGCCTCGTTCGAATCGATGGCGACTCATTGTCGCGCCATGCTCGACATGCAGAAGGCCGGCTCGATCGTATTCGACTACGGCAACAACCTCCGCGGTCAGGCAAAGACGGCGGGGGTGGAAAACGCCTTCGACTATCCGGGTTTCGTGCCGGCTTACGTCCGGCCGCTCTTCTGCAGCGGCAAGGGACCTTTTCGCTGGGTGGCCCTCTCCGGTGACCCCGCGGACATCCATCGGACCGACCAGGCGATTCTCGAGACGTTCCCCGACGACCCCGTGCTCAAGAAATGGATCCCCATGGCGGCCGAGCGCGTTCACTTCCAAGGACTGCCATCCCGGATCTGCTGGCTCGGCTACGGCGAACGGGCAAAGTTCGGCGCCGTTCTGAACGACCTGGTGGCGAGCGGAGAGATCTCGGCGCCGATCGTGATCGGCCGCGATCATCTCGACTCGGGCTCCGTCGCGAGCCCGTATCGGGAGACCGAGGCGATGAAGGACGGCTCGGACGCCATCGCCGATTGGCCGCTCCTGAACGCGATGGTGAACGTCTCGAGTGGAGCGTCATGGGTGAGCATCCATCACGGCGGTGGCGTCGGCATCGGCAATGCCATCCATGCAGGTCTGGTCGTGGTCGCCGAGGGGACGTCGCTCAGCGCCGAGAAGCTCGACCGTGTACTGACGAACGACCCCGCGACCGGTGTCATACGCCATGCGGATGCCGGGTATGAGGCGGCCATCGCGTGCGCGCGCGAGACCGGTCTTCGCATTCCGATGGAGGAGAAGTAGACGATGGCGAACGTCGATCTCGTTGTGCGAAACGCGGCGGAGCTACTTCCGTTCGCGGGAGGTGCCGGGCCGCTCATCGGCGACGCGCTGCGTGGGGTCGAGATCGTTCGCGACGGCGCCCTCATCGCGGCGGATGGCGTCATCGAATGGGTGGGCGCGACCGGAGATCTGTCGGCGGCGCTCGCCGGTCGGGATGCCGCGCATGAGGTTGATGCGTCGGGGGCGGTGGTCATGCCCGGCTTCGTCGATTGCCACACTCACATCCCGTTCTCGAAAGGTCGGGAGGTCGAGTTCGAGATGCGGATCCAGGGGAAGAGCTATCTCGAGATCGCGGCGGCCGGTGGAGGCATCCTGAACAGCGTGAGCCATTTCCGGGAGACCCCGAACAAGCGACTCCTCGAACTCTCGCGTCACTATTTGAAAGAGATGCTCCGCTCGGGATCGACCACGATCGAGTGCAAGACCGGATATGGGCTTGCGCTCGAGCACGAGCTCCGGGCGCTCGAGGTTATCGGCACGCTCGCCGGGGAAGGTCCGTGCGCGATCGTCCCCACGTTCCTCGGCGCGCACATGATTCCGGCCGAGTATCGTGACGATCCGGATGCGTACGTCGAGGTCATCATTGAGGAGATGATCCCGGCCGTGGTTCGGCAAGGGATCGCGCGCTACTGCGATGTGTTCATCGAAGAGGGAGCGCTCTCGGTGGATCAGGCGCGCCGCGTGCTCACCGCCGCGAAAAACGCCGGCCTCGAGCTCAAGCTCCACGTGGATGAGTTCAATCCCCTTGGCGGCTCGGCGCTCGCCGCCGAGCTCGGAGCGGTAAGCGCTGACCATCTGGATGCCGTCACGGGCCGTGAGGCGACGCTCCTCGCATCGGCCGGTGTCATCGGCGTTCTCATGCCGGGCGTGAATTACTTTCTCGGCAACAACGCCTATGCTCCGGCACGTCGGCTTGTGGAGGCGTCTGTTCCGATCGCGCTCGCGACCGACTTCAATCCGGGCAGCTGCATGTGCCATTCGATGGAGATGATTCTCTCGTTGGCCTGCACACAGCTTCGCCTGCTCCCGATCGAAGCGCTCGCGGCGGCGACGCGAAACGCGGCCTATGCCTGCGGTGTCGGCGAACGGGCCGGACGATTGCAGGTGGGCTATGATGCCGACGTGCTGGTCATGGACGGATCCAGCCACCAGTCGATTCCCTATCATTTCGGAACGAGTCACGTCCGCGAGGTCATCAAGAGCGGTGTCAGTCGATACCGGGACTGATCGCGGGAGGAGCGACGTGAAGGCGCGAGAGGCCGAGCAGCGCTTCCGCGGACGGATCTACTCGGTGGGAGCCAACCGCTGCGTCGATGTCCCCGATCGCGTATCGCGGGCACTCGGGCAGGAGACACGGATCCCGGTGAAAGGCTCCGTCGGGGGAGAACCATTCAGGTCGACTCTGGTTCCGCGCGGTGGAGGGCGTCACCGGCTGTTCATTCACAGCCGGATCTGGCGAAAGCTCGGGGTGGATCGCGGTCGCACCGTCGATATCCGCCTGCGCGGTGATCGATCCAGGCGGGAGGCTCGCCTCCCCGGCGATATCGCCGACGCTTTGGCGGCGCGGCCGAAGGCGCGGGCCGCCTTTGAGAACATGACCCCCGCGGGGCGCCGCGCGTTCGTCTCGTACATCCTCGAGGCGAAAACGGGTCCGACGCGGGAGCGTCGCATTCGGCAGGGCCTGCAGCGAATCGTCGACAACCGGCGGAAGAAGGCGCTGCGATCGGGAGGCAATCCATGACACCTGACCAATTGATCGAAAACCTACGAAGGACCGGCAGATCGATCCTCCAGCACTATGACGCGATCACGCCGGATGAGGTTCGATGGAAGGAAGCCGCCGGGAAGTGGTCGCTCCTCGAAATCCTCTGCCATCTCGTCGACGAAGAACGGGATGACTTTCGGAAACGAGTTTCACTCACCCTCGAGAGCCCCGAGAAGGATTGGCCCCCGATCGATCCGGAAGGATGGGCCCGGGAGCGGGACTACAATGAGTGCGATCTTGCCGAGATGTTCGCTGCGTTCGAGAAGGAGCGCTCGGCTTCTCTGGAGTGGTTGGACGGTCTCGCCGATGTTGATTGGTCCACGGAACACGTTCATCCCAAGTTCGGGGGAATGAAGGCGGGAGATCTTCTGGCGTCCTGGGCGGCGCATGATCTCCTTCACCTCCGCCAGATCGCGAATACGCGGGTCGAGTACATCGCGGGCACCGTGGCCCCCTACTCAACCCGCTATGCGAAGCCGTGATGTCCCGTGCACCAGCGGGTTGCCAAGGGAGGCTAGAGTGAGAGCGCAGGGGTCAAAGCGCATGAGCGCCGTCGTGTGGCTCGTATTGTTCGTCGGGATTGGTTCGTCTTCGGTGGGTGCCGCAGACGACGTCGTTTCCTTCGAACCGGAATTATGGGACTTGCAGGGCGCCGAGGTGACCGAACACCTGGGCCGTACGGCGCTTTCCGGACTTGCCATCCTTCAGGGTGTGGCGATCCAGGACGGTGTCGTCGAGGTAGACATCGCGGTCAGCGGGGCGAGATCGTATCCCGGCATCGCATTCAGAATGCAGACCCGGTCGACCTACGAGCGCTTCTATGTCCGACCGCATCGGGAAAGCCTGTATCCGGATGCGCTGCAGTACACGCCCGTCAAGAACGGCGTCGCGCCCTGGCAGCTGTATCACGGCGACGGCATCACCGCGGGCGCCTCGATCCCTTCCGACCAGTGGATCCACATACGATTGGAATTCGCTGGCCACCAGGCCCGCGTGTTCATCGATGACGTGGATAAGCCCGCGCTCGTGATCACGGATCTCAAGCACGGTGTGTCTGAAGGCGGCATCGGGCTCATCGGCCCCAGGGACGGCTCCGCATACTTCTCGAACTTCCGGTATCGGGAGGCGAACGATCTCGAATTCGATCCCGTCCCGGCACCGGAATCTCCTCCGGGGACGTTGACCGATTGGGAACTGTCCCAGAAGTTCAAGTTTGCCGAGATAGATCACGAACGTTCTCCCTACGAACAGGAACTCGGCGAGATCGAGTGGACGCCGATCACGAGTCAGTCATCCGGACTCGTGGACGTATCGGACTTTTTACGCCGGAGCGGGGGCGGACCGGACTGCCTGTTGGCCAGGACGACGCTCGTGGCTGACGCGGAAGAGACGCGGGAAATCCAGTTCGGGTACAGCGACGCCGTCAGCGTTTTCCTCAACGGGCGATTGGTGTTTTTCGGAGACAGCCAGTACCGGTCGCGTGACAGGTCGTTTCTGGGCGTCGTCGGGCTGCATGATGCGGTCTATCTACCCCTCGAAGAAGGCGAGAACGAGCTCCTTCTGATCGTCGTGGAGAGCTTCGGGGGATGGGGCTTCATGTGCCGCGAGGGAGACGTCGTCTACAGGAATCATCGACTGACTGAGACCTTCGACACATTCGATGAATTCGTCACGCCCGAGTCGGTTATCTATGACTCGAAGAGAGATATGCTCTATGTCTCCAACTTCGACGTTTATCGGCGGCGCGCGCCCGACGGCGGCGGGCAGTTCGTGTCCCGTCTCACCACGCTCGGGAGGATCGAGGAGCTCAAATGGGTCACAGGGCTCAGCCAACCCACCGGGATGGCGATCATGGGGGACACGCTCTTCGTGGTTGAGCGCGGCAACCTGGTGAAGGTCGACATCGAAACCAGCCTCGTATCCGAACGGATTCCGGTACCGAACTCCGTTTTCCTGAACGATATCGCGATCGGCGTCGACGGTCGCGTCTATCTGTCGGATACGCAGGGCCACACGATCTTCCGCTCCACCGGTGACGCATTCGAAGCTTGGGTGGTCGGTGGCGAGATCGAAATGCCCAACGGTCTTCGGATTGACGGCGACAGATTGCTCGTGGGCAACGATGGGGATTCGTGCCTCAAGGCCATCGACATCGCGACCGGCGCCGTCACGACGATCGCGCGACTGAATCCGGGTATCATCGATGGGATCCACGTTGATCCGAACGGCGGATACATCGTCTCGCAGTGGGAAGGCAAGCTCTATCGGATCTCTCCGGACGGGGATATCGTCAAGCTCTTGGACACGTCGGCCTTGAAGGTGTACGCGGCCGACTTCGAGTACATTCCGGAGCGATCGCTCTTGCTGGTGCCGACGTTCTACGACGACAGGGTTGTGGCGTATCGGCTGTCTGATTGATCGCGTCCGTTTCGCGCGCGTCCTCGGCGAGACGGGATCCCCAAACCTCGAAATGCCCCAGTCCGGTTCATTCCAACCGGTCACGGTGCCGTGGCCGGTGACCTTCGTCTTCAGAAATTCCGTGTTTCAGGCGATCTATCAGACCGAGCAAACGCTTCCGGCAATGACTCAACACGTGGAGGTGACATCCGTGGCGACGCCTGGTGACCTGAGGCAGCGCGCCCGCCGTCTCGCGCGAGACGGATTGATCCCGGACGCGATTCTGACGGCTGAAGGCCTGTTGCAGGGAGAGGCCGCCGATCCCTACGACCTGGTCATGTTGGGAGACTTGTACGCGGACGCGAACCGACGCACGGACGCCTGCTCGTGCTACGAACGGGCCGCTCAAGCCTATACCGAGTCATCGTTGAACCGGACCGGCATTGCGTTGTGCCGCAAGGTCCTCCGCACGATGCCGGGGGAGAATCAGTTTTTTCTCATACTGGCCGAGTTCTACGAGCGTGATGGTCTGGTGTGGGATGCGGCGACGACCTATCTGGACTACGCGGAATCCCATGAGACCATCGAGGATTTGATCGATGCGCCCTGGCTGACGTCGCTTCTTTCGATGACACCCCGGAATCCAGAGCTGCTCCTTCGACAGGCGGAGTTCTTGTGCCGGATCAACAGGTCTCTCGATGCGATCATGATACTTCGGCGAGGTGCGGATTCGTTGGAAGACGAGACGCAGGCGCGCGTGCTGCGTCAGGAAGCTGAGCAGCTGGAGGAAAAGGAAACGGCGGAGGGCGCGTTCAATGATCCGGCGTCGGAGCCCCGGCGAGTGGGCGAACATGGAGTGGAGACCGGCACGGGCATCTCCGAGCATGCTCCGATGTCTCCTGATGAGCCGTTGTCGGATCTCGTCTTCGAGGGTGTCGGTATCCTGGATCCCGGAGAGACCAAGCCTGTCGACGAACCGGAGGCCGGGATCACTCAGGACGTTTCGTCCGATCTCACATTCAGCGATGTCCCGGACGCCGGCGAGTTCGTCCAGAACCTGGCGGTCGATGCGGGCATCACGTCCGCTGAGGCTTCCGACTCGCCGGAAGCCGGAGAATCGACATCCGAAGAGGTCGACGACGAACCCGAGAACGCCGTGGACGAAGACACCGTGACCACGCCGCCGGACGGCACGTCGGAGGATACGATCGACGAGGCGCTGGTTGACGCATCACCCGTGGCGGCGGCCGAAGCCGATCCTGAATCGTTGGAAGATCACCTCGTCCCGGCGAGTCAGCCGGAAGGCGCGGCGGAGTTCGACGAGGCCTCGTCCTCGGCTGGTGAGTCTCCTGAGGAGTTGTCTCCCCAGAACCACTATGAGATTGGATTCGAACGCATGGCGGCCGGCCATTTCGAAGCGGCGGCGGCCGCGTTCTCCGAGTGCACGGACGAGGAAGATCTCGCTCCGACGGCCTTCGAGATGTGGGGCCGTTGTCTGAGGAAGATGGGCGATCCGGCCGATAGCGCTCGCCTGCTCCGCTCCGCCATGGCGAATGGAAACGCCACCACCGGCGTCCGCTACCAGCTTGCGCGGGGGTTGGAGGAGACGGATGAGAAGCGCGAAGCCCTACGCGTGTACCAGTCTATCCTTCGATTGGAGCCGGGCTACGCGGATTGCGAGGAGCGCATGCGCGCCCTCGGCAGCCAGGCGTCCTCAGCGTCCTCCAAGCCCATCAGCATCGGCACGTCGAGGGCGGGCCGCTGGGGGCGTTGGCGCTCACAGTAATCCCCGCGCCTGCAAACCGCGGGTGACCCGTCTCCGACTCCCGGATATACTCTCCGCCCCGGCGCCACGGATGCCGGGGGGGGAGGGGATTTGGGAGCCCGGACTCGTCACATTCAACGTATCGTTCTCGAGGCCGCGCTGGCGGCACTCGCCGTCGTTTCCAGCCTCGTCCTCGCGGTGATCCCCAATGTCGAGCTGTTCACGTTTGTCGTCTTTCTTTCCGGCGTATTGCTGGGGCCGGCCTCAGGGGCCCGTGTCGGGTTGATCGCGGCCCTCGCGTACGGCATCGTTAACCCCTATGGACTGCCGACGATCCCGCTTCTGGCGGCCCTTGTGCTTGCTCGCGTGCTCACGGGAATCGTAGGAGGACTCATGCGGCCCGCGCTTCTGCGGGCGCGAGTGCTCCGCAGGCTCGTTCTCTTCGCGGCCGCGGGTCTTCTGACGACGTTCGTTTTCGATTCGTTGACCAACCTCTCCCTCGTGATTACGATTGGACAGCCCAGAGCCGTCCTGGTCGGGGCGTTGCCGTTCGCCGTCATTCATCATCTGAACAACCTGGTCGTGTTCCCAATCCTTGGCGCGAGTTCTCTCGAAGTCGCCCGAAGTCTTCCGATTCCAGGTCTCGTGACACGTGAGGAACGATGAGCAGAACTTGGCGTTTGCACGGTCTGATTGTCGTCGGGATCATGGCGTCGTGTTGCGGAGCGGTCCAGGCGGATACGCCGGAAAAGTCCCCGTTGGGCGTCGTGGAGCCGCCTGACACGAGCGCTTCGGACTCCACCTTCACGGGATCGGCCCTCGATACGTTGTTCAAAGCCGCTCGCGATTCGTCACGAATTCGACGCGACCTCCTCCGTCCCGACAGCCTCGTCATCGACGTTCCGCCGACGTTTCAGCCTTGGGCCCCCAGGGGCCGCCCCGCACTGCGTTCGGAACCGGGCATGAAAGCGGATTCCCTCTTCGGCGCGTCCGTGATCGACGTGTTCCTTCTTCCTCCTGAGGGGCCCGCCGTAATCCTCGATCGGACCGATTTGCGTCTCACGGGTCCGGCTGAGTGGTGGGAAGTGATGGGGGACATCCCCGGCGTGTTTACTTTGCCGCCCGGTTACCCGGGGGCCGTCACGCCGATCTCCTTTCACGCTCATGGTCCGGGAGGGACGCTCGTTGCCTACGGTGGTAGGCCGTTGCACGGCGGGCTGGCGCCCATCGAGAACCCCAATCCCGTTAGCAAGAGCGCGCTCACCGGAGCTGCGGTCATGCGTACCGCCGCATCACATCTCTACGGTCCGGGGGCCGGAGGCGGCGCGCTCCTCTTCATTCCGATCGCGCAGGCGCCCGACAGAGCCTATGCGGAGATCACCAACATGACGGGGATCTTTGGTCAAAAGGGCGGGAGCGTAACGGCGTCGACCCGTTGGGGACGGCTCGGGGCCGTCTTTGACTACGGAGGCAGCGGAGCGGACTTCTGGAGTGCGTTCGAGAGCCATGACGCCGAGCGGTACGCGGGGCGTGTTGATTGGGTTCGTGGACCGATCCGCGTATCGGTGGCCGGCAGGGTGCGAGATGAGCGATTCAGGGGTTTTCTCGGCAAGCGCGTCGACGACGGGCGAGAAGGAGAGCTTTCCGTCGAGAGGCGGATCGGCGAGACAGGGTTCGCGTCCATGCGGCTCACGCAGCACCGATCGACCATCAAAGCCATCGGTGACCTGGGACCGACATATCGCACGCTTCGGCGAAAAGGTGGGGAGCTGCTCCTCAGCCAGACATCCACCGACGGAACGGGGATTGGAATCCTCGCGGGCCACTACTGGGAGGATTTCCGACGACTGGGCCTCGACCCGTGGATCTGTACGCACGAAGAGACGAGCACGTTCGTGCTCGTCCGCGCGAAGCGAACGGTGATGGGCGTCCGTGCTGACGCATCCGTCCGCTATGACCGGTTGGTGGCGGGACAGTCCGTCCTTGCGCCCGGCGTCACGCTTTCCCGCGACCTCTACCCCGGATCGACCGCGTGGCTGCACGTCGCGCGAACGGCCGATCGCATCGACTACTTCCACCGGATCAACGACTTCTACTCCCAGGTCGATCAGGGGATTGATCTTCCACGCACAAGTCGTCAGCCCATACCTACGGGAATCTCCGGAAGCCTGGGATGGAAGCATCGAACCGGGAGATTGCGCGCGGAGCTCGCCGCCGTGGCCGATCGGGGCGATGTCCTCCTGCCGAGCTCTCCCGAGACGCACACGCGCCCGCTTCGTTGCGGGGAGCCGGTGGGGTACGAGGAAGAGACCGTTCGCTCGGTCGGGGGATGGGGAGCGCTCGAGGTGGGTCCCATCGGGCTCGGTCGTTTCATCGGTCACGTATGGCTGGGTGCGTCAGGCTATGTCGGGTCGACACCGGAGGAACGGGGCCGCCAGCTGGAGCCGTGGCGGTACGGAGAGATTCACGGACGGCTCAAGAAGACGTTCTTCCAAGGTGACCTTCGTCTCGAGGGGTTTCTCAGGGGCGAATTCCTCGGAGAGATGCGTTCACCCCTCGGGCGCCTCGTGCCGCAGACCCAGTGGATCGGCGGTGTAAATGCCCAGATTCGCGACGTGCTTCTCTTCTACCGCGTGGAGAACATCTTTTCGACGAGCTTTTTGTCGTCCGCATGGGATTTCGAGGTCGGATTCGTGCCGATCACGCGCCAGAACATCGTGTTTGGATTCTCCTGGGTTCTCCTCGACTGATTGCCGGATCTCCCACGCAAAGCGGTGCTGTCCCCGGATCGTCCGTACGGAAGGACTGCCAATGCCTGAGATCAACGATCGGGAACGGCGCGTCCTGATTATTCTGGCCCTCATACTCGGAGTCGGTGGCGTCGTTCGTTTGATCTCCGCAAGCCGACCGGAATGGACGCCCGGATTCCACGCTGATGCTTCCACTGCACCGCCTGAAGAATCCAGGATCGTCGGATCGACGGCGAATCCGGATTCCCTATTCGACGAAGGGCGGCTCAACCTGAATGCGGCGGGAGAGGCACATCTGCAGCTTCTACCGGGGATCGGGCCCGCGCTCGCGAAGCGCGTGGTCGAATGGCGGCGGGAGAATGGCCGGTTCACGCATCTCGATCAGCTCGACGAGGTGAGAGGGATCGGTCCAAAGACCCTCGATCGGCTTCGCCCGCTCGTGAGCGTGGGAGGGTAGGGATGGTCGGGTGGCGGGCTCAGCCTAAGGGGCCCCCCCCAAAACAGGGTAAAAGGCCCCCCCCCCCCCCCCCCCCCCCCCCCCCC
>CAZAMP010000016.1:0-85185 GCA_964486455.1 uncultured bacterium | reverse complement strand
AACGCGCGGTAGAGGATGCTCTCGAGCGACTCCCGGTCTCCCGTCAGGACATCCGTGCGCTCAATACATGGCGCCTCGAGCGGATCGTATCCGAAAAGCTCGTAGATCGTCTGGATCTGACGAATGATCCGGGCCCGCTGGATCTGAAGCTCGGGGAGATAGTCCCTAAAGCCTCCCGGCAGAACGGGTTTCACCTTCTGTTCCGACATCGGTATTCCCACATCGCGCCCAATCGGCGCGCAATTCGAGGAGAGACGGTCCAAAACAGGATCGGCAAGGATAGTTCCCGACCCCTCCGACTGTCAAGGAGCGGTGGCACGGACCGGAGCGTACGGCTCCCAATCGGGAACGACCCCACCCTCACAATCGAGCCCGACGCCGAAGTTCTCGGCCCCCCAGCTCTCCGTCCCGCGATCCGGCAGGAGCCAGAGTGCATCGTTTCGGGCGTCCTCGTGGGGAATCGTGCCCCCACCCTCTGGCCGGGTGACCAGATAGCGGTCTTTGCCGCCCCCGTCGAGGAGAAACCCGAAACACGCCGTGTAGCTGTTGTACGGCGCGCGCATGTCCGGGACTCGATAGTCCTCCCTGTAGTCGGAGGCCCCGAAGCCGAGCTGCCCCTCGTTCAGCCGATAGGTGTCGTCGCCTTCCAGATCGACGAGGAACGCATTGGATCGGATCTCGGCCAGGCCGAGGGAGATGATCTTGGCCTCATAGTGATCGTCTCCCGACCGATCGAAGAGAAGCGCATGCGTGTAGTCCCACCCGAACGCGATTCCCGCGCCCGCGTTTTCAAAGAGCTCGTGACGGTCGTCTCCGGCCTCGTCCACGATCGCGCCGATCGCGTAATGGGCGCCGGACGCCTGCGTGAAGTAGACGCTGCGATAGACATCGTCGCCGTCGCCGTCGTAGAGAAGACCCGTTCCGAACCAGTATCCCGTTCCCTGCGCCCAGTTGCCGGCCTCGTAGTGATCGTTGCCGTCGAGATCGACCAGCACGCCGAGCCCACCCGCCCAGGCATGCCCGTCGGTGCCGTCTCCCCGCCGGCCGGAGCCCACGCCCTGCGCGTGCGATGCCGCGACGAGGTAATCGGAGTGATAGTCCGCCCGGCCGACCTTCTCCGCATACGGCTCGCAGTAGTAACGATCGTCCCCGGCCGCGTCCGCCAGCACGCCGACGCCGCCCACGCCGCCGAAGCCCTGGCCGTCGCCATGGAGATTGAACTCGTCGTCACCGTCTCCATCGAGCAGAAGACCGATTCCGAAGAATCCGGCCCCCTGCGAGGAGAGGCGCGAGTCGTATTCGTCGTTTCCGGACTCGTCCATGAGCACACCGAGCCCAAAGAGGGCCGCGCCCTGGCTCATGTTGCGCGACTCGTAGCGATCATCCCCGGACGCGTCCAAGAGCACGCCCGCGCCAACCACACCGGCGCCCTGCGTCGCGAGCCCATCCTCGTCGCACGTGTAGCGATCGTCGCCCGAGTAGTCGAGCGCAACGGAGATCGGGATCCAGGGCGTCACGGATGCCCCCACCACACCCGAGTAGTGATCATCGCCGCCGAGGTCCACAAGACAGAAGAGATCCCGATAGTCGTGCCGATCGTTGTCGCTCCCCGAGAGGACGACGCGCCCGAACGGAGTCTCCGCTTCGAAGTGAAGATCATCGATGTCGCCATCATCGAGAACAGACCGCGCATCGAGAGAGTCCAACTGCGCCCGCGCGCGTTCGGTGGCGGCCGCCGCTTTCATCGCGGCGTACATGAGCGACTCTTCGTCCAACAGCGCCGCCATGTCATCCATCTCGGGGTAGTAAACGGTGCCGTCCGGCTGGCTCTCCCCGAGACCTCGGATGCGAAAAACCTGCTGTCGCGTTTCGTGCGGAACGTTGCGGACGGCGATCTCCCACCAGTGATGGGCATCGCCGAGCCCGGTGAGAAGATCGGCAAGGACGCGCTGGAGGTCGGGCGGGATGGCCGCGACTTCGTCCGCGAGCGGCTCAACCGTCTCCGGCCACGACGACCGCTGACCGAACGCCGCGGCGTCGGTAATCCATCCCCCTTGCTCGTAGATCGATCTGAGGGCGCCGAGAAGCGGTGCGTCGGACGAGTCGGGCGGTGCGAGGTTCGTGCTGTACGCGCGGAAACCCGCCGTCCGCCGGCTCACGCCGAGATAGAAGAGCAGCCGATGCAGCGCATCGGCGTTGGCCGCGCGGTAGTCGGCCACGAGATAGCGATCCGTCGCCTCCGCGAACGTGCGCGTGAAGTCGTAGATGTGTAGCGGCTCGGCGAAGAGATCGGTGAAGAATGGCAGGATGTGCGGCATCTCCTCAGGCAGGGGGAAGCGATTCCAGTATCCTTTCGCGCGATAGCCCAGGTCTCCCCGATCACGTTCGATCGCGTCGAGGGCGGTGCCGAAGAGATCGACTTCAGGCTCGGCCTCCGCCGCCGCCACGGCCGAGAGCACACAACCCATCGTCAGACAGAGCGCCAGTTCGCGCGCGCGCCGCATCACATCAGACTCCCCTCATTGCCGTTCTTGGAAGCGATATGGAATGGGCGCAGTCTGTCCGATGGAGGTCGAACCTGCAAGCGTGAGACGATCCGGTGGCGCGCCTACTTCCGGAACCGGTCCTTGATCGCGCCCCACGTGGTCGGGCACACGGCGGTAGAGCCACACCCCTCTCCCCACGCGCCGATCTGACCACAGTCTTCACCGTCCGGATGGTTTCCGGGTAGACACGGAGAGTCGGCCGCGAGCGTGAAATCGTCGCCCGCGGGATCGCAGAAAGCCGGATCGACGCTGATGTTCCCGTTGATGCCCAGCTGACCTTCCAGGCCGCCCACCCAATCACCTCCCTCGTTTCCGATGAGATCACAGCACGTGAGAATCGCGTTGTCGCGGTCGCCGAAGATACCGACCGTGCTGCCCACGATGATCGAGTTGGACATCTGGAATGGGCTGGAGAACCAAGTTGTGATCGCTATTGCGTTGTTCCAGAACGTATTGCCCATCCAGAGCGGATCGACGACGGAATCGTTGAAGACCGCGACCGGCGAGTTCCGCGCGAACGTACATCCGACGATCTCGAAGATGAAGAAACCGACAGAACTCTCCAGAGCGGCGCGAGAGCCCGTGTTGTCGATGAAGACGCAGTCATGGAAGGTCATGCCGCAGTAGAGCGATCCAAACCCGCCGCCGCTGTTCCCGATGAACGTGCAGCGCTCAAAGGCGGGAAATCCCACCATGAACTGAACGGCTCCGCCGTTCGATGCCGAGTTGTTCTCGAAACGACAGTCGACGATCGGGCAGTAGAGCTCCCCCATCGAGGCCGAGCCAGCGCTTCCACGAAGGGCCCCCTCGGAGGCGACGCAGTAGAGCCCTCCACCGCTGAGGGCCACGTTGTTTCGAAAGACGCAATTGGTGAACGAGATGATGGCGTAGGTGCTGGTGCGAACTCCCCCGCCGGTCCCGTAGACATACCCGTTTGTGAACGTGATCCCTTCCACGAGACCGTAATAGAGTTCAAAGATCGTCTCATACTCCAGAGCCCGGTGCCGGTCGTCGGAACTGGCCTGGCAGTCGATGACGCACGCGTCCGGATCGCCGCTCTGGGAGCGCAGAACCAGTTCCTTACCTTCGATGACCACATCGCGATTGCCGGGCCCCGTGAAGATCCCATCGCCAAGCTCGATGATGTCGCCGGAGACAGCGGTATCGACCGCGGCCTGGATGGTCGGAACGTCTCCGTTGCCGTCAGGGAGCACGACGTAGACGGTTCCGGATGCGGAACCGCAACAGATGCAGATCAGACAAAGGATGAGAATAGAGTATCGCATGGCCGGCCTCCTCGCGATCGTCGTGTGCGACTGAGTCTGCATCATTGTACCAGGTTATCGCCGGCGGTAAGGCATTCGGCGGGGCTCGGCGACGGCAACAGCGGGGAGGTTCGAGGATCAGCGTCTACGGCAGCGAATGACTAGGCGTTCGGCTCGGGGGAGTGCTCCGACAGCCATTCGATAAGCATGCTCTGGACTTCGTGGTACGTCCCGCGCCGCACCGGATGGGTGCGTGAAAGGATCTCCGTCGGAGCGATCCAGTCGAAGGCGCTGAATTCCTCCGAGCTGTTCTCTTCCTCGATCGTACCGTCGAGCCGGAGAACGAACCAGATGTGGGCCTGGCCGTCGAAAGGAGTCTTGGCGGGCCCCCCGCTCCAGACGTAACGCGTCCGACGTGGAAGCAGACCGAGAATGCACACCTGGGAGGTTCCGATTTCCTCGAGGACTTCACGTAGCACGGCCATCTCGGGCATCTCGCCGTCATTCATCCCACCCTGGGGAAACTGCCAGTGAGGGACCTCCGAGTCGCTTCGCTTTCCGATGAGGAGCCGGCCATCCGCCCCGAGGATCAGTGCGCCCACCGCCGGTCGAAAGGACGGTCCACCTTTGCCGTGAGGATTCGAGTTCATCGTTCAACAAGACCCGCGCGAATAGTTTTGAGCCCCCGGATTATCCGAGGGCTCTAAAATAGAATAGCGCAACGTCTATTGTTCACCAACCCATCTTTCGCGAGGACCGCCGCACCGCGCTCCGCAAGGGATCTACTCCCGTCGCGCGGTCACACGACACGACCGCGCAACCGAATCCATGCTAACATCGCGCCATAGTGTGCGGCATTGGACGAAACGAGGACTCGCGTTCATGAACATCCATCGCTTGCGGATCGTGGCGGCCGCTCTTCTTGCGCTCGTATTCATTTGCGGTGCCGAAGTTCGATCGCGTGAGGCCAATCCCCCGGCGTTCCTCTACTTCCAATCCGGGATCTATGGTGAGATCAAGCCGTGCGCGTGACACAAGCACCGGAGCGGGGGTCTCGCTCGACGCGGAGGCTGGCTGAAGACGGCTGAGGGGCCCTATCTATTCGTGGATGGAGGCAACTTCGCGTCGCTCTCCCGGTTGCATCGGGACATCGAGACAACCGCGATGCTCGATTGCCTGAAGATCCTCGGGGTTGCGGCGATTACCCCGGCCATCCAGGAGATCCGGTTCGGGCTGAACGAGATTCTCACGATGGCGGCCGAGCGCGACATCCCCGTGGTGGCCACGAACCTCTCCCGCCGACCGCCTACGACCGCACGACCGGATTCCGCGGGACCTTCCCCGTCATGGTTGTCGCATCTCATCGCTCCGGTGGGAGCGGCGCGCGTGGCGGTCGTCTCGGCGCTCGATCCCGAGAACTTCCTCGATAGCGGCGGCGATGCCCGTCGGTTCGAGGTGACCGATCCCGCTCGGACCCTCGCTCCGCTGGTGACGGCGTTGGCGGACAGTGCGGACTACGTCGTCGCCCTTCTCGCGATGGAGGTCGAGGCGGCGCGGGAGCTTCTCACGAACGTGGGGCCGGTTGACGTGGCGGTGATCTCGATCCCGGAGCGGACGCCGAGGAGACCGCAGCGTATCGGCTCCTGCTGGCTCGTCGATGTCGGAGACTACGGCCGGTTCATCGGCAAGGCCGCCCTTCATCGTCCACGAGAGCGGCCCGCGACCGCCGAACTCGTGCGGGGAATAGAGGAGAGTGAGGAAATCCTACGTCGGGTCGGCGTCCTGATTCGCCAACAGGACCATCGCTCGCGCGCACACAGATCTGCTCAAGGCGCCGATGACCGTGAGCAATTCGACTACGTCGGCGCGGAGACCTGCGCCCGCTGCCATGAGCCGGCATACCGCGCGTGGTCGCGCTCCCCGCACGCCCGGGCCTTCGATACGCTCGTCGAGCGAGGCTTCGAGCTGGATGCCGAGTGTGTCGGCTGCCACGTCACCGGCTTCGGGCGGCCGGGCGGCTTTGCGACCTCCACGTCCTATCCGGACCTCCGCGGAGTTCAGTGCGAGGCGTGTCACGGTCCTGGCCGTGATCACACCCGCGGAGGACGATACCGCACGGGCTACAATGCGTGCGTCCACTGCCACGCTGGAGAAGGCTCCGAGGATTTCGACCCAGACATCGCGTATGCCCGACTCGCTCATGAAGAGCCCGACTGGCCTGAGCTTCATGACGAAGGTGATCCCGTCGCGCTCTTGGCGGCGGCACCGGAGAGCGTGGCGACGGCGCCGAGCACCATTCTGATGGAGCTCGGGACGCGGGCGCTCATGGCGGGCGCTGTCGATCTCGCGAGCCAGCGCTTCGAACGACTCATCCACGGCGCGACAACGCCGGACGTGAGAGGCGAGGCGCTCAATAGGCTCTTCACCGGAGCGGTCATGGCGGGCGACGAGATGGTCGCGCGCGGTCTTCTCAATCGGGCGATCGAGGAGAACCGTGCCGACGGCCTCCACCGCATGCTCGTCCGCAATCTCATCCGACTCGCCCGCCTCGCGCGCGAAGCGGCGGACACGACAACTGCGGCGCGTCTCCTCAATGAAGCCGTTGTCGTCAACACCGGCCATCTCCGCGGTCTGGGCGGGGCGCCGGAGGTGGATCTCGGCCTCTACTACACCATGACGGGGAAGGATGAGCTCACGACGTTCATCATCGACGACTTGACGGCACGACGTCAGCGCGTTGCATTGGCCGAGCTTCGCGGTTGGACGGCACTCTATCACGGGCGACCGGCGGACGCCGTGCGGGCGTTCGGAGCGATCGCCGAGGATGATCTGACGGCATGGTCCGCGACGGGGCTTGCCCAAGCGTACGTCGGGCTCGGACACGCCGACAGCGCCGCCACCGTGCTCGAATCGTCACTGGCCGGATGGGACGACCCTACGGGGATCGGCACTTCTCCGTGGAAATCGACGCTATTCGAGGATCCGTTGGGCACCTGTCGCGGCCTCGAGCTGCTCGCGATCTGTCTCGACGATATCGGCCGAGAGCCTCGCGCGGAGCGGGTCCGGGCGCTTCTCGCCCTGTGGGACCCGAGGCGATCCCCTTGACACCGCGCGGCGAACGCGTTTAAGTGATGGACTATGGAAATGACCCTCCAAATCGTGCAGATCGCGCTACTTGTGGCGATACTCATCGTGTTGTCGCAACTCACCAGCCGCCTGCGTGCTGATCGCGGCGGCGGTTCGGGAACGGATTCCGCCGATATCACCTCGCGGCTCGATGCCATCACCGATGCGCAGCAGGAAATGCGGAGCCAGATCAACAACCTGCAGCGGGATCAGGAAATCCTCGATGAGCTCGAGGAGAGCGTGATGGACGAATGGGCCCACGTCATCGAGGAGAAGCTCGGCAAGCGCCCGGTCATGGTCGCGTGCCCGAAATGCGGCTACGAAGGTGGGCTCGAGCCGAACCTGCTGGCGGAGGTCGATCAGGAATACGGCTGTCCGAACTGCCGATCGATCTACACGCTGGACCACCTTCGCGAGGTCTATCCCGAGGCAAAGCTGTAGTCACGATCTCACCTGATCCGCGCCGCGGTCAAGCGCCCGCCGTACGTCGCCCAGAAAAGCCCGATTCCTTTCACCTCGATGCGCGCACCGGGCGGGACCTCTGCCGGCACACGTGAGAGCACCGCGCCGGATTCGACATCGATCCGATAGAGATAGCCGTCCCGGCAGGCGATCACGGCCCTCTCCCCCGCCTCGGCGAACGCGACCGGCGGCGCGCCGATGCGCGTTTCCCAAATCGTCTTCCGGCCCGGCACGCGGATGCCTTTGGCGACCGGTCCCGGGCCCGCAATGACGACCTGGTTCCGCACGACGCCCCAGACCGCACCCGCCTCCAGCGGGATCGATGCGACGTCTTGAAGATTCCCATCCACCACGAGCACGTCGTCGTCCGTGGCGATCGCCCACACCGCCGAGCACGGCCGCGCTTCGTGAGGAGAGCGATAAGCGCCCGCCCGTGTGGCCATGACGTCACCGCTGCGTCGATCCACCGCCACGAGACGTGACGGCGTCGCGAACACCAGATTGTCGGCGTTCGGTTTGACCTGAACCATCATCGCCGGATCGGCCAACCAGCGCTTCGAGATCAGAGAGCCGTCGGCGACGTCCAGCTGGAGAAGAACATCCTCTCCTTGTAGCACCAGGACCGCGTCCCCCGCGAAACCGACGACGCGCGCGGGAGCAAAGACGGCCTCGACGGATCGGACTTCGGCGTCTGGATAGACAGCCCATCGCATCTCACCGCTCGTGGTCGAGACGGCGGCGACCGCGCCCTCCACGGTACCGACGTAGAGCGTCCCGTCTCGATCGAGGGGGCGAATAGGGACATGGCCCAGCGGAAGCTCCCACAGCCGGCGGCCGGAGCGCCAATGCTTCGCGACGATTCCTCCATCCGGCACCGGATGAATGAGAGCGGGCGGGACGATGACCGTCCATTCTCCATCCGTCGATGCCAACGTCGACGTCCAGAGCTCACCGCCGCTCACGCGAAACTCGCGGAGCGCAGGAATGCCCGCGAGTTCGATGCCCTCTGGTTTCTCGAGCGCAATGAGGCCGTTGTGCTCCGCCAGGCGCACGACCAGCGCCTTCGCCGTCTCGAAGCCGGACGACAGATGGCTTACGCGGTGCTTGCGCCATCGATACGGCACGGAGAGTTCGATATCCATCGCGTCGGAGAGCGCTCCCGCCAGATCACCAAGCTGGATGTCCCGACAGCCGAGCGCGAATCGGTCCGGCTCTCTATAGAGAATCCGAATCGCCTTCCGACCCTCGGGAAACGACGACTCCATGAGCCGTCTCAATGCCTTGGGCGAGTCGACACCATCAGCAAGTCGCTCTCGCAATGCGACAACGGCCGGCCCGATGCCGACACGATCCGAGGCGAGTCGGATGAGCCACGAGACGTTCCATGCTTCCGGCGGCCGTGCGAGAAGCGAGTCCATGAGCGCGACATCGTGCTCCTCCGCGCGCCAGACGATCCGATCGCCGGCGAACCAGGCGAGAGGGGTCGCAGCGTCACCGGCCTCCTCGACGCGCGCCGCCAGCTCTCGCTCGAGTTCCGCCAAGTCATCCCCAGCCGGGAGACGCAGCTCGACCGTCACCCCTCCGCTGATGTCGAGCAACGCGTCCCGCCCGTCGATCAAAGCGGCCAGAACCGCGGGATCATTGAGAGCGAAACGCCCTATAGCGCCGGGCAATCGTTCGGCGCCTTGGCCGTCCCGAAGGTGGTCCCGAATGAAGCGTTCATAGCGCGCGACGAAACCGGCGACGCTCTTGAGTGCCCCGGGGACGGGAGGGGGCGCGAGCCGACCTTCGTCATCGAATAGCGGTCCGCCGGCGATATCGATCGGACGCGGTTTGATTCCGATGTAAAGGCGACTCCGCACGCCGGCATCTTCGGCCACGAGCAGGCTTCCCGCATAGACGCCCGCTGGGGCGAGATCGTATCGCAGCGTGAAGGGTGCTTCGATCCAGTGCTTGCCGGAGACGATGCGACCTTCGGTGACTTCCAGACTCAGGGTCGTCGCGGACGCGGCCGATGCGAGCACCGCAAGGAACAGCGCCAGCGAGGCGGTCATGACCCGATGGATCGCCGGTTGGATGGCGGGGACGCGCATCATTCCGTAGCGGACGCGCCGCTCATTGCGGATCGGCGAGAACCGTAGCGGGCGATCCGTTCGAGCAGCCCGAAACAGATCATGGAGTCACCCGTGTGGATCGTCCGATCGGCGGCCGGCAGCGGAATGGCCGCGCCGCCGCGATCGATGAAGAGAGCGATGATATCCTGTTGCCTGAGCCCCGAGTCTCTGAGCGGCAATCCCCGCAGCGACGAGTCTTCCGGAACGTGCAGACGGGCCACGCCGTAGCCGGCGGTCTGGCTCAGGACCTCGACGTCGGAGATCACATCGAGATGTGCGACAGCTTCCAGCTCTTTGCGGATGAGGCGCCGAAGCAGCATGTTGATCTGCGGAACGCGAAGAAGAAACGTGAGCACCAACATCCCCGCGCCCATGATCCCGAGGTTTCGGAGACTCAGAACCGTCCCCTGATCGGCGAGGGAGACGACGAACGAGGATATGATCGTGATGACACCGATGTTACCGAGAATCATGAGGACCATCGCGATCTTCCGCCGTTGCTCGTGCCCGACGATCGTCTCGGATTCGCGCGTGGTGAACCCGGTCGTCGAGAAACAGGACAATGACTGGAAGAGGGCTTTCTTTCTCTCGAGCCCCGTGATCTCGAACGCGACGGCACCGATCTGGATGATGACGTAAGAGACGACCAACGCGACCAACAGCAGAACAACCGCGAACATCCATTCCTCCAGATCGTTTCAAGCCAACTAGTTCCAGCCTACGAAAGTCCGATCGGGGCCGCAACGAAATATGGGCGATATCCACCTTGCCGCTCTTCAAACCGTCAACATAGGATACCGGCATCTCGATAATGAGACCAGGATAGGCGGGAAGGCGAGCCGGCTCGCCCCGAGCGGACCGACACGGAATCACAGGAGGGTTTCGATGTTCACGATCAAAGGCCGGGTGTGGATTCTGATCGGCATTCTCGTCGCGGCCGCCTTCGCGGGCTGCGCCGAGGACGCCACGGTGCCACTCGACGATGGAAACGGAGGAGGCGGCGGGCTCTCACGAGCGGACTCCATCGCCGCTCATTGGATGCAGGCACTGGCGGATTCGCTGGAGAACCTTCCGGATCCCGAGGATGCCGAACCCGAAGAGTACAAGGACGTCGACTACTCCGTCATTCGAACCGGCATGAACGCCGCGCTGGCTGAAGATGCCAACTCACGCGTCGCGCACCTCGGCAGCGGCATCCTCGACGTGATCGAGGTCAACTACGACACGGAACTCTGGACGTTTCTCGACAGTCTGATCGCGTACACCGATGAGGATGAGGAAAACTGGCCACTCAGGTTCGGCCCGGGCGGCTGGACCCGTGGCGGTCTCTTCCTGCAACGCGGATCCCCCATCCTGGGCAACCAGTTCACACTCCTGGCAACCGCGCCGCGTGAGCTGGCACGCCGCTCGCTCACGGGCATTCCGGCGAACCTCTCGATCGGGCGCGCCCAGGAAATCCTGGAAGACATCGTCATGCCGGCGCTCACCAGCGCCCTCGGACACATCGAGACCGCGGAGGGAGACGGCGGCCCCAACATCTACGTCCAGGTCGAAGATGAAGAGTACGAGATCGACCTGGGTGAGATCCTCGTGTTCGACGCGTCGCTCCACGCTGCGCTCGCGGCCCTGCAGATCGTCACGGCGTACGACGTGGACCTCTTCGACGCCGGCGACAGCTACGGCTGGGTCGACGATATGCGCGACATCGATTTCTGCGACGACTACGGATATACCGAACCATTCGGCGAGCACCTGAAGCTGATCCACATCGAGCACGAACGAGAAGGCGCCGCTGTCGGGTCGCTACTCGTTTCGATCATCCAACACAATCTCGAGGAACGCCCCGGCTTCCTCACGCTACGCGAAGCCCGCATGGATGATGCCTACCAGAACCTGCTCGATGCCCGCGACAAGCTGGAGGCCGCCGTCGAATCGATCCGGAGTGAGGACGATGACGACGGTCAAGAGAACGACATCATTCAGATCCTGGATCTGATCGAGATGGACGACGATATCGCAAGCGGCGATGACAAGCCGCGCTTCGCGGAGAACTTCGATTCCGTGGAGGACGTGCTGGACTGGATCGAAACGGTTCTCACCGGCGAGTTCGATGTCGACGAAGAAGGTGAGCACGGCGATATCGAATTCACCATCAACCTGTCCGCGCTCTTCACGAACGCTCCGAATGACTGGCGGGACTATCTTCCCTACCACCAGTTCAACCTTCCCGCGGACTGGATCTCCTGGGAAATGGAGATCTCGGAGCACGACGCCTGGGTGGGTGAGGAGTGGTGCTGGGACATCTGTCCGAACGGGTGGGAGTGCAGTACGGATATCGACCAGGTCGAATGGCACAACTACAGGTCTAACTTCGAGCCCATCGAGCTCCTCGACGACAACCTGCAGCCGTTCGAATGGGATGACCATCCGTTCCCCTATTTCCCGGACTGGACGTTCGGTGGGCTCTTCCCGAACGCCACCGAGGATACGTGGCGTGACGTCGCCGAAGCGGCCGGCTGGGGCGACGACGGTCCATGAGACACTCGACGGCGGTCGTAGCGCTATTTGCGGCCGCGCTGACGGCGGCCGTCCCGGGGAGCGCGTTGGAGCTGCCCGGGATCGGCACGCTGCTCGGCACCGACAATCCGCTCGACATCTTCCCGGAGCGATTGCCTCAGTTCGCGTATGCCGGCCTGCGCTTCGACGCGCTCGATCTCTACACGGCGCGCAAAGGGTCCCAGCGACAGGCCTATGGCGCCTGGCAGGCGCACATGCTGGGCCTCACGAAGTCGGGGCCGGTCTGGCTCGGTTTCCGGGCCGAGGCCGGGCGCCTGAATCTCCTTCAGCGCGACGTTCATGATCTCGACGACGCACTCGACGGCCGCCGAGACGACCGGGGTGTGTCGGGGGCGATAGCGTTCGATCACGGCCGATGGCGAGCACGCATGCTCGTGGGCACGGCGGACCGACCGGAGGGTGCGATCCAGGTCACGCACGCGCCGGGATCGGCATCGGAGATCACGGCACGGGCATGGGTATGGCGCTCATCGCTCGATCTGTCGCAGAGCATCGACGGCACGACGTTTTACTTCCCGTTCGACTACCGGGACCGATGCGTGGAGATCGACGCGACCACGGAGCCGATCGCGAACCACCGTCTCATCGTTCACGCGGGCCACAAGACGCTGGTCGGAGAGAAGACGTATCCCGATCAGCACAATCTTCTGTACGTGACCCGATTGCGATCCGAAGCGACACTGAGTCGGGAGAGCGGACCACGGTTGGACGTGAGTGGGCTGTGGGAACGGAGTGAGTTCAACCTCGCCATGACCGTCGACGGCACACGCTATCTCGAGGCACGCGATCTCGGGTTGGACCGCTGGCGTGCCGAGGGCGGATGGCGTCCCACCCGTGCGTTGCGGCTCGCCGCCGGGATGGAGCAGTGGACTCTCCGAAGCAAGTACCCCGGATTCTTCGAAGCCTGGCCGTTCACTGCCTGGGACGTCTTCGCCACGACCCGCTATCGCCTCGAAGCCGTCGACAAAGTCTGGAGGATCCGCTACCTCCGGGCGGCATGGCATTCATCGTCGGTACGGAGCCTGGCGTTCCGGCTGGACGGACGATTCGAATGGTGGAGTGATCACGGCATGCTGCGCTGGAAGGAGCGAGTCCCGGTCTTCTCGCCGTTCTTCTTTCGTTATGATCATCACGAGACATCGATCGACTGGCCGTTCACGCACGGCGTTCAGCTCGATGCATCGCTCCGCTTTCGCCCCTTGCCCGGCTGGGCGCTCTCCGTGGGAGGGCAGCTTCAGTTCCCGTTCGGAGATGAGCGCGCGGCGCACAGTGCGGCCCCCGCTGAAGATCCGCCCGTGGAATCGTCGGGGCCCACCCTCGAGTCCGGTCAGCGCGGCGGTCTTCGACTCAGGACGGCCTTGGAGATCGCTTGGTAGGATCGCTCACGCGATCGGGATCGCGCACAGCAGCTCGAACGGATCGTCCCCCACCGTTTCATAGGCGTGCGGCACCCCGGCAGGAATGAAGAGAGCCATCCCGGCCGCGACGTCGTGAACGTCTTCTCCGATCGTCACGCGCGCGCGCCCACCGAGTACGTACTGGACGTGCTCGGTCTCGTTGGTGTGAAGCGGCATTCCGCCGCCGGGCGCCATGTCGAACTTTCGGAGAACGAAGTTCGGAGCGCCGTCCGACTCTCCGACGAGAAGCTGCATACTGACGTCCCGCCCCCCGTCGACCGTCGTCCGTGTAATCGCATCAATTCGTCTGGGCTTCATCCCACCCTCTCAATAGCCGAAGAGAATCCCAAAGTAGAAGCGCCAGTCTCTTTCCGTGCGGTCGAGATTCTCGCGAACCTCACCGCCGCTCACCTTGATGTCGTTGCCGAGAGACAACGGATCGACCGGCTCATCCGTCTGCTGCAGTCCGATCGGCAGCCAGACCCGATCCATCGGGTAGGCCGCTTCGAAGTGGATGCGACTCGGGAAGATGTAGAAGTTCGTCAGATCGAGCCGCAACTCCACACCCAGATCGTGAACCATCTCGTCCATGATACGTTCGCGGGAGATCTTGTTCCAGATCGGTTGTCGCCAGGCGACCCCGGCCTCCGCGAATACACCACCGTAGAGACGCTCGAACGTCCACGGCAGGAAGCGTCGATTGATATCCCGAAGTATCGGGAAGCGCCACGTCGCGCGTCCCATCGCGTAAGCGCGCCCCTCGAGGCTGTAGTACGTATAGCCACGAAGTCCGGGACGGCTTCCGAAACGGAACCAGAAGAAGTCGTCCACACGCCGATCGATCCAGCCACCAGAAAGGCGGAGATCCAGCGTATGACGTCCTCCCCACGGAAGGCGTCGCCGCTCGGACAGTTCGGCCTCGAGCTGATGGAAGTTGTTCTCCTGATAGATCGATCGAATGACGCCGGTATCGTCGATCCGCTGCTCTCCGCTGGGGTTCAGCTGGTTCTTCGAAAACGTGTAGCGAAACTTCACGTCACGTCCGGCGGGATTGATCTCGACGTCCACCGCGCGTGCCGCATGTCGTTGCTCGAAGCTGAGAATGGCATCATAGCCTCGGTAGTAGTCCCAACCGAAGCGCGGCAGGACCAGAAACTCATCGCTGCCGATGAGATCATTCACCGGATGAAGGCGCGTCATCGTGACGTTCAGGTGATTTCGGCTGTGGCGAAACGCCGCCGAGAGCACACGATAGAAGAACGGACTGTAGACGCTGCCTTTCTCCAGCCGAATCCCGGCATCGATCTCGAAGGCGTCGTAGCGGAGATCGAGATCGTACTCGCGCCGGCGACGCTCGATTTTCGCCGCGCCCGATTCGTTCTCGTGACGCCGAATCCAGAACGCCTCGGCGAAGAGCGTCGGCCAGAGGAAGCGATTCTCGTAGAGCATAAACAGCTCGAAGTCGCCCCGTTCCCCGTATGCCACGCCGCCGAAGATCGACTGCTTGTCGAGCACGTCGATGCTCGATCCGTACGCGCCGACCTTGAAACGTCCGTCGTCGACGACGAGTCGGGGAGCGATCAGGAAACGGGCGAAGCGGTTCTGATAGTCGGTCGCGGCCCAGTCGATCGTCGCCCGCTGAACGTTGGAGTCGCCGCGTCTCGGAGGAGAGAAGTCGGTGGCCGGCGTAGCGAGCGCGTCGCTGAGCGGCAACAAGAATATCTTGTACCCGTGAGCCGTGAAGCCCGCGTAGGCGATCGTTTCTCCGTCCGGGCTGATCGACGGGTAGAACGCGCCGCCCAGCACGTTCGAGACCTGCTCGGTGTCCCCGGTCTTGGTATCCAATCGATAGAGATCGAACTTCCGCCATCCCGCCGACGGCGCATCGCTGGCGAAGAAGACCGACTCCGAGCCCGGCAGCCAGCACGGCGACCGCTCATCGCTCCCGGTCTCGAAGAGCGGCCCGGGCTCCGCGCCCGGACGTGCGTCGACGACGACGAGGTCACGGCTCACCTCGGAGGACCACTTCCCCGCCCCATCGAACGTGTCGACGATGATCCGGTTTCCGTCGGGGTGCCAACGCGGCTTGTAGAACTGACGGCCGAACGGGCTCGCCGTGATCGGCGTGATGATTGCCGCCTCTTTCTCCGCCGGTAGGTCCACGAGGACGAGATCGTTGGTGCCGTCGCGGTTTCTGACGGCAGCCAGCCGCGATCCATCGGGAGAAACGGCCGGATCCCGGAGGCGCGCACCTCGAGTGAGACGCGTCTCCTTCTCTGTCTCCACGTCTACCTGGTAGAGATCATAGTAGACGGAGCCGAAGCGGTCCTTCTCTGCGCGCCGCGAGAAGTAGATCAGGCCTCCATCCGGCGACCAGCTGAACGAGCTCGAGACGCCGCCCGCGAGTGGCTTGATCTCGGCGTCGGCGGAGTCCGCCGGGTCGACGCTGCGGACGACAAGCGTCGTTCGGGCAAAGTCCCCGCCGAGATCACTCAACCATGCGAGGCGCTTTCCGTCCGGCGACCATGCGGGGACCAGATTGAAGTTCCCCGGCGTTCCGAGTGGTCGTCCTTCGGTGCGGTCATCACCGAGCGATGCCAGCTTATCTTCCGAGTCCGCGACGAGCTCCGCTCGCCACTCGTCGTAGAGCTGACGCGCAGTCTTACCCGTGACCTTCTTGAACGCACCCTCCACCGAAACGCGCATCGGATTGCGAAGGGCCTTCACGATGTCACGGAGTGACTCGGCACCGTAACGATCGCCGATGAACTTCACGAGACCGAAACCATGGTCATAGACCATCTCGCTGCGGAGCGTCTTTCCGAAGAGCGACATCTCCGTGTAGTCGAGCATCGTTCCCCCGAGCGCCGTGCTTCGGAGGATCATGTCCCGATGCGCATCCCAGTAGTCGTGCTGCGTATCGGGCGCCATGTACTGGGACGTTCCTTCCGCAAACCACGGCGGGATCACGATACCGGCCCACGGGTAGGAGACGAGCACGTTGGGATACCCGGTCAGCACGTCGCTCCGCCGCTCGTCCTCATAGTCGAACCATTGGAAGTAGCCGGCCGGTATGTTCTCGGTGAAGCGGGTCGCAGCCTGGATGTTCACCATGTGAACGAACTCGTGCGTGAGCACGTTCCAGAGCCACTGAGTGGTTCCTCTAAGGTCGAACTCGAGGTTCGTCGCCCAGATCTCCATTTTTCCATCGAAGAAGTAGGCGGCGCCGTTGGCGACATCGTCATAGTCGATGAGGATGAGGTCGGTCTTGCCGGGTGGCTCGTAGTCATACAAACCGGTGATGCGTGGATAGATCGCCTCGGCTATCCGTGCGGCGGCCTGCGCCGTCTGCTCCACGCCGTCGTGATAGTGAACCCGGAAGTGTTCGGTCTCGACCGTGTGCCACACCAGCTCCGGATGATTCGCCGCCCCCGCCGGGTTGAATACCGTGGCGATCAGTAGGCCCGCCACGACCAACGCGCATGCCCGCCGGGACAAGAGCTGTTTCAACGACCTCGCCTTTCCTGGCAGGAACGCCGTCACAGGATGACAGCCAATCTGATTTCCCGGGAAATGGTAGTACGGCTGCTGCGCGCTTGGACCCGTGCGATGTAGAGACCCGGCGCCACGGATCTATCGTCCGCGTTCCGAAGATCCCAGACGATCTCGTTCATCACCCCGGCCTGTGCATCGGCCGTCAGACGCCGGACGAGGAGCCCGCTCGTGTCGTAGATCCGCACGTCGACGTCGGCATCTTCTCCGAGGAAGAAACGGAAACGGGCCGACTCGTACGCCGGATTCGGGTAGACGGTAAGACGAGAGTCGGGAAAGAGCGCGCTCGATTCGGCCGGCGGACCTAAAAGCGAGTCTGCGAACACACCGCTCCGCATCGCGCTACCGCCCGGCTGCGGCCAGTGCGCCACCATGTGAGCGCCCGGAAGCCCGAAGGCATAGATCCAGCCGGCTGCGCCAGGTTGCCATAACGATCCACCCGCGGCAGACGAAATGATGGGCGTGACCGTGTGCCGGGACCCGGCGGGAAGCGGCCAGCCGTCCACCGATCGACCGTCCGCTTCGAACGCGCGCAGGAGCCCGTCGGGTGAGGCGACAATGACCTCCTGCCGATCGTCTCCATCGATGTCCGCGATCAGCGGCTCCGTCAACACGTCGCCACCTTCATCGAACGGCGTAAGAGAGACGGGCCAGTTGTCGAGGCGTACCCCGTTGTATCCGAACGCGTGGACCTGATCGTTTCCTCCGATGACGATGTCCGGTCGGCCATCCATATCCAGATCGCCGACCGCCGGCGCGCTCGCCGCCACACCAACCTGGACGGGCCATCCCGGAAGCTCATCGCCATCCGGCATTCGCCGTGCCGTGACGCGCCCGCCCTCGGCGAGGGCAATGATGTCCGCGGTCCCGTCGCGTTCGAGATCGGCGAAGACCGGCGACGTAACCGGCCGAACACCCATCGAAATGTCCAGGCTTCGCTCCGGCTCCGACCCTACGGGCGCTGCCTCCAGCGCATCGATCGAGTAGCCGAGGAGCGTTCCATCCTCACCGAGGAGCAAGAGGTCCGCATCCGCCACTTCTCCACCCGCGCCACCGATGTATCGCGTCGCGCCGTCGTACGGGATCGGGAACGGCGTGCCCGGGAACTCACCACCGTCGTTCCACACGAACACGGAATCCCGGGTGGCCGCGAGAAGGTCGAGGATGCCGTCGTCGCCCAGATCATCCAGGCTCATCGCGAGGATCGGATCACCACCATCCACGTCGGATCCCGGACGCATGATCCGGACCGGGTCGAACGCGGCGTCGTAGACAACTACCCCACCGGCCTCAACACCGACGATGATCTCCGCGCACTCGGTGCAGGCATCGGGAATGAGATCGGCGACGAGGACATGCGTCACGCCGCGCGGTGCAAGCGAGTAGGTATCCGGCAGCTCGAAGGTCGCTTCGACCTCCCCATCCACACCGAAGACGGTGAGCCATCGCGGCGTGTCGACGAAGACGACCTCGATCTCTCCATCGCCGTCGACGTCGCCGGCGGCGGGTGAATGTGCGTAGTGCGCCACCGATGAGTCTGGCCAGCCCGCGAGCGCGACGTCGTTTTCGACATCGAAGGACATCGTGTGCCCGGACGTGTCCGAGATCCCGGTGATGAAGACATGAGTGTCGGCGCCGTAGTTTGACACCGACGAGGGGGTCGTTGCGGGCGTGAACTCGCGGTTGTTTCCCCGGAAGTAGGCATCCTCGGCAAGCCCGAAGCCGCCCTCGGGCCTGAGCCCGATGTCGTCCAGCCCGTCGGCCTCCATGAGCTTCACGCCGCGGTGCGTGTAGTCGGCGTTCACGCGATTGGAGTCGATCTTCGCGTCGATGACAGCTTGATCGACGTGCCAGATGAGAAGCCCGGAGCCCGGAATACCGTAGTCGTACTCTCCGCCCATGACCTCGATCGGGACGGTCCCATCCTCACGGATCTCGAGCCTCCCGTCTCCGTTCAGCTCCTTCTTGCGATACTCGAGGAGGAAGTACTCCCTCTCGTCCACGGGCACGACGATGAGGTCGACCCCAGCCGCGAAACCGGAATCGGCGGTCACAGTGACGTCGGCACCGTTGGTCACGACGAGCGCGTTCGCCCAGCCCAGGTGGAGCCGGGACCACGCGCATGGACGGGCGGGGGCCTTCCCCAAGAGGTTGCCTCCGCCCTGGTCCATGAGACCGAAGCGGCCGATGCCGGGCGCCCCGGAGTCCGGATTCCAGAGGATGGGAAGCCCGAGCTGACTTCCCATGAGCTGGGCAAAAACACCGGTGAGCGCGAATTCGTATCCGTCCTGGTTCTCCGTCTCCGGCAACCAGAGCCCCTCCGTGACGTGGTGGGTGCCCCCGTCGACCGGAATGCCGGGCCACGTCTCGTCCTCATCGAGGTAGTCGCGCAATTCTTCGAAGGAGAGGAAAGCCGAAGGGATGTCGCTCGGTGTGTCATCGTTGATCAGCAGGTCCTGACCGACGCCGGCATGGAAGACGACGACGAAGTCGTACGGCGCGAATGACGCGCCGGCGGCGTCCGCCTCGAGAATCGCGTCACGGAAGAACTCCGCGAGTCGCGTATTCAGGGCGTCGTCGGTGGTGTCCGGGTTGTAGTAGCGCATCTTGTGGGGCATCTCATAGAAGTCCGGAGACTCGGGGAAGACGTTCCACTGAAACGTAACGTTACCCCCGCTCGACGCCTCGACGTAGTGATTGAGCGCTTCACACTGACGACCGAAGTAGGCGTGATCGTGCGGCGGGAGATTGATCTCGTAGTCCGGGTTCTCTTCCGCTTCCAGCTCGAAGCGTCCCTTCCCCGTCGTCATCGGATCGTCCGTCGTCTCTTCGGGGAACTCGACCAAAAGCACCATCAGGTCGAACGTCTGCTGCGGGGCGCGCGCGATCCACCGCTCCTGCGATAGTCTCGCGGCGGACGGAGAGACCCATTCCCCACCGCCGTGGCTTGACGGCAGTCCGGGCCGGATCGAAAGGGCTGGACGCGAGGCTGTACTGGAGGCCGCTGCTTCACTGCTCGATGCGAACGGCGCACCCCACCACACCCCCACCCACAGCATGGCCGTAGTAATAATGATTCTTCTCATATGATTTGCTCTCGACAATCAGGTAACCATCCACTGGCACATGGGTTCCGTGAAGATCGATCGAAGACCGGCCATTGCGGGGGTCAGGCCTCGCCGACGAGTCGACGGAGACCGCTCGGGCTGCCGGTCTCAGCGTAGTACTTGAGTTCGTTGACGATCCGGCACCACAGCAGGTGCGTCCACAGCCCGGGTCGGCCCGAGTGCCACTTCTCGGCCGGTCCCTCTCCCCAGGTCGTGAGACTCAGATTGGATGTCACGCCGTGCGGGACCAGATCCCAGAGGATATGAACGCCGCCACCCTCCTCGGCCTCCCAGAACTGGCGGAGCATGCGGCCGGACACGGCCTCCGCCACCGTCACCTTTCCGAACGGCTCCGTCCAGCCCTCGTCGGCGTCGGGATCGAAGTCGACCGCTTCCCCGAAGCGCCGGAGGCATTCGTCCCGATCGGTGAGCACGCGCCAGATTCGCTCGGACGCGCATCGGACCTCTCCGGTAATCGTCTGCTTGCCTTCCGGAACGGCGGAGTAGTCGATCCGGATCCCGGGATTTCCGCGCTCGAGGTACATCTTCAAGTTGAGGAGGTAGTTCTCCCACGGATAGTAGTCGGCGACGCCTCCGCGCCAGTCCAGATGAGGGTCGACACCGCACTCGTGAAAGACCCGCAGCCGGCAATCCCCCCGGATCCGCGAGAGCACGAAGCGCACGCGGGTCGGGACGCCGTCGACGTCCCATGAGAAAGCCAGGCTCCGAGCGGTCTCGTGAGAGAGGATCGACTGCCCACCGCCCTCCGGACCGTCCAGGCGATACGTGTAGCGGCCACCGAAACGAAACGGCCCGCCGAGGCGCGTCGCCACGTCCGCATGCTCGCAGAACCAGGTCTTCATGTCCTCCGGCTCCACCAACGCCTTCCACACTCGGATCGGTGGAACGGCGATCGGTATTTCCACGCCATACGTGCCCCGGCGCTGGATTTCGCGTGTTTCTTTCTGTGTAGCGTCCATGTAGCGAATCCTCGGGCTCTCGGACGGTTTAATTGGGTGATCGAACGCGCGGAGTCTAGCACGCGCCGTGATCACTACCAACGACGGAGCCAGGCTTTCGCACGCCGGAAACGCCCGGTCGGCGGTCCGGCCCCGCTTGCCCCATCATCGTCCATAGGGCTACAATTCATGATTCCTATGCTGGACCCGCGTCCGCGCGGCCCGCAGGAACGAGATTCGCCAACAACGATCGTCATGCGTATCCACGGGATGAGGAGGAAGCAGGGATGAAGGACTTTCTAGACGAACTCGGAATCAAAGAGGTGAACTCGGGTGCCTGTCACGGGGAGTGGATCGAGAACCCCACCGGAGGCGAGCTGGTCTCGAGCTCTCCGGCCGACCAGCAGCCGATCGCCAAAGTACTTCAAGCGTCGCCGGAGGAGTACGACGCGGTCGTGAGCCGCGCTCAGGACGTGTTCCTCGAGTGGCGGATGCTTCCCGCGCCCAAGCGCGGTGAGATCGTTCGGCTCCTCGGCAACAAGTTCCGCGAGCACAAAGAAGCACTCGGTCGCCTCATCTCATACGAGATGGGCAAGATCCTCACCGAGGGCGAGGGCGAAGTGCAGGAGATGATCGACATCGCCGACTACGCGGTGGGTCTCTCCCGTCAGCTCTACGGCTTCACGATGGCGAGCGAACGCCCCGGGCACCGGATGTACGACCAGTATCATCCCCTGGGCACGATCGGGATCATCACCGCCTTCAACTTCCCCGGCGCGGTCTGGGCCTGGAACGCGATGATCGCCGCCGTTTGCGGAGACACGATGATCTGGAAGCCGTCCAGCCTGACGCCGCTCACCGCTATCGCCTCGCAGAACATCGTCAACGAGGTGATGAAAGACACGCCGTACGCGGGCGTGTTCGGTCTCGTGGTCGGCAAGGGCTCGACGATCGGCCAGCGGATGCTGGACGACAAGCGTCTGCCGATGATCAGCGCGACGGGCTCCTGCGTGATGGGCGAGAAGGTGGCGATCGCCTGCGCCAAGCGCTATGCCAGCACTATTCTCGAGCTGGGCGGGAACAACGCCGTGATCGTCATGGATGACGCCAACGTGGAGATGGCGCTTCGAGCGGTCGCGTTCGGCGCCGTCGGTACGGCGGGCCAGCGCTGCACGTCGACGCGTCGCCTACTGCTGCAGAAGGGGATCGCCTCGTCGCTCACCGAAAAGCTCGTGAAAGCGTACGGCTCGGTCAGCATCGGTGATCCACTAGATAAGTCTGTGCTGATGGGACCACTCGTCAGCGAGGAAGCCGTCGAGGACTACACAAAGGCGCTCGAGATCATCAAGGAGCAGGGCGGCGAGATCCTGTGCGGCGGCAAGGCGATCGACGGACCGGGGCACTTCGTGGAGCCTACGATCGTCAAGGCCCGCCGCGACATGCAGATCGTCCAGGACGAAACGTTTGCGCCCATTCTCTACGTGCTCGAGTTCGATTCGCTCGATGAGGCGATCGACATCCACAACGACGTTCCGCAAGGTCTCTCGTCGTCGATCTTCACGACGAACCTGCTGACGGCCGAGACATTCTTGAGCGCGCGCGGAAGCGACTGCGGAATCGCGAACGTCAATATCGGAACATCGGGCGCCGAGATCGGTGGAGCCTTCGGCGGCGAAAAGGAGACCGGAGGCGGCCGCGAAGCGGGCAGCGATTCGTGGAAGGCCTACATGCGCCAGCAGACGAACACGATCAACTGGAGCTCGGACCTTCCGCTCGCCCAGGGCGTCAAGTTCGATGTCTGACGCTGCCGGAGCGCCGGAGGAAGCCCTCACACCACTGAGCGGCAAACAGAAACGCTTCCTCCGCGCGCTGGCGCAATCGCTGGACCCGGTTCTGATCGTCGGCAAGCAGGGGGTGACCGAGGAGACCATCTCGGCGCTTCGTGACTCGTTCAACCGGCGTGAGCTGATCAAGATCCGCGTCCAACACGATGATCCCAGGGTAAGAAAAACGCTCGGCCATTCTCTGGCCGAGCGTGTCGGAGCACATGTCGTTCAGGTGATCGGTCGCGTCGTGATCCTCTACCGACCCGCTCCGGAGGATGCCGGATTGCGGGAGCGGATTCAGCTTCCCGACGTCTCCTGCTCCTGAATGGTCTGCAGCTTCTGCTTGAAGGTCGCCGTCAATTCGGAGAGCTTCTGATCGAAGAGAAGCGCCCGGAAATCATCGCGGATCTGCGTCCACTTGTCATGGAACGGACACGGCGAGTCCGGCGAGCACTCCTTGAGGCCCATCACACACTCGTCCGTGTTCACCTTCCCCTCGACACCTTCGATGATGTCGCTGATTCGAATCTCGTCCGACGGCTTGGCCAGGCGGAAACCGCCCGTCGGGCCCTTCATCGAGAAGAGGACCCCGAACTTGGCCAGCTTGTGGAAGATCTGGGCAAGGAAGGGGCCCGGGATGTCCAGCTGTTCGCCTATCTCTTTGATCCGAAGCAGCTTGCCCTCAGGCTGCAGCGCGAGCAAGAGGACGGCCTGTACCGCATATTGACCTGCACGTGAGTAGAGCAATGTCTGCCTCCCGTTTGTGTGCAAAGATCGTTCACATGATCTTCATGAATAGTTACTCAGAAGGTTAGGTTACCGTCTTGGCTTGAGGCAAGTCCTTTTCTACAAGAACTGCCTTTGCAAATCAAGACGTTGACCTGAGCAGATTCGTTTCACATTCCATTCTGTGAAACTCAACGATGTTTTCTTACACCGTTGCCCGGTGCTGGTTTCCGCAATTGCGGCTTCGCACGAGCGCGCAATCTGAGACGTCCCACCGTGATCCACTGTTCGATTCTCGAGAGACCGCCACGGCTAAGTCGTTGAGTGGCAACATCCGCGAAACGCCGGTCTGATGTGGAGGATAATTCATGGCACCCGGACCCAGTCTCGGGGGTAGTATTGCAGGAGCGACAGCAATGTGGGCCGCTGCCCGCTCTCTCTCGTCTGGAATCTGTACCCCGGGCGGGGTCGTTGCGTCTCGCCCCGCTCGATGCCGGAGAGGACGCACAGGAAGGAGAGAGACCATGAGGATCCGAAGGAACCGTATCCCCAAGCGTCTGCCTCGTCGGAAGTCTCCTCCCCCCCCCGAGATCGACAACTGGCAGGAGGACGTCGTCTCACCATCCAAGGATGAAGAAGAACTGGCGCCGGAAACGGAACCCGGAAGATCCGAAGAAGTCCCTGCTGGCTAGTGTCGGGTCAAGGACCCGACCGCGGACAACCAAACCCATGACCGCCCGCCATGAACGGCGGGCGGTTTTTTCTTGGCTCGGCATGATAGAATCCCCGAAGAGTGAAAGATCTGCATGACCAAGCGGGAGGGGTCGGATGCATCATCCATTGTGTGTCAACGTTCGGAGGATGGCCGCCAAGCTCGGTGTCGGTGTCGCTGCGCTCGCGCTTCTTGCGTCGTTGAGCGTGGCCGGAGAAGTTCCCTCAGAGCAACCTTACAGCGAAGAAGAGGCGTGGCTCATGCGCGATGTCCTGCATCGCGTGCATCACGGCCACCCGGTCCCACAAACCACCGAGTCGGCGCCCACGCGCTCGGATACTGATGTGCTGCACTATGAGATCAGGCTCTTCGTGGATACGGACGCGGATACGCTGGGCGGCGAAACGGACGTGACCATCCGAAGTGAGATCGACGGGTTGACGGAGATCGGGCTCCACCTGCGGGCACTCACGGTGCACGGCGTCACACGCGGCCTGACGCCACTCGCGTTCGTTCATGTCGGTGAGGATCTCACCATCACGCTTGATCAGCCCATCAACAGCGGCGAAAGCGTCGTGCTGACGATCGCCTACTCCGGCGTCCCCGATCATGAGTCCTGGGGAGGCTTCTGGTTCTTCGGCGACATGGCGTTCAGCATCGGTGTCGGCGTCTACACCGATCCTCCGTCGATGGGGCGATACTGGTTCCCCTGCTTCGACGAACCGCACGACAAAGCCGCGGTCACAGCGCACTACACCGTGCTCGACGGAAACAGCGCGGTCGGTAACGGTCTTCTGACGGGGATCGTCGAGCACCCGCTCGAAGGTACGGTGACGTACACGTGGGAGGAAGCCCATCAGATCGCAACCTATCTCGTCGCGGTAGCGGTGGCGGACTGGCGGACCGTCACCGACCCCGTCTACCCGGAGCTCATCTACCACTACGTCACTCCGGATGATTCCACCGACGCCGTCGGCAGCTTCCAGAACGTGAGCGCGATGATGGACGCCTTCACGACCCGCTACGCCCCGTATCAGTACGACAAGTTCTCGTTCGTCGGCGTGCGCCGGGGCGATATGGAGCATCAGACCTGCGTCGCCCACCTGAAGGGCTTGATCAATGGAGGCACCTTCTACGACTTCCTTCTCGCGCACGAGCTCTCGCATCACTGGTGGGGGGATTGGGTCACCGTCGCCGATTGGCGCGACGTCTGGCTCAGCGAAGGCTTCGCGACCTACTCGGAAGCGGTCTACAAAGAGCACATCGGCGGGATGAGCGCTTATCACACCTACATGAACACCAGCATCCTCGACTACTACCTCAACAGCGGCGAGACGTTTCCGATCTACGATCCGATCCAGATGTGGGGGGCGACGAGCTACGAGAAGGGCGCTTCGGTCCTGCACATGCTGCGCCATATCGTGGGCACCGAAACGTTCCTCGACATTCTCCAAACCTGGGGAGCGACGTACGGGTTCGGTAACGCCCTGACCCCCGATTTCGTCGAGGTGGCGGAAACCGTCTCAGGCCAGGAGCTGAGCTGGTTCTTCGACGAGTGGATCTACGAGGCCGGCTACCCGGTCTACGAGTGGTCGTGGAACGTGAGTGCGGGACGCTCCGATACCCTCAGCATTCAGGTGGATCAAGTCCAGTCGATCGGTCCGGTGTTTCGGATGCCGATCGATTTCCGCGTGACGCTGGCGTCGGGCGACTCGACGGTGACGGCGACGATCGATCAGGCCTCACAGCTCGCCACGTTCGCGTTCGAGGAGACGCCGCTCGACGTGGCGTTCGATCCGGATCGATGGGTGCTGTGCCTCGTGGACGAGGTGAACACGGGCGTCGAATCACCGCCGGTCGGCGGCGTCTTCGCACTCGCCCCGGCGGGACCGAATCCGTTCGCCGCGGCGACGACGATGCGGCTTTCGGTGCCGGATACCGACCTGCCGGTCGAGCTCGGTATCTACGACGGATCCGGGCGGCTCATCCGCACGCTCATCTCGGGGAGCGTGGAGCGCGAAGAGATCATCGAATGGGATGCGCGGGACGACGCCGGCAAGGCGGTGGCGAGCGGTGTCTACTTCATGCGCGCGCGGCGGGGAGAGGAAGCGTTGACGAGGAGACTGATCGTCCTGAGGTAGCGGATTGTCTGCGAATCGCCTGGTGGCCGTGACCTCCTCTGCGAAAGCATCTGTGAGCAGTGTTGCGACGCCCGCCATAACATCAGGGGGCGCGAAACATATCGCTACAATGGTGGCCCTCGCTGCTTGCAGCTGCTATGATAGCGACGCTGTGAACAAGATATGCATCTGATACCCTGCGGCATCAGGGGTCCGTACTTTCGTGAGCTGAGTCCTGACAATGGCCGTGACGAGATCCAACAGAGTTGCTGTTCTTACGGCGATTCGGATGCGCACGTTCCTTCCTGGCGCTCTTCTCGTAGCATGTGCGATCTGCTCTTCGTCGGGAGCTGTCACCCTCCGCGTTCCCGAAAGCTACCCGACGATAGCCGCAGCAAATGATATTGCCGCGGCTGGCGACACAATCCTGATCTCTCCCGGAGAACATGTAGAACCCGAATACGTCTGGCTCCATTCCGGCATTCGCCTTCGTGGGGAGGGCGGACGGGATGAGGTGACCGTTCATACTCCTGGTATTCAGATTCTCCCGCTTCCTCCTCAAGATTCTACGGCGACGATTGTCGAAGACCTTACGCTTCAGTTGATCGAGGGGGATGGCTACAGGATCGTGACCTATGTCCGCGACAATCCGTTGACGATCATCCAGAGGAACCGGTTCGTCGTTAGCAGCAACACGGCGGTCAAGACCAAGGGCTCGATTACGCTTGAACACAACATCATTGGGACTGGTACCGGGACACGTATCGACATTGGGTATTCACCTGAGGGGTATGAGGCGCCGCTTCGGATCTCCTACAATACCGTGCTCAGCGCAGAGTGGATAGATATCGGCGATGTTTTCAATCCGGATTTCATAACCGACGGCCGAATAGAGCACAACACGTTCGTCTTCTCCATGTGGCCCGACAATGTGGCTGGTTTTTCGTTCAGTGGTGGTGGCCCGATCGTGTTCTCCAGCAACATCCTCTGTGGGTTCTCCCTAGCGTGCTATGATGATGAGGATCCTCCCGTTCTTAAGCACAACTGCTTCTACCCGTGGGATACTATTCCACCCACGGATTGTGCTGACCCCGACTCGACGAACATCCTCTTCGAGGATCCGTTGTTCTGCTCTCTGCGCGAGCCCAACTGGCGGCTCATGCTCGACTCCCCCTGTATCGGTACGGGGGAGAATGGCACGAACATGGGTGCTCTTGGGGTAGGGTGTCTGACTCCGATCGAGGAATGGCCTGGCGAAGGAGACTTGGAGGCACCGGCACCAGAGTTGATCTTGAGATACTCCAATCCTTTCAATCCTCCTGCAGGTCTGCGCTTGGGCATTCCCGAGCGTGGAGGACGTGTCTCTATCGATATCTTTGATGCAACCGGGCGACATATCCGTAAGCTCCTTAGCGAGACCCTGCTCGCCGGAGGTCATTCGTTGATCTGGGATGGAGAAACGGAGAGCGGTGCACGGGTGCAGAGCGGTATCTATTTCATCCGGCTGCTTTTCAATGGTCAGGTCATGTCCGATCGCATCGTTGTCGCGCGATAGACCGTCTGCGAGATGATCAGACGATAGGGCGAGATTGAGCAATACTGCACCTGGCGGCGTTGGATGAGCGGATCCTGTCTGTGACGGGAAGTGCCGGGGTTTGTTGCCATGACTCGCAGTGAGCGAGTCGAGGATCCCGCGCCGGATGTGCGGAGCCGAGACGAGCGGGCACGGAGACGGGAACGAACCCCGGCCTCCCCGCCCCCTTACTCCATCATCTCCTTAAACTCCCTGTACGCGATCGAGCACGTCGACGCGACATCGCGGATAACAAACGCGAGAAACTCCGCCGTCAGATGATCCGACGGGATCTCGTACTGCACGTCGATGTCGCCGAAGGTCAGATCCAGCGCGAGCTTGCCGCCGACGGTGTCGGAGTTGTATGAGAGCGCCCGCTCCACGAGACGCGGCGGGAAGCGCGTTCCGCGCGGCCCATCGATCATGGTGACGTAGACCATGACCCAGTTCTGCGACGGCGTGAATCGGATCGTGACGGTCCACTCTTCCAGCTCTTCGACGCCCTCCGCCTCGAACGTCACGAGATAGTCGCCGGTCTCATTCTGCGTGTAGGCGAGTTCCGTCTTCTCCATCATGAGCGCGAGCGCGCGGTCCTTCATACCGTCGGCCGAGGCTGGGGTGAGCACGCCCAGCACACATAGCGCCGTCAGCCCGAGCACCCGCCCCATTGCGGCCCGCGTCAAACCTCGCTTCATACCCCACCCCCCACTTGGTGCGGCGGCGGAGTCGGCGGGACGGACGCCTTGTTCCGCAGGACCATCAGTTCCCTGAGCACCGGCCACTCTCCGAACGCCAGCACGATCATCATGATGAAGCCAACGACCGGAATGAACATCAAGAGGCCGAGGGCTCCTGGCTGGCCCGTCCGTGAGAAGATCCGCCACCAGATGACGCCGTGGATGAGCCACATGATGAACATTATCGAGAGGACCGCTCCCGAGAAGAGAAACGGTGCGACGACGTCAGCGTCCATTGTTTTCCTCCGACGGTTTGGATTCGCCCGCAATCCCCAGAGAGACAGTCTCAGCGTGACGCTCGAGCGCCTCGTACAGCATAGGGACCGCGGCATCGTGTTCAGGTTTCATCAGACAGCTTCGTAGCACAACGGTCTGCTCGGCGTCCGCGTCGAAACGCGGATGCCCGGCCGATATCATCGCGCTCTCGAGGCGAAGCTTGCTCAGGTAGATCGGATCGTCGGGATCGTTCATCGCCAGATCGAAGAGCCGATGAGACGCATCACTCACCGCGCTCGCCGAAAACGGCGTCACGCGCGGACAGAAGACGACGATGTCGAGCTCAGGAGCTAGGATGAGCTCGAAGTGCGTACCCTGTTCGATCCGGTCTGCCAGATCGAGGGCCGCGTGCCGGCAGTGCGCGAGCACCGGCCCGAGGCCGCTGTCGGCCGATAGTGGCAAGAGTTGAAGGGTCAACCAGAGGGCCGCGGCAGCGGCTCCCGGTCGGGAGCACTCCAGCGTGATCTCTCCGAGATGAAGATCGGCCGACGTGAAGTACGTGTACGGCGAGTCGTGCCTGTAGAAGCGGCCGACCGACGGGTCGCGAAAGAGAACGCATCCGCAGCCGTACGGTTGCAGGCCGTGCTTGTGAGGATCGATCACGAGGCTGTCGCAGCGCGAGAGCGCTTCGAACGGCGCGGGCGCAACACCGTGCTCACCCCGCCCGGACAAGAGCCGGAAGAACCCGCCATAGGCGGCGTCGGCGTGCAGACGAACTCCTTCACGCTCGCACAGCTCGGCGAGGTCACCAATCGGGTCGAGCGCGCCGAGCGCGGTCGTTCCCGGCGTTCCGACAACCGTTCCGATTCGCTCGCTTCGGATCTTACGCTGAAGGTCATCGAGATCCATTCGCCCACACGGGTCCGTATCGATCTCCACGAAAGGAACACCGATCACCTGGCACATCCGGCGATGGGTATAGTGCGCGTCCCGGCTCGCAGCTACCGCGAGCCCCGGATTGAGCTCGCGCGCGACCCAGAGGGCCTCCAGGTTCGCGACCGTGCCACCGCTCGTGAGGTGCCCCAGATGCGTCTTCCATCCAAACATCGCCGCCATCTCGGCGACCGCCTCACGCTCCATCCGCGCGGTCGGCGGCCCGCCGTCCAGCGCGTGGTTATTGGGATTGATCCGCATCGTCGTGAGATAGGCAAGGACGGCGGCGGGATGTGGGGGTTTGAGCATCTGACCCGCGTATCTCGGATGAAAGAACGGGTAGTTTCCGTCGAGTCTGGCGAAGAGCTCCTCGAACGCGCCGCGGAGACGATCGGGATCGACGGCAAGCGAGTCGCACGGCTCGACCTCGGGCCAACGTGCCTCGAAGCGACGCACCGCCTCTAGACACTCGGTCATCAGTCGATCGAAGTCCCGCTCACACATCGTCGCCTTCCCTCAAATCGACGGCTCCGATCTCATAACACGAAAGTGGCGAAGCGATACGCCGCGACCGCGAGAAGCACGATACTGATCGCCACGTCGATCCATCCCAAACGATCCAGTCGCGCGCGCCGTTTCAAAGCATCGAACAGAAAGACGACGCCAGCAACTCCGGCGAGTCCGCCGGCCATGAGTAACGTGCTCGCCTGCCAGCTTTCGAGCGGCCAACTCAGAAGACGCCTGTCACACGCCGCCACGATGAATACATAGGCAACGATCGCCATCCAGAACGGCTGCGGCAACGCCCTCCTCGTCACTTGGGATCCCATCGATGGACCTTCAAATCGATGCGGCGCTTCGAGTCGAAACGCACGCCTTCCTTTTCCAGAAGCGCGCGCTGCACATGATAGCCGGGGCTATCCTCGCCGAAGGAGATCTCTCCCCGAGCGTTGATGACCCGGTACCAGGGCACATCGCTTCCATCCGGCAACGCGTGCATAGCGTAGCCTACGAGTCGCGCCTGCCCGGGGTGACCGGAGATCGCAGCAACCTGCCCATAGGTCGCCACCTTACCCTTCGGAATGCGGCGAACGACAGCCCAAATCGTCCGGTATGTCTCGGACACCTGCTTCTCGGTTCGGCCCATCAGGCGGACCTCCCCTTCCCGCATTTCAGACAACCGATCTCGCCGGGCGGATTGACGTTGCCGCATCGCTCACACGTCCAGCGATCCGCCGCCCGTCCCGAGACCCCGCCGGGCTCTTCTGAAGCAAACGAACCGCCACACGTCCTGCACCGGAGGACTTCCCCGAGCTCCTTCAGACGGATCAGCGGGATCCAGAACAGATGAATATAGCTGGCCGCCAGGGCGCGCTGATACGCGCGGGTCGTCCCGCAGTGCGGGCAGTGGAAATGCCCTTCCGACAGCGTCTCATACTTGACGCGGGTACCGGCGAAGACAAAGAAGAAGAAATTCATGGACCGCTGAACCACACCCCCCACCGGTTCCGTATTGATGGTCGACCGGATCGGCAAACGCAGATGGCCACCCGGACCCGGATCATGCAAGATTCGCAGGGGCCCTGTAACAAACCGACTGCCCCGCGCGTTCTTGAATCAGTCGTTGGTTGGAGAATTATGAACCCCAACAGTTTCGCCGACGCGCTCCGAGAATACAAGGATCCCGTGTACGGGTATGCGCTCTATATTCTTGGAAATGAAGCAGATGCCGAGGACGTGACGCAGGACGTGTTCGTCGCCTTCTGGCGGCACGGCGGCGCGGTAGCCGAGAGGGCCCGAAGGGCCTGGCTGATCCGCACGTGCCGAAACGCCTGCATGGACGTGCTCCGGCGTCGCAAGGTGCGGCGGCGCACCACGGTTCACCTCTCCGATAGCCCGCCCCCCGTCGGCGGACGGGCGGAAGATCAGCGGGGGACCGGCGAGGAACTACCGTTCGATGTCACCGACGGCGGCGACGGAGCGCTCAGGATCGAGAAACGACTGGAGCTACGGGAGATCATGGCGCTGATGACAAAGCTGAACGAGTCGAGACGATCGGCACTTGTGCTTCGCGAGATCTACGATCTCCCCTATGACGAGATCGCCGGTATCCTCGGCATCTCGATGAGTGCGCTCAAGGTCACGCTTCATCGCGCGAGGCGAGAGCTTCGCGCGCAGCTCACGACGGAATGAGAGTCGATAGATGAACCGCACGCACGAAACCGAATGCGAACGAATCCAGACGTGGATTGATGCGGCGCTCCGCGGGCGGCTCGCGGAGTCCGAGCGCGGACGCTTCGAGGCACACGTTTCGACGTGCACCGCGTGCGCCGCCGCCTACGAGGACGCACAGACGGTCCATCGGCTGTTCGCGGATCTCGATGCGCCGAAGTGCCCTGACAGTGTCGTCGACCGAATCCACGCGGCCGTGGATGCCGAAGCCGAACCGGCCGTCATGCCCGCGAGCGAAGTCGGATGGATGGAGCGACTCCGTCGCGTGTTGACGCATCCGGTGCCCGCGCGCATCGCGGTCGGTGCCCTCAGCGCCGCGGCGGTCGTGCTTCTAGCGCTCATCATCGGCCCGCCCGGCGACGGCGAACCCGGAGGCGATCTGGTCAACCGCACCACGGCCGACGGCGACGTCGCGGAGTCCATGGCGATCGAGCTCGACCTCGTGCAGGCCCAGAAGGCCGCCGGCGACGCCAGGCTCGCCTTCTCGATTGTCATGGAAGCCATGGGACGATCGGCGCGACTCGCCGGCAAGGGTATTCGCGAACACGTGACGGCCCCCACGGCCGACGGCGTCCGCCGAGGGCTTCTCGGTGACCCGAACGGGGAATCGTCCGAAACTGGTGAGACCGACTCACCTTCAAAGTCATTGATTCCGTTCACGGACAGACCGGGCTCACACACCGTGGACCCACTATTCGAAAGGAACCGAACATGAAGCGCGCTGCTGTACTCATGATTGCGCTCCTCGCCTTGCCGTTGGCCGGCGCGGTCGCGAAGACCGACATCGAGGACAGGCCGGGGTACTTCGACTTCGGCGACATTTCCGAGTTCGCCAGCGGCGAGGAGGTCGTCGAGATCAATCTCGAGCGGCCGCTGCTTGCCGCGCTCGCCGGCTTCAAGACGGATGACCCCGAGTTGAACGATCTGCTCGACGGCCTCGAGCTCGTTCGGGTTCACGTGTTCTCGTTCGAGCCGGAAAGGGCCGATGACCTGGAGGCCCGCGCCGACAACATCACCGGCGAGCTCGAGAAGATGGATTGGGCTCGCATGGTAGAGATCAAGGCCCAGGACAGTCGTGTCCACGTCTACGCGAAGACCGAAGAGAATGATGAGAGTGAGACAAAGATGGCGGGCCTGGTCGTGGTGGCATTGGATGCTGATGACGACGAGGCGGTTTTCGTCAACGTCGTCGGTCAGTTCGATCTCAGTGACATCGGCAAGCTGGACGCCCTCGAGGGGATCGGCGAGCATCTCGACATCGACTTCGACGGCGACGGCAAAACGGACATCTCCGTCGAGGACGAAGACTAGAGCGATCCATCCGGCGCCCGGGGGCATCCGTCTCCCGGGCGCGCGGCACGCACGCTAGAAACCTTCGAAGATAGACCACGTCCCGGTCGCGAGCAGAGTCTCCCAATGCGGGATGTTGATCGTTCCCTCGACACGTCCCAGCCGTCGCGCTGTCTTCAATGAGATCGCGCCGCAGAGCAGCTGGGCCCATGTTCCGCTGTCCGCGGTGAGCGTTTCGGGACATTCGGCGTCATCCTCGAACTGGCCCCGGCCGTCCTCGATAGTCAACGCAAACGAGTCGGCGGTGTCCGTCAGCGGATCGGTGACACGCACCCGCAGCCGTCCTGTTCCATGGGCGAAGCGACGCCCTTCGATCACAGCGCGGTTGTTCAGAACCTTCGCCATGAGACCGCCGCACCGCCGTGAAAGCTCGCAAATCGGCCCCATGATCGGCCGGCCGCCGGGCACCCGCGGATCGGAAACCAGATGCAAAAACCCGTCGTTCTCCCTCGCCGTATACGCGACCTCGGCGATCTGATCGGACATCGACGCCACGAAACCCCAGAGTCCACGAAACGCCGGATCGCTCATCCACACCAGCTCCTCGATCAAGAGCTTCTGTGACTCGTGATCCTGCGGCAGCGCTTCGATCGTATAGACGATGTACCCCTCCACCCCGTTCGGACCTTCGTAGGCGGCCAGAAACGGCGGCTGACGGTCCAACCGACGGCGCCAGCTCGTCGGGTCACGCTGGAGGAATCCGTTGCGCCTGGCGGCGAACGCTTCATAGACGGGATGAAGCTCGTCCAGCGCGTCGAGATTCACAATCCGGACACGCGCCGCGCCCGGATCGCGAGGAATCGTATGCGACCTGACACGAAACTGATCTCGGCTCTCAACGAGCCCCCAGCCGAGTGTCCGGTAGTAGTCGACCCGGAACGGATAGAGCGTCATCCAGGGCCACCCCTTCTCGACGCATATGCTCTGGCACCGCTGAACAAGGTCACGCGCCAATCCCCGACGACGGGCATCGTGCCGGACCGCGACTCCTCCCAATCCCCCGGTTCGCCACAACGATCCCCACGCGTGCATCGTGAACGGATAGAGGAACGCTTGCGCGACGTGCTCGCCGTCTTCCTCGACGATCCATATATCGTCCCAGTCCGCCCAAACGCTCTCCGAGATCCAACGTCGGTAGATCTCGGCCGACCTGTCGGGGACGGGAAACGAGCCCATTGCGACGGCGACGAGATTGTCGAGGTCGGCCTCGGTGGCCTGGCGGAACTCCCGCATCAATCTCTCCTGGAAAGACGGTTCATGACGAACCGTGATCAGCGTATGAGGGTCAGCGGCCGCGTGATCTCGCGCTCGTTCAGCAAGAGCTTGAGGAAGTAGAACCCAGACGGAAGCTCCCGGCCGCGGGAATCCAGGCCGCTCCACATGAGCGTGTGACGGCCGCTCGAATAGCGCTCATCGGTCAAGGTGGCCACGCGGCGTCCGCCCGCATCGAAGATCTCGATCCGGACCTCCGCGCCACCGGTCGGGACATCGAACGGGATCGACGTCGCGGTCCCGAACGGGTTCGGGAAAGCGATCCCGTCACGGGCCGGAGCGGCGCCCACGCGAACCACGACCGGCTCCCACAGATGTTCGGTTCCGTCGTCCAGTGGGACCCCCAATCGATAGAGATACCAGCCGGGGGATAGCGGAGCTTCATCCAGAAACAGGTATCGGGATCCGCCGGGCGGATCGGCGCCGAGACCATCGGCGATTCGTGACCAGGGACCGCGCGAGTGTCTCGCGCGGTCGATGAAGAACGTGACGTCGTCGCGCGCATCGAGAAGCGCCCAGCTCAAGAAGACACCGCGCCCCGCGACCGCGTCGGCATCGAACGCGACGAGGGCAAGCTGGTCCGCGTCGACCGGGACAAGATCGTCCGGATACATGAAGACGGACATGATCGGACGCTGACTGAGAAGAACGACGAGATCGTCGGCGGTGTCGCCGTTGAAGTCCGCGAGTAAACCGAGCGACGGGGTTTCGTCCCCGTCGAAGTGCATGGGATCACCGAAGATCTCCGGTGCGAGCCCGGGGTAGACGACTACGCGGTTCGAGTTGGGGTAGAACACCACGAGGTCGAGGATCGCGTCGGTATCCACGTCACCCACGATAAGCCGATTGCACCGGTCCTCGAGCGGAATGACCTGTCGAACGAAATCTCCCGTACCGTCGCCATTGAGAACGGTGAAGTAGAGCATGCTTTGGTTCGCGACCACGATGTCGAGATGCGTATCCTGGTCGAAGTCCACCACCGTCATCGAGGTTGGGTCAACGCCGGCCATGAACTCCACGGCACCCGCGAAGGTTCCGTCCCCGTTACCCAATCGCACGACGACGATGCTGTCCAGCTCAGCGGAGACGGCGAGGTCTTCGATCTCGTCCTCGTTGAAGTCACCGAACGCCATCGACGACGGACGATCGCCGACCGGCAACGGGCCGCCGATCGGTTCGAAGGTGCCGTTGCCATCCCCAAGGAAGATCTCGGCCGCGTCTCCAATGTAGGTCGCTACGCCGAGGTCGATGTAGTCGTCGTCGTTGAGCTTCGCGGCCGCGATCAATCTCGGACTCACCTCGGTCGGGTAGCTGACGGACGGCTCGGGCTGGAGCTCGCCGTCCGACGTTCCTTCGTAGATCGCCACGCTGTTCTGGGTCCTGAGCGTAATGGCGACATCCACGTAGGTGTCTCCGTTGAAATCGTGGGCAACGAGTTGCCCTATACGACCCGGAGTGAGGGTGCTGAAAATCTCGGTGAAGCCTCCCGTGCCGTCACCATGGTACACGGCCAGTGTTGTATCCAGGTTGGTTCCGACAACGAGATCGATGATGCCGTCTTGGGTGAAGAAGTCGGCGGCGACGCCAACCGGACCCCGCCCAATCGACGTCCGGCGCGCGATCTCGAGCGTGCCGTCCCCCCTGCCCCGGGCGAACCAGAGCCACGTCCCTTCGTCGTAGATCGACGTCCCCTCAATGCTGGCGGCGACGTCGATGGTTCCGTCGTGATCGAAGTCGCCCGCGGCCACACCATGCGGCTTGCTCACGGTGTGGACCATCTCGGGTCCATCGAGCCCGCCGCCGCCGGTCCCCATGTAGAGAGACAGCTCGCGGGCCTGCGAGTTCATTACCAGCGCATCGAGATCGTCGTTTCCGTCGAGATCGGCAAAGACGACATCCATGGGGCTGCCTCCGGTGATCACGGACGCGGCGGGTTCGCTTGGAAGGCCGCTCCCGTCACCGGCGAAGGTGACGAGCAGACGGGCGTCGTTGAGAACGACCGCCACGTCGGAGCGGTCGTCGCCGTCCAGGTCTTCCACGCGGAGCCGTACCGGCTTGCCTTCGACCGCCGTGGAATCACCCGGCGTGAACGACCCGGCACCATCACCGGCGAGAAAATGCAGGTGTCGACCCCAGTAGTCGGCCACGACGATATCGGCGTTTCCGTCGTCGTTCAGGTCTCCGAGGCCCGCGGACCAGGGTAGGCTGTACGAGCCGAACAAGGCCGGCGACTCGAACGTGCCGTCCCCGACACCCAGAAGCACCCCTACCGTGCCGCCGACTTGGTTCGCGACCACGGCGTCGAGGAGTGAATCACCATCGACGAAACCGAGCGCGACGGAATTCGGGCCGTCCCCGGCCGGAAACTGCCCAACCAGCAACAGAGTGCCGTCTCCGACACCGGTGAACACGCTGACAACGTCCATCTGGCGATGGGCGATCACGAGATCAGGATCGTCGTCCCCGTTGAGATCGCCAACGGCCATATCCGTTACGGGCGGAAGATCGAAATGAGACTCGGAGAGGGTGAAGCTACGACCGTCACTTGTGTAGGCTTGGAAGCCGTAGTTGACCGACAGCTCACTGCCGGCCACGATGAGGTCCGCCAGGGAATCGCGATTCAGATCGGCGCTCGTCATGATCTCGAGGTCGTGGTCCACCTCCATGAGTCTCGCCGCTTCGAATACCGGCTCTGCGCTCGTGCCCGCGGCGACGGCGAACAGAGCCATGGCGCCCGCGCCCAGCCATCGAAAGAGCGTCTTGGTGATCCGCATCGCGTGCTCCTCAGCCGAACTCCCGGCGCCGAGTCGTCGTCCGATCCTATCGGGTGTGATCCTCGTGAAAACGTCGGAGGCGATACTCCAGTGTCCCGAACTGCTCGTCACTAGTGAGCGACACGCAGGCCCTGAGCCCTTCCGTGCGGACACTGCCGGTCGTCTCCAGAGTGATGGCGCTGATCCCGTAGTGCATCATCTCTCGGATGAGCTCCGCCCCGGAGTCGAATCCCGGGTATCGAACGGTGAAGTAGAAACCATCCGCCAGCGGCTCGCCGAGGTCATTGTCATAGACGAACTCGAAACCGTTTGCCAGGAAGTACTTCTTCATGATCTTCGCGCGACGCGCGTACTCTTTCGCGGGCGCGAACAGCTCGGTCCGCCCCTCGTTGACGGCGCGCAGCAGCGCGAGCAATCCGTGCTGTGAGCTCTCCGGCACGCTCGCCGTGATGGGATAGAGGCAACCGTGCATGAACGCGTGGCCGATATACGACGTCCCGTAGTGCTCGACCAGATCGGGCTCCTGGATATCCATCAGGTGTCGTCCGATGACCGCGATGGCGATTCGCTGTCCCGCGTAGCTGAAGATCTTCGAACTGGAAATGATCGTGATCGCGCTCTTCGTGTAGCGCATCACGGAAGGCTGGAACGGCGCAACGCCGGGAGTGAAGTAGTCCTTCCGCGTATCCATGCCGAAATAGGCCAGGTCCTCGATCGCCAGGAGATCATTCTCGTCGCAGATCTTGCCGATACCTTCGAGTTCGGACTCCTTCAGCGAGACCCAGGTCGGGTTGTTCGGACTCGACCAAATCAGCGCGCAAATGTCACCTTTGGCGACGCGCTGCCGGATCGCGTCGATGAGCTTCTCCCCGCGGTGATCATAGAAGTCGATCCTCGCGGACTTGAGACCGAGAAACCGTTGCTGCAGCTTGTTGACGGGGAACCCGGGTTCGAGGAAGAGAATCGTGTCCCGACGCTTTCGAACGCGGCCGGCGAGGGCCATGCTCACGAAGCACCCCTGCATGGCACCAACGGTAGGCACGCAGCATTCGGGCGGGACATCGATGTCCATGTATAGCTTCACGAAGCGGGCGGCCTCGGCCTTGAGCTCGGGCACGCCTTCGAACGGGGCATAGATGTGTCCAACGCGCTTATCGCGGAGCGCGGCGGTCTCGGCTGAGACGGCGATCTCATCCACGGGGAGACCGGGAACTCCGAATTCCATCCGGACGAATTTTGCGTCGAGGCGCTTCTCGATCGCATTGATGACGTTGTTCATCTCGCGAATAGACGCCGTTCGAACGTCGAACTTCTGGCTCTCGACGATCTCGGCGATCGCTCTTCTGTCAAACGGGACCGGCATTTCGCTCATAACCCACTCCCCCCCCTTCATTCACCCGGACGGTTCCTCAGTGTCGGCGCATCATTGATCTAGCACCCAAGAATACACCCGCCGGGATACCTCTCGCAAAGTCAAACCCCGATCTGGTAGGGTTTGCGCCGGTTTAACGCGTGGATTCTTACGTGGGAGAAGGCAATGATCTTCGAGCAAATCGCCGTCGGTGGCGATCGCAACTTCGCATATCTCGTCGGCTGCCCTGAACACAAAGTCGCGGCCGTATTCGACCCCGCATTCAATCCCTCGGACGTGCTCGACGCCGTGAGCCGGCACGGATTGGAGCTCCGATACGTCGTGAACACGCACGGACACTCTGATCACACGAATGGCAACGACGACGCCTGCCGGGAGAGTGGCGCGAAGCTCGTGGCCCATGAGTCGGCCGCCGGCGACCCCGACATCCGCGTGGGGCACGATCAGACGCTGGATCTCGGCTCACTCTCCATGCGATTCATTCATACTCCGGGTCACACGTCCGACAGCATCTGCGTCTTGATCGATGACGTGCTCATTACCGGGGACACGCTGTTCGTCGGGAAGGTCGGCGGAACCAGGTTCGGCGATGACGCCCGGGAGGAATACGAGAGTCTTCACCAGAAGCTGATGACGCTACCGGACCCGGTCAAAGTGTACCCAGGCCACGACTACGGGGTCCGCCCGACGTCAACGATCGGAGACGAGCGGAGCACGAACCCGTTTCTGATCCAGCCGGACGTCGACGCCTTTATTCATCTCAAGAGGAACTGGCTGCAATACAAGGCCGAGCACGGAATCAAATAGGCGCCGCGATCTCTGGGCGGACCGTTTCGAGCGCCTGTCGCATGTCCGCTTCGAGATCCTTGTATGCCTCGCATCCCACCGACACCCGAATCAACCCGTCCGTGATCCCGGCCGCTGCGCGGCAGTCGGCGCTCATCGCCGCATGGGTCATGCTGGCGGGGTGTTGGATCAACGTCTCGACGCCGCCGAGAGAGACGGCCACCTTCATCAGCTTGAGCGCGCTGAGAACTTTCTTCCCGGCCTCGTATCCGCCGGCTAGCTCGAATGCGATGAGTGCGCCCGGGCCGTCGGCCTGACGCCGGCCGATCTCATACTGAGGGTGGTCCGGCAAACCCGGATAGTGCACGCGGCCCACGGTGGGATGGCCGTCGAGAAACTCGGCCAACCGCTCCGCGTTCCGTGTGCCGGCGCGAATCCGCAACGGCAGCGTCCGAAGCCCGCGGAGCACCAGCCAGGCCTGATGCGGGTCGATCGTTCCGCCGAAGTAGTGCAATACAGACCGTATCTTCGCGTGATCTTCCTCGCGTTTCGAAACGATCATCCCGGCGACGACATCCGTGTGGCCGCCGATGAACTTCGTCATGCTGTGAATGACAATGTCCGCTCCGAGTGTCAGCGGCCGTTGAAAGATGGGACTCATGAAGGTGTTGTCCGCCACGAGGCGCAGCCCGTGCCGGTGCGCGATCTCGGCACAGCCGGCGATGTCCGTCAGCTTGAGCGTCGGGTTCGCCGGAGTCTCGATGAAGATCAGCTTCGTCTCGGGACGAATCGCCGCCTCGACCTGGTCGAGATCGGACGTGTCGACAAACGTCGCCTCAACGCCGTAGCGCGAGAAGTCGCGTTCGACCACGACGCGCGATGGACCGTAGACGCCGTTCGTTCCGACCATGTGATCGCCGCGTGAGAGAAACGTGAGGAAGGTCGTCGTGACAGCGGCCATCCCGCTCGCCGTGGCGAGTCCGGCCGCGCCCCCCTCCATGAGCGCCAGGTTGCGCTCGAGAACGTCGACGGTCGGGTTTCCCATGCGCGTGTAGATATAGCCGTCCTCGCGGCCGGCGAAGCGGGCCGCCCCCTGCTCGGGGCTATCGAAGACGAACGTCGAACTCTGATAAATGGGTGCGGAGACGGCACCGTAGCTGGGATCGGGATCACCGTCCCCATGGATGGCAATCGTATCCAGACTCAGCTCTTCCGGCCTGTCGGACGACATCACGCGACTCCTTTCATCGATGGCATCGGCACGCGGGCAATCCCGCCACGTCCCAACGCAGACAGCAATCCGCTTTGCGAACTCCCGGACGAGCGCCTATCATCATGTTTCTTCACATGCGGTTATGACCACAGCTACCAGGCCGGGCGACGCGTCGCGTCTGATGCGCTCGATTGGAATCGCCCGATCGGCACTCCCGCATGACGCCTGGGGGTTCGAAAGGAAGTTTACGATGGAAAACTCAAAATTCAAGAACTACCAGAGCCTATTCTACCTGCAGCACGGATTCGCCACCCGAGCGCTCCACGCCGGCGAGCACGTCGGACAGCGGGTCGGCGACTTCCATACGCCGGCGCACACGAACGCCATCCACCAGAGCTCGACCTTCGTCTTCGAGAGCGCGTCACACGGAGCGGCGCTATTCGACGGGGATCTCTCCGGGTTCATCTACACGCGGTTGGGTAATCCGACCGTGATGGTAACGGAAGCGAAGCTCAACGCGCTGGAAGGTTGCGAGGTCAAGCTGAAGAACCCCGACCTGCGCGTTTCCGCCCAGCTCTTCGCCTCGGGAATGGCCGCGATCAGTCACACCCTTCTCGCGCTTCTCGACCGGGGCGACACGATGATCGCCGGCAACTGCCTCTACGGATGCACGCACGACCTTCTGGACAACGTGCTGCCCCGCTTCGGCATCAACGTCGTCACCGTGGACACGTCCGATCTCGAGGCGTTTGCGCGCGCCATGGAAGCCAACACTGACGCCAAGGTGGTGTTCTTCGAGTCGCCGACGAACCCGACGCTCCAGATCACCGATATCGCCGCCCTCGTCGAGACCACGAAGCGTGTCAACCCAAAGGCGACGGTTGCCATCGACAACACGTTCATGACCGCCTACCTCCAGCGTCCGCTCGAGCTGGGTGCCGAGATCGTGATCTACAGCACGACCAAGTACATCTGCGGGCACGGCACCGTGGTTGGTGGGGCTGTCATCACCACGTTGGAGGATTTTCATGACCGCCTCTACGGCATGGTCAAGGACATCGGTGGGTCCCCCGGCCCCTTTGACGCGTGGCTCGTCAATCAGGGAATCAAGACGCTTCCGCTTCGAATGAAACAGCACTGCGAAAACGCTATGGGCGTGGCGACGTTTCTGGAGAAGCACCCGAAAGTGGCACAAGTTTACTACCCCGGACTGGAGAATCATCCCCAGCACGAGCTGGCGGCGCGCCAGATGGATGGCTTCGGCGGCATGATTTCTTTCGATCTGACCGGTGGTTACGACGCCGGGGTCCGGCTCATGGATGCCGTTTCGGTCTTCACGCTCGCGGTCAGTCTGGGATGCGTGGACTCGCTGATCCAACATCCGGCGTCGATGACGCACGCCTCGATCAGCGACGAGCGCAAACGCGACGCGGGGCTCAGCGACGGGCTCGTGAGGATCTCTGTGGGCATCGAAGATCTGGACGACCTCATCGCCGACCTCGATCAGGCGCTCGCGAAGGTCTAAGCCCCATAAAGGCCGCGCAAAACTGAACAGTTGCGACCTCTCCCCCTTGTCACAAGCGGCTGAGTGCGATAGAATTACATTCGATTAGGTTATTGCCGCCGGGTCAAAGTTCACCCCCCCCTACCGTACGGGCGATTCCCAGTTGCGTCGGGAACAGTGGGGCAAAGTGGTCTGTACACGGTGGTGTAGTCCAAACTCCGACAGATCGTACAGGAGGCATTCTTATGTCACGACGCCTACTGCTGGGTGCATTCATCCTGGCGCTGCTGGTCCCCGCTATGGGGCAGGCGTATGACCGCATCGTCATGTTGGAGATCTTCACGAACGTTCAGTGCCCGCCGTGCGCCTCGAACGACCCGACCTTCAAGCAATTCATCATCAACAATCGCGATAATCTCTCCGCGATTCGCTACCACATGTCCTGGCCGGGCTACGATCCGTGGTATACCGACAACCCAACCGATGCCAACGCCAAGCGCAGCACGTACGGGGTCAACGGTGTCCCGCACGCCCGGATCGACGGTTCCGAGCCGGGCACGGCCACGTACACCATGAGCGAGCTGCAGAACGCGTTCAACACACGCATCGCCATACCGTCCCCGCTGCTGATCGAGCTGAGCGGCGAAATCGACCCCAGTGTGGGTATGGGAACGGTCACGGTCACGCTCACCGTTGATGAGCCGCTGAGTACGGATGCGAGGCTCAACGTCGGGCTGATCGAGAGCGAGTGCTTCTGGAACGGATACAGCAACTACGACTGGCACGATGAGGTCATGCACGACATGCTGACCAGTGGATGGGGTGATATGCTGGATCCGTTCAACGGCCCGTATCCGGAAGTGCGTGAGTTTACGTTCGACTTCTTCATCGATCCCGACTGGCAGGGTGGAGACACGGCCGGCGGTTCCCCCGACTGGCTGATGTGCGACATGGTCGCATTCGTCCAGAACTTCGCCGGCAACCCGCGTGAGGTCTATCAGTCCGCCTGGATCGACATGGAAGACTTCGAGCTCATCACCGTTGACGTGGTCGACGCCGGCCTCGCGATCGAGCCCGGCATCGGGCCGAACAGCCCCAACCCGTTCAACCCGCGCACCTTCATCCCCGTCAGGATGGAGCAGCGGGGTGAGCTGGAGCTGGGGATCTACTCGACCGACGGGCGGCTCGTTCGTACGCTCGCCAGCACGATCGCGCCCGAGGGCGTCTCAACGTTCGAGTGGGACGGAATGGACGACATCGGTCGCTCCGTCGCGAGTGGTGTCTACTACGTGAAGATGGTGACGAACGGCATGGCCGACTATCGCGCCATCACGCTGCTCAAATAGCGGTTTCGATCCGAGACCTTACGAAGACACAAAAGGGAGGTCGCGCCGGGCGCGGCCTCCCTTTCTCTATCGCGCACTGTGGATCTGGAAGCGCACGAAACCATCCATCTCGACGTCCGCCTCGGGCTCTTCCACGACCATCGTGCTGATCTCTTCGCGAGGAATGGTAAGAGACTCGGCGGCGTATTGCGCCACCGCGTCCGCCCGCGCCTGCCCCAACGCCTTTCGGGGCGCGGTCACCTCCAGCGTCACGGCCGAGAGCGGATGTTCCCGGATCGCGTCGATCGCCTTGTCCAGAAAACGGAAGCCACCGTCTGTCACGTCGGGTTTCCCGCGCTCGAAGAGGCGCCGGCCCACGATCTCCACACGACGCACGTCATCCTCAAAGTAGTCGACGGCCGTGATCCGAAACGAGCTACCGCCGTAGTTGTAGCTGTTCGTTCCTCGATCGGTCACGTTCAGCAGATACGAGTACGGGAATCCAACCTTGATCATGCGATCGCGATCGTCTCGCCCATCCCAGGGAATGGTCGCGGGAGGCGCGCCATTCCCCTCGAAGACGCGGATCGGCACACCCCTGAAGTTCACGATCTTGAGCGTCCAACCGGTCAGCGACGCCTCGGTGATCGGGTCCGCGTGAAACGTCACGACCGGCGGCCTCGAGAGCTCAGGCAGCCACAGATGCGGCGCCTGAAAACTCTGCAGATCGATGAGGTTGTTCAAGTGCGGACGAATGCCGGAGACGGGGCTGACGTTGAGCACCTCCTCGTCGATCGTCGTGTACAACTCATCGATGTCGGAAACGGTGAGGTTCTTCGCCGGCGAGCTTCTCAGCACATCTTGAAGAACCTCGTTTTGCGCTTCGACTACGAGATCGGGCAGAACGGCACCGCCTGCGTTCGGCTCTTCCGGGAACGCCTGTCCTTCATAGGCCTCGGTGTCATCGGCGGGTGGGGGGGCGTCCGCCGTGGATGACAGCGCCGGGCCCGGGCCCGATACGAGCAAAAGCACCGTCCCGATGATCGCCGTGCACACTCTCCTCTTCATCGTTCGTCCCCCACGCTATTGAAGCTTGAAAATGATCGTCAGCACTCCCCACTGCTCCACCTGGGCCTGACCGGCGGGAAGCGGTGAAAAGAGCCAGTCTCTGAGCGCGATCATCGCGGACTCGTTCAGCGCGTGATGCGCCGAGGCCTGTTCGAGATACATGTTGTCCTTCACGCGGCCGTCCGCCAGAACCGTGAAGTGAATGGCAACGACGCCTTCCCATCCGTTCGCCTTCGCGTCGGCGGGATAGGGTGGTGTGATCGCCCGCACGATTTCACGATCCGAAATGGGGCCGGCCAGCATGAACGAGACACCCTTCCCGTTTGCGGAGATCGACCGATCCACGAGTTGTTCATCCGACGCTTGCTTGTCCCGTCGAACCTCCTCGAGAACCGATCCTGCCGCAGGAGGCGCCTTCTCCATCAACGCGCCACCCCCACCGCCGCCTGGGCCACCATTGCCGGATCCGTAGTCGAGAATCGTGCGGCGGCCGCGCGACTCACTGGATCCACCGCCCGGAGCGGGCGCGAGCGCGGCGGCATCCATGATTGCCCCCGATCCGGGGCCGTCACTTTCGACGAGGGACCCTGCACCCTCGGGCGCGAACTGCCCCGCCGATGCCAGCAGACCGCCGCCACCGATGGCGGCGCGTGAGGTCGCGTCCTCGTCCGGGAGAACGAGCGCCATCGAACCGCCGGTGTCAGAGGTCTTGAACGGCACGTCGTCCAAAACGGCACCGCCCGCGCGGCTGATGAGCGACGACTTCTCCGGCGCGAAGTTCGACGAAATGGAGCTCGTGACCGGGATCTGCGCGGACACGGCATCTGACAGGTTCGCCGTCTTCATGGGATTGCTTGTGTCCAGTGCCATCGCCTTGACGAGATCACGGGTCTCGAGCTGCTTGCGCGCACCGAGCTTGTCCGGCGCGTCGACCGGCCGGACCGCGGCCAAATCGAATTCCGCATCCGCCAGCTGCGTCGGTTTCGGGCGCTCCGGCCGGGGTGGCGTCACACGGGTCGGTTTGGCGGCCTTTTTCGTCTCAGACTTCGGCGTCTCCTTGTGCGCCGAGCGGCTAGAAACCCCGCCTGGACCCGACCCGGGGACCGGGCTGCGAATGGCGACTTTCTGAGCCACTTCCTTGCCATAGCGCGCCTCGATATATGAAATCTCCACGAGATCATCGTCCAACTGGGACTGCGCCGTCACACCGACTGCCAGCAGCAGCAACAGCGCCGCATGCAGTCCCAGAGAAACGCCAATTGATGTTCGTGTCTGTTTGGCGCGGCTTCGTTTGATGATCATCCGCGCTCCCGCTTCTTTCGATCGGTCGCGAGCGCCAAGCGCGGCGCGCCCGAGTGCTGTACCGTGGCGATGACGTCTTCGACGTCCCCGTACCTGAGATTGCGGTCCGCCTTCACGACCGCCATCTGGGACGGGTTGTCCGCAAACGCCGCCTCGAGAATCGCCCCGAGCTCGGTCGCCTCAACGATGGTCCCGTTGACGGCGACTTCACCCTCGAGCGTATAGGTCACCTCGATCTTGTCCTCGTCCTTCACCTCGGCCGAGCCGGCCTCCGGGAGTTCGACCTTGAGCTCGGATTCCGCGAGGAACGGCGAAATCAGCATCATCGTCAGCACGATGACGAGTGAGACGTTGATAACAGGAACGACGTCGATGTCGTTCTTGAGTTCATGTTTCATGACGACCCCGCAGTCCTCGGGTGGTTACTCCACCCGGTCCAGAAGCGCGATCTTCTCCGCACCGGCCCCTTTGGCCGTGTCGAGTACGTCGACGACGGAGGCCAGGATCACCTCGTCGTCCGGCACCACCACCACGGTGCTGCCGCCCTCATCCCCCGTGCGGGCTTCGATCGCCGGGCCGAGATCGTCGATGGAGATCGGCTCGCCGTCGAGCCGGATCCCTGACGGTTCGACCGAGATCACGATCAGCTCGCCCTGCACCTCGCTCATCGGAACGGTTTCATGCTGGGCGGTCGTCGCCTGCGTCGCGTTGACGCGAATACCGCTCCACATGAGTGCCGGCATCGCGATGAGGAACACGATGATCAACGTCATCGTGACATCAGCGAGCGGGGTGATGTTGGGTCGCGTATTCGCCTGCGACAGACCCATCTTTCGGCGCTTCATCTCACCCCCTGCCCCGCTCAGGCGGCCTTCTTGAGCACATGGATCTCCGAATTGCGCCGGGTCGCCGCGGCCGACTGCCGTTCCGCGGCGAGCATTGTCACCAACTCCTGGTGCGCGTCCTCCATCTCGACGGACCGCACGCGAATCCGACGGATGCATGCATTGTAGAAGAGCGTCGCCACGACGGCGATCACGATACCCACGGCCGTCGTCAGGAGCGCTTCCGACACGCCCATGGCAATCACGGAAGACCCGCCCGAGCCGGTGACCGCGATGTCACGGAACGATCGGATGATCCCGACGACCGTACCGAATAGGCCCATCAGCGGAGCCGTGTTGCTCATGGTTCCCAGAACGATCAGGTTGCGTTCCATCTCCACGCCTTCGATTTCCTTCGAAGTATCCGCCACCCGATCGAGCTCTCTTCGCGGAAGCGATGCATTGGTCAGTACGGTCTCGGCCACACGTGCGACCGGAGCCTTGTTCATGCGACACACGCGGATCGCGCCCTGCAGGTCGCGACCGGTGATCTTGTCGCGAAGCGACTTCAGAAACTGCGAGACGTTGCAGGACGTCTTCTTGAAATACCACCACCTCTCAATGGCAAACGCCACAGTCACGATCGACATCACGATGAGAACATCGAGAGCCAATGATGTCTTAAGGAGGTTAATGATCGAGATGTTTCCCATTGCTGCAACTCCTATTGCATCTGCGCCTCGATGGCCGCGATCTTCGCCTCGGCCATTTCCTTCCACTCCGGCTTGCCACCCGAAGTGGCGATTTCCTTGTACACCTCCAATGCCTTGGACCAATCCCGTCGTGCCTCATGGATCTCGGCGACTTCCGCCAAGCCCGCTATCCGGTATGGGTCGGTCGACGCGCCGCTGTGTCCCGCGCGTTCATAGATCTGAAGGGCCAGATCCGTGTCGTGCAGTTTCTCGTGGCACTCGCCGATCCGATAATTGATCTCCGCTTCGCGGTCCGAAGCCTCCCCGACCGCCGTTTGATAGGCGTCGATCGCCTTTTGGTAGTCACCCAGTTCTTCCTGATAGACGATCGCAATCTGAAGCATCACTTCCCCGCGCTTTTCGTGTTCCGGGAAGATCTCCAGGAGACGCTTGCACGCCTCGACGTACTCTGGCCACTCTTCGAGCTTCGCGAGCGCGAGCGTGACGTTGAACGCCGCGAGCCCCGCGTACTCGGAGTCGCCGTAGTGCCACATGAGACCTTCGAACGCGTCGGCGGACTCCGCGAACCGCTCGAGACGATAGAGGACCGCCCCGGTGCGGAAGTTCGCGAGCGGAGCCAGATCGTGATTGGGATACGTGGCGGCGAAGTTCTTGAAGGTCGCCAGACCGGCCTCCATCTCCTCGGACTTGTAGTGCGCCTCCGCCAGGTAGAACACCGCGTTGGGCGCCGATTCGCTCTCCGGATAGTCGAGGGCAACACGCTTGAAGCGTTCGATCGCGAGAGAGTAGTGCTCCTCCGAGAATGCCCGCTGCCCTTCCTGCCAGAGGAAATCTGCGGCAAGCGGGCTGTCGGGGTTCTGCGCCAGGTACTCCTCGATCGGGCGATCCGACCGGAGGAAGCACGCCTGGATGCCGCGCTCCGCCGCCTCCACGCGCTCGTCGAACGGATAGGTTGTGATGAACCCCTCGAAGGCGAGCACGGCTGCGTCGTCGTTTCTCAGGTTGTAGTAGCAGTTCCCGATGCTGAACGACGCGTCGGCGGCATGCGGAGAGTCGGGAGCGCGATCGATGAGCGCCTGATAGTTAGCGGCCGCGGCATCGAAATGCCCGAGTCCGAACTCCGTGTCGGCGATCTTGTAGAGCGCATCCATTGCGCGCGCGTCGCTGGGGAAACGATGAATGAGCGTCCGCCACGACTCGATCGCGTTCTCGTAGTACTGCAGCCGATAGTACGCGTCGCCGCTTTGAAGCAACGCGCCGGCGGCTTCGGGATCGTCCGGGTGTGCGGCCAAGAACGCCTGATAGCCGTGCAGGGCCTCTTCGTAGTCCCTTTTGTTGAAATGAATTGCGGCGACGACCAGGTAGTTCCGTCCGTCCTCGCTCTCAGCGTTCGTGAGCGCGAAAAGGAACTTTTCCTGCTCCTCTAGAGCCAGCTCGTACTGCCCCATCTTCCCATAGGACGCCGTGAGTCCCTGGAGCGCGTACGCCGCAACATCCGACCTCGGATAGCCGGTCAACACGAGGCGGTACATCTGCGATGCATCCTGGTAGAGCCCGAGAGAGTAGTACGCCTCACCCAAATGGTAGTAGCTTCGCGCCCGCCAGACGCTCTCGGTAGGCAAGAGCTCGCCCGCCAGGAAGCGGTACGTCGTGATCATTCGGTCATGCGCACCCACCTCGTGAAACGTGATCAGCGCCAGCGCAAGAGCACGCTCCGCCAGATCCGTGCCCGGGTGCTTGTCGAGAATGGCCTGAAAGTCACGGATGGCCCGCGTGTGATCATTCAGCTGGCGATGTGAGAAGCCCTTGAGCATCAGCACTCGACCGGCGAGCGGGTCACCCGGATACCGACGGAGGAAGTCTTCGGAGAGGAGGACCGCCTGCGCGAAGTTCTGCTCGCTGGCAGCGCACCAGACCATCTTGTGGAGCGCGGCCGACGCGATGCGGGCCTGGGGGAACTCGTCCACGATTCGTGAATAGGCGAACGTGGCCTCGGGGACCTTTCCCAGCTCCCGGTAGCAGTTGCCGATGAGAAAATCCGCGTAGGCGCGGATCTCTTCATCGGCGTAGTCATTGCGGACCTCTTCGAGGGAGCGGATGGCCTCCTCGTAGCGTCCTTCCTGAAAGCTAACACAGGCGAGCTTGTAGAGCGCGTTCGGGTAAAATGGGCTCTCGCGCCACATGTCGGTGAACGACGTGTACGCCTCGATGGCGAGCTGGAACTGACCCGCCTTGAAGAACGCGTCCGCGACGGCGAACGCGGCATCGTCCGCGAGCGGGCTTCCCGGGTATTCGCGGAGAAGCTGCCTGAACTTCTGGATCGCCCTCAGATACTGTCCGTCGTCCTCGAGCGACCGCCCCCAGAAAAATACCCCCCGATCGCTCTCTACATCTTTTAGGTAAGCGATGGCCTCATCGTAGTCGCCCTTGTGATAGGCGAAGATTCCGCGGGCGAACTTGACGTGATCGCGATCCGCATAGCCGGGCCGCGTTTCGAGGAGATGCCGGTAGGTTTCTTCCAGCCTCTCCCACTTCTCCTGGGCAATGAACGCTTCACCGAGCGAGAAGAGCGCCTCGCCGGCGAGATACGACTTCGCGTAGTCACCGACGACGCGATTCAGATACTCGATCGAACGATCGAAGATACCTAGGTTGTAGGTGGCCTCCCCCATCCGGAGGTAGGCGCTGGCGACCAACGTCTCGCTTCGGCCGGCGTACTTGAACACGCGCTCGTACTCCGCGAGTGCCGCCGGGTAGTCGCCGATCGCGAAGAAGCACTCCCCAACCATGAACTGCGCATCAGCAGCACGTTGGCTCTTTCCGTAGGTCGAGACAAACAAGCGGTACTGCTTGAGCGCCGCCGATTTGTCCGATCCGCCTTCGAAACTCTCCCCGGCCGACCGCCAGAGCGCCGCCTCGGGCGGCACCTCGGTATCCGACTCCCCATGAGCCGGCAACGGCGCGAGTAGAAGCAACACGATCCATATTGACCAGGTCAGGCGCGCGCGGGAACCGCGGCGCTCGCTCCGCTCGAGCTGCCAGCTTGAACCCTTCATCGCTCTATTCACCCCCGCTCACCTCGATGCGCATCGGGACCACCGCATCTTCGCTGAAGTTGAGAACCTCGACGCCGGTCACCGACGTCCACTCCTGTCCGATCCGATCAACGATGACCACTTCCGCGTAGTACGTTCCGTTCGGAACGCCACGGCCCAGATCATCGTCACCGGCCCAGACCAACGTTTCCGGTGGCGCGTCGTCACCCTCGATGCGCTTGATGATTTCGCCATCGTTCTCTCGAATGATCAGCTGCCAGCTCTTCGGCTCCCCACGCACGGCGGTCTGGACGTGAAGCTCTACCTCACGCGTGCCACCGGTCGGCGAGAAGTGCTGGACGGATCGGCCCATTCGGATCCCGAAAGGAACTCCGAAGCGCCATGTAACTGAAAAGACATTGGTGAGCCCGAAATCGCTCGGGTTGTATGCATAGTCGAACTGCAAATTGCCCCGGCGCACTCCGATCCCACCAGTGAACTGCTCCAATTGGCCGTTGTAGCCGGCGCGCAGCGCGAAGCTGCCCATCGGCCAGGCCTCCATTCCGCCGGACAGCCGCGTGTCGCCGCCGTCGATCAAGCCCACGTCCGTGAGACCGATGACCCGTCCGCCGTGCAGGTAGAACGCGGCACCCGCACGGTAGCTGCGCGCCCACAGCTCGGCGTCCTGATCCAAGCGAAGCTCCGGCTGAAGGAGGTTCTGGGCCACCGCGCCGACGCTGAAGAGGTGCGTCGGTCTGTAGTAGACACCGAGATCTCCCCCGAAGCCCGATCCCGACAACCCGCCGATGGACTGACTGACGGCTTTCACGTTCATCCCCATCGCTACACCCGCGATCCGCCGAGCGTAGGAGAGAGAGAAGGCGCTCTCGTGCTGGTTGAACGTCTCGCCCAGGTCTTCGAATAGTGTGGTGCGCTCGAAGCCACCCATGCGCATGAGCACGCCGCTCAGCGCGAACGACCCATAGTGCTCGGTGGGAGATCCGATGGCGAAGAACTCGTAGTCCGCGCCGTCGAGGAGCTCCGCGTGAAGACCCGTGAGCTGTGCCGTGCGAAGCTGTTCGAGGCCGGCGGGGTTCCAGTACGACGTGGACACGTCGTCGGCCAGCCCGACGAACGCGTCGCCGAGCGCCAATGAGCGTGCCGCCGAACCGTACCGCAGGAGCTGCCCGGGGAGCCCCCCGCTGCCTCCCGCGCCGAGCGCTTCGACCGGCGCCAAGGTGAGAACCAGACTGACCGCAATCGCGGTCGTAACCGCTTTTCTATGATGTCCGCGCATGATGCTGCCTTCCCTACTTGACGACCGCGATCTTTCGCTTCATCACGCCGTCCGGCGTTTTGACGCGGCAGACATATCCTCCGTTGCCGACGATGGCCCCGTTGCCGTTACGGCCGTCCCAAGCGATCTGGTTGATCACACCCGCCTGAACGGCCACGAGCGTCGACCACACCCGGTTTCCATATGGATCGTAGATCGTCACCTCGGCCTGACCTGAACGGTTTGAGCGGAAGAGAATGACGGTGCTCTCGCGCCCCGCCTTGAACGGGTTGGGACGATTGGTGATCTGCTTCGCCGTGGCGAGGGTCGTTGTTAGATAGACCGTCATTTCCTGAATCTCGCCTTCGTGTCCCTCGACGTCGGTGGCGTAGTAACGGATCATATGGGCGCCTGGATCACTAATTCCCAGCGAAGCGAGCGTGAGTTCACCGGCGTAGATATCTCTCGGAACGTCCTGAGATCCCAGGTTCACGCCGTAGTAGATCGCGCCGACGTCCAGCTCGGAGCTTGCGGAGAGACGTATCGGTGTCTCCGGGGTGACGACGTAGCCGCCGTTGACGTTCGACGCCGGCCCCATGAACTCGAACTCCGTGACGGGGGGGGCGAGAACGACGAGCGACACCGGCCACGGAGCGAACTCGGCGGCGGTCACCTCGATGTACAGGTCCTCACTACCGCCGGCCATCGCGTGGACGTTGACGATTGCCTGCCCGAGCGTGTCGGTGACGGTCGAGTCGGTATCGACCCAGCCGTCACCCGAAATGACCTTGAACTCCACGGGGTAGAACGGATACGGATCGCCGAACGGGTCCTGGACGACGGCCGTCAGCGTCGTCGGAGGCTCGCCGCCGAACAGAACCGAGTCGCCCACGACGACGTTGTGGATCCCCGTCGGGCGCAAGACGGGCAGCGTAAGCATCCGCTCACCGACTCCGGCAGCCTGCGCCCAGATCACGATGTCGTCGATGCCGTCCACCGAAAGACGGACCGACGCCTCGCCTTCACTGTTCGTCGTTGCGGAGTCCGCGTCGACGCTGCCCCGCCCGGACAGCACGTCGAAGCTTACGGCTCGGCCCGCCACCGGATGCCCGTATAGATCGGTCAGCGTCGCTGTCAAGCTCGCTCGCTGACGCACACGAAGTGGATCCGGTGTCACCGAGATATCCATGCTGTTGGGGATCGCGGCCCGCATCTGCACGGTCGTGGAGAACACCTGGTCACCCGTATCGTCCGAGACGAGGAAGAAGATGTTCTCGAGTGCCGTGTACGTTTGCTGAAGATGCGAGACACCGTCGACGAGGAAGGCCGTGGCGATTCCGAGTTCGCCGACGCCCGGGGTTCCGGTAGTGCTGTTGATCGCCTGGATGTCGAACGAGCGATCGTCGCCCGTCACGACCTGACCGGTCTCCACGTCGACCAACCTGACAACCATGTCGAAGGTGGCCGGAGGTCCGACCTCCGCGAACTCGGGCACCACCACGTCGTAGCGGATCCCGACCGGCTCCATGTGAATGATCTCACTGGTCGCCTCGCGTCCAAGATCGTCGCTGACCTGGATCACGATGTCCTGGGCCGTCGCGTACGTCTGGTTTCGAATGATGATCTCGCCCATGCTGAGCGTTCCGCCTCCAACGCCGAGCGTATCGAGCGCGGCGTCGCGGTTCGGCTTGAGTGCGAGCAGCGTGAAGGTGTTGTTGGCGTTAATTCGCTCGCCGGTCGTCGGGTTCACGAGCCGCACGGTTATCGTGAAGCTGCTGGGAGGCCCGACGGTCGCGATCTCAGGCACGACGATCTCGTATTCCGCGTCATTGATCGGAACCGTTGCCGTCCCGATCGCGATGTCCGCCGTCAGCGAATCGGCCGCGGTGAGAACGGCGGCACCATGCTGACTCAGCGTGATTTCGAACGACACCGATCCGTTGATGAGTGGATCTCCCTGATTGACCGGGTTCCCGGTGCCGAGCGACCCTTCCGACGAGTCGAGGTTGATCGAACCGCCCGTGACGGTGGTCGCGCGGTTCCAGTACTGATCCACCGCGCGGGTGGTCACCAGGAAGGGAACTTCCGCCTGCTGGGTAATGACATCGCCATCCTTCCCCGTTTCGCTGGGGACGCCGGGCACCGGAGTCTCCCCGGGCACCAGCAGCTGGATGCGCTTGTAGCCGTCCGCCATGACGGTGCAGGTGTTCGAGATTCCGGTCACGCCGGTCGAGTCGGACACCTGCACGAATACCTCTTCGGCCTTCGAGTAGCTCTGATTGAAATGGACGGTTCCCTCGTCCAACAGCTCGTAGTTGACCGACCAGTCGCCGTCACCCGGCTGCCCGGAGTTCGCGGAGAAGACCACGATGTTGATCGGGCCGTCGCGGGTCATCACCACGTTCTCCGTGTTCGAATCGATCAGGGCGACATCGATGGGAAACGTCTCCGGAGGCCCGACCATCGCGGAGTCTGGCAGCGTTACCTCGTAGTAAAGGCCGCCCGTCTCCATGTGGATGACGGTCGAGTACGCTTCGCGGCCGAAGTCATCGCTCACTCTGATCAGGATGTCTTCCACGACGTCGTAGGTTTGAGTGTTAATCACGTCCACACCTTCGATCAACTGGCCTTCGGGAATGCCCAGATTGCCATTTCCGGCGTTGAGATTGGCCAGCAGCGGCGTCATCGTGAAGCGGTTGCTCGCATCCTGAACCGTCATGTCCGTTTCGGGATCATAGAGACGCACGGACACCTGGAAGCCGGGGACCTGGCCGGTGATCGCGCTCTCAGGCACGATGATCTCGTACGCGTAGCTCGAGAGCACCGGGATGTCGACGCGTTGCTCCGGGCGGTCCAGGTCGTCACTGTCGAGCGCCGTCACCTCGACCACACCCTCGTCGACCAGAAAGGCCTCGACCGTGCGCTTGCCGTTTACGAACGGCACATCCTGCGGCCACGGGTTTCCGTTTTCGAACGACCCGTCGCTGGCGTCCAGGTGAACCGTCCCGCCGGCCGTCGTATCGGCGAGGTTCCAGTACTGATCCACGGCCCGCACGACGATGTTGAACGGCTCGCCCGAGCGCTGCGCGTCCGGTGTCCCGCTCTTTCCGGTCTCTTCGAAAGCCTCGTCACCGGGCTCCACTTCTTCACCGGGAACGAGAACCTGTACGCGCTTGTAGCCATCGGCCCCGAGGTTGAAGATGGGGCTGTTCCCCACGAGATCCGTGGTGTCCTGGATACTGAGGTAGACGGCTTCCGCCTTCGTGTAGCTCTGCTCGAACACGACACGCCCACCTTGCAGACTCGATCCGTTCACGCCGACCCTTCCGGGACCGACCGCGTCATCGGCAACCGACCAGACCTCGACGCCGAACTGCCGGTCCGAGTCGATGAGTGTCGCCGTATCGACGTCGCGTAGCTCTACGGTGACCGAGAACGTGCTTGGCGGGCCGACGATCAAGTCCGGGTTCCCGTCGACTGCGATCTGATACTCCATCCCGTTCGACATCATGACGATGGGCGTGGAGTTCATCTCACGTCCCGCCCGATCGGTCACCTGCAGGATGATGTCCTCGACCGTGTCGTAGGTCTGGTTCAGAATCGTGGCCGTGCCGCTCGCGAGCTGGATGCTCGTGAAACCTAGCGTGCCCGACGGCGGAGCCAGATTCGACTTGAACGCCTCGATGAAGACCTCGTTGTTCGCGCCTTGCTCGACCTGCCCCAGGCTGTCCACCAGCGAGATCGTCATCGGGAACGACCTCGGCGGTCCGACGAATGCGCTGTCGGGAACTTCGATCACGTAGTGTGCGCCCGGCAGAATCGTGACGTCGACGAAGTGACCGTCGATGTCGAGATTGTCCATCGGCGTCGCTTCGATGCGTACCGAGCCGGTCGACGTGAGGAAGATCGGGAACGTGATACTGCCGTCCAGGAGCGGCTGCCCCTGGTTCGGGGGATTCGTGTCGTCGAGGGAGCCGTCGTCCGACAGGATCTGGATGTGCTCGTCGTTGTTGATCACGAGGTTCCAGAACTGGTCGACCGAGCGAACCCCGACGTCGAACTGAAGGCTTGCGGTCTGCGCATCGGGTGCCCCGATCTTCCCGTCGGTCTCGGGACCTCCGGGATTCGGCGACTCACCCGGGGCAATGACCTGGAGTCGTACGAACTCGCCGGGAGAGAGAGCAACCGTCGAGGTATCGGTGATCGCCTGCTCGACGAGGTCCTTGACGGCCAGGTTTTGCACACCGGCGGTCCGGAAGTAGAGATCGAAATCGCGGTGCCCGTCAGGCTCGAGCGGCACGTTGTTCCCGCTCAAAAGAACGGAGTACCCGCTGGTCTCGAGATTGACGGTCGGCTGCTCGGGCACCTGGTTCCACCAGGTGTCGGTCGCGACCACGCTGGAAGTCATCGTCTCCCCGACCGTGGCCGGAAGCGGGTTCCCGATCTTGCCGGGCCCGACGCCCGGCGTGTGAACCTCGCCGGGCAGCATGACGAGCAGATCCGCATAGGCACCCGGGTACACGGCGAACACGTTGCTGGAGTCGGTCACGGCGGTGATGTCTTCTCGCACGACGAGTTGGACCTCGTCCCCCGCCTTGGTGATCCGGACGCTGCCGCGCCACACGCCGTTGTAGGGGCTGCCGTCTCCGAACCCGTCGTCGAAGTCGATCTGAACGGGCGTGACCACGTTCGACCCGTGCGTAACGGAAAGCGAGCCGTCTTCCGTGTAGTTGGTGATGTGATTGCCGAACTGATCACGCGCGACAACCGTGACGTTGGGCAGGTTCGCGCCCGCCTGCACGTCGGGGATCGGATCCAGCGGATCGTTGGGCGTGGGAGTCGCGCGGTTGTTGATGCCGAGATCGAAGTGATCGATCGCACCCGCTTGTAGCGGTACTGTGGTGAACGCCGTCGCCGCCGAGCCGAGATCATCGATGGTAATCACCTGCTGACTCTGCTCGTCCAGCGTGCGAAGCGCCGCCTCGAAGTACTCCGTGTTCGACCCCACGGTTTGCGGCCCCACAGGCAACGTGGCCGCGGCGTCGGACGAGGAGAAGTCGATCTGCATCGGAAGCACCGGATCGGAGTCCTGCACCGGGTTCCAATACGCGTCGCAGGCGTAGACCGTCACATCGAATGAGATCCCCGCGTCTTGAACGGACGGGGTCCCGATCTTGCCGTCGTTTTCGATCGTCTCGAAGATCCCGGGATCCAGCGACTCACCGGGGGCCTCGATGACGATCCGATCGAACGTCGAAGGCGTCACCGAGACGTTGCTCGAGATCCCCTCGGTTCCCGGGCCGGCCTCGGACGAGAGCCGCTGCTGCTGGTGCGTGCGAAGAATGACGTCGATCGCGGTGGGACCCGAGACCTGGACGATGTTGTCCCCGTAGTTGGGAAGCTCGAAGTATCCGGTCGGGCAGGCCACGTTGACCAGCCAGCTTCCCGTCGCGATGTTCTTGTACACGTCGACGGGGCGGATCCAAACCGAATCGATGACGTCGCCGGCGATGGTGCCCTCCGGATCGCCCACATAGCCGGGGAAGTCCGGATCGTTGATGCCGGGCATCCAGTTCTGGCCCGGGAACGTGATGAGGAATTTCTCCAGGGGCCCCGAGTTGACCTGGAAGCGCCCGCTCTCACCGACAACGCCGCCGAGCGAGTCGACGATGAGTCGCGCCGAGAACGCGCGCTTCGTCACCTGGACCGTCGTCTCGAGAAGGCCGTCGACGAACTGCACGTTGTCGATCAGAAGCCAGTCATTGCGCTCCTCCTGCGCGATTCGCACACGGATGGACACGATGCCGTTGAACGGGAAGTCGTTCCCATAGAGATCCTCCGCGCGCACGCGGATGTTGAACGGTGAGGTCGTCACCTGGACATCCGACGTATCCCAAACCGCGTAGTCGAAGACAAAGTGGTCCAACCCCTCAGGTCCCACGGTCACCCAGCTGTGATCCGTATCGGTGATCGGGCCCGACGCATCGACGGTGACGCGTTGAAGACCCGCGGTGACCAGCTTTACCTCGTTGTCGAGATCGGAGTTCGATCCCATCGTCGACGGGGCCGGAAGCTCAACATTGACGTCGGGATCGCTCGTGCTCCAGTCAAGGTCCGGATAGGGAGCGCTGCGGACCGGGTTCCAGTATTCATCCGTTGCGTAGATGTCCACGCCGTCGAAGGTCATACCGGACGTCTGAGTGACGGGTGTTCCCGTCTTGCCCGGACTGATCCCGGGCGTGAGCGTCTCGCCGGGCAGAAGCAGCACGATGGTCCTGAGCGCCCCCGGATAAAGCGGTGAGACGACGGCGCTGGATTGCGCCGGGGCGCCCTGCCCCGGGTACTGCACCGAGTTCGTCGCGGTGAGTATGTTCGAGTAGGAGATCGGATCCGTGCCGAGAAAGCGCACGAACAGGGTGGCTGTCCCCAGATTGAATGAGCTGCCGGGCACGACGATGTTCGGGCCCATCAAGAAGTGCCCCACGTCCGCCGTGAGCGTGACCGTGTCATCGAAGTTCGCGATCGTGCTGCTGTTCGCGTCGACGGCGGTTATCGTAACGCTGATGGGCAGGCCAACCTGCTTGTCACCCGGCGGAAGACCGATGATGAAATGGTCCACGAAGTTGTAACTGTTGATGAAGACCGTGGCGTGCGGAACTGAGCCGTCGTCAGCGTCGCGGACCTTGAGCCGCACCGCGTTGCCTGCATCATGGAAGATGCAGTTGTCGAACTGCCACTCACCACCCTGTAGGTAGTGGGCGGGTGGAAGCGTGGCGTTCACGTCCGGGGAGTAGAGCTCGGCATGCACGAAATCCGCCGATGGATCCGTGTTTCCCCCCTGATCCACGGCTCGGACCCGCACGCTGAACGGGACCTCCACAGTCACGGCCGGCAGGCCTTGAACACTGTCCGGATTGACCACCTCGATCTCGAGATGATCGTAGGCGGACGCCGCAATCGGGAATGCCAGGGTAAGCAGCCCAATGCATGCAAGGTGCAATCGATTTATGCGGTTTGACACGGGGCCCCTCGCTTGTCTTCCAGCCGACCCTGAGGGCCGGTCCGTCTTCCCAAGCCGAAAACTACGAATGCAATGCGTCTGTTGTCTCCCGAAGGCCATCACCTCCTGGCAATGAGGTCATGGCAAGTACACGAGGGATGTGCAGAGTTCGTGCCACGCGGGCGGCACATCGGGGAATAGTGTATTTCCACTAGTGTCCCGGTTGAGAGATTCGGTGCATATTTCAGCGAGCCATTCGTGGCTCCCTGGCGAGGCGCGACGACGAGACGTACCAACGAGGTACGTCGAGGAGGAGCAACGAGGCCAGGAGCCGCGAGGGCCGATGAAATGTGTGGCGAATTTCTCGATCGGGGCACTAGGATGCAAATGCGCCGTTTGCACTAGGATTCGCTCGGGAAACGGCTCATAATCCGCCGTCATCTTGCTTCTCGACTCAATCCTGCGTGCAACGCGAGGATTCGTCGACCGTCCGGGCGGAAAGGGGGATAGGACACTGAAAGTGCGTACGGGAATAATCGGTTGGACGCTCGCGGTCGGCTGGATGCTCATGATCCCGTCGGCGGCCGGCGCAGATCCGCCGGCTGCACCATCGGATGTCGTAGCGAGCGACGGTCCGGATGACGCCGGCCAAAGGATCGACGTCACGTGGACGCCCTCCCCCGACGACGGGGCTGGCGCGAACAGCGTTCTCCAATACACGATTCACCGGAGCGAAAGCGCGAGCGGACCGTGGGAAGAGATTGGGGAGGTCGCTGCGGGCACCTCGGCATATTCCGATACGGAGAGGATCAAGGCGGGCGAGGTCGCCCACGCCGTCGTGAACGGAACCGAGTACTACTACGCGGTCCGCGCGACGGGAACGGACGGCTGGGGCGAGGCCGTATCGGCCGCGCCCGGTATCGCGAGCGCGCAATGGTATCACAAGGGCAAGACGCCCATTCTCGTCGTGCTCCTTCTCTTCGCCGGTCTGGTCGTGTTCTACGTCCGGAAGGCGCGGGTGCGCGCGGAGGATATCTATGTCCGCCCCATCGCCGGCATGGACGCCGTGGATGAGGCCGTTGGCCGCGCGACGGAGATGGGCCGCCCCATCCTCTACGTTCTGGGGATGGGCACGGCGGCGACGATCTCCACTATCGCCTCCTATGCCATCCTGTCCCGAGTGGCCAAGAAGGTCGCTCAGTATCAATCCCGGCTCATCATTCCGAACTCCGATCCCATCGTGATGGCGGTGGCGCAGGAGACCGTTCGGCAGGCTTACACCGACGCGGGGCGGCCCGACATCTACAACGAGAACGACATCTTCTTCGTCACCAATGTTCAGTTCGCGTTCGTGGCCGCGGTGAACGGAATCATGCTCCGGGAAAAGACGGCGACGAATCTCTACCTCGGCAAGTTCTACGCGGAATCTCTGATCCTGGCCGAGACGGGGAACATCGCGGGATCGATTCAGATCGCCGGCACCGATGAACCCAGTCAGCTTCCGTTCTTCGTGACCGCGTGCGACTACACATTGATCGGTGAGGAGCTTTATGCCGCGTCCGCCTACCTGGCGCGCGAGCCGCTGCTACTCGGCGCCCTCAAGGCTCAGGACGTCGTCAAGGGACTCACCATGGCGTGGCTTCTCATCGGGGCGGTATTGATCAGCATCGACGGTGGATGGACGTGGTTCCGGGAGTGGATCTCGGTGAGGATGTAAGGAGGATAGTGAGATGAAGAGGGAGATTCCGCTCCTCATCGTGTTCATAACGGGGATCTTGATGGCCCTCAGCGATTTCGTGCCCCACCAATCGATCCAGGACATTCGCGAGTTCTTCATGAGCTGGCTTCAGATCATCGGCGTCCTGGCGGTGGGGCTCGGCATCTACAGCCTGGTGAACGTCAATCTGATCAAGGTTCGACGCCGGGCCGAAGGATGGGGCTACGCACTGACCACGATCATCGGACTGATGGTGATGATCGTCACGGGCTTCGCATGGGACCACCGCGACGCGCACAACCCCTTCCAGTTCTTCTTCCAGAACGCGCTGCTCCCCATCTACGCCACGATGTTCTCGTTGCTCGCGTTCTACATCGCGTCGGCGGCGTTTCGCGCGTTCAAGGCGCGATCGCTCATGGCGACGACGATTCTGGTTACGGCGATAATCGTGATGCTGGGGCAGGTGCCGGTCGGGGCAAAGCTCTCGCCCCTGAAAGAGTGGATCATGGAAGTGCCGAACATGGCCGGGTTCCGGGCGATTCTGCTCGGGATCGGTCTGGGCGGTGTGGCGATGGCGCTCAAGGTCGTGTTCGGCATTGAGCGCGCCTACATGGGCCGAGACTAGCCGGAAAGGAGGAATGGCATGAACGTTTTCGAACGGATGGCCAATCTGGACCGGCGATACCTTTACGTGCTGCTGATGATCGGCGCGATCGTGCCGATGTTCACGCCGCTCGGCCTGCCGATCCCGATGTCGGACGAAGTTCAAGGCCTCTTCGACTACATAGAGAACCTCGAGCCGGGGGACACCGTGCTCCTGGCCGTCGACTACGATCCGCAAACCGTTGGCGAGAATCACCCACAGGCCTATGGCGTGCTCCGGCATTGCTTCGAACGTGACATCGATGTGATCGTCACGGCACTTAGTCAGAATGCGCCCGGCATGGCCCAGCAAATGATCGACACCGTCGCGGCCGAGTACGGAAAAGTCAACGGCATCAACCACTGCTATCTGGGCTATCAACCGTATCCCGCGATCGTGATCATGTCGATCGGCCAGAACTTCCGTATTCCGTTCCCTCAGGACTACTACGGAACGCCGCTCGACTCGATCCCGCTCATGAGCGACAAGCAGAACTACGACGACATCAATCTCGTGGTCACCATCTCGGCCGGTTGGGTGGCTGAAGCGTGGGTCACGTACGCCAAGGAACGGTACGGCTGCGATGTCGCGCTGGCGGTGACGGCGGTCCAGGCGGCCCAGTACTACACGTTCTGGAATGCCGAGCAGATCGTCGGGCTTGTGCCCGGACTCAAGGGCGCGGCCGAGTATCAGATGCTGATGAAGGAAGCGGGCATGCGATACACGGACGCGGCGCTCCGAGGCATGGACGTCCAGTCGGTCGAGCACCTGCTCATCATCTTGTTCATCGTGCTGGGTAACATCGGGTTCTTTGCTCAACGGGCACGCTTACGGCGCGAAGCCGGGGGGGGGAGGTAGCCATGGGCGGCGAGTTCTTCGGCAATACGGTCGCGGCGATCTTCACCCTCGCCATATTCTCCTTCCTCTGGAAGGACAATCCACTCTACAAAGTGGCGGAGGCGCTGGCGGTAGGATTGTCCGCCGGCTACTTCACCGTCATTCTGGCAAGGACGAGTCTCACGCGAACGCTCATCGATCCTCTCTTCGGTGAGGGTCGACTGATCTTCATCATTCCGGCTGTGCTGGGACTGCTCATGTACCTCCGACTCAGCCGGAAATGGACGTGGCTGAGCCGCTATCCGCTCGCGTTCTACATGGGAATCGCGTCCGGCGCGGCTCTAGGCCCGACGATTCTCGCCTACGTGGTCAGGCAGATCGAGTACACGATCGTACCGATGGGCTTCACGACCTGGGCGGGGATCCAGAACATTCTGATCGTGATCATGGTCTTCTCGGCGCTGTTCTACTTCTTCTTCTCGGTGGAGCACAAAGGGGTATTCGGCGTCACGGCCCGCTTCGGGGTCTGGATCATCATGATCGCGTTCGGCGCACAGTTCGGTTTCACGGTCATGGCGCGGATCTCGCTGTTGATCGGGCGGGTCCAGTTCCTCCTCGGGGATTGGCTGGGCCTCATCCAGATCAGCTGGTGAGGTAGCCGGCCATGCAAAGTATCGGCGGTTGGGTTGGATCCCGCTGGATGGCGATCCTTCCCGCCGCCGTTTTTGTCGTGGCGGTCGCCGTTCACCTCCCCGCGGTTCAAAACGGCTTCGTCTTCGATGATGATCTTCTCATCGTCGGAAACGAACGAGTCCACGGGCTGGACCACATCGGGGAGATCTTCTCGTCCGCGTTCTGGCCCGGACACACGCTCTACTATCGCCCCCTCGTTCTCCTCACGTTCGCGCTGAACCACGCGGCGGGAGATCTCGACGCGTTCGGATACCATCTCGTCGACGTGCTGCTCCATGCGCTCAACGCCGTGCTCGTAACGCTTCTTGCCGGCGCGCTCATGCGGCACCGCATTGCGGCGGCCGTCGCCGGCCTTCTCTTCGCGGTCCATCCCCTCCTCACCGAAGCGGTCTACTGGGTTTCGTCGCGATCGGACCTGTTGGCGACGTTCTTCATTCTGCTCGGGCTTCTCGTTCATCGACGACGTCTCCTCGCCGAGGCGGGTGGCGCGTCGGGACGGTGGCGGCAAACGGCGCCTGCGGCGCTCTGTCTCTTTCTGGGACTTCTATCGAAAGAGACGGCCCTACTTCTACCGCTCCTCTGGCTGCTTCTGGACGGTTGGGCGGCGAAGTTCGGAGGCCTGTTTCCGTCGTTTCGCCCGAAGGCACTCGCATTGCGGCACGGCCCCCCGCTCATTGCGCTTCTGGCCTACTGCGCGCTTCGGTTGGCCGCGTTCGACGGAAGTCTGGGGGCGACCGGAGATCAAGCGAGTGAGCTTCACAACCCCCTCTACGGTGCCGATGTCGCCACGCGCGCGCTCGCTCCGATGGCCCTCCTGACGCACGCCACGACGCTGGTCGTTTGGCCGGCCGTCCTCTCCAGCGACTATTGCCGAAACGCGATACCGCTTCCGGCGTCCGCCGGCGATCCGCGCGTTCTCATCGGCATCGCGATTCTCTTAGCCATCGCCGCGCTTGCGGCCGGCTCGGCACGGCGGACGGGGGGGTATCTCGCGGCGGTCGGGCTGGGTGTGGTCGCCTATCTGCCGACCTCGAACACGTTTGTACTGAGCGGGGCGCTCTTCGGGGAGCGGTTTCTCTACCTACCGTTCGTGGGTGGCGTCCTACTGGCCGGCGGGCTGGCCGCCGGCGCTTGGACTCGACGCGACGCGTTTCGTCCGGTCATCCGTTCCGCCGTCGTGGTTGTCGTCCTTGCCGCTCTCATCCTGATGGCAATGAGGTCCAATGAGCGGAGTAGCGACTGGAGCGACACGGAAACGCTCTACGTCTCCGCGCTTCGGGCATATCCGGAGAACGCCCAGGCCCAGTACAACCGTGGCGTTCTGTTGTTCGAGCAATCGGCGCGGGGCACGCAGGGCGGGTACGACCGGACGCTACTCGCCAGGGCCGAAATGCATTTTCGCCGCGCGATGGAGATCTTTCCGAAATACCTACTCGCTCACCTCAACGCCGGCGTCACGCGGTGTCGACTCGGGGACTGGCACGGTGGGTCGGCATTGTTCCAGCGGGCGCTCACGATCGACGACCGCGACCCACGGGTCCACTTCAATCTGGGACTCGCCTACGAGAAAACCGGCGATTCGACGATGGCGCGCCGGCACTACTCGCGCTCGAGTGAGCTGATGGGCGGAGAGGGCCCCGGGGCGATCGCGCTCAAGCGGCTGGACGACGGCGGCGACTAGGCCCCTAGGTCATCCCCACGCCGCTCGACTCGCCCTTTCCCTGGTAGCCGCGCAGGAAGATCTGGAAGAAACCGCTCGACAGCTCCTCGGCGCCCAGGTCCTGCGCTTTGTGGTGCCAAGTGTAGAACCAGTTCAGCATCCCGAACAGCGAGAAGGTCGCGAGTCGCCTGTCGATCATGGGCGCGCCTTCGGCCCGCGGGAGCGCATCGATCAGCGATTCGCAGATCGCCACGTAGTCGCGCTTGAAGCTGCGAATGATCTCGCGGTTCGCCTTGCTCAGACAACAGTCTTCATGGACCAACACGCGGATGAGCGAAATGCGCTGGACGAAGAATCGCATGTGGTTGGCGATGAACGCGTGGATCCGCTCAACCGGATCGGCGAGTGGTTGGAGCACCGCCTCGGCGTCACACATCAGCTTTTCGAAGCACTCCCTCTGGAGCGCGACGACGAGATCTTCTTTCCCGGGGAAGTAGTGATACAGGGAGGCCGCGCTCATCCCGAGCTCTGCGGCGATGTCCCTCATGGATGTCTCGTGGTATCCCTTCTCGGCGATCAGACGTGCCGCCGCGTCCATCAGGTCCGCGCGCTTCTTCCTTGCGCGTGCGGTTCTTGGGGAGATCATCTCCGCCGTGTTCCCGGTTCCGGTCATATCCTTCCCTTCCACCCGTGGCCTCCTCGATTGAAGGACCGACCTATCGCACGACACCTCAAACATTCGAACGCCGTTCATTGTGCGCAAAAGGCGCCGGCCGATCAAGAGATTCGATTAGATGTTCGATTCCGGTTGTGGTTCAAGGACTGTGTCCGGACGAGCAGAACTGCCTCTCATCCAAGACGATAGGCGCGCGCGCCGGCAACTTCCATAACTACAGGCGATTATGGGAGATACGACTGGCAGCAACAGTCTTCAGACCACAACCTTTGGGCTATCGCAACCTGACGCGGGGTCGTATCATGGAGGCAGGTGTTGGGGTTGGATGACAGCCACAATCAACGGAGGACAGGCCGATGATGCGCCTCATCATGGCCCTTATCATCACCGCCGGTTTCGTCGCCGTCATGACCCAGCCGACCGAGGCCGGTCGACGGCGTGGCCCCAAGAAGCCCGTTGAGCACTTCACGTATGACCCCGGCCACATGACGGAGAAGCTCGCCGAGTTTCGCGGCGAGCATGACTACGTGGTCGTCCAAAACACAGGCGACGTCCAGATCCATGCGGCCACTCCGCTGTGCGAGATGCAGTGGGTGCAACGCCGGATCATCGCGTGGCTCGGTGAACCAAGCGAGTTCCCCGGCGTGGCCCTGCGGCTTCCCGAACAGGCCACCATCGCGAGCGCCGTTCTCTACCTCATCGATCCCGGCGGCAGTGAAGCCCGAACCATCGTCGAGCCCGAGCTCCTCGTGGTTGAAGACACGCTCTGGGTCCGGTCGCCCGAACCGCTCGGCGATACGTACATCATCGAGGCAACGGCCAATCTCTCGGGTGAGAACCTTGTGATCCACGAACGCGTTCCCTTTCAGGAACGTGTCCCCGTCCTGCGTGCGGAGTATTCGTTCGGGGTCGGCAAAGCTCTCCTGAAGAAAGCACTTGCGGAAGGAATGAGCTGGGTCTTTCGGGCCACGACGATCCCTGCTGGATGGGAGTTCCGTCGCGGGGACACCGAGAACCTCTACCGATGGTTCTGGCGCGAGACGATGATCTCACCTCTCGGGCCGGACGACCCCGACCAGAACGCCCGTGCCATCGAGATCAACGACTATCTCCCGGTCCCACTTCTCGGGAAGTATGGACCCGATGAGCTTCCCGACCTCGATTCGATCGAGTCGATCGAACGCCTCGAAGACAAGCTGCGGGATGCGTTCGCGCTCGAAGAGTTCGAAGATGTGCATTATAGCGGTGGCGGGGCGACGGCACGGGATGATCGGAGACCCTCCGGGATGATCGGCGGTGGCGGGAAGGACGGCGGGAGGTAGCCTCGAGCAACTGTTTCGCTATCCGCGCTCGGTGATTGTGTTCACCCCGCCACACGCTTCGAGAAAGATCCGATGCAGCCGATCATCCTGTGTCAGCTCCGGGTGGAACGTCGCGCCGATGATACGCCCCTGCCTCACCACTACCGGCTCTCCCTCGTACGAAGCGAGCAGCTCCACGCCACTTGCCCGATCACGGATCGCGGGTGCGCGAATGAACACCATTTCCAGAGGCAGGCCGTCCGCCCACTCGCCGGTCGCTTCGAACGACTCCCGTTGCCGCCCGTAGGCGTTTCGCTCGACGACGACATCGAGCAGACCCAGCGATTGCTGCGCGGGGTTCGTCACCTCCCTGGCAAGGAGGATCAACCCCGCACATGTTCCCAGGAGCGCCCCGCCCTCCGCGTGGAAGCCCCTTAGCGCCTCCCACCAGGTTGGGTCATAGTCCATGAGACGCAGGAGCGTCGTGCTCTCTCCGCCCGGAATGACGAGTCCGGCGATCGACGCCAACGCTTCCGGTGTTCGGACCTCACAGACTTCAGCACCGATCCCGGTGAGCATTCTTGCGTGCGCCGCGAAGTCCCCCTGCAAGGCAAGCACACCCACGCGTAGATCGCGATCCAGGTCTCTCGCTACCATCCGCGCGTCTGCAGCATCTCGGACTCGTCCATCGATGCGACGCTGATGCCGCGCATCGGCTCGCCGATTTCCTCGGAGACGCGGGCGAGGACATCCGGATCGAGATAGTGGGTCGTCGCTTGGACGATCGCCTTAGCATGCTTCTCGGGCTCCTCGCTCTTGAAGATCCCGCTCCCGACGAAGACGGACTCAGCCCCGAGCTGCATCACGAGCGACGCGTCGGCGGGCGTCGCGATGCCGCCTGCGGAGAAGTTCGGAACCGGCAGCTTGCCGTTTTGAGCGACCCAGCGAACCAGCTCGAACGGCGCGCCGAGTTCCTTGGCCTTCGACATCAGCTCGTCCTCACGGAGGATGGTGAGCTCACGAATGCCGCCGGTGATCGTCCGCATGTGATAGACGGCCTGGACGATGTCGCCTGTGCCCGCCTCGCCCTTCGTGCGTATGAGCGCGGCCCCTTCGCCGATACGGCGGAGTGCCTCGCCGAGGTTTCGCGCGCCGCACACGAACGGAATCTTGAACGCGAACTTGTCCACGTGATGCGCTTCGTCGGCGGGCGTGAGCACTTCGCTCTCGTCGATGTAGTCCACCCCGAGTGACTCGAGGATCTGGGCTTCCGCGAAATGGCCGATCCTACATTTCGCCATGACCGGGATAGAGACCGTCTTCATGATCCCTTTGATCTTCTGTGGGTTTGCCATGCGGGCCACACCGCCTTCCTTTCGGATGTCGGCGGGCACGCGTTCGAGCGACATGACGGCGACGGCCCCGGCGTCCTCGGCGATCTTCGCCTGCTCGGCCGTCGTGACATCCATGATGACACCGCCCTTGAGCATCTCGGCGAGGCCGATCTTGAGCCTCAGCGTTCCGGTATCCATGACTGATCTCCTTCTCGGGTGTTGCCCGTTACGTATCTTCTCATCGTGCGTGTCGTGTCAACCTGTGTCTGCAAACCATGCCGTCTCGCCTAGAGGAACGGCGCGGTCTCTCCCTCACGGCGTCGCGGCGCACGACGTCTGGCGAGATGCGTCCGGATCACGGAACCGAGAATCTCGATCCCCTTCCGGATGCGGTCCTCTCCCTCTCCAACGAACGATAGGCGGAAGTGGCGACGCCCGTCGCCATCCGGGAAGAACCAGACCCCGGGCGCGATGCTCAGGCCGCGTTCCTCAGCCATCTCGAGAATCTCGAGCGCATCGCCACCGTCGGGCAACGTGCACCACAGCGTCATGCCCCCCTGCGGGCGGGTTGTGGATATGTTCTCAGGGAAGTACGTGTCGATTGCGTCCAGCATGGCGCGAAGGCGGCCGGCGTGCAGCTTGCGGACCTTTTCGAGGTGACGATCCAGTTCCCCGCGGACGCAGAACTCGGCGAGTGCCATTTGAGCGGGCAGACTCGTTGCCAGGTCGCAGGCGAGTTTCATCTCAAGAAGTCGCTCCCGAACCTCGCGTGGAGCGATGATCCATCCGACGCGGAGTCCGGGGAACAGCATCTTCGAGAATGTGCCGAGTAGTATGACCTGCCCCGCCGTGTCATACGCTCTGAGCGGCGGCACAGGAACCCCGCTGTAGCGAAGATCCGCGTCGAAGTGGTCCTCGATCACACCCACCTCGGCCTCACGCGCGATCCTCATGATCTCCCGTCGCCGCGGTTCGTCCATCGAGAGCCCCGTTGGATTCTGGAAGGTCGGCATCACGTACACAAACTTAGCGCGAACGCGCCGAAGGGCCGCGCCGAATTGCGTGGGCGAAAGACCGTCCTCATCCATCGGCACCCCGACGACTCGCGCGCCGTAAAGGCGCCAGATCTGGAGCGCGTTGGAGTACGTAGGTGCTTCGACGAGCACGCTGTCACCCTCGCCAATCATCAGGCGACCGATGAGATCAAGGCCTTGTTGCGAGCCGGCGACGATCAACACGTCGTCCGGTCGAACGGGGGCGCCGGATTGCGTTGTGCGCGTCGCAATGACCTCCCTGAGCGACGCGTACCCCGCGGGCGGACCGTACGCAAGGGCGTCGGCCCCCTCGCGCCTCAACACGTCGTGGATGACCTTTCGCATCCGTTCGCTCGGATAGGTCGAGGGATCCGGCACGGCACCCGCCAGTCGAATCATGTCGCCGCCGTCCCCGCGTCCGTGGGCTACGGAGCGGACCGGCACGGTCGGACTGCTGCGTCGCGCAACGGTCCTATCCCACGAGAATCCGCTCGTAATTGGTTCTGCAGGGCGTGGCGAGGAAGGCCTGGCTGTGGTCGGAGCATCCGCCGCAACGAACGTCCCCCGCCCGACCCCGGACTCCACCCAGCCCTCCGCGGTCAGCTGCTCGTAGGCCGCCACGATGCTGTTCCGCCCCACACCTGTGGCCGCCGCAAGGGCTCGGGATGCCGGCAATCGCTCACCGGCCGGCCAATGGCCGTCGGAAATGAGCGTCCGGATCTGCACGGCCACCTGAGCCGGGATCGGCTCGTCGCTTTGTCGATCGACGGTAATGGTCAGCATTGCTCCCCCTCGCACCCCATCATGATAGGATCCAATCAAGCAATTGCAAGGGCCAATATGGATCATATATCTTCACAATTGGGTCTTTGGTCATCACATGGTTTGCGGAGAATAGCCCGGCGGATGCCCCTTCCCCGACTCGCGCCCCGCGAACTCCCTGCGTCCTTTTCCGCGAAACTCCGTCTCCTCATTTGATGGGAGGAGTTCTTGATGTGCGAAACACACAGCATTCGGCCGCGCGTCGGCGCGCTGATGATGCTCGCCGTCACTGCATTCGGAGCATTCGGGACAACCGGAGCGGGCTCGTGCGCGCCGAATGAAACCAAGGAGAGCACCCGCATGAAGATCCAACCCGACACCGGGAACCAAAGGGAAGTCCTGATCGAGTTCATGTTCATCGATCTGAGTGTCTGCGACCGTTGTCTGGGAACGGACCGCAACCTGGAGGCCGCGGTCGGCATTGCCGCGGACGCTCTCACAGCGGCTGAAATCGAGGTCGAGGTCCGTAGGACGCGGGTCAAGACAGAAGAGCAGGCGATGGAGCTACGGTTCGTGAGCTCCCCGACGATTCGTGTGAACGGACACGACATCGCCTTCGTGACGCGCGAGAGCATTTGTGGCGCCTGCAGTGATCTCGGGGATGGGCCCTGCGCTGACGACACACAGTGCCGCGTTTGGGTCTACAATGGAGAAAATCACGCGTTCAGCGCGGACGTCGAAATCTGAAACTGATGCTGCTCGATTGCTGCCGTTTCGAATTCGACGGCCGAGGAGGGATCGCCGACTACGAGGTCCGCGATGACGCGTGCGCCCCATGCAACCGACGAGATGAGTGAGCGGGCCGCCCGACGGGTGCGGGCGGCCGACAGACGATCAGCGCGCGAGGATGAGCTTCTGCACCCGCGCATCCCCACCACTGGATAACCGCGAGAAGTAGACGCCCGAGGCCATTCGTAGCCCGCCCGCGTCGCGACCGTCCCAGTCGATGCTGTAGACACCGGGATCGAGAAGCTGATCGATCAGCGTGACGACACGTCGACCCTGCACGTCGTGGATCGTCAAGATCACGTGTGCCTTCTGCGGAATGGCGTAGGAAAGCGTCGCCCGCGGGTTGAACGGGTTCGGTATGCTCGGTGCGAGGGTCAATACCACCGGGATGCCCGCGGTCGGCGGCAGCGCGGCGGGGCCGAACCACGCCTCTGATCCATCCGAACCGATCTCCTTGAGCCAATAGTTCGTCAGTCCGGCCGGCGCGTTGTCATCGACGAACACGTAGGTATGTTCCCCGGAAAGCAGGTCACCGCTGATCTGGGAGCGGGAACGTCCGGGCGCTTCGCGGTAGACGTGAAACCCGGAATGCTCCGTGGCGGCGGTTACCCGCCAACTCACGACGGCCGCGCCACTCCGCCGCTCGGCCAGGAAGTAAGCCAGGGCGACCGGCGTCGGATAGTCGATTGCTCCCTGCCAGGCGGCGATCCGTCGTGAAGGCTGTTCACCTGCCAGGATGAACCCACCGCCTACAAACAGATTGCCGTCGTACATCTCGAGCGCCTCGACATTGGCAGCCTGCTCGCTCACCCCGGAACCGAATTGTCCCCAGCGTGAGCCGTTCCATGCCGTCAATCCATTGCACTCGACCGCGCCGCCCGCATACCGGAACACGCCGCCGATCACCAGAGTCGTATCATTCAGTGAATACATCGCGGAGACGACATCACTGACCCCACTGTCGAGCGCGTGCCACTCGTTGCCGTCCCAACGCGCCACACGATTGACCTCGAGGTACTCGGGATCATCACCCTCATCCTCAGGTCCCGTGACGATGTTCATGAATTCGCCGGCGGCGTAGAGATCACCGTCATGCACGACCAGTTCGCCGACGTAGTCATCCGGACCCGGCATCGGGCCGAACGCGCTCCACAACACGCCATCCCACGCCGCTATGTTCTGCGCAGCGGAATCGATCCCGGCGCGCGTGAAGAAACCCGAGGCGACCAGATCACCGTCGTAGGCAGTCAGCGCGTCGATGAAACCGTCAACTCCGGTGTCGAGCGAACTCCATGTGGCCCCATCCCAGGCCGCGATGCCGAGCGCCGAATCGCCGCCCGCGTGCACGAAGTTGCCCCCCGCGACGAGATCGCCATCATAGGTCTCGAAGGCCAGCACGGAACCGTCCGTCCCCGCCCCCAACGGAGCCCACGCTCCACCGTCCCATCGCGCGACATGGTTCACGGGAACTCCATCGGCGACGGTGAAGAATCCGCCCGCGATCAGCTCGCCGCCGTAAGTCTCCAGGGCGCGAACCGATCCGTTCATGGCGTCGCCCATCGGTGTCCAAGCGGCGCCGTCCCAGCGGGCGACTCGTGAGGCCGGCACGACTCCGGCGTGCGTGAACATTCCGGCGGCGACCAGATCTCCTTCGAAGAGGATCAGGTCGAAGACCCAGCTGTTCAGCCCCGCGCCCGAAGGAAGCGGGTTCCATGACGCGCCATCCCAGGCGGCAATCCGTCTGGTGCCGACACCCCCGGACTCGATGAAGTCGCCCCCGACGATGAGATTGCCGTCGAAGGAGATGAGGGATCGCGCGATCCCGCTGAGGCCCGGCGCGCCCAGGGCGCTCCACGCGGCGCCGTTCCAGCTCGCGAGATGGTTGCACGTGACACCGCCGGCATCGGTGAAGTCCCCGACCGCGAGCAGGTTGCCTTCGTAGGACATCATCGCTCGGACCGGTTGGTCCATGCCGCCGCCGACGTCCTGCCAGCTTGATCCGTTCCAGCCGGCGACGTAGTCACGCGGAGCTCCACCCGCCTCGGTGAACCGACCGCCGGCGATGAGATCGCCATCGTGCATCCCGAATGCGAGAACGTGGTCATTCATGCCGGCGCCCATTGGTGACCAAGTCGAATCGCTCCAGGCGGCAACCCTCGCGCTGAACGCCCCACCGGTTCCGACCGAGAACTTCGCGTCGGCACCGGAAGGACTCTGATGGGCGATTCGCGGGTTTCCATCAGACGCGAAAACGATTGAGGGAGAAAGCGCGACATACTCGGTGAGCCCTACGATCTCCAGCGACCATCTGCCGCTCGATAGAAGCGTCGCCAGTCGGAACTCGGCCCTCTCAGCGTCCGCATAGCAAACGACGGGCTGCCCACCGGCATCCAATGCGATATCACTCTGGTTGCCGAGAACCCCACCGGCTACCGTATCGAGTGCCCAACTCATGCCCGAAGGCGTCGCGTATCTGATCTCGCCGGAAGCTGCATCGAAGTAGCTTATGTGAGGCTCATCCGCCCCATCGAGGGTCAACGACAGATGCTCCACCACGTCCGTCGCGACCGTGTCGATAACCCATGCTCCGGTCGAGTGAGATGCGTACATGAGAAGCTCGGCCGTGGCATTGTAGTAGCCGACACACGGCTCGCCTCCGCTGTCGAGCGCAAGTGAAGTATAGAAGCCCGCGCCTTCCTCACCGTCCACCACCTCGATCGTCCAAGAGCCGCCGGACTTGGCCGCGACCTTGAGCCGCTGTTCCGCCATGTCGTAGTAGCTGATGGTGGGATTGTCTCCTGCGTCGAGCGCGATTGACGTGTGCGCTCCGACCGTCACCGACGTGTCCGCCTCTTCGATGGCCCACCGTCCGTCAAGCTTGGAGGCGTACAAGAGATGACCGCTACCCGCGTCGTAGAACGAGGCATGCGGGTTGCCGTCGGCATCCAGATCGAGTGACAGGTACTCTCCCCATAACCCGTGCGTGCGAATATCCCACACCGTGTCGTCCGTGCCGGCAATCTGAAGAGTCCCGTTCGTCATGTCTTGATAGGCCAACCGGGGATTGTCGGCGGAAGTCAGTCGCAGCGAGGCGAATAGCGCCACGCTGCCCGAGTTGTCCACGACGTTGTGGACCCAGTCGGCACCCGGTTTGGAGCTGTACGTCAGTGTTACTGTTCCCGCAACGACATCGACGTGGCCCACGTGCGGATCATCGTTGCTGTCCAGTCGAAGTGTGAGAGATGATCCGAGAAGCTCCAGCGAGTCTGCGACTTCGATCTGCCACTCCTCGCTGTCAATCCAGGCATAGTTGAGGGTCGCCCCGCTGCTGTCGAAGTAGCAGACATGCGGCTCGCCCGCGGCGTCGGCGGCGATTGAAGAGAACCGTCCGACGTCGCCTTCGTCGTCGACTACCTCGACCACCCAGTTCGCGCCGGACTTGCGGGCGAACTTCAGATCACGGTTCTCACCATCGTAGAAACTCACCATGGGATCGCCATTGCCATCCAGAGCGAGCGAGGATGCGCCGCCCGTGGTATCGACGACCTCCGTCATCCACGTCGCCCCCGGCTTCGATGCGAATTTGAGCCGATCGTTCGTCGCGTCGTAGTAGCTCACCAACGGATCACCACCGGCATCGATGATGTGCGAAGCCCACTCGCCGACGGCACCGGTCGCGTCGACGACCTCGATCGTCCACGCGCCGCCGTTGCGCCTCGCGTACTTCAAATCCTCGTTGGTGGCATCCAGGTAGCACACGCTGGGGTTGCCTGACCCATCCAGCGCCAATGACGCGTATCGACCGACGTCCCCCGTCAAGTCTACGGTTTCGTATGTCCAAACACCGCCTGATTCCCATCCGTACATGAGAGCGCCTGCCGGTGCGTCGTAGTACGCAACGTGGTTGTTGTCCGATCCATCCAGAACGAGCGATGGATACTCACCCCACGCGCCAACGGTCTCGCTGCTCCATTCCTCTCCCGACTTGACCGTGTATCCCATATCGGTGATGGCAACATCCCGGTAGCCGATGTGTGGCGTGTCATCAGCGTCGAGATCCATGGAAATCCGATCACCGACCTCAGCCTCTGTCACCGCGTCTTCCGTGGTCCAGGCTCCGAGGATGCGGTCGAACGTGCCGCCGATGAAGAGACCACCGCCTGCAGGTGCGATTACGGCCAGGACCGTGTCGTCAACGGCATTGCCGACCGGATTCCAGGCGGTGCCATCCCAAGTGGCGAGGTGATTGGCCGGGATGCCGCCGGCCCGCCTGAACGTGCCGCCAACATACAGCGTGTCGTCGCGAACGTGCATCGCCTCGACACAGCCGTTGAGACCGGCTCCAAGCGGCCGCCATTCCAGGCCGGTCCACGCGGCAATGTTGCTGGGGGCGAGGTCGCCGATCACATTGAAGCAGCCGCCGACGATCAGCGACGTGTCGTGCACGGCGAGGGAGTTGATGTCCCCGTTAGTACCCGGCCCCAGAGGCTGCCACTCGATTCCGTCCCATCGGGCAATACGTATCGCCGGCACGCCGCTCACCGTGGTGAAGTCCCCGGCAGCGATGAGATCGCCGCGATAAATCGCGACGGCCGTAACGCTTCCGTTGATACCGGGCAGATCGAACCCTGGCAGCCAGTTCTCATCTCCGTCTTCAGCCGCCGTCGACGTGCCGAGCGGCTGAAAGAGAGGGGCGCCAGCATCGTCGATGCGCATCCCGTATCCCGACAGATCCAACCCGCCCTCGTAGCCGGATGCGGCCGCTGCGTTCGTGTCGAACGCTCCCTCGGGCGTGATGAACGAGTCGATGGTCCGTGAGCTTCCCCGAATCGATTGCCCCACGTCGCTCGTTTCCGCGGCAACGCAGGTTCGCAGCGATGATCCACAAACAAAGGCGGCAGCCGAGACAAAACAGGCGACCCCTAGAGTGATGCCGTGGGACAGCCGAGACATGTTCTCCTCCAGGCGTATCCGACCGCGGCCTCGCTGATGCGGGGTTTGCGGTCTGCAGACTGATCCATCCGGTGCGCGGTCGGGCAACCGTTGGCGGGATGGTCGGCCGAACGATAATGATAATGATATAGTGGGCTGCGGGGTAGATGAGGTTGAAATGGCCGCCGAAGAGGACGGAAACCGCGCTTATCCACCATCACCAATACCCTGCCCGGGACAGCTTCCTCCCCCTGTGCCCTTTCCGACACATGGGACCCTAGCACAGCGTAAGTCTTACCAAAAGCATGAATTGTGGGCGGTCCAGTAGGCGCGCCGATCCCTTTTCGGACATCGCGGATCGGGGGTGAGCAGAGTCGTGGCAATGGTTTACTCTGGCACTTATGTCCTACCGCCCAATACCGATATGGACCTGGATCGGCCTCGGGGGCCTGGTCACCACCGAGATCCTGCTCCTTCGCGAAGTTTGGTTCGTCACCCGCTATTTCACGCCGCTCGTCTGGTCTTTCTACATCCTCTTCGCGGACGGGTTGACGGCGCGTCGCAAAGGAAGCTCACCCTTCTCACGTAATCCCCTCGAGTGCCTGGCGGTGGCCCTCGCGTCGATTGGAATCTGGTACATATTCGAAGGCTACAACCTCAGGATGGACGGCTGGCGCTATGTGGGGCTGCCGGAAGTGTACTGGCATCGACTCATCGGCTACTTCTGGTCCTTCGCCACGATCGCACCGGGGGTGTTGGTGACCGCCGAGCTGATCGATAGCGTTCTTCCACGTGCGGCGCCCGCGCCACGGCCGGCCGGACCGCTTTCTCGGGGCTGGTTTCGGCTGAGTCTCGCGCTCGGGGCGATCTGCCTCATCGCCCCGTTCGTGCTCCCGCGTGAAGTCGGCCGCTACCTATGGGCACCCGTTTGGGCGGGTCTCATCTTCCTGATTGATCCGATCAATGAACGGCTCGGGCGCACTTCACTGATGCGAGAAGTTCGCGCCGGCGACACGCGTCGCCTCTGGACCCTGCTTGCCGCTGGATTGGTATGCGGCATTCTGTGGGAGTTCTGGAACTACTGGGCGCACGCCAAGTGGATCTACACGTTCCCGTTCCCGTGGCTGCGCGACGCCAAGCTGTTTGAGATGCCGATCGCCGGGTTTCTCGGCTTTCCACCGTTCGCCGTCGAGTTATTCGTGATGGTCGAGCTACTCTCGGCGCTGTGGCGGGGAAGCGCCGACATCCAAAGGCGGCACTGATATCCGTCAAGGCGTCGGGCGACGGCGCCGCTCGCCGATGTGGTAGACGAGCAGACCCGACCCTACGAAGAGCAACACACCTCCCGCCAGCTTGAGCTCAAACAGAAGCACCGAGCCCACATCGCCGGGCACGAATGCGAACGCGATCGCGGCCGCCGTGGTGAGCGCGCCGAGAAGTCCGCAGAGCCTTCGCCCCATTGCGCCCCCGGGTATCGCTTCTCCCGGATCGGGGTGGGCGCGCACGAGCGCCGTGAACAGATAGAGATATGGAATGAAGTAGACGATGATCGTCATGTCCAGGAGCAGCACGTACGCCTCTTCGACTCCCGCCCCGATGAACGACACGATCAAGAAGAACGACGCGACCGCACCCTGAATGAGCAGTGCGATGTGCGGCGTCCCCCACCGCGGGTGCGTACGACCGAACGCGGCCGGCAGTCGGCTGTCGAGCCCGGCTACGAATGGGATTCGCGCGCTGCCCCCGAGCCAGGCTCCAAGACCGCCCAATACACCGATCGTCAGCAGAAGCGCCAGCAGGGGGCCCGCAGCCGTCCAACCGACTTCGCCGAATGCCTGCGTCAACGCCTGCACGACGCCCGCCGTCAGCCGCACGTCGTCGCTGGGAAGCAACACGATCATCGCGGCCGTCCCCAAGATGTAGGCGGCTACGATGCCGATCCCTCCATAGATGATGCCGCGCGGGATGGCCCACCGGGGCCGGCGGATCTCCCCGCCGAGAACGGCGGCGAGTTCCAAGCCCGCGAAAGCGAAGCACATCTCCGCCCAACGAGAATACGTCTCGCCCCCCAGCTCGGGGAGAAACGCTGCTCCATCGATTGGATTGGCGATCCGCCCCCGAACGACCGCGATGAAACCGATCCCGATGAGGAAACCGATGGGTATCCATGTCGAAAGCGCGCCCAGGTTGTTCACCCACTTCCCGATCCTGAGCCCAACCACGTTCAAACCAATTGCGATCCACAGCGCGGTGAGCGCGAACAGTCCGACGTACGTCGGGGACTCCGACAAGACCTCGGGATCCGCACTCACGGCGAACGCGGCGAACGTGGCGGCCGCGGTCAGTAGCGACGGGAAATAGACCAGGTTGTTCGTCCAGTAGCACCAACCGCAGACGAAGCCGTGAAGCGGACCGAAGCTCTTCTCCGTCCAGCGGTAGATACCTCCTTCATCCGGGTATCGTCGAGAGAACTCACGTACCGCGAATGCCTGTGGTAGGAAAAAGCAAAGGAGGGCTGCAACCCAAAGGACGATCGAGGCCGGACCGAGGCGGGCCGCGTTGGCTACCCAGCGGATCCCCACGACGGCGACAATGTTCATCAGAATGAGATCGCGAAGGCCGAGCTCGCGTCGAAGCGCCATCTTCTTCGTCCTCCGTTGGGCGCGTGCCGCTGCGGGCAACCGCAGAACTCTCCGGGATCGCCCTCCGCCGCGCAAGTCCTAAGAAAGCTGCTCGTTGCGAGCGGTCCATCCTGGACCGTTCGGGAAGAAAATGGCCGGCAGTGCCGCTCCGGTCGGGGCAGGTGTCCCGAAGCGTAGGCCCTGGGTGAATAGCGGTTTCTCATTTAATTGCAGTCTCTTACAGCATTGATCATCCAATGAGCGCGCCGATCCACGGTGGCACGCCGATTGCGATTTCCGCGCTCGGACCCACTCAGCTTCGGTTGCGCCGACCTTGCCCAGTAACCGGAGCACCACCAGAAAATGTCTTAGCCGGGGCGGGAGATGGCCGCTCTGGAGTTGCGCCGAGACGGGAATGGCGGAGCACCGCCGCGCGCCACCGTCGATCGGCCGCTCCCACCCTGAGATGAATCGCCGGTCCGGCATGGAAGCCGGTCCGAGGGAGAGGGAAACATGAGTCTAGATCGATCGAATCATGAGCACGCCCATGGCCCATTGGCGTCGATTATCATTGTCGCCCGCAACGCCGCCGCAGTACTTCCGAGCTGCCTGGCAAACATCTCCGCCGGCGGCTTCGAACCGATCGAGGTCATCGTCGTCGACAATGCGTCCTCGGACAACACGTCACGCGTCGCGCGCGCTTCGTCACGTGTCGCTCTGTGTCTCTCACATTCGGTTCGCCGGAGCTATGCCTCCGCCGTTAACTCCGCACTGCCCCACGCGCGCGGTCTGAACATCATTCTCATGGAACCCGAGGCGATTCCCGGGCCTGCTTGGTTGACCGGTCTGCTCTCCGAATTGCGGAACGGGGTCGGCGCGGTCGGTCCGGTGTCGAATGGATTGAACGGACGCCAGAACCTCCTCAAACGACTGCCGGATGCCTGGCGGATTCGTGATGTGGACGAGCTACTCCGGGCACTCCGCGAAGACGTTCCAGCGTCCACCGAAGACGTGGACCTGCTGCAGCCACTTTGCGTGCTTGTTCCGATGCGGATCCTCGCCGAGGGCGGTGGACTGAACGAGGCCTATCAGAGCACGGATGGCGCGCTTCTGGACTTGTACCGGCGACTCAGGGCCGACGGCCTGACGTTGCGCGTCGCCGGCGCCTCATTCGTCGCGCGCAGCGGTGGCATGCGTCCCACGGGGGGCGCGATCGGTGAGACCGATGCCTTCGCCGCCGACATGCAGATCCTGAACGAGCATGGGGCCGCCGGATCCCACCGGCCGCCGATGTCCGTGGTGATTCCGGTCTGCAACCAGCTCGACTTCACGAGGCGATGCCTCGACACGCTCACCGCCGGAAGCCGTCGCGACATGGAAATCATCGTCGTCGACAACGGCTCGTCCGATGGGTCGACGGAGTATCTCACTGACCGAGGAGACGTCACCGTCATTCGGAATGAGACAAACCTGGGGTTTGCCGCCGCGGTCAACCAGGGACTTCGGGAGGCGCGCGGCCAGTTCCTGTTGGTTCTCAATAACGATGTCGTCGTCCCGGAGCGAATGATCGAGCGGCTGCTTGATACTGCGGACAGCAATCGGCAATACGGGCTGATCGGCGCGGTCACGAACTGGGCAGCTCCATCACAGCAGGTCGAAGCGGGTTACGAAGATTTGAGCGGACTGGAGTCGTTTGCCGAACAGCGATGGACGGAATACGGCGACACCTTGCGTCATGCCGAGATGCTGATCGGTTTCTGCATGCTCATCCGCCGAGACGTGATCGATACCATCGGGCTCTTCGATGAGGCCTACGGCGTGGGGAATTTCGAGGACAACGATCTCTCGCTTCGGGCCTCGCTGGCCGGCTTCAAGCTCGGCATCGCCGACGGCGTCTATCTTCATCACTTCGGCGGACGCACCTTCGCCGGCGAAGGATTCGATTACGGAGCGCTCATGCAGGAGAACCATCGCCGCTTCCTCGCGAAGTGGGGCGATCTTATCGAGCCGGCCGGTGCCGGCCCGGAGACCGCGGAGGTCCACTCTCCGACGCCCAGCGACCCCTCCATCGCTCCGGTCGATGCTCCGGCCGCGAGCGATCCGGTGCCGGATGCCCCTGGAGCCTCGCCATCCCCGGACGCCGCGGAGGCCGACCCCGCGCCGGGCGACCTATACCTGATTGCCAACGACCGCTTCGAGAAGGGCGAGTTCGGGGAGGCGGCCGACATCTTCACTTGGATCACCACCGTGATGCCTGAGATGACACTAGCCCACATGGGGCTCGGCCTTGCCGAAGCCAAGCTTGGGAAATTCGAGGAAGCCATCGTGGCGCTCGAAAAGTGCGTGGAGTTGGAGCCGACGTTTTCAGAGGGTTTCAACAACTTGGGTGTGGTCTATCAGATCGTGGGACGGACTGAGGACGCTCGGAATGCGCTTCGGCGAGCAATAGAGCTGGATCCGGAAAACCGTGACGCAGCCGACAACCTCGAAGCGATGGAAGTCGCAGGGGTTTAACGATTTAGAATCCTGTCGATCTTGATGCGAACTTTCTTGGGGTCTCTGTCCTCGACGACAGCCAACTCCTCGGCAAGAAGTCCGACGGCCGACTCAGCCAGATCTCTCTCGATCTTGCTCAGCCTGTGCCTCTGGGAGTGTCGAACGAGGTCACGGGCAACCTCCGCGAGACTCATCGGGTCCGCGATTGAGGTCTTGCTGCGGTAGGTCGCGGTGCGGCGCGTCGCGCGAAGATGACCATAACGTGCACGCTCCTTGAGCACCTTGTAGACGCGATTCGCGAGGCTCGGGCCCATCACGTGCCGGATGTGGGCACGCTGGAACTCATCCTCCTGAACGAACACACGCCTATTGCCTGAAGGAAAGCGGATCTCCAGGCAGCGCTGTTTGCGGCCGTATACGGGCCGCTCCTCGGAGCGTATCACCTTGCCAACGCCGTACTTGGGGTAGACGACGTGGTCTCCGCGGCGGAAACTCATGTTGACCTCCCGTTGGGTATCATCATGAGAATCCCAGTCACCCTTTCGCCGCTCGCGCAGCGATCCGGCCGCGCTTGGGGTCCGGTCCCTTCGGAATTCTCAGCGGTCACGGGTGGGTGGTGTTACGCAATGAAGCAATGTCTTAACCACCGATAAACTAGATCCTATCGTACCCCAATTCCAGTCGCCGGGCAACGCCGGGAATGCCTCTCCGAGGCTGCGGTTCCCGCACGGCCCGCAGAACGACGACACCCCTAAAGCATTGTACAATAACAACATCCGACACGCACGTCCAGACCCAGTGTGTTTCGGGTCAGCGCCCGGGGCCGTGACGACGGTAACCCACTCCCGAGGATCGATTCGCAAAGCGGATCCATTCATAGGGATATCTGGATGTAGGGTTGTGGTCTGAGGACTGCGTCTGACTGACTCATCTGACGGAACTGCTTACGCTTAGCCGATAGGGCGCGATTCCGGGCCAATGGCTTCTCTGCGTTCAACTTGTCCTCTCTCGAATCAGTCGTCAGACCACAACTTGGGAGTTTGCCATGAGCAATTGTGAAATCCCTGGCAAAGCGGAAGAAACGGGCCCAGAATACGGGGCAGTTGACGACAATCTACCAAGAGGGCGCGGACCAACACGGGTCCGGTTGACAGGCCGCGATCGCCGGTGCTAGCGTGCCCTTCTTCTTTGGAATACAAGGAGGTAGAGCCATGCGTAACGCCCACAAGTGGATAGCCGCCTTCGCCGCGGTGGCGATCCTCGCGGGTGTGGGACCACGCACCTGCGATGCGGATGAGATTTCGTACACCACCGGGTCCCGCAATGCACTCAGTTACTTCAAGGCCGGGCTTGCGCTGAGAGACAACCTCTACCTGGAGGCCGGCGCCGAGCAGTTTCGGAAGGCCATCGAGATCGACCCACGCTTCGCGATGGCGTATCTCCAGCTAGCAACGATCGTTGACAGCTATACCGAGTATAGGGAAAACCTGGACAAGGCCTACGCTCTGATCGGCGAGGTCAGCGATGGCGAGCGATTGATCATCGAGGCCGCCATGGCGCGGGCGGATAACCGTCCCGCCGACGAGGAGCGGCTTCTGATCCAGCTCGTCTCCCTGTTCCCCGCGGAGGTCGCGAGCCATACCCGGCTGGCCGACGTCTACTTCTCCAATAGCGAATACGCCCTTTCGGTGGAAGAGCTGGAAGAGGCGATCGCCATCAACGACGAATACCCGCCCGCGTACAACTCCCTGGGCTATAGCTACGCCTTCCTGGGGGAGTTCGATCGCGCGATCGAGACCCTGGGCGCCTACTCGACGCTGATCCCGGACGAGCCGAACCCGTACGACTCGCTTGCTGAGGTCTACCTCATGGCGGGTCGCTACGACGAAGCGATCGACAAGTACACCATCACTCTCGAGATCGACCCGTACTTCTACAGCGCCTACCTGGGGCGTGGGCACGCATACCTCTTCAAAGGGGAAAAGGAGCGGGCTCTCGAGGAGTACCGCAAGATGTCGGAGATCGCGCCGACACCGTTCGTTCGACGCGAAGCCATGCGGTGGATGGCGATCTGCGAGCTCTACTTCGGGGAATACGATGCGGCGCACGATGGGCTCAAGGCCGTCGAGCAGGAAGCGCTCGAAGCTGGCGAAGTTTTGTCGGGATGCAATCGGGCGCTCGACATCGCCTGGATCCACATGGTCCGCGACGCGTTCTCGGAAGCGACGGCCGAGCTGGAGTACGGATGGCAGAAGATGATGGCATCCGGGCTGCCCGAAAGCGCGAAGAGAAGCTATGCCCGCCGGCACACTGTAGTGAGCGGCATTCGGGCCGCCCTCGCCGGTGACATCGACGCCGCCCACGCAGCGGCCCAGAAGATCAAACGCCTGGTGGAATCCGGAGAGGATCTCGAGGAATGGCGCGACTACAACTGGCTCATGGGTGAGATCCTCCTCATACAGGAAGACAATCGCGGCGCGCTTGCGAATCTTCTACACGCGCCGAAGGAAAACCCGCGGGTCTTCTACCTTCTCGGAACGGTGCACCAAAAGCGCGGCGATCGAGGTCGGGCTGCGGTATGCTACCGGAACGTGGCGAACTACAACCGGCCGAGCGTGCTCCACGCGATTACTCACCGCGACGCGGAGCGGGCTCTGAAGTAGCAGGCGGAATGTCGGTGAGACAACCCATCCAGCTGTCGCTGAATCTGGACGAGCCGCGCGCGTCGTCTCCTTCGGAACCTTACGTGCTATCCTCGGCGATCCGTCGCCACAAGCTTCGCGGCAGCATCGAAACCAAGGTCCGCTACTGCCTCAACTTCTTCCCTGAGCTCGATGGTCGAACGTTCGGCATTGGCCTTACCCGGCAAGCTCAGGGGCTCGCGAGCCTCGAGGATTTCGCGATCTGGCTGAACCCCTGGCAGCTCAGTCTGCAGACGATCTCACATGAGTTCACGCACTTGCTGCAGGCGAAACGTCTGGTGCCGACCGGAGAGCGCTCCTGCGATCTATTCTCGTTGGCCCGCCATCCGTCGCTCAACGACGTCCGTCCGAACTATCTGGATCTACCCGACACGGTGTTCGATCAGAAAGATCGAACCCGCTGGGGATGGTCAGGGATTCTGTACGAGTCCGCCCGTCGGGCGATCCGGGAGCGATCGGAGGGTCGGCGACGCTACATCCGCTGGTTCGAGGATCACATGGCGTCGCTTTCGCGGGCGGTCCCAATCGATTTCGACTAGTCCAGCCTTAGGTATCGCGTGCCCTGAGCGTTCGAGGACTATTCACTCTCTTCAAACGTCCCGCCGGCAGCCTCCCAGTGGGATTGAAGCCCGCCCAGAAGCTGATCGAACTTCTCGAACCAACTGCTTCCCGCCTCGGCCCGGCGGCGACCCGCCCGCCCGACGCGACCGGCCTGCTCGAGCAGATCCAGATCACGATTCTCTTTGCCCAAGCGGGCGTAGACGGACGCCAGCCTGAAGTAGGTCTCGAGATCGTCCGGGTCCTGGTCCAAGGCGGTGAGGTAACAGCGAATCGCACGGTCCCATTCCTCATCGGCCTCATGCCGTTCGCCAAGTGCGCGGTGCCACGTGGGCATTGTGATCCCTCAGGGTGTGACTTCGTAGGTAACGACGACCTCCGCCGTCTGCTTGAGCATCGCCGACACCGAGCAGTAGGTCGACTGCGACAGTTCGATGGCCTTCTCGAGCTTCGCCTTTGGGACGTCACCTTCGAGGACGTAGTTGATCCAGATCTTCTTCCAGACCTTGGGGTGGTCGTCGGCGGGTTCCGCCTTCACGTCGACCCGAAACGACCTGAACTCGACGCGCATCTTCTTCAGCATGCCGACGACGTCGACACCGGTGCAGCTTCCCAGCGCGATGAGCGTCAGCTCACCGGGGCGCACCGCCGCGTCATCCCCGCCCGACTGTGGCGGCGCGTCCGTGACGATGGCATGACCCGAGTCGGCCCGGCCCACGAATTGCATGCCCTGCACCCACTTGCAGGATGCCTGTTTCATGGGACCCCCTTTCTAGGGGAACAAGACGGCCACTGACGATTTTGCCAGGGCCAGGAGCGGATGGAAGTAGATTCCGAGAAGAATGGTCGGGATGACCATCACCCAGAGAAGCGCGGTATGAGACGCCGAGACCGTCACGGGCTCTGCATTGGCGGCATCCTCGGGGGGCGTGGCCAGATACATCTCCTTCACTATCCTGGCGTAGTAGTAGAGCGAAATGACCGCGTTCAACACACCGATGATCGCGAGCCAGATGAAGTTCGCCTTGATGGCCGCCGCAAATATGAAGAACTTGCCCGTGAACCCGGATGTCGGCGGAAGCCCGACGAGCGCGAACATGAATATCGCCATGGCCACACACGGGAACCCGCAACGCCATCCCAGTCCGCGGTAGCTGTCGATGTCATCCGACGGGAGCTTCTCGCTGAGCGCGATGATCACCAGGAACGCGCCCAGATTCATGAACAGATAGACGGATGCGTAGAAAAGAATCGCGTAGAGCCCCTCAGCGTTCAGCGCGACGATGCCCATGAGCAAATAGCCCGCGTGGGCGATCGACGAGTAGCCGAGAAGTCGCTTCAGGTTCTTCTGAGCGAGGGCACCGAGATTCCCCAGTGTCATCGTCACGGCCGACAAGATCGCCACGAGCGTCGGCCAATCCACGGACGGAAGCGAT
>CAZAMP010000015.1:38893-87622 GCA_964486455.1 uncultured bacterium | reverse complement strand
TGGCATGGAGGAGCGCGCCGCCTAGGAGTTCAAACACAACTCTTGACGATAACTCTAGCGATTCGCGCCCGATCTGGTATGCTGCCTGAGCTTAGGGGCGGCCGAAGGGACACCGGGCTTGCTGGGTCGACCGACTCGGCGGTCTTCGGCCACGAGCCGAGCCGTGGGCCAGTGGGACCGCGGCCGCGTGGAACGCCTTGGCGTGTGCCCGTCTGATCGGGCGCTACACGCCGGGTGCCGGCACTGCCGGGGGAGGCGATGCCTATGCGTAGTCATGAACCTTTGGGGGGGGGGAGTCTAGTTCAAGGACTTCCTCCTCTTGAGTCACTGTGTCGGGGCGCATCTCGTTCGAGATTGCGCCCCGCGTTTCGTTTGGGGCTACCGGCCGATCCTGGGTGGCGTGTAGTCCTCTTCCGCTCTCACCTCGTACGCGTAGTCGCATCCCCAGAGCGTATCGAAGTAGCGGCTCAGGAGTCGGCCGATCGATTGTCCCGCGAAGACCACTCCCACGTTTCGGCTGTCATGAAAGTAGCCGCGTTCCCAGTTGCTGGTGCCGATCCATCCGCACTCCGCATCGGCGACAAGGTACTTTGCGTGGACCACGCGCGCGTAGGGAACGAAGCCGCCCGACCACTCGGGAATCGTGATGAGCTTCACCGTGATGTTCGGGACGAGGGTCAGGCTCTTGAGGTAAGGGATCGTCGATGCGCGCTTGCACCAGTCCGCGAGAATGATCTGTACGGTGACCCCTCGGGCGCCCGCCCGCCTGAGCGCGGACTCCAGCCTGTCGTAGTATGTACCGTCGCGACCCACCGGGCGGTAGGTGAGTAGTTGAAGCGTGATCTCGTCGTGAGCTCCATCGATGATCGAGACGATCCGCGGCTCATCCCAGCAATCGTCGCAGGGAAGCCAGTCGATCGGACTGAAGACGGGCTCGAACGATACGCTGTCCGAACCCCCGGCTGTAATCGTGATGGGACCTTCGCGCGAGGACGATTCGGGGTCTGGCGGCGCGGCCGGTCGCGGCCCACCCGCCGCAAGCTCCCAGTCGAGGTTGAAGACGCCGAGGAAGCGCCGGGCCGCTTCGGGGCTTCGGATTCGCACACCCAACTCGACGATGTGATCGAGGGCGCGCCAGTCGAAGTTGGCGCTGCCGACGTAGAGCTCCTCGCCATCGACGACGAAGTACTTGGCGTGCATCACGCCGCCCATGATGTCGCCGGTGCGAAGGCGACGGACCTCGATGTTGGTCCGCGCGTTCAGCCGATCGAGCGTGGTTGGGTACGTCTGGTAGAACTTCTCCTCCGCGATGTGTCGTACGCGAACGCCACGGGTGGCGGCCCGTTCGATCGCCTGGATTATCGGTTCGAGAGCTTCACCTTCGGCGTTCGACGTGTAGAACGTCGCGAGGTCGAGGCTCCTCTCGGCGCGGTCGATCATCTCGAGCCAGACCGTCTGCGTGTTGCGCATCCAGTCGTTGTCGAGTCCCGTTTCCACGGGCGCGCTTTCGACAAGTTCGAACTCCTCGAATCCCGCCATCGGTTCGGCGGTCGCGTCGTGTATGACCGCCGCAAACGTTGCGGCTACAAACATCGACGTCAGCTGTTTTCGCATTGCCGTCTCCCATCTAGGGGGGCAGTGATATCCCGACTCGAGATCTCATGATTGTAGCGAATGGTCGGGCTATCTCACTTCGCATGATCGGTATACGCAACTTCGAACCGTGTTCAGTTCGAAAAGACAGGCGAATGGTTCGCGCATCGTTAAACTGGTGTTGCATCAGATGAGCACATGGTATTCTGGTTTCGCTATCGGGGCGACTGATAAAGCGATCGGCCGTAGGACGGAGGGAACCCTACCGTGAAGTCTACTGTTGCCACGCGACAGATGCGCCGAACGGAGACGACCGAGGGAGAGATCGAAGCCATCCTTCACAGCGTCATCACCGAACTCGTAGATGACCCTGACACTTGTGAAGTGCGATTTACGCGCGCAGGCAGCCTGCTGCTGATTGAGGTCATACCCGACGATTCGCGGGCCGCGAGCCAGCTGATCGGCAAGCAGGGCCGCACGATTGCTGCGCTCCGCGTGATGGCAACCGCTATCTGCGCGAAGTACGGCTGGCGTGCGCAGCTCGAGATAGTCGCCTGACGAAGTCCCGTGCGATTCTCCACGCGTCAAACTCGTTGTCGAACGACGAGGCCCTTGTCGTCCGTCTTGGCCGATCTGAGGCAGGTTCCCGCTATTTCGATTAACATGTGATAAACTCGTAGTGAAACCTGCCTGGGTGAGAGCCAGGTGAGTTTGAAACATGGGGCATGCGCCAGCAACGCGCAAAGGGAGGATCATCCATGCGCAATTCCATCGTCGTTCGGGGGTGGACCACCATCCTGCTTCTACTAACCACCATGGCCGTCGGACCGCTTCATGCGGCGGACGGAGATGGGTTGCCCGATCTGGACTCGCCGTATTCATGTCTGAACGCAAAGCAGGCCCGTTTCGGTGGGTTCGACCTCCGGTCGGGTCCGCCGGATCCGCCGACGGACTTCGACGTTCTCCACTATGACATTTCGATCGCCGTCGACATGGACACGGAGATCATTGCCGGCGATGTCGAGATCACGCTCATCACGCTCGTCGATGACTTCGCGACCGTGTTCATCGATCTGCAGGAGGCCATGGTTGTCTCGGCGATCTCACGTGATGGAAACTCGCTCGCGTTTACCCACACAAGCGACCGCCTCGACATCACGTTGGACCAGCCGTTCGCCAACGGCGAGCAGCTCACGATCAGAGTCCAGTACGCGGGACATCCCATCGAAGGGGGGCTCCTCAGTTTCAGCTTCGACACGCATGACGGCACGCCGATCGCGTCGACACTCAGCGAGCCGTGGTTTGCCCGAAACTGGTGGCCGTGCAAGGAAACCTCGACCGACAAAGCAACCGCCGACATTTCGTTCACCGTGCCGTCGGACATGACCGCGGCCTCGAACGGGTTACTGGTCGAAGTTGTCGACAACGGCGACACGAAGACCTTTCACTGGGTCGAGAGCTATCCGATCGCGACGTATCTCATTTCGGCCGCGATCACGAACTACGTCACGTTCTCGGAAGAGTACATCACCGCCGCCGGCGATACCGTGCCGGTTGACTACTACGTCTATCCGGAAGACTTCGCATGGGCACAGGACGGTTTCAGCGTCACGGTGCCGCAGATGGAGTACTTCCGTACGATCTACGGTGAGTACCCGTTTGAGGACGAGAAGTACGGCATGGCCGAGTTCCCGTGGGGTGGTGCTATGGAGCACCAGACGATGACCAGCATCGGAGAATGCTGTCTCGACCATTCCTCGATGATCGCGCACGAAACGGCGCATCAGTGGTGGGGCGATCTCGTCACGTGCGGCACCTGGCACGATATCTGGCTGAACGAAGGCTTCGCCGTGTACTCCGAGGCACTGTGGTATGCGGAGACGCATCCGCCCGACGGCCTGCAGCAGTTCATGGGCTGGATCAACGACACGGGTGGATTCCCGGGCGCCGTTTATCGGTACAACCTGGACGATCCGTGGGACATATTCAGCTACGTCGTCTACTACAAGGGCGGTTGGGTCTTGCACATGCTGCGTGGCGTCGTCGGCGACGCGGTGTTCTTCGACGCGCTCGCGGACTATCGTGACGCCTTCGAGCACTCGAGCGCCATCACGGAAGACCTCGAGGAGGTCTTTGAGGCGGCCAGCGGCATGACGCTCGACTGGTTCTTCGACCAGTGGGTCTACGGCGAGAACCGGCCGAGTTACGAATACGGTTGGGAAGCGGGTCCCGAGCCGGCCACCCTGACATTGCAGATCGAACAGGTGCAGCAGAACGCGCCGCCGTTCAAGATGCCCATCGTGATCGAGGTGGAAACCCTCTCCGGATCGGAACGATTCACGGTCTGGGACAGCCTGGCGACGACCCAGGTGTTCGTGTTGCCGCTTTCCGACGAGCCGACGAACGTGATCTTCGACCCGGACGACTGGATTCTGGACTGGCATAGCGAGGTCGTGCTTGGTGTGGATGATCCGGCGGGCGCGGCGGACGTCGCGCGCATCGTGCTGTCGGAAGCACGCCCGCAGCCGTTCACCTCCTCCGTGGGACTTGCGTTCACCGTGCCGGGTGAGGAGGGGCAGTTCCAGCACGTCGACCTCGCCGTCTACGACGTCATGGGACGGCGCGTGAAGTCGTTGGTTGTCGCCGCCGTGTCGCCCGGCGAACACGAAGTTCGGTGGGACGGCCGAACGAACGCCGGCGTGCCGGTATCGCCGGGTGTCTACTTCGCCCGTTTGGTGTCGGACACCCAATCGGATGTTCAGCGGATCGTGATGGTTCGCTAGTCGAATAGGTGCACAAATCGCGATTTGCATTCGCGTGTGAGTGGCGCTCCGGGTCGTGAGACCCGGAGCGTTCTTCGCTTTCGGACGGGAGCCAGATCCTTTGCCGCCTCACGGACAGCGTGCTAGACTCCTTGCGCTTCGTGTACGCTGGCTGGCCGCGAGCCGGCTGTTTGATGCGTTCTCACCGAAAAGGAGGGGGACATGTTGGGGAAGATCGGGATTATCGGTGGAGGCAACATCGGCGGTGTCTTGCTCGCTGAGCTCGGTCGGCGCGGCCTCGCGAAGAGCGCGGCCATGATGGACATTCTGGAGCCGGACTTCGCGAAGGGGAAGGCGCTGGACATCGCCGAGGGCACGAAGGTCATCGGCAGCGATATCCTCCTCGAGGGCGGTCGGGACTACAGCGTGCTCGAGGGCGCGGAACTCGTCATCAACACGGCCGGCGTTCCGAGAAAGAAGCGCCCGGACGGAACGATTCCGACCCGCGAGGAGCTGCTCACCACCAACCTGAAGATCACCGACCAGGTTGCGGCAGGCATCAAGAAGTACTGCCCGGACGCGATTGTCATCTCGATCGCGAACCCGTTGGACGCGATCGTGTACCGGCTCTACCAGCAGCTGAACCCGCCGAAGAACAAGCTCTTCGGGATGGCCGGTGTGCTCGACAGCGCACGCTATTCCTACTTTGTCGCACGCGCCGCCAACGTGTCCGTCCAGGACGTGCAGGCGACCGTTCTCGGTGGGCACGGCGACACGATGGTGCCGATTCGAAGCGCTTGTCGGGTGGCCGGCATGCCGGTCGAGAAGTTCGTCGGGCCGGAAGAGCTCGATGCGATCGAGACCCGCACACGCAAGGCGGGCGCGGAGGTTGTCGGGCTTCTCGGCTCCGGATCGGCGTTCGTCTCGCCCGCATGGTCCGCGCTCGAGATGGCCGAGTCGATCATCAAGGACAAGCGGCGAATCTTGCCGGTCTGCGCCCTACTCGAAGGTGAGTACGGCGTGAACGGGCTCTTCGTCGGTGTCCCCGGCATTCTCGGTAAGAACGGGCTCGAGAAGGTCATCGAGCTCGACCTGACCGACGCCGAGAAGGCGGCCCTGGACCATTCGATCTCGGCGGTGCAGTCGACCGTCGATGAGGTCAAGGCGATGACGGCCTAGCTGGCTACATTCCGGCCGTCCGGAGCGGGTCGCATGTGTCGACCGCATCCCGGGCGGCCGTTTTGTCTTCGGGCGGGATCTCGCGGGCGGATACTCCGAGGTGCGGCATGATTGAAGTCGTGAACACGCTGCCGGAATGGAGGCTCTATCTGGCCGCGCTCACGATGTCGGTGTCACCGGACGCGGCCGCCATTCGAGCCGTCGTGCGTGAGGAAGCCGACGCAACGCGGCGCCGTTTCGCGGACGCGGCCCTATCCTTGGATCCGATCGTTCGCGCAACCCGAAGCGCACACCGGCGCTCAGGCGCCGACCCCACCAAACACCGTCCCGCCTACGAGGCGCTCGCCCGGCGCATTCTCAAGGGCGCCGATCTCCCGGAGATCCACCCGATCGTCGACGTCAACAACGCGATCTCACTGGCGTGTCGGGTGCCGTGCTGCGTCGGTGACGCGTCCGCGATCAAACCACCGCTCTTGCTTCGAGGCGGCGGGACGGACGATCGTTTCGAGAGCTTTCGGGGAGATTTCACGGGAGATGGAAAGCCGCTGTTGCTCGATGCGGACGGCCCAATCGGAACGCCCGTGGTGGATGCGGAGAGGGTGAAGGTTCGACCCGACACGCAGGAAGTCCTCTTCTGGGCGTACGTTCCGACGGAGTCGGATCTGGATCCGTCACCGGTACTGGGCGACGTGCTGGCCCGCACCGGAGCCGCGACGCGAACGGCCGATTCGTGGGCGCGGGCCTCGGGTTGACAGAGATCTCTCGCGCCTACGCCTTCCCTGGATCGTACTGAATGTAGGTTTCCAGATAGCGGAGCTGCGTGCTCTTCCACTCGATCTCGGCCGCCATGAGATCGCCTTCCGAGATCACGCCGACCAGCTTGCCCTCATCGATGATGGGGATGTGACGGCATCTCTTCGTCGTGCAGAGCCGCATGCAGTCTTCCGGTGAATCCGACGACGTCATGTAGACGAGCGACGTCGTCGCGACTTCACGGACCTTAGTCGTCTCGAGGTCACGTTTTTCAGCCAGCACGCGCGTGAGGATGTCTCGCTCCGTGAAGATGCCGTAGACCTTGCCGTCGTCGATTACGATGAGCGCACCGATGCGCTGTTGATTCATGAGATCCACTGCCTCGCGGACGGTTCCCTCAACGCCGATTGTCTGAACGCCGCCGCCCTTCTTCTTCAGGATGTCGCTGATCGTTGTCTCCATTGCCATCCTCCGAATGGAATGCGCCTGGCATGACTCGATCGGTTCATGATCATGCGCATGCGTGATCGACGCCACATCTTTTTTGTCGATATTCGTTACGTGGCGGCGCGCTCCCGACGCAGCAATTCCTTGTCGATCTTGCCCGCCCCGCTTTTGGGTAGAGTCCGCCTGATCTCGATCTCCCGCGGAACCTTGTACGCGGGAAGCCGCGCTTGACAGTATTCGAGCAGCTCGTCCGCGCCGCCGCCGCCGGTCGGGCGAAGCGTCACGATCGCGACGATCGCTTCTCCGAGGATGTCGTCGGGTACACCGATGACCGCGACCTCGTCGATGTCCCCACATTCGGCGATCGCTTCCTCCACTTCCTTTGCGCTGATCCGGTGCGCTCCGGCTTTGATCATGTCCCGCTTCCGCCCGACGATGTAGAAGTACCCCTCCTCGTCCTTCCGCCCCAGATCGCCGGTGTGGAGCCCGTGCTCGCTCATCACCTTCGCGGTTTCCGTTTCGTCATTCCAATAGCCGAGCATGATGTTCGATCCACGCGCGACGATCTCTCCCGTCTCGCCGGGTCCGCATCGGGTCCCATCCTCTTTGATGAGATCCAGCTCGACCCCCGGAATCGCTTTGCCGATCGATCCGACTTTGCGCGGCAGCTCTGCGGGATCGAGATAGGAAAGTCGCGCCGACGCCTCCGTGGCTCCGTACATGATGACGATCTCTTTGCCCGGGAGCGCCTCGATGAGGCGGCGAATGGTCTCCGGCGGCATGGCTCCGCCCGCCTGCGTGACGTATCGAAGGTTGGGCAGTGCGCGTTCGGCGAGGGTGGAGCGGTTCAGGAGAATGGCGAACGTAGACGGCACGCCGGAAAAGCCGGTCGCTTCTTCTTCCTCCATTCGGTCGAGAATGAGCTCGGGGAAGAGTAGGCTTTCCTCGATCACGAGCGAACCGCCGACGGCCACGTGCGTGTTGAGGAGCGACTTCCCATAGACGTAGTAGAACGGCAGAACGTCAAGAACCCGGTCGTCGCGCGTGAGCTTGAGATAGCTGATGATGGAGCGCGTGTTCGCGACCACGTTGCGATGGGAGAGCGTGGCGCCGCGCGGTCGTCCGGTGCTCCCCGACGTGTAGACGATGGCCGCGGCGGCGGCCTCATCGATCTCGAGCCCGGGGGAGTCTCCGGAAACGCCCGCCACGAGAGGATCGATTGCGTTCATGCGCGGGCCGTCGTCGTCTCCGGGGCCCTCCGGCATTTCTTCCACGAGGATGTGCTCGAGATCCGCCGTTTCCGGCGAGACTTCCGACGCGATGCCTGTGAAATCACGCGACGCGATGAGCGCCTTGGCCGTGCAGTCTCTCAATAACTCGCGCACGGTGCGGCCGTCGGCGGCCGTATTGAGGGAAACCGCGATCGCCCCCGCCTTGAGAATTCCGTAGTAGGCGGATGCGTAGAATCGACCGTTTCGTGAGATGAGCCCCACGCGATCTTGCTTCCCCACACCAAGTTCCAGCAGGGCATGCGCTACGCGGTTCGACTTCTCATCGAGCTCGCCGTAGGTCGTCCGCTCCGGGCCGCGAATGAGCGCGATCTGGCCGGGATCGGATCGAGCACTTTCCTCAAGAAGGCGGTGGATTAGCACGTTAACTCCTCCGGGGGTCACAGCTTCACATCGGCCGGACCGGATGCATTCTGGAGTGTCCAGCGTCGGTGTCAAGCGCTGCGGGCTTGCCGTGGTGGGACGCCGGCTGTAGCCTTATCGCTCGGTCAATCGACCTGGGCGCCCGATTCCAGCAGCGGGGCGCTCGGTTGGCCCCCTCGCGTTCTGTCATAGGGAATTGGTGTCATGAGGCTCTCGCCGTACTTGAGAAGAGGATTCGTTCGTTTCGAGCTCGGGACGAAACCGCCGAAGCTCGAGGAGACTGATCTCGAGCCTTCCCGCTACGTGCGATGGGTAAAAGAGCAGATCATCAACGAGCTGGCGGATCTTCTCTATGCGACCGGTAATGTCAGCAACCGGAGCAAGCTCTTCACCGACCTCTGGAACCGAGAGAAGAAGGCGTCAACCGCCGTCGGTCGGGGCGTGGCGATCCCGCACATCCGCTCAAAGCAGGTGACCGAGCCTGTTCTCGGCTTCGTGCGCTGTGACAAGGGCGTGGAGTTCGACGCGCCGGATGGTGAGCCCGTCCACTACTTCGTTGTCATTGTCGGGGCGTCGTACCGCCCCGATCTCTACATGGGAATCTATAAGGCGCTTGCCCAGATCTTCACCTCGGACCGGATCCACGAGACCCTGGAGGAAGTCTATGTCGTCGGCCAGATCTATCGGATCTTCGACGGCGTCTACTAGCCGCGAACGACCCGCTCACCCGATGGGCACGGGCCCGCGCAACGGTCGAATCGGCCTCCGGAGCCCTTTCCGGGTGGTTTTTCATGGGGTTGCAAAGGGTGGATCAGAGGTCTATCATCCGCGCCGACAATTCGGCCCACCCATGAGAACGGGACAAAGTCGCGTCGCGGCGCACCTTGTGAGTTGTGATCCAAGCTTCGGTGCGATAGGCTGGTGTCAGCTGCGACTGTAATGGGGTGGGCTCCGGGTATATCCGGGAGCCTATTTTCGTAGGTCGTCTACTGGGCGGGTGCCGACGGTGCCGGACTGGTGCGGAAGAGGGTAGGGAGATGGAACCGAGCGAATACAGTCCCGATCGGAGTTCGACAACCTACTGGAAGAAGGACCGCTTCCCCGGGCTCAAGGCGGTTCTCGGCCGCTGGTGGTGGCTGTTGCTTCCGCTTCTCGGAATCATGTGCGCCGAGGCCTACGTCGGACCACAGGTTGCCGACAGCAAAGACTCCGAGAATCGAATCCTGTCCGCCCAGAACGAACAGCTGGAGCTTCTGCAGGCCGAATACCGGTCGGTGGACAACGAACGTCTCTCGGTTCTCGACGTGATCGATACGCTGTACGTTCCGGAGATCCGCTGGACCACGCATCTGCGCGACAGCCTCAAGGCGGTTCGCCTTCAGATCGAATCCGCATTTCCGATGATGGAAGCGCAGATCGAGACCTTGAACGTCAAGCTACTGGCGTTGCAGGCGCCGCTCGAGGAAGTCAGTGAGACCATTCAGCTGAGGAACTCCGAGATCGAGTCCTATCGGGCTCGGATCGGTGCTCTTCGTGATTCGATCAGCAATCTGACGCATGAGCAAGAGGCACTCGCCGATCGGTTGTATCGACTCGAGCATCCCGAGGAGTTCGATCGCTCGCGCGCGCTGATCTCGCCGGGAAGATAGAGGACGCGGGAGAACCGTCCACCACGAGCGTTGGAGGGCGGGAGACGGGAGGATGAGAGATGGCTGACAAGGGGACGACCGGACCCAGGTTCAATGTACCGATCAAACTCTCGGTCGTCGACGTCATCGTCTCGGTCATCGTGATTCTGGCATTGGCGTTTGGCTGGTATCACGGCAAGGGAACGGACAAGATCCAAGCAAGCCGAGACGGTCTCGCCCAGGTTCGCCAGGCCGCTATCGATACCATCGATGCCGAGAAGCAGGACATCCGTGACCTTTGGGGCGATGTCCGGCGCGAAGAGGTTCGTCGCGATTCACTCGCCGTCGTTCTCGAGACTATTCAGACAGAGGTTCCCGGAGAGGTCGAAGGCATTCAGCAGGCCCAGGATACCAACCAGCGATTGACCGGGGACTTCCTCAGGCTCAGAGGGCGGCTCGGAAACGAGCAGGACCGGCTCCGGTCGCAGCGCGGCGACGCCGAGAAGCTCACCCGGGACCGCGACGGTCTGCTGCAAACTGTCGGCGAGCTGGAGGCGGAGGCCTTCGGAGCCGATGAGGAGCGCCTCCGGCTCCAGCACGACGTCGAGGAGATGGTCGCCTACCGCGAGAAGGATCCATGGAGCATGTTCCCGGTGTCGGGGAGCCTCGCCGCCTACGCGGAGTTCGCCGAGGACGCGACCTTCATCGACTTCTCCCTCTCGAAGGACTTCTATCGGACGGGCAATCTTGATTGGGGGCTCACCGGCACGCTCGGCTTTGGTGACGAGCAGGGGACTTCGATCAAGGAGGCCGGCGTCTACGCGAACGTCGAACTCGCGTTCCGAAAGGCGTCTCTCGACATCGGAGCGGGGATGTCGTCGTTGCGCGTCGGCACCTCCGAGGATGGTTTCGAGCCCTACGTCAGCATGATGCTGCGCTATGCGCCGTACTACCGCGAGCGTGCGTTCCTGTTGCTGGGAGCAAAGTACTCGCATGACGCGCTGAGCTACCTCGCCGGTGTAGGTTTCGGCCGTCGGTAACTGACTTGGATAGAAAGCCCCACGCCGACCGACAGGTCGGACGCCGTCATACGGCACGGGATCATCATTTGATGCGCAGATCGGTGGTGATCTCCGCCGCCGTCCATCTCACCGTAATGCTGTCTCTGAGTGTGGCGCTGAACTCGAGCGCGAAGCCCCTTCCGACGACGGTCGGCTATCTGGTCGAGCTCGTCGAACTCTCCGAAGCGCCGCGCGACGTGCCGAAGCCCCGTGTCGGCGCCAAGGAAGCCGCCGGAGACATCCGCCTCCCAACCGACCGGCGAAAGCCCGAGGCCAAGCCAGCTCCCCCGACGGTCAAGGAGCGCACCCCGCGCGCCAAGCCGAAGAAGAAGGCCGATACCTCGAAGGCTCCGGCCCAGCCCCCTCCCGAGGCGGTGCCGGGCGCGGGCGGACGACTCGAAACCGAGGTGCCGTTCCCGTTCGACTACTACACGGAAGCGATCACGCGGCTCATATTCAGCCGCTGGGCACCTCTCGCGGGCACTGCCGATAGCACCAAGGCCGTGGTCCATTTCTTCATCCACCGGGACGGCTCGTTTTCGGCTCTCGAAGTCGTTGACAGCTCCGGGAATACCGTATTTGATCGGGGTGCGGTCGGGGCGGTGCGGGACGTCGGGACATTTCCCCAGTTGCCTCAGGGATTCAAATGGAACCGGTTGGGCGTCAGATTCCACTTTGAGTATCGGCGAGGGCTTTGAGCATGATTGGATTTGGACTGCGAACCTCACGCTGGATGGTGACGGTCACGTATTTCGTCGGTGCGATGCTGATCGCGAATACCATCATCGCGCAGGGGCGCGATCCGGAGGTCGAGCTCGGAGTGACCACCGGTCACGTTCAGCTCATGCCGATCGAGATGGAGAACTTCGTTACACCCGGGCTTCCCGGCGAGGCTCCCCGCTGGTTGCGGCAGCTCGACGACATCCTTCATCGAGATCTCGATTATTCCGATCTCTTTCGCATCACGCGTTGGTATCTCTACCCGGGCGAGCCCGCGGAATCGTCATCGCGGGCCCTCGTGCGAGGCTCCATCGAGCGCGCCGGTGAATCGTGGATTCTGCGGGGGCGAGTGGAGGAGCTTCCCGGGCAGCGTCTGATCTTCCAGACGGAGTACGCGTTCACACGTGCAGGCGCGCGCGACCTCGTCCATCAATTCGCGGATGACGTCGTGGATCGTCTCACGGGGCAGGTGGGAATCTCGCGCACGCGCGTCACGTTCGTTCGTGTGGAGGGTGACGCCAAAGAGATCTGGCTCATTGACTCTGACGGCGCGTCCGCCGAGCGCATCACGTCCAACGGGTCGATCAATCTCTCACCCGCGTGGTCGCCGGACGGCTCGAAGCTCCTCTATACGACCTACACGCGAGGGAGCCCGGAGCTGGCAGAAAAGAGCCTGGTCGCCGGAACGTCTAGATGGGTTTCGACGGCGGAAGGGCTCAACATCGCCGGGGAGTACTCACCGGATGGTTCGCGCGTTGCGCTCACGCTCTCTCACGACGGCGACGCGGATATCTATGTCCTTCCGCAGGGTGGCGGTGAACCCCGGCGTCTGACCCGGACGCGCGGGATCGACACCGCCCCGACCTGGTCACCGACGGGAGCTCAGATTGGGTTCGTCTCGGATCGGTCCGGATCTCCCCAGATCTACTTGATGGACTCGGGTGGAGGAGCGCTCAGGCGGCTGACGTTTTCGGGTTCCTACAACGCGTCGCCGGCCTGGTCTCCGCGCGGTGACCAGATTGCGTTCGTCTCCCGGGACACTTACATGCTAAACGTCTACGTGATCGGCGCTGGGGGAGACGGGCTGCGCCCCATCGTCTATGGACGTGGCGAGAGCGAGAATCCTTCCTGGGCTCCGGACGGCCGACACCTTGTGTATAGCTGTCTTCGCGGTGGGGAAAGAGGGCTCTATGTGATCGATATCGCAACCGGACGAGAGCGCCCCTTGACATCGGGCCTTGGGGACTGTTATGGACCGGCATGGTCACCTGTTCCTCCGGGCACACGGAGGTAGGTGTCGTGTCATTCGCCATATTGATGTTCAGGCATTTTGTAGAGATCTATAACCCGGAGGTAGTCGGATGAAGCTCATGAAGGTGGCACCGTTGGTTCTCATGATTGCGTTGTTGGCCGTGTTCGGTTGTGGAAAGAAGGAGCCGCCGCCAGAGATCATTGAGGCCCCGCCGGAAGATGTCGTGGAACAGGTGGAGGAGGTCGTGGAAGAGGTCGTCGAGGAGGCGATCCCCGAGCCGTTGATTCTGAGCGACATCCACTTCGATTTCGACAAGCATGCCCTTCGGGCCGACGCGAAGGCCGCACTGGACAACAACGTTCGCCAGCTGAAAGGTCGCGCCGACGTACGCGTGATCATCGAGGGGCACTGTGACGAACGCGGCACGGTGGAGTACAACCTCGCGCTCGGTGACAAGCGCGCCCGCGCGGCCATGGAGTACATGGTCCAGCACGGAGTCGCGCTCACACGCATCAGCGTGGTCAGCTACGGCGAGGAGCGTCCCTTGGACCCACGCCACAGTGAAAAAGCCTGGTCAAAGAATCGCCGTGCTCATTTCGTAGCGCCGGAGTAGCCGACGGTGAAGTCCAATCTTAGACAATGGGCCGCCATCATCACGATGGCGGCTCTTTGCTGTCCAATGATGCTCTCGCTCGGCTGCGCCGGTGCCGCCTTGGGCGGTGCCGACATGCGGGCTCAGCAAATGGTCCAGGAAGAGGTCCGGCGCGAGCTCGAGGCGATCAAGGCCGACCGGGCCCGCGAGGCCGCGAAGCGGGCGGACGTCGACGCGGAACTACTGCTCGCGCTCGAGGACATCGAGACTCGTCTCGAGCGGCTGGAGAACCAGCTCCGCGATCTGCTCGACGGATTGGGTCGCACACAGCCGCGCCCCCTGCAACAGGGGCCGGCCGTGGTCGATGGTCCGACTCCCCAAGACGCGCGGAGTGTCTATGAGGCGGCCTACTTGCAGGTCACCCGTGGACACTACGATCTCGCGATCAGCGCGATGGACGAGTTCGTCCGCCAATACTCAGCGTCCGATCTCGCCGACAACGCGATCTACTGGATCGGTGAGTCCCACTATGCGCAGCATCGCTTCAATCAGGCGGTGGAGGCGTTCGTCAGGCTCATAGATGCCTATCCCGACGGCGACAAGGTGCCCGCGGCGCTCTTGAAGCTGGGGTATACGTTTGCGGAGATGGGTGATGCGCCGACGTCGCGTCGTTACCTCGAGTCGGTGATCGACCAGCATCCGGGCAGCGAGGAGGCCGCACTGGCACGGACGCGGCTGGAGGGTTCGCGCTAGCGCTAGCGCTGGCGCGGAGTCGGGGGGCGCTTTGGCGCTCCGCGACCGGTCGCACGACGCTCCGCGCGTTCGTGGAGGTCGTGACCCACGCGCCGGGTCGGGGTCGGATCACGATCACGTCTCCCCGGGGCGACAATCCCTGCCTAAGTCCCTAAGCTATTGTAGATCAATGGATTGAGGTTCTGAGGCGATTCCCCGGGGATTGCTCGACTCCAGCATGTCGCTAATGCTTGACATCTGGAAGTGTGGATCGAAACTGACCGTCGGAACCGCCGCTCCGCCCGTCCTAGGGCTTGATCGCGCCGTCGGTCATGAGCGTGCGACCGTCTACGGTCACTTTGGGTGAGGATGCGACCCCGATGACGTGCACGGGAACGTCAACCGATCCTCCCAGCGTCACGTTATTGCCGAAAGCGACGTGAACGGTCCCGAGCACCTTCTCGTCCTCGAGCATGTTGCCTGCGAGCTGAGCGGTGTCGTGCGCTCCGATCCCGAATTCCCCGAGATTACGGGCCTCGTCGCCGTGCTCCTCGAAGAGCGTGGTCAGGTCGGCCGCACCCGCGCCGCCTTCGACGCTCACACACCGGCCGCCTTCGATCCGAATCCGGATCGGCTCGTCGCCCAGCAGTCTTCCGAACATTGAGCCGTCGATGAGAAGATCGCCGCGCGCGCTTCCTTCGGCGGGAGCGACGGAGACCTTACCGGCCGGCAGGTTTCCGAAGTCGCCCGGCTGGCGGATCATGCCGGTATCCTGAAAGACCCGGCTTCCCTCCATCGAGAAGCGTAGATCGGTTCCCGCTTCCGACGTGATGTGAACCTCGCTCCGCCCCTGGAGCGACTTCGCGAGCTCGCGCACGCGCTGGGCGATCGCGTCCACGTCCGCGGTCAGACATCGCTCCAGCGTGTCGGCCGTCACACCGGGGAGGGTCGCGATACGCGCGCCGGCCTTGCAGGCCCGCCGGCGGGCATCGGTGTGCGAGATCGACTTCGCCGTCACAGCGAGCACGACGTCCATTTCCCTCATGATCTCCGAAACGCCCATTGGCGGTTCCTGGCCGTCGTGAGTCCGGGCCGTGTACTCGAGCAGCATGGTTTCGGTTTTGATCATCTCCGCCGCTTCGCGAAAGACGAGCGCGATATCCCTGTATCCCTCGTCGGTCAGGATCAGCACGTAGTCGTCGGACTGCAGAGAGAGACACTTCGTCAGCGCAGTCCTCGCCGCCTCATTCAGCGCGCTCATCAAGGCTCCTCTTTCTGGTGGTACAGGTTGAATCACGAACGGCGGTGTCGACCGGGTTCGGTCCCGAAGTCCAGCCGCCATTCTAGGGAAGTGGGACATAAGGGTCAATCATCGCGGAATGGCAATTCTTCTGGCGTCGATTCCGCGGTTCACTCCTGCCGGAGCGCTTGAATCGGGACCATCCGGGCGGCCCGGCGAGCCGGGTAGAGCCCGAAGACGATCCCGACACCGATGGAAAACACGACGGCCCCGAGGGCGTACGGAAGGGAGATAGCGAACGGGACGCCGAACGCCGAGGAGATCAGCCATGCGACGAGAAGACCCAGGGCGAGACCGACCGCGCCGCCGATGCCGGTCAACACTCCGGACTCGATCAGAACCTGGAGAAGGATCTCGCTTGAACGGGCCCCCACGGCCTTCCGGAGCCCGATCTCGTTCGTACGCTCGGTGACGGAGATGAGCATGATGTTCATCACGCCGATGCCGCCCACGGTGAGGCCGATGGAGCTCAGGACGACCAGGACCAGCGCGATCTTGCCCGTGATCCGCGAAACGAATTCTTCGATGCGGGCCGACGCGATCAGATGGAAGTCGTCCGGCTCGTCGGCCTTGAGTTTGTGGCGCATTCGCATCACGGCCGTCGCCTGCTCCATGACGTCTTCCTGTTCATAGCCCTCCCGGACGGTCACGTAGACGTAGTACCACTCCGGAACCCGGCCGAGCTTCTTCTCATACGTCGACCAGGGGATCATCGCGTAGGCGTCGCCCATCTCCCCGAAGATCGATTTGCGCTTCGCGAAGGTCCCGACCACCTCGTACTCCTCCTGGCCAACGCGGATGCGCTTGCCGATCGGGTCCTCGTCCGCGAAGAGCACGTCCGCAGGCCCGGCCCCGAGCACGATGACGCTCCGGGCGTGTGTGATCTCGGCCTCGGTGAAGTAGCGGCCGCGATCGAGAGGGAGCTTGAAGACGATGGGGACGTATCGCCCGGAGCCGGCAATCCCAACCATGCGCGTCTTCGTCCCTCGATAGTGAAGGACATGCATCTCGTTGGCATCGATGTAGAACTCGGCGACATCCACGGCCGGGCACAAGCGGGAGAGCGCTTCGGCGTCGTCCGGGGAAACGTCTGGGCGATCGCCCGACTCCTCGAGATCGCCCGAGCTAAGAAAATCGAACTTGGCGAGCGTGATGACCGTCTCGTCCGACGACTTGATGTCGCGCTCGATCTGCTTTCCGACGCCCTGCATGATCGAGACCATTCCCATGAGCGTCATCACCCCGATGCAGACGCCGACGATCACGAGCGCGGACCGCAGCCTGTGTGTACGCATTACCTGAACGGCCATCGTCAGGCTCTCCCGAAAGTGCGGGCGCAGAATCCGTTCGGTGCGTTCCTCAGGGCTACTCACGACGCAGAGCCTCCACTGGATCCAGGCGGGCCGCCTTGACCGCCGGGTAAATCCCGAACACGAGTCCGACCCCGAGCGTGACGATGAGCCCGGCCATGATGGCCCACAGCTCGACCGAGTAGGGAAGCGGTGTGAATGCCGCGATGATCACGGCAACGGCGAAACCGATCAGAATCCCCAACGCGCCTCCGACCACCGAGAGGGTGACCGCTTCAAACATGAACTGCCAGACGACGTGGCGATGTTGGGCTCCCACCGCCTTCCGCAGGCCGATCTCACGGGTGCGTTCGGTTACCGACACCAGCATGATGTTCATCACGACAATCCCACCCACCACGAGCGCGATCGAGACGATACCGGTCAACGCGAGGAAAAGCAGACGGCTGATTCCCTTCCAGAGACTCACCAGGTTCTCGGCCGACGTCACCGCGAACGTCTCGCGATCGGAGGGCTTGAGCCCTCGCCGGATCCTCATCGCGAGGCGAACCTCCTCCTGCAGCGGTTCGACGTCGTTCACGGAGACCGCCTTGATGGGGACCTCCACGGACCGACGGCTGCCGAAGATTTTGAAGAAGAGCCCGATCGGAACCACGACGCGTTGATTGGGATTGCTTTCCAGAGCCCCGGCCCGTTCCTCGAGAAGACCGATCACCTCCAGGCGTCGACCTCCGATCGAGAGCGGTCGGCCGATGGGGTTTCCGCCAGCGAAGAGCTTCTCAGAGATCTCGCGTCCGATGACGGCGACGGGTCTGTTTCGCTCCTCTTCCGTCAGACTGAAGTGACGCCCCGCCGCGAGCGGGAAATCGTCGATGAGCGGGTAGAACGCGGATCGGCCCTCGACGGGGACACGTTTGATCGTTCGACCGCGGGCCCGGATCTCCATCGTCGTGGAGGCGCGCGAGCCGATGGTGGCGGCGCCGGTAGGGTCGTATGCGCGCAGGTAGTCGACATCGTGTAGCGTGATGGCCGGATTGTGAAGCGACTTCGTGAAGCCTTCGAAGTCGTTGAGCATGGTGAACGGGTCGTATCGGCGCAGGACGATCCTGTTGCTGCCCTCCTGCGCAACCTCCTGCCGGACGTAGGAGTCGATACCGGTGAGCACGCTCACGACCGCGATCACGCTCATCATGCCCACGATGTTGCCGAGCAGCGTCAGAACGGTGCGAAGCTTGTTCGCCCACAAGGAGCGGATGGCGATCCGGACGCCCTCGGTGAGTCCGACTAGTCCTCGGATGACCGTCGTCCTTTTCTGATCCGAATCTTCTCGCCGGAATGCATGCGGCGGATGATCTCGAACGGGCCGGTGACGATGACGTCACCCTCGTTCAATCCGGAAACGACCTCGAAATCTTTCTCGCCCGTGATCCCCGTATCGACCGCCTGGAAGCGGACACGCCGGCCCTCGACGATGAAGACGCCGTCGACGTCGCGGTTGTTATCGGATCCGGTGGAATCGATCTCGCTTCCCTCGGTGTCATCCGACTCAGCCCGTTTGTCGCGCGACGATCGCTTCGCTTCCTTCGCCGGGTTTCGCAAGGTCATCGCCTTGATCGGCACCGCGAGAACGTCATCGCGGCTGTCGATCCTGATCTCGGCGGTCGCGCTCAGGCCGGGCCGAAGACCTTCAATCGGCCCGTCGATCAGGAGCACGACCTTGTAGTCCGTGGACTGCTGGCTTCCCAGCCGCGCCGGATTGGCCGCGCTGTTCCCGACCTCCGTCACTCTCGCGACCAACGTCGTGTCCGGAAACGCGTCAACCGTGACCTCCGCCTCCTGTCCGACACGGATGTTGACGACGTCCGTCTCGTCCACGAGCACCTCCGCCTCCATCACTGAGAGGTCGGCGATTGTCATGAGGACGGTGCCGGGCACGTTCATCGTCCCGAGGACGACGTTCTCGCCCTCTTCCACGTTCAGCCGGACCACGATCCCGCTGATATCCGCGACGATTGTGACCTGTTCAAGATCGTGTCGGGAGATGTCGAGGCCGGCGATCGCCACCTGCAGCTCGCCCTTCGCCTGAAGAACGGCGCGGGACTGAACCTCGTGAGCGGTGCGCGCGGCGATGAGCGTGCTGCGTGGGGAAAGCCCCTTGTCGAATAGCTCTTCCTGCCGGCCGCGCTCGTCCTCGGTTTTCGCCAGCTTCGATCTTGCCAGCTCCAGGCGGGCCTCCGCGGCACGTACGCTGGCCTCCGCCTGCCGGTAGCCGCCGCGCGCCCTGGCCGGGTCGATGAGGAGCAACGTATCGCCCTCGGCGACAGCGTCACCTTCTTGCACGAAGAGCGCCAGGATGCGCCCCATCACGGTTGCGCTCACGTCGACGGAATACTTGGGCCCGATTCGTCCGGAGGCGCGGACCTTTTCCACGAGGTCTTTGCGGCCGATCGTATGGGTTTCCACACGGGGGGCGCGTTTGCCGCACGCTCCGAGCGCCAGGAGAAGGATGCCGAGCATGGCTAACGCGAGCGTAAGTCGAGCGCACTGTTTCATCACGGCGAGGCCTTTCGTCTTGAAGAGATCGATCGCGCCGATGATATAGCCGCCGATATGCTTGTGCAAAAGCGCGGGCATCGCACGCTCTATTTTCCCCAGCGCACGCTTTCGAAAAACAAAGGCCCGATCCGGTGGCTGTGCTAGCCTGTCCTCGTAGTAGCGCCGGCGGGGAACATATGAATCACGACGATACACTCACAAAGGTCGTAGACATAGACGGCCGGAAATACGTCTATCTGGTCGAGACCGGCGAGATCTTCGGCGAGGAGCCGTCCGATCTTGCCCATGACTCCGACTTCGAGATCACGAAGGCGGACCTCGCCCGTCGCGCGGAATCCGTCGAGGCGCCGGCGGAGCAATTCGAGAGCCGGCGGTTCGGCCTAAGAACGCTCTCGATCAGTGTTGCCGGCGACTGCAATCTCGGTTGCAGCTACTGCTATGTCTTCGACGAGGAGACCCCCGTTCCGGCTCCGGCCCGCATCGATCCCGCCGACGGTCGGCGGCAGATCGACTTTCTGATCGACGCCGCCGGCGATGCCGAACGCGTCACGGTCACATTCTTCGGCGGGGAGCCGCTCTTGAACGTCAACGCCGTTCGCGAGATCGCGCGCTACGGTCGGGAGAGGGCCGACGCCGCGGGAAAGCGGATCGGCTTCACGATCACGACGAACGGCACACTGCTGACCGATGAGGTCGTCGCGTTCCTGCGTGAGTACGACATGCAAGTCACGGTGAGCCTCGACGGACCCCGGGCCGTGAACGACGCACGGCGACCTTTCAAGGACGGCGTGAGCGGGAGCTACGATCGGATCGCCCCCGACGTGGCCAAGCTCCTCGATCACTATTCGGATCGGCGCCACCGGGTTGGAGCGCGCGCCACGCTCAGCCGAGGAAACGCGGACGTCGAGCGGGTGGTCGAGCATCTGCTCGGCATGGGCTTCCATGAGGTCTCCGCAAGTGTCGCCACGACAGCAGATCCCGAACTGGCCTTCACCGACGCCGAATACGAGCAATTCAGTGAAGGCCTGGATCGCCTGGCCCGCCGGTTCGTCGACGCGGCGCTCGCCGGCCGCTATTTCGGATTCACCAACGTGTCCGGGCTGGTCCGTCGTTTTCATGACGGGTCGGTTCGGGACTATCCGTGTGGCGCGACGATCGGCCTTGCCGGCTCCGACTCGCGGGGGGATCTCTACGTGTGCCACCGCTTCGTGGGTGATGACCGCTTCAAGATCGGCTCGATCGATCGCGGACTGGATCACGACTTCCGCAACGACTTCGTGCGGAGTCGGTCCGTCCGCTTGAAGGAATACTGCCGTCCGTGCTGGCTTCGTCATCTCTGTGGCGGCGGCTGCTACCATGAGGCGCTTCTGTCCGGTGGGGACGATTTCAGTCGGCTCGTTTCCGTTTGCGACAGGCTTCGCCGATTCTACGAGAGCTGTCTCAGGGCCTATCTCCGAATCGCCGACAAGAATCCGGTGTTCCTCGATCGATTCGAACCTCAGATCGATCGCCACATCCACGGCGATCCAACCGGCACGGTTTAGCCACACACGGATCGAACCCGCCACTCGTCCTGGGGTTGACACAACGGGGGGGTGGAGTGAGACTGCCCGCCATGGGTGGCAGGAGATGCCCGCGTCCTCGGCTGTGGGGATTGTGTTGTGCCTGAGCAAGGAGGAGCCGCTGTGAAGTACGTGACAAAGGTCCTGATCGTTCTCGCTGTGTTGGGGATCGCCGTTTCCGCTCCGGGATGCGGCAAGCGCGAAGTGACACGGGTGGATCCCGACACGATCACGGATTTCTCGGGGCGCTGGAACGACACGGACAGTCGTCTCGTCGCTGAGGAAATGATTACCTCGAGTCTCGGACGTCCCTGGAGCACGGATCACCTCGAGGCCACGGGCAATAAGCCCGTCGTCATCACCGGGAGCATTCGGAACAGGTCCGATGAGCACATCGACACGCGCGTGTTCCTCAAGGACATCGAGCGCGAGATGCTCAACAGCGGACGCATCGAGCTCGTCGCGGATCCTACCGAACGCGATCAGATCCGGGACGAGCGCTTCGATCAGCTCGAGAATGCGTCTCCCGAGACCGTCAAGCGTCTTGGGATGGAGCGCGGCGCCGATTTCATGATGACCGGCGAGATTCACAGCATCGTGGATCAGATCAAGGGGCAGAAGGCCATCGCCTATCAGGTGGATCTACAGCTGATCAACATCGAGACGAACCAGAAGGTCTGGATCGGCCAGAAGGAAATCAAGAAGGTCATCCAACAGGGACGATACAAGCCGTGATCGGCCGGACCCGCCGCGGCCACGGCGCGCGTTGGGTCCTGGTCGCGTTGCTGGTTCCGTTCGCGGTTTCGTGTTCTTCATACACGAGCATCAGCGAGAAGACGCGCGAGCTCATCGCGAAGCGCGACTACTCCACTGCGATTGCCGAAATCGACAAGGCGTCATCCGGGCCCGACGACCTGCTGCTTCTGATGGAGCGTGGCCTGCTCCATCATTACAACGGTGACTACGCCGCTTCGAACGACGCTTTCCAGGCCGCCGAAGACAAAATGGATGAGCTATACACGCGGCGGCTCTCCACGGAAGCGGCGTCAATGATCACCAGCGATCGTATTCGCCCGTACGAGGGCGCGCACTACGAGCGCGTCATGATTCACTTCTACAGGGCCCTCAATTACATCGCGCTGAGGCTTCGCGACGATGCGCTCGTCGAGGCGAGGAAAGCGAGCTCCCAGCTCGCGTTCTACACGCAGGAGATGGAAGAGCCCGCCTACGGGGATGATCCGTTCATCGAGTACTTCACGGGGCTCCTCTATGAATGGGGTGGGGAGCCGGACAACGCCTACGTGTCGTTTCGAAAGGCGGAGGCGGCGTATGGCGCCGTCGCCGGGGACGGCGGCCTTCCGGTTCCGAGGCGACTCGCCGGCGATCTGATTCGCACGGCGGACGAGCTGCGATTCCGGGACGATGCGGCTGAGTGGCGTGAGAGCTATCCGCAGGCGGAAGCGGGCGCTCGCGGCGCCGGCGTGGGCGAGGTGATCCTGGTCGTCGAATCGGGGTTCGTGCCGAAGCTGATTGAGCATCGGATCGACATTCCGATCCTGAAGGCGGACAACAAGGACCGGGGCTCGGTTTGGATCGTTGCCGAGGACGCATTCCATCGTCGTCGCATGGGTCGGTTCCGCGAGGCGGAGATCGACTACTGGCTGTCGATTGCCTACCCGGGTTTCGAGGCGATCAAGAGCGACGCCCGTTCGGTTCGCGTTCGATGCGACGGCGATACCCACACGCTGCTCCCGGTGAGTGATCTCGCGTTCAACTCGGTCCGCGACTTCCGTGATCGGGAGAAGACCATCCTCGTGCGCACGATCGCGCGTGCCCTCATCAAGTATCTGGCCAAGGAAGGCGCGGAGAAGGAGGGCGGACCGGCCGCCGGCATCATCATGAACATCTTTGGTGCCGTGACCGAAGGCGCCGACACCCGATCCTGGCGAAGCCTCCCACGCACGATCCACCTTGCCCGTTTCCCGATCTCCGCCGGCACGCACGAGATCGTTCTCGAGTCGATGGGGAACGGGGGGCATATCGGCGACCGTGTCGTGCTGAGCGGCGTTGAGGTTCAGGCCGGGCGAACGAGCTGGGTGACCTACCGATTCTTCCGGTGAGGGACGTCACCTTCCAGCGACGTACCGTCCCACGGGCAGAAACGCCAGGCGCCGTTGAACGCCTCCCCGCAGGCCGGACAGACTCGATCCCGAATCAGCGACGCCAGCGGTAGCCGCCACGTGACCCGGTGGGCCGGAAGGGGCCCGAGCGCGGCGAGCTCCAAGGTCAGCGTCGCGCGTCGGTTTAGCGGGAAGAGCGGTTCTCCATCGGCGAGCCGCGCGGGGAACAGGCAGAAGGTCGTGTGCGCCCCGAGTTCCCCCAGTCCCGACGCGAGCGTCCGCTGCATCTCCCCGAGACCTGCCCGGACCTCCACGGGCGGCTCCAGGATCGACGCGTAGCGCGTGCCGTGCGTGTCGATCGCTCTCACGGAGCCACGGATCGCCATGGCCGACTCGAACGTGGGCCGGCCCTCGCCGTCGTATCGCCCGCGAATGACGCCCACCACGAGGTAGGGATCGAATACGTTGAGCGCGGCGCTGATGTCGCTTTCCGCCTCTCCGCCTTGGACGATGAGGGCTTCCATGAGAACGCGCGGGAATAGCAGGACCATGGTGAGATCGGCAGGATCCGAAGCGGTCCAGTTCAGCTCTTTGCTCAAATGCGTGATGTCGATCTCGGAGGGCGGAAGGGGCTCGATGGGGGCGGTTGCGGAGATCGTCACCGAACCGGCCAGCATCGCCAATGACAACGTCGCGATGTTGAGGCCGGCCCGAAGCATCACTTCACCGTCCACGTATCGCCGGCGTTCAGCAGCGCATCCAGCTCACCCGGTTTCTGCGTCTCGGTGACGGATGCGATCTGATCGTGAATTCGCTTCTCGAACGGTTCTTCTTCCACGCAGCGAAAAATCCCGAGAGCGGTTGGGAGTTTGGGCGGCCCCACCTGGCTCAGGAGAAACGACAGGCTGGCCGGCGTCGCCTTCTCGTCGTGAACGATCAGCTCGTCTTCGCCGCAGTCCTTTCCGATCTCTGCGACCTCGAGCTGCATGTTGCCGGTGAGTCGAATGCCCTTGTTCATCTCGCGACCGAAGATCAGCGGCTTGCCGTGCTGCAGGTCAACTTCATTGTCGCCCCGGATCTCCCGCGCGGTCATGTACTCGAAGGCGCCGTCGTTGAAGATGTTGCAGTTCTGGTAGATCTCGACGAAGGCGGCGCCCTTGTGCTCGGCCGCACGTTGAATGATGGCCTTGAGATGCTTGCCATAGATATCGACCGTTCGCGCGACGAACGTGGCTCCGGCCCCGAGCGCAAGCGCGACGGGGTTGAATGGGTGATCCACACTGCCAAACGGGGTCGAGCGGGTGATCTTGTTGCTCTCGGACGTGGGGGAGAACTGCCCCTTGGTCAGTCCGTAGATTCTGTTGTTGAACATGAGCACCTTGATGTTCACGTTTCGGCGCAACAGGTGGATGAAGTGGTTGCCGCCGATCGACAGTGAGTCTCCGTCGCCGGTCGCCACCCAGACGTGCAGGTCCGGGTTCGCGGTCTTGATGCCGGTCGCGATGGCGGCCGCCCGTCCGTGGATGCCGTGGAAGCCGTATGTGCTCATGTAATACGGGAAGCGACTCGAACATCCGATTCCGGAAACGAATACGAACTTCTCCTTGGGCACGCCGAGCGTTGGGAGGACGGACTGCACCGCCTTCAGGATGGCGTAGTCGCCGCAGCCGGGGCACCAGCGGACTTCTTGATTCGACTGGAAATCGCGCTTCGTCAGGGCGCCGGTGGCGCCGTCGTTGCTCGAGCTCATGATCTAGTCCTTCAACCTCCGGCGCATTTCCTTGAGGAGCTCCTGCACCTTGATCGGCTTGCCTCGCACGCTCGAATAGCCTTCGGCGTCGATCAGGTAGCGATCCCGCACGAGCCGGACGAGCTGTCCCATGTTGTTTTCCGGGACGAGCACACGCTTGGCGCGCGTGAGCATATCGCCCAGATCCGGCGGAAGCGGATTCAGATACCGCAGGTGCAGTGAACCGACGCTCATCCCTTCACCTCGGGCGATCTCGACCGCGTCGAGAATGGCGCCTTCCGTCGATCCCCAACCCAGGATGAGCAGGTCAGGCTCCTGATCGCCAACGATCGAAGAGGGCGGGATTTCGCCCGCGACGCGCGCGATCTTCTCAGCCCGCAGGCGGATCATGCGCTCATGGTTGGCCGCGTCGTACGATACGTTTCCGGTGATGTCTTCCTTCTCGAGCCCGCCGACCCGATGCTCGCATCCCGCGGCCCCTGCCGGCGCCCAGGGCCGGGCCAGCGTGTCGGCGTCACGGGAGTACGGGGTGAAGCCTTCGGCATCCGAGTGAAACGCCACGTCGATCTCCGAGAGATCGCTCACTGCGGGAACCCGCCACGGCTCCGAACCCGTGGCGAGGTATCCGTCGGTGAGAACGATGACGGGGGTCATGTACTTGAGCGCGATCCGCGCCCCCTCGAGCGTGGCCCAGAAACAATCGCCCGGAGTGGACGCGGCGATGATGGGGAGCGGGGCTTCGCCGTGGCGTCCGAAGAGCGCCGCCATGAGATCCGACTGCTCCGTCTTGGTCGGAAGCCCGGTGCTCGGACCTCCTCTCTGCACGTCGACCACGAGGAGCGGCAGCTCCACCATGACGGCCAGGCCCAGCGCCTCCGACTTGAGGTCGAGACCGGGGCCGCTCGTGGTCGTCGCCGCCAGTCGGCCCGCGAAAGCGGCACCAAGGGCCGACGAGACGGCCGCGATCTCGTCCTCGGCCTGAAAGGCGATGGCGTTGAAGTTCTTGCGGCGACTGATCTCGTGCAAGATCTCGCTCGCCGGCGTAATGGGGTAGCTGCCCAGGAACAGGGGCAGCCCGGACTGCTTCGAAGCCGCCAGCAGCCCCAGGGCCGCGGCCATATTCCCGCTGATGTTTCTGTAGGTTCCGGAAGGGAGAGCGGCCGGCGCGATCTTGTATCGCTCGTGGAAGACCTGCGTGGCCTCGCAGAAGGCGATGCCGCCATTGAGAGCGAGCGTGTTCGCCTCGACCAGGTCCGGTCGCTTCTCGAACTTCTGCTTGATCCAACGAAGCGTCGGCTCTTTTGGGCGCTCGAAGAGGTAGTACATCATGCCCAACGCGAAGAAGTTCTTGCAGCGATCCACGGCGCGGGGGCTCAGATCCAGCTTCTCGAGCGCCTTTCGCGTCAGCGCCGTGATGGGGACCTTAATGAGCTCGTAGCGATCGAGCGAATGGTTTTCGAGCGGATTCTCCGCGTAGTCGGCCTTCTGGAGCTCTCGCGGCGTGAAGCTGTCCGTATTCACGATGATAAGCCCGCCCATCGTGACGTCCGGAAGGTTGATCTTCAGCGCCGCCGGGTTCATGGCGACGAGAACGTCGGTTTCGTCGCCGGGTGTGTGAATGTCGCGGCTCGAAATCTTGATCTGGTAGCCGCTCACACCGGGAATCGTTCCGGCGGGGGCGCGGATCTCGGCCGGGAAATCGGGAAGTGTGCTCAGGTCATTGCCGAAGACGGCTGACGAGCTTGTGAACTGTGATCCGGTCAGCTGCATGCCGTCGCCCGAGTCGCCGGCAAAGCGGATGACCACCTCGTTCATTGTCTCGCTCCTGGGCCCGAAACGTATCGGGGGCCTCGTTCCCCGGCCGGATGAGTACGGTGGTTGAAATGGTCGGTCAAAACGGCGAGGGGCGCCGCCCGCGGTTGGCTTCGCCCCTCGATGGCTGAGGCCTCTCTTCTCAAGAGGCTCTGAAATCTGGTAGCGGGGAGCGGATTTGAACCGCTGACCTTCGGGTTATGAGCCCGACGAGCTACCACTGCTCCACCCCGCAACAATTGCCAGGAGATGCTATTCCGGTCCGCCGAGGATGTCAAGACTTCCGTCGTCTAAGGAAGTCCATTCCATGGGCGAGCCGGCGTCGGACGACGGGCGGTGTGTCGTGAACTCATGTCGGCTGAAGCGATAGATGGTTTCGTCGGGTCTCGCCAGGCCGTAGCGTTCGCGCGCGATCTTTTCGAGCTGGTACGGATCGTCGGTGGCCTCCCTCAGACGTTGCTTCACCGACGCGACCTCTGTCTCCAGCTGGCTGATCTCGTCGTCGAGATGGGCTCTCTGACTCTCGAGCTCACGGATCCGCAGGTAGCCGTGGTCGCCCGCCAGGAGCGTGTAGAAGACCCAGCCCGCTGCCGCCAAGAGCAGCAGGCGCTTCACGTTCACGTGTCGCCGCGCGCCCGGGAGTGGGCGGCGCAGGACGGGGGAACGCTCCGGCTGCCGGGATGCCCGGGAGGAGAGACCTCCGGCCAGACGGCGCCGGAGGCGGTCAAACACCCCTTGCGGCAAAATGGGGCCCCTACGTCGACTCACGCGAATCTCATTTCCAGCCGAGATTGAAGAACGCGCGGCGCCCCGGGAACACGGCGCACTCCGCCAGCTCTTCCTCGATTCGTAGCAGCTGGTTGTACTTGGCTATTCGCTCAGATCGCGAGGCGGATCCGGTCTTGATGAAGCCGACGCCGGTCGCGACCGCCAGGTCCGCGATGGTCGTGTCCTCGGTCTCGCCCGATCGGTGCGAGATGATCGAGGTATAGCCGTTGCGGCGGCCCAGCTCGATTGCGTCGAGCGTCTCGGTGAGCGTCCCGATCTGATTGACCTTGATGAGGATGGAGTTGCAGATCTTCTCGTCGATCCCGCGCTGCAATCGCTCCGTGTTGGTGACGAAGAGGTCATCGCCGACGAGCTGGATCTTGTCGCCGAGCGCCTCGGTGTGCAGCTTGAACCCGTCCCAATCGTCCTCGGCCATCCCGTCCTCGATCGAGACGATCGGATAACGGCTGACGAGCTCGACATACATCGCGTTCAGCTCTTCCGCGGTGACCGTCCGTCCTTCGCCGGCAAGCACGTACTTGCCGTCCTTGTAGAAAGAGCTTGCCGCGACATCCATCGTCAGGGCGATCTCTTCGCCGGGCTTGTAGCCGCTCTTCTCGATGGCTTTCATGATCGCGCCCAGCGCCGCCTCGTTGCTCTCGAGGTTGGGGGCGAAGCCTCCCTCGTCACCGACGCTGGTGGCCAGTCCGTCTTCCTTGAGCACGCCCTTGAGAGCGTGGAACACTTCCGAGCCCATCCGAATGGCTTCGGCGAAAGACGGTGCCCCAATCGGGAAGATCATGAACTCCTGGAAATCGACGGTGTTGTCGGCGTGCTCGCCGCCGTTTAGCACGTTCATCATCGGGATCGGCAGGATCTTGGCGTTCACCCCACCAAGGTAGCGGTAGAGCGGTAACTCGAGCGCTTCGGCGGCAGCACGGGCCGAGGCCAGCGAGACGCCGAGGATTGCGTTCGCGCCCAAATTCTCCTTGGTGCGTGTGCCGTCCAGCTCGCACAGAATCCGATCGATGAGGGTCTGATCGACCGCGTCCTCGCCACGGAGCTTCGGGCCGATCACATCGTTTACGTTCTGAACGGCCTTGATCACTCCCTTGCCCCCGAAGCGCTTGCCGTCCTTGTCACGGAGCTCGTGCGCCTCGTGTATACCGGTCGAAGCTCCCGACGGGATCAGAGCGCGCCCGGAGGCGCCACCTTCTAGGAAGACGTCTACCTCTACGGTGGGATTGCCGCGAGAATCGAGTATCTCGCGCCCTTGAATGAACTCGATCATCGTCATCGCCAACGCCTCCGAATTGTGGCCGAATCGTTTGCGGCACGCTATCCTGTCGCCTTTGTGAGGTCAACCCGAAACGGCCTCGGCTTGACTCCTAGTCCGCGCCGGCCCTAGGCTCGGTCGCTGATAGAGTCACTTGGTCGAATCGACCGGCAGCCCGGTGTGGAGCAGACTGCGTGCCCGAGGATGATGCCGCGACAGTAGGCCGCTGTCTTGAAGGAGACCAGCAGGCTTACCAAGAGTTAGTGCGCCGCTACCGTCGCGCGGTGTACTCCATTGCTTACAGGATGGTGGGGAATCGTGAGGACGCCAGGGACCTCGCCCAGGAGGTCTTCATTCGCGCGTTTCGCTCGCTTCACTGCTACGACTCCTCGCGACCATTCTCCAGCTGGATCTTCAAGATCACGTCGAACCTTTGCATCGACTACTATCGCAAGAAGAAGCTCGCGACCGTTTCGATACACGATACATACGAGGGGGAAGACAGCCGGCCCCGGATTGAGCTGATCGACGGCAGGCCGCTGCCTGACGAGGTGTTTGCCGGCAAGTTCCGTGGCCAGCAGCTCGATGTCTTGTTGCGCTCCCTTCCGCCCCGTTACCGGGTGGTGATCCTGCTGCGGCACAAGGCTGATCTGTCGTACGAGGAGATATCCGAAGAGCTCGGCATACCGCTCGGAACGGTCAAGGCGCGTCTCCATCGGGCCCACCGGCTCCTGCGAACGAAGCTCTCCGAGGAGACGGAGGGTGAGTAGGCTGATCTCGATGGAAACCCGGCGAAACCTTGAGAAACCGTCCACATCCCAGATCCGTAGGAGATAGTTGAAGATCCCGGACAGGAGGATGGACAGTGAACATGCGCTACGCTTCCGGCCTACGGTATCTCGCAATGGTCTGCCTGGTGGTCGTCGCGCCGAGCGGCGCGGCCGCCGAAGACTCCGAAGAACCGATCATCGTCATCGAAGCCGAAGCGGATACCGACCCTTCCGCTCAGGACGATGATGCCATCGTGCTCGAGGGCGAAGAACAGATCGAGCTCGGCGAAGACGGGACCTTGATCCTGAAGGACGACGAGGCTCGAATCTACATTGGCCGCAAGCGCCCGCGCGCCGGTTCGTGGGAAATCCGTGGGAAGCATGGGAGCCACGACCGTGTCCTGTGGGGCACCGACCTGACGATCGGAGAGGACGAGCACATCGAGGGGGCCGCGGTCGTCATCGGGGGAAGCATCGTCGTCGACGGGAACGTTGAGGGGGACTGCGTCGCCATCGGCGGGGGTGTGGAGGTCCGGGGACACGTGGGTGGCAACGTCGTTGCGATCGGCGGGTCCGCCGACCTTGATCCAGAGGCCGTCTGCAGGGGCGATGTGGTCGCGATCGGCGGACACGTCCAGCAACACGGTGCGGAAGTCACCGGTGAGATCGTCAGTATCGGCTTTCTGCCGATGTGGGGGCCACTGCTGCCCGCCTCGAATATCCTCCTGCTGTTGGTGGCGATGTCGTTCGGGATCTACGTGGTGATCTGTGTCATCCTCGGAACCGTTCTCCGAAAGAACACGACGCGAATGATCGAGGAGGTGGCCGAACGTCCATTCTGGTCGTTCTGGGTGGGACTGGCTTTCCATGTGGTCAGCCAGATCGTCATTTTTCTGCTCACGGTCACCTTGATCGGCGCGCCGCTCGCGCTCCTGGGCGGGGTGTTGTGGTGGCTCGTGGCACAGCTCGGGCAGGTGCTCGCCGGGATCCGGTTCGGGCAGCTCATTCTTCGTCGAGGTCCATTCGAACGACAGGTATTTCCGGGGCTTCTGACCGGCCTACTTCTTCACGCGATTCTGCTCATTGCGGCGCTCACGTACACGGCCTCGACGTTTGCCGCGCTCACGGTCGGAACGATCGGGATCGGCGTTCAGCTTGTGTTCGTGTGCATCGGCACAGGCGCGCTCTTCACGTCGCGATTCGGGGAGGATCGGGAGAAGCGCGCGGCCCCTGCGCCGAACCAGCCGCTCTTCCAGTCGGCGCCGCAGGGCCCGGAAGGCACCTGATCCGCTAGTCGAGGCTGTGCTTCGTGTTCGTGTCAGAGTAGCCATCGATCGTGGCATCCTGAGGCAGGTGGGCGACGCGAAACGCGCCGCTTCTGGCCAGGATCGACTTGTCGCCGAGACCCGCGAGATCGACGAATACGCCGAAGATCATCCTCGGAAGACGCCCCACGGTCGAGAGCCCGGTCTTCTTGCGACCTTCTTCGAACTCGCCGGTCAGCCACGCTTCCACTTCGCGGATGTCCTCGATCGTTAGGGGCCGCAACGTCGGGATGAGGACGACGTAGTAAGACTTGTCGGCCCGAAGCTCCCTAATCGAGGCCACGGCTTCCCCCTCCCGCGCGCACAGATGCCGCTCGAGCGATTCGATCTCCTGGAAGGAGAGGTTTTTTCCGAGGCGATCGTCGAGCATATAGAGATCATCCCAGACGCTGCGCTGGATCTTGAACTCGCAAATGCCCCGCGATTCGAGCGCATCCCACCATCCCGACCGCTCGCGCCAGAGCTCGAGGACGTACGAGTAGGTCATAGGCAATCCGCGCGCGAGACCGTTACGGATGTGGTCGGTGAAGAGCCCGGTGATCTCGAAGTCGACGTAGAGGCTGTCGCCTTGGATCCAGACCCGATCCACGGTCGCCGTGGCCCCGTCGTCGGCGGAGGACGAGTCGAGAGCGCAGGCAAGCAATAGCGTGACGACCAGGACGATCCACGTTGATCGCCTCACGTGCGTCCGCTCGAGGTTTTTGCGATCGAGTTCCGTCATCGTTGCCAGCGCTCTCGGGGGCGGCGCTCAGAAAGGTTGTGAGATCCTGACCGTCACCACGGGCGTGGGGCTCCCCCTCAGATCCCTCGCGAAGTTGATTCTGAATCGCCCCGTTCGATTTCGGAGAGCTACGCCGGCGTCGAGCTCGGGTCTCGTTTCGGACAATCTCGCCCGATCGGTCCACGTGGTGCCGACGTCCTGAAAGATCACCGCCTGAAAGCCTCCGTAAACGCCGAAGGCGTACTCCAGGTTGGTGAGGTAGACGTAGTCCCCGACCAATCCCCCAAACGTGTGTGCTCTTAGGGAGCCGATACCGCCGAGATAGAATGCCCGCTGGAGCGGCAGCCTGCCTGATCTCAACCCTCCGGCTTTTACTCGAAGCGCCACTTCCTGGTCGGGCGCCAATCGGAGCCTGAAACGCAGCTCACCGATCCATCGCGTGAACGCGAAGTCGCCACCCGCCCGTTCGCCGGACGACTCATAGGTCAGTTCATGACGGTGATGCAGGGCCGGTGGTCGGGGACCCGGTGGTGTCTCGACGCTCAACCCGGTGGTCCACGAACGCATCCGTCCGGCCTCGGCGGCGGGGTTGTCCCTGAAACTCGCATCCCGTCGGAGCAGTCCGATGCTTCCGTTGGTGGATGACCGGAGCGCTTCATCGCGTTCGTCGATATAGCTCAGCCCAACGCTCACGCCGGGAGTGAAGCGGATCCCTGCGAAAGCCTCGAATCCCTCATGAGCGAAGTAGTGACGGAAGTCTTCACGGAAGATCAACGCGGCCAGCGTGTTCTCCGCGTTCGACACCCGGTTCGTTAGGTCGGTGAAGATGGCGGTCTCGTCATAGAGACTCACGCCGAGCACGACACGGTCTCTTCCCATCACGGGCTGCTCGAAGTCGCACCGGTACTGGAAGCGGTCGCGTCCGCTTACGTACGCGCCGTGGAGCTTGAGCTTCGGGCGGACCTTGACGCGATGCTCGAAGGTGACCGTTGCCCCGAGCACCAGCTCGTCTACGCGGTTGTACGTCGGGACGAAATCGAGGCTGACCGACTTGCCTTCCTTGTCGATTCGGGTCACCTGCGGATGGATGTCGTCCGGCTTTGCCCAGATTGCCTTCTCGATCTCCTCGCGGGTCTTCGCATCGTCTTCCGGCCTTTCGTAGACGATGATCGCCGGCGCGGGTTTCCTGCGCGTCGTGTCGGGCGCGCTCTCCTCTTCCGTCTCCTCCGCCAGGGACGGCGACGGGACAAGGGCGGTCACCAGCACGGCCAGAGCGGCAATGAGGCGGGATGCCGGCCTCGAACGTCTACTCCATGCCGTCATGATTCTCCTTGCGCAGATCGTAGCGGCGAATCTTCCGATGGAGACTCGCGCGGTCGATCCCCAGGCGCCGGGCGCTCTCCGACACGTTCCAGCCCGTCGCCGCGAGCTCTCTCAGGAGTATTTGCTTCTCCTGTTGCTCCAAGCGCTGCTTCAGCGACCCGGAGCTTTCGACCGAATCCGAGGACGGCAGTACCGCGAGATCCAGCAGTGGGCCGAGATCCGGCGCGTCGATGCGCGTCGCTTCCGTCATGATGGCCAGCCGTTCCATGAGATTGCGGAGCTCTCGCACGTTTCCCGTCCAACGGTGCGCGCTGAGAAGGTTGAGCGCTTCGGGGGAGAACTCCTTCACCGGTCTCGCCTGCTCCTGGCAGTAGTGTCGCACAAAGTGTTTGGCCAGGATAACGATGTCGCCGCCCCGCTCCCGGAGCGGTGGGACGAACAGCGGGATGACGGCGAGGCGGTAGTAAAGATCCTCGCGGAAGTTCCCGTCGTGGATCTCTTTCTTCAGGTCTTTGTTCGTTGCGGCCAACACGCGGACGTCGAAACGAACGGGATTGGTGCCTCCCAGTCGCTCCACCTCTCCGGATTCGAGCGCCCGTAGCAGCTTCGCCTGCGCGGCCGCGTCCATGTCGCCGACCTCATCGAGGAAGAGCGTGCCGCGGTCCGCCAGCTCCAGCTTTCCGCGCTTGCGCGCCGTCGCGCCCGTGAAAGCGCCCTTCTCGTAGCCAAACAACTCGCTCTCGACGAGGTCTCGCGGAATAGCGGCCGAATTGAGGCGGACGAAGGGACCGGCCGAACGGCCGCTCATCTCGTGAATGGCGCGCGCAACGAGCTCCTTCCCGGAGCCGTTTTCGCCCACGATCAGAACGCGTCCGTCCGACGCGGCCACGCGACCGATCTCCTCGCGCAGCTTTTCCATGGGGGCGCTTTCACCGATCAGCTGGTGGCCCGCGACGAGGTCCTCCCGCAGCATCTCCTGCGTGCGGAGGCTCGTGCGGTGCTCGAGGGCGCGCGAGATCGTGATGGCCAGCTTTTCCGGGACGAGCGGTTTCTCGAGGAAGTCGTACGCACCCTCGCGCGTGGCGCGGACCGCGAGATCGATCGAGCCGTGCCCGCTCATCATCAGAACGGGAAGCTCGGGCCAGCGCTGCCGGAGCGCCTGCAGCACCTCGAGGCCATCCATGTCCTTCATCCAGACATCGAGGAGCACGAGGTCGATCTGCTGATCGTCGAGCGTCGCCAACGCGTCGGGGCCCGTCGAGGCTCCGATCGCGCGATAATCCTCGTCCTCGAGGAAACCGATCACGGCGCTTCGAACCGAGGTCTCGTCGTCCACGACGAGGATCGTGTTCTGTCGCTGGCCGGCTGTGTTCATTGAACCGAACCCGCCGGCGGGTAGGGGAGGTGCACCTGCATTTCCACTCCGCGTTCGTCACCCGGCTTCACGACCAATGCGCCCGCGTTTTGCGCGATGATCCGGCAGACGACCGCCAGTCCCAGACCGCTGCCTTCCCGCTTGGTGGTGTAATCCGGCTCGAAGATGCGATCCAGCGCTTCCTTCGGGATGCCGGGGCCGGTATCGGCTACGCCGACCACGACATGCTCCTCTTGCAGCAGACCACGCCTGGAGCCCGGCCCCAGTCTGGACTGTTCGCTGAGGATCGATCCCGATCCTATCCGATCATGGACCCAAGTCCTAACATGCAACTCATCCGCCCCGGATTCCTGAGCGTTCTTCACGAGGTTCATCAGCACGCGGCGCATTCCCTTCCGGTCGACCATGGTCTCGGGAAGATCCGGCTGCAGGTCGAGGACGATCCGGGTCCCCTGAGCCTCGACGAGCTCGGCGACGCTCCGAACCAGGTCGTTCAGCTGCGCGATCACGGGCTCGGGTTTCGGTAGGCGCGCGAAATCACTGAATACACCGGCGAGTGACTTCAGGCCTTCCACCTCTTCGAGGATCGCGTTGACGGAGTCTTTCATCTTGTCGCTCTGCGGTGTTTCTTCGGCCGTCGCGAGTCGTTGCAGGCGATGTAGCGCGAAGGTGATCGGCGTGAGTGGATTTCGGATCTCGTGCGCGACGCGACGGGCCATCTCCTGCCACGCTTCGAGGCGTTCGGCACGCGCGAGCTCCAGACGACTCTCTTCGAGCTCGCCGGCCATTCGATTGAATGCCTGCGTCAGGTAGCGAAGCTCATCCGTTCCCCGGGCTTGGACCCGAACGCGCTCACCCTGGGCGAGCTGCTGCATTCCGGCGACCAGGTTTTCCACGGGACGGCTCACGCCCCGCGCGACCCACCGGCCCGCGACCAGCGCGACCGCCAACGCGACCAGCGTCACGAGTCCCGCCGTGAGCAAGGCCGAATGCCGCGTCTCTTCCTTGATTAGGCCGAGCTGGCTGTAGTAGGTGAGGCCGGCGGCGATCGATTCCAGGTGGGGGATGTATTCCGGGCCGAGACGATAGCCCAGAAGCAGCGCGTAACGCGTCTCGCGGGCTTCGAACGGGAACGCCGCAACGAGATAGCCTTCATCGCGGGTCTGATGGCTCGTGAGCTGAAGCGAAAGGTCGACGTCTCGGCTCGAGAGCGTGAGCGTATCCGCGCAGATCATGATCTCCTGGACCCACTCGTCGCCACGATCCGCGAAGAGCGCAACGAGATCCACCTCGGAGTCGGTGTGCAGGCGGTCCAGTAGCGATACCGCCGCATCGTCGTGATTCGCGAGCGCGGCGGAGAGGTCCTGTGTCTGAAGGACGGAACGGGCATGCGCCGAGAGCGTGGTGACGAGCTTGTTGACCGAGGTCTTCGCCACCATGCGCACGCTTTCCATCGTCGCGGTTACACCCGGGCTCTCCCAGACATCCATGCCCTGCGTGAGGTTGCGGAGCACGAAATAGCCCACGACGACGGCGGGAACGAGACCGAGCGCGGCGAATAGCAGCGTCAGCCGCGCGCGAAGCGAGCGCCGCCAGGGAAACAGGTTTTTCAGCGTGTTGTTCGCAGCCACCTTCGGCTCGTCATGTCATGAGAGCGAGCTGTCCGCACGCCGCGGCGATGTCCAGGCCGCGGCTACTTCTCAGTGTGACCGCCGGAGCCTGCGGCATCAAGCGCTCGGCGAAGAGACGGAGCGTCTCCTCGTCAGGTCGATCGATCCGGGATCCGGGGAACGGGTTAAATGGGATCAGATTGATCTTGCACGGCAGACCACGGGCGATGCGGGCGAGCCGGTCCGCGTCATCCTGCGAATCGTTGATCCCCGCCATCAACACGTATTCCAGCGTCACCCGGCGGCCGGTTTGTTCCACGTACGCCAGGGCCGCATCCATGACGTCCGCGATCGAGTGCTTCCGCGTCACCGGCATGAGGCGGCTGCGCTGTTCGTCCGTTGTCGCATTCAAAGAGATGGCGAGACCCACGCGGAAACGTTCTTCCGCGAGCCTCCGGATCTCCGGGGCGAGGCCGACCGTGGAAACGGTGATGCGCTTCTCGCCCAGCCCCATGCCCTCGGGATGAACGAGCCGCCTGATGGCATCCACGACGGCGTCGTAGTTGGCGAGCGGTTCGCCCATGCCCATGAAGACCAGGTTGAACGAGGGGGGCAGCGCCGAAGCGGCCCTGAGCGCTTCCCGCATTCGGAAGACCTGCTCGATGATCTCCGTCGAGGTGAGATGGCGCTTGAACCCCATGGTGGCGGTGGCGCAGAAGCTGCACCCGTAGGCGCACCCCACCTGAGACGAGATGCAGAAGGTCTCCCGCGTCGGCAGGACCAGGTAAACGGATTCGGTCCGCTCGTTGTCCTCGAGTTGCCAGAGATACTTGGTGGCGTCGCCGGTAGTTGACACTCTCTCCGCCAGCATCTCCATCGTGCCGACTGTGTAGTTCTCCGCCGCATGAGTCCGAAACACCTTCGGGAGATTCGTCATCTCCTCGAATCGGGTGAGGCCGTGACGGTAGATCCAGGCCATGAGCTGCCGAGCGCGGAACGGTGTCCGGAATCCCGACGGTATCAAGGCTTCGACCTCCTCAGGGAGGAGGCCCAATATGTTGGGTCCGGTGTGATAGTCGTTCATCCGGTGGGATCCTCTGGAGCGCAAATGGATCGGTGGCCGACGCCGGTCCGAGAGCGCACCAGCGTATCAGCCCTTTCCGACAGCGTCAAACGCGGCGGGTTGTGGTCCCGGGCGGCTGGGATTACACTTGCCGCATGAGAGACGTGTTCAGGGCGCTCGGAGACGCGCATCGTTATCAGATGGTTCTGCTGTTGCTTGCGGGGCCGCTTCACATACAAGCGCTCGCCGACGCTCTTGGGATTTCCCAGCCGGCTGTCTCTCGTCATGTCCGTGTGCTGCGAGACGCGGGATTGGTCGCCGTCCGGAGAAGCGGGCGCCGAACGCTTCTGCTCTGTCCCCCTCCCGAGTACGAACCGGCACTGCGTCCGCTATTCCTGCTTCTTATGGGGCGATCTCAGCAGGCGCCGGCCCGCCGCGGAGTGAGCCGGGAGGCCGGTGAGCTCGAGGACTACCTGCTGTGAGGCGTGGGACGCTCGCCGAACGTCCCGGCCTTGACGACCCTGCGGAATGCTGGTAGACTGCAAGTACTTCCACCTCCTTTCACAAGACGACTTCATCCTGATGAGGGCCGTCTGCGCATGCAGGGGCCTGTAGCGCCGACGCAGGGTGATCGTCGCGACGCTTTCGTGTGTCGCAGCGAACACTGCACCTCAAACGAACGGAGGACGAGCCTATGCGCGGCAGACTGATTGCCAGCATAAGCCTCGGGTTATTCATCTTCCTGGCACTGGGCGTTGCCGGTCCGGCACTGGCAACGGGGGGCAGCGGAGAGGCGGATCCCGAAGATCCCGCAAACGAGTTTCCGGGACCCGACCACCAGCCGCCAGATTGCTCAGGAGATGAGGGCGACCCGGACGATTTCTGGGAAATCGGCGCGTTTGACCCACCCACTGTCCAGCTCGAAGATTGGTTCCGCCGTCTAGTGTGGGGAACTGTCTTCATCGTTTTCCCTGCTAGGTAGGCTGCCTGCCGGGCAGACGAGGGGTTGAGCTTTGTTGGGCACGGTGAGTCTGACATGGCGACATCCATTGAGCAAAGGGGCCAGACTCAGATGGATGCTAGTCGGGATGTCCCGACAAGAGAGAGTAGGCCAACACGGTCACCGTCCGATGAGAAGTGGTCGTTTCAGCAACTGCTTCACCTCGGAGAGCTGCATCTCTGCGCCGAAAGCTATGGTGAAGCGCTAGGCACTTTCTTTACGGCACGCGACCAACTCGGTGGGGGCCAAGAACCTGACCCTCGCGGGGTCATCGTCTCCCTGCGCATCGCCGATTGCCAGATCCTTCGCGGCGGCATAGACGAGGCGACGACCGCGATCGAGGAGGCGGAGAGGTTCGCCGGCCCCGACATCGACGATCTCGCACGAGCTCACATCGCCGGCCGGCGCGGCATGCTGCTCGCGATGTCGGGTGATTATCCGGAAGCCATCCGAGTCTGCCGATCTTCCATCCGATCCCTTCACGACGCCCGAGAAGACGATGACGTCACCTTTCAAGGGCGCGTCTACCTTGCACTGGGTCACTCCTTCCATAGGCTGGGTCAGCTCGACGAGGCGGGCTCCGCCTTCGAGAAGGCGCTTGGTCTCTTCCAAAGCGTCGGGGATCGCCGGGGCGCGTCCCAGGCATACAACCACCTGGGACTCAATCGGAAGCGGATGTTTAGGCTAAGAGAGGCAATCTCTCTGCTTCACAGGGCCCTCGAGATCTCAGACGAAGTCGGCGCCTATGACCGGAAGGCCGCGACGCGCCTCAATCTCGGCATCATCCATACGCGGCTCGGTGAATGGGACCGGGCGCGCTCCCAACTACTGCGGGCGACCCAGATCGCGCGCGAGCTGGACAACCCGGGCAGGCTCTCGAAGACGCTGCTGGCTTCCGGGAACCTTCACCTTCGCTGTCGGGAATACTCCAAGGCGGAGGCGTACTATCGCGAGGCCGGCTCGATCGCGCGTGAACGCGGCTACGGCCGCGAGGCCATTCTCGCCGAGGAATTCCAGGCGGAGCTGCTGACGGCCACTGGAAATCCGAAGAGGGCCATCGCGATTCTCGAGAGAGCGCTCGGGAAGGCCGAAGCGCTTGCGCCCGGCGGTGATCTCAGCGCCGAGGTCCTCCGGCGTCTGGCCGATGCGCGCTTCGCGTCGGGTGAGATCGAGCTAGCCCAAGAGGTTGCCCAGCGGGCGGTTCGCGTTTCCGAGGCCATCGGGGATGTGACGGAGCAGGCGTTGGCCCAACGAATCGTCGGGCTTTGCAGCGTGCTTTCGGGCCGTGTCGAGGACGGCTATGCGCAGCTTCAGGTGGCCATCAAGGGTCTCCAAAAGGCCGAGGCGGTGTTCGAGGAAGCGCAGACCCATTTGGCGATCGCCGCCACGCTTCTGTCCGTCACGCCGGATGACGCCGAGCGCGACGAGATCGCAACGCATCTTTCCGCGGCCAGATCCCGCTTCGATACACTCGAGATCCCGGGCTACATCGCGGAGGTTCTGCTAGAGGCCACCCGAAACGACATTCGCCTCGGTCGTCTCGATCAGGCGGAGAGGCTGCTCCGATCGGCCGGAGCCTACGTCGAGGCTTCGTCGGAGAACTCGCTGCTCGAAAATCAGATGCGGCTCAAGGCCAAGCTGGATCGTCGCCACCAATCGACGCTCGAGAGCAGTGACGCGGTCAGCGCAAGTCGTGAGCTGCACCGTCTGTTCCGTGACGGTGTGGATCTCGACGCCGCCATGGGGGAGCTCCTGTCGCTGGCGCTCCGGCGCACGTCTTCAGACCGTGCGATACTGGCCAAGGGCCCCGATCAGTCGTCGCTCAAGATCCTTGCGGCCAAGGGCGTCAACGGAACTCGCGCCGATGAGCTGATGGCGGCCATCGAGGATGTCGTGCGTTCGAGCATGGAAGACGGTTTGCCGACGGTGCGTACGGCGGGAGAGCTCGGCACGCGCGGTCCACTCCGCGAGGTCGCCGGCGTGGTCGTCGCGCCGCTCTGCCTGCCGAGCGACATCTGGGGCGTTCTTTACCTCGATCGTAGCCGTAAGCACATTGTCGGGCCGTACCGCCAGGCCGATCTGAAGCTCACCGCGTTGCTGGCGGAGGTCGCCGCGATCTCCGTTCTCGCGTTCGAGCGCAAGCAAGTCATGCGGGAGCGCGACGAGATGTTGCGCGGGCTGGATGGAGGGCGATTCACACGCCCCATTGTGACGAATAGCGCCGAGATGCATTCCATCCTTCAGGTCGTACAAAAAGTCGCGGACAGTCCGGCCAGCGTTCTTCTCGAGGGAGAGACCGGAACGGGCAAGGGATTGATCGCCCGCGCGATTCACGAGTCGGGCCGCCGGCGTGATCGGTCGTTCGTGCAGGTGAATTGCGCCGCCCTGCCGGAGAGCCTTCTGGAGAGCGAGCTGTTCGGCCACGTGACCGGAGCCTTCACCGGCGCCGTGAAGACGAAGCGAGGGCTGTTCGAGGAAGCCGAGGGCGGGACGATCTTCCTCGACGAGGTCGACAAGACCTCGAGAACGGTTCAGGCGAAGCTGCTGCATGTGCTCGACCACCGTGAGATTCGCCCCGTGGGGGCCAATCGCTGGAAGCGCGTGGATGCCAGGATCATCTCCGCCACCAATCGCGACCTGAACGACGTCATGCGCAGCGGTGAGTTTCTCGATGATCTCTACTATCGGCTCAACGACATCGCCATTCGGGTTCCTCCGCTCCGCGAGCGGCGGGAGGACATCAGTCTTCTGGCCCAGCACTTCGCGAGCAACTTCGCGAGAGAGATGGGCTGTGAGCATGTCGAAGTGTCCACCGAGTTGCAGAACGTGTTGGAGGCCCATGCATGGCCGGGCAACGTGCGCGAACTCGAGAAGGTGATTCGCCGGCTCGTGGTCATGGCCGATGACGTCGAGCGTCTCGGAGTTGAACATCTCCCGCGCGATGTCGCCGGGGAGCCCGGCGAGGAGGGGTCCGGAGGCGACTCGCTCAAGGACGCGGTGCGATCGGTTGAGCGTCAGCTGATCGCGCGGACACTCAGGGCGTGTGGCGGAAACAAGAGCGAAGTCTCCCGGCGTCTGAAGGTCAGCTATCCCACCCTGCTATCGAAGATCAAGGCGTTCGGCCTCGAAGGTCAGTAGGCTTTCGAACTTCGAAGATTTCTTTTTACCCCCCTATTAATTTGCTTAACAGTTTAGTGCTATGTGGTTCCCAGAGTTACACGCGGCCTCATTCCCCTATCAAGAATATTGATAGTTCAGGCTCTGGTGGAAGGCGAACGCCGTTTGAACTTCTGAATGGTCCCCCACTGAACTCGTTTATTTACAGTAAGTTATGAATTGCGAATCGGAAACGGTTCATCTCGGCCGGGTGGCATGACTCGTGCGAATGCAGGAGGATAGGTTTGGAGGTGGAAGCTCCAAGAGTTTTCCGAACCGATCGGCCTTGTAACAGGCCCCGATACATGAGCAAGCGAGAGGGTGGAGCGTCCCGACGCTTGTTTAGCCGATCGGTTCGGACTTAGGTTCCCAGAGGGACTTGCCTCTAACGGTTCAGACCAGAAATTGGGGGATGTCCAGGCTGTGGCCGTTTGATTGAGGTCGGGTCCCTCTGGGTTTTTGTGCCCACTCCGCCTGACCCGCGCTACCGATGCTCTCCTTGGACCCGCGCGCTGATCCATCCGATGGTATCAGTCTTCCAGACTACCCTCTAGGACTGTTGCAGGCACGCAACAACCGCCGCACCGCCGCCACACTGTCCCGCCACACTCCGCGCGCCGCGCATCGCCATCGACTGAATCACGCGCCAGTAATCTATTGTCACACATGGTGATAGGTGCTGACGTCCGCATCCTTCAGATGTCGCGCGCGTCTGGCACGGGAGGTGCAATTGAGGATGCGCAGTGGATGCGGGGGCATCGGACGAAACGCTTACCCACCCCACGCCACCCCTCGGGGTGGCGGAGTAAGGTTTCGTTAACGAGGAGGCAGGCCGCCGGTGCCCCTGGCGTCCCAAACACGAGGAGGCCCCGATGAGACGCGAGCTGATCGCCTTCGCGCTCGGGCTTCTCCTGACCGCTGGCTGTCTCGAGGATCCCGACTCTCACTGCACGCGGTGCGACGTTGTTCCACCGCTCCCGCCCGTTGGAGTTACCAGCATCACGGGCGACCTGGCCGTCTATCTCGAATGGTATCCCAACCAGGAACCTGATCTGGACGGCTACCGCGTCTACGTGAGCCGCGACCCATACGGCCCGTACACGCTGCTCGGATTCACCACCGATGTCACATATGAGCACAGAGCCACAGGCAACGGGGTGACGTACTACTACGGCGTGAGCGCTCTCGATGACAGTGGTAACGAGAGTGAGCTCAACGATGAGGTCATCTACGACACGCCGCGGCCCGAAGGTTTCGACCTTCCGCTTTATGAGGCCGACGGCGATGACGCCGACTACTCGGGCTACGACTTCTCAGCGTTCCGGCGTCGCCACTGGGATGACGAGCGAACGGATGTTTTCTACGACTGGTTCGAGGATGTGCCCTACTTGGCGGTGCCGGACTACGCGACCGACATCCAGGACGCGGGCTACGCGGGTTTCGACGACGTGACGTGGGCTCCCGACGGCGGGTGGTCGGCGAGCGGCTATGTCGAGGCAATCCCGGGCCATGTCTACATCATTTGGACCCGCGATAATCACTTCGCGAAGATGCGGGTGGTGGAGGTGGACGATAGACGCGTGGTGGTTGACTGGGCTTACCAGGAGGACACGGGCAATCCCGAACTCCTTCCGCAACGCCGATCCGGGCCGCGCCCCCGGTTGAGTTCGGCTGAGGAGGATGTGTCATGACACGCGGAATCGTCACACACGTGGTCGCGGCCTGCCTGCTCTTCGTTTCAAGCCCGGCCCTGGCCGGCATCGGCTACGACGATGCCGTGCATGAATCCGACATTCATGTCGAGGTCTGGACCAATCGCGGTGACGAAGCCGTCTACCGGGATGGTGAGACCGTCGAGTTGTACTATCGAACCAGCCGGGATGCCTACGTCGTGGCCGTCCTTGTCGAAACGGACGGCGCCGTGCACTTGCTGCATCCTTACGGATCCGGTGCCCCCGAGCGGGCCCGGGCCGGCGTCGTCTACGCGATCGACGCTCCGGCGCTCAGGGTGCGCGGCAGCGAGGGGATTGCCTACATCCAGGTGCTCGCGTGTCGCGAGCCGATGGGTCACCGGATGCCGGACTGGCTCCGGCCCGGCTACCATCATGCCTACCTCCCTCCGGGTCACTGGAGCTGGTCGGAGGATCGCATTCTTCGCCGCTACGGACTCGTCGTCGGTGACCCGTTCATGGGTCTGGCGTCGCTCCGGGCGCTGATCATCCCGTCGTGGTGTGGTCCGGCGTCATTCGGCTTCGGAACGGCAACGTTCTGCATCAATCGACCCCACTACTACCCGCGATACATCTGTTCGGACTGCCACTACAGCGGGTGGTACGACCCCTACGCGGACATGTGCATGGTGTTCGACATTCGCATGGATCCGTGGTGGCGTGACTGCTACCGGCCGCATCGCTGCTACCCCCGGTACGTCTATTGGAAGCGTTCGTCGGCCCCGGTCCGCTATCGGCACACGAAGACCCGCTGGTCCTCCAAGGACGGTCGTCAAAACCTGGTCCGTCATTTCGGTGGGCGCGGTGGGCGGGACCGCCCGTTGCCGGACGATCGTGTGGTGAGCCGCCGAGACCGGAAGCCGGACGATCGCGTGGTGAGCCGCCGAGACCGGAGGCCGCACGATCGGGACGTGGAGCGCGTGCAAACCCGCGACAGGAACGATCGCCGACCGCCTCCGGCTGAACGGCGCGTGATCCGGACCGAGAAGAGGACTCGCCCGACGGAGTCGAATCGGAAGAGGGACACGTCGACGAAGCCGACGAAGCCGTCACGTAAGCGCTGATGCTCCCTCGGACCCGGCCCCGGCCGCACATCCCGAGCGCGGCCGGGGTTTCGCTGTCCGGAAACCGCGCGATCGACGATTCCGGCCCGCCTGCGGCGCCGATTCATGGAGCAACACCTTGACCCTCGGTGTATGCAATCTCTAGTATGCGCTGGCGTTTCCATACCACCTGTTGAAGCATCTTCAACCGGGAGCGGACCGAGGCGTCGCGCTTTCCGTCTGTCTCAGTTTGCTGAACTTGCCACCGGCGGCCCGGCCATCGGGACACGTCCGGATAGGAGGTGTGTTGCGGTTTGAATCGCTGAAGCGACGGATCAGTCGGCGACGCGCTTGGGCCGCCACGCCGGTTCTGTTGATCGCGCTGCTCGCGACGATCGACGGTGATCGTCCGGTGCGCGAGATCCGAACGCTGCCTGCTCCGACCGGTCTCGGCCCCCGCGGCGCCCCGACGTTTTGCCTCGCACCACCCGTTCCTGAGAAGAACGATCGTCCGCCGTTTCAGGAATGGGCCCCAGCGCTGAATGAGTTTCAACTCGATCCGACCGCCGCGAAGAGACTGTTCCAGCCGGCCGACACCACCCGGGTCCTCATGCTGCTAGCGGCGTTCGCGGATGTCGCGTTCGACACGTCCGCGATCGACACAACCGGGCTGGGGAACGTCGATCGTGACACGCTTCTCGTTCCCTACTTCCGGAAGGTCATGCGCTACTGCGAAGAGTTCTATGCGGACGTCTCGTACGGGAAGTCGACCATCCAGACTACCATCCCCGACACAGTTTTCACGTTGCCGTTTCGCATGCGCTATTACGGCAACGACGATCTCTTCGGGGAGCGAGGCACCAAGCTCATCTGGGACGCGGTCGCGGCGGCCGACGGCATGGTGGACTTCGCGGACTACGACGGCATCGGCGTGATCCACGCCGGCGCGGGGCAGGAGTCGGACGTTGAACGCGACAGCGAAACCCAGGTGTGGTCCGCATATTTCCCGCAGGCGCTCATCAGCTTCGTCATGAGCGACTCCCTGGGACGAGATGTCCCCGGGATCCCGACCAACGACACGACCGCGGCCGGGGACACGATCTACGTGGAGGGCGCCGCCCTTCTCCCGGAAACCGAGCAGCAGGACGGCTATGACTTCAGTCTGATCGGCGTCTTCACGCACGAGCTCGGTCACGTCGTCGCGGGTTGGCCGGATCTCTACGACACCACGCCCGACGACCCGTCGAGCGGTCTCGGGGCGTTTTGCCTGATGGCGGCCGGCACCTGGAACGCCCGAGGATACGTTCCGGCCGAGCCCAGCGCCTGGTGCCGCATGTACGCGGGATGGTTGGATCCCGTGCCTTTCGACGCGGCGCCGGATGAGGGGCGAACGGTTACGCTCACCTATATCGAGAAAGACCGGCCGGCGGCGGAAGACACGACACTCGCGTGGATCCCGCTCAGCGGGGATGAGTACTTCCTGGTCAACTGCCGAAAGCCGGATCCGAACAGCAACGGCAAGTTCGATTGGGTAAGGGGAAACCTCCCCGACACGACGTTCACGTTCTGGACGGATTCCTACGCCGGCGCCGAATTCAATTTCTACACGCCCAACACGATTCCGGGCACTCCCCAGGACACCACCCGAGAAGCGGCCGGCGTCTACATCTGGCACATCGACGAGTCGGTCGTGACGTTCGGCTTTCCGTTCAATCGCGTGAACGCGGATCCGCACCACATGGGCATCGATCTCGAGGAAGCCGACGGCCTACAGGATTTGGAATTCGATATCTACAGCCTGCTGTCGTTCGGTAGTCCGGATGACGCATTTCGGGCCGACAACAACGATGCCTTCACGCCGATGAGCGTTCCGTCGTCGAAATCGTCGTTCGGGGGGCCGAGCGACGTGTGGATCACGAACATCAGCGCCGCCGATACGGTGATGACCTTCACACTGCAGTTCAAGAGCGGCGGTATCGAGGATGCGCCCGCGGTAGCCGAAGGCTGGCCCGTCGAGCTCCCGGACGGGGTCATCGGGACGCAGCCATCGTCTGCAGATCTCGATGCGGACGGCGAGGCGGAGTTCATCGTCATGGGGTCGTCGGGCTCACTGAGCGTGCTTCGCGCCGACGGGACGCTGTACTTCCAGAAGGACATCGGCACGACCGTCTCCGGATCCCCGCTCGTGGGGGACATCGACGACGAGGACGGCTTGGAGATCGTCGTACCGACGGCCGCGGGCGGAATCTACGTGTGGGAGTCGGACGGTGCTCCGTATCAAGGTCACGCGGACGGTCTCTTCGCCACGGTCGACTCCATCGGGGGCGTCGACGGTGTGCTCGCGGATGTCGATCGATCGGACGATCTCGAGCTCATCATCGGTTCGGACGATGATGACGCTGGCTCTGCCAACGGGAAGATGTGGGTCGTGGACTTCGCCGCGTCCGATCAGATCTCCGAGTTACCGGTGTCGAGCGCGGTTGCGACGGCGCCCGTCGTGGTCTGGAGCGGTGATCGGCCGGTCTGTGTGCAGCCGCTCTCCGCGGGCGGGCTTGCCGTGACGCTTTTGAGCGACGAGCTGGCTCCCGTGTCCGCACGGGCGGGCGATGCATCCATCGTATTCGGGGCTCCCGCTGCTTCCGACCTCGATCGCGACGGCGATTGGGAGATCCTGACCGTCGGCGATGACGGCCGCGTGCACGTCTACCGTCTGACGGGAGGAGGGGTCCCGGGTCTGGACGCGGTTTCGGGTTGGCCGGTGGATGTCGCGGCGATTGCGGGAACCGGCGTTTCGGCGGCGGACGTCGACGCCGATGGATACAACGACGTGTTGGTCGTAGGCACGGGCGGATCTCTCCATGTGATCAACTACAACGGTGTGCATAAGCCCGGGTGGCCCAAGACGCTCGATTCGCCGGAAGACGTGTACTTCGACTACATCGAACCGCATCCGGCGCCGCTTGTTGCCGATGTGGACGCGGACGGACGCCTGGAGCTGATCGGCGTGTTCAGCGACGGACGGATCGCCGCGGTCGCCGCGGGGGCGGGGAGGAGCGAGATCCTACCGGGCTGGCCGGTTCAGTCGGCCCCCGGCTCGGTTCCCGTCGTCGGCGACTTTCAGGGCAGTGGTCAAACGTCCGTGTTCGCGGTCGAGGCACCGTACGCAGTCGAAGGGGACATCATGTGGACCCGGGCAACTCTATGGAACCTCGGGACCGGATTCGAGTCTCATCTCGATGAGTGGCCGATGTATCGCCGCGATGCGGCGCGCAATGCCACGATCGGGGCCAGCTCTCACGATGTGCTCCAAGGGGTTGACATGGTGAGAGACGTTTACTGTCAGCCGAATCCCGCCGGACGGGACGGCACAAGATTTCACTATCTTCTCGGGCCGTCCATTGATCGCGTGGAGATCCGCGTCTACGATCTCACCGGTATGGAAGTCCGGAAGCTTCACGGAAGCGTCAACGAGGGGGTCGACAATCTCGTCCTCTGGGACGGGGAGAATAGCGACGGCAACGCGGTCGCGCCGGGGCTCTACGTCTATCGGCTCGCCGTGACCCAAGGATCGACCGTGCAGTCGATCGTCGGCAAGCTGGCCGTCGTGCGGTGACCTTTTCGGATCATGAAGGAACGAGGCAAGGCATGAAGCAGATGATCGCGATGAGCGCTTTGGTGGTGCTCGGACTCGCCGCCATGGCCGGTGCCGCGCACGCGGGCGCGGGCGAGAACATTCTGCCGTTTTTGAAGGTCGGTGCCGGCACGGACGCGGTCGGAATGGGATACGCGTATTCGAGCCAGGTGACCGATGCAACAGCGACGTACTGGAACCCTGCGGGTCTGGCCAGGACATCCGGGACGGACATCCTGGTGATGCACAACGAGTTCATTGCCGACCTGCGGCTGGAGTACGCGGCTGTCGCGCGCACGCTCGGCCGCCATGGCGTCGGGCTTTCGTTCAACGGTCTCTTCACGAGCGATCTCGAGGGTCGTGACGTGGACGGCAGCTTCACCGGGAACTTCGGCTACAGCGACCTCGCGTTCTCTCTCGCTTACGCGTTCGATTTCAACGGTCTCTTCTCGGGCGGACTCGGCCGCTTCGCGGATCATTTTACGAGCGGGTTCAGCGTCAAGTATCTGCGCGAGTACATCGGCGATCCGATGGCGACGCGTAGCGACCACATCGCTCAAGGGCTGGCCTTCGATTTTGGCGCCCAGTACCACACCGATCGTCTCGCGGTCGGGGGAGTGGTGAAGAACCTCGGCGGCGACATGGCCTTCGACGAGCAGATCGCGGTTTCGCTCTCGGGTGATCAGACGGTGATCGGTGGTGAGTTCTTCGCTCTGCCACTCATCATGCAGGGCGGGGCGACCTACCGGCCGGGTCTGGAGCTGATGGATGGCGACGTGGCCGTGGCGCTCGAGGCGCGCAAGGTCCGAGGCGAAGACCTGAATGTGCTATTCGGCGTCCGCTACGACTACCGAAACGTGGGTTCCTTGAGCGTGGGCTATCGGTCGGGTCTGGACACCGAGGACCTGTCGTTCGGTCTGAAGCTCAACAAGGACCGGCTGCGCTTCGGATACGCGTTCGTGCCGTACAGCGACGATCTGGGCAACAGTCATCGCGTGTCGCTCGGGTATCACATTCCCTGATCGCCGGTCTACGAAGGCGTGCGGGGAGCCGGCGGATCCTCGTTTGCTCCATCGCTTACCGCGCCTCGCACGACCCGCCCGCACCCCCCCCAAAAAGCGGGGTAACCGCACTCAGGCAAAGAGTAGGTCCACGCG